>NZ_QUJN01000001.1:0-1058339 GCF_003480665.1 Clostridium sp. AM28-20LB | reverse complement strand
AAAACAAGCAATTATTAATTGTAAACACCATAAGCCAAAGATGCAACGCTATGCATCTGAGAGGAACACCGTACCCGCGGTGTGAATCAATTGGTTAAGCTAATAAGAGCGCAGGGTGGATGCCTTGGCACTAAGAGCCGATGAAAGACGTGATAAGCTGCGAAAAGCTTCGGGGAGGAGCAAATATCCATTGATCCGGAGATATCTGAATGGGGAAACCCGGCTGAGAAGACCTCAGTCATCCATACGCCAATACATAACGTATGGAAGGGAACCCGCTGAACTGAAACATCTAAGTAGGCGGAGGAAGAGAAAGAAACATCGATTCCCAAAGTAGCGGCGAGCGAAATGGGAAGAGCCCAAACCAGAGTGCGTGCACTCTGGGGTTACGGACTGCATAAGTGAGCTGATTCGTTAATGGAACGGTCCTGGAAAGACCGGCCAGAGAGAGTGAAAGCCTCGTACATGAAAACGATAAGCAGCGGCAGGATCCAGAGTACCGCGAGACACGTGGAACCTTGCGGGAATTCGGGGGGACCACCCCCCAAGGCTAAATACTCCTTAGTGACCGATAGCGCATAGTACTGTGAAGGAAAGGTGAAAAGGACCCCGGGAGGGGAGTGAAAGAGAACCTGAAACCCTGTGTTTACAAGCTGTGGAAGCACGTTAAGGTGCAACCGCGTACTTTTTGTAGAACGGTCCGGCGAGTTGCGGATGCTGGCGAGGTTAAGGAGTAAAGCTCCGGAGCCGAAGCGAGAGCGAGTCTTAATAGGGCGTAAAGTCAGCATGTGCAGACCCGAAACCGGGTGACCTATCCATGTCCAGGTTGAAGTTCCCGTAAAAGGGAATGGAGGACCGAACGCACATCCGTTGAAAAGGGTGGCGATGAGGTGTGGATAGGGGAGAAATTCCAATCGAACCCGGAGATAGCTGGTTCTCCTCGAAATAGCTTTAGGGCTAGCCTCGTATTAGTTTAGCGGAGGTAGAGCACTGAATTTCCTAGGGGGCGTCAAAGTCTACCGAAGAATATCAAACTCCGAATGCCGCATAAATGATGTACGGGAGTCAGACTGCACGAGATAAGTTGGGTAGTCAAAAGGGAAAGAGCCCAGACCTACAGCTAAGGTCCCAAAGTGTGTGTTAAGTGGAAAAGGATGTGGGATTTCGAAGACAACTAGGATGTTGGCTCAGAAGCAGCCACACATTCAAAGAGTGCGTAATAGCTCACTAGTCGAGAGGTCCTGCGCCGAAAATGTCCGGGGCTAAAACACAACACCGAAGCTTAGGAATGTAATTATACATTGGTAGAGGAGCATTCTTAAAGAGACGAAGCAGTACCGATAAGGAGCTGTGGATTTTTAAGAAGAGAGAATGCCGGAATGAGTAGCGAGATGGAGGTGGGAATCCTCCAGGCCGAATATCTAAGGTTTCCAGAGTAAAGCTGATCTGCTCTGGGTAAGTCGGGGCCTAAGGCGAGGTCGAAAGACGTAGTCGATGGATAACAGGTTGAAATTCCTGTACTGCATATCATCAGAACTGTGGGGACACAGAGAGATACCGGAACCTGGGAATGAAGATACCAGGGCAAGCGAGGTAGGTGCTAGGCTGGCAAATCCGCTTAGTAAGCCGAAGACGTGATGCGGAGCGAATTAAAGTAGCGAAGTCCGGGATTCGAGCTGTCGAGAAAAGCCGCTATTGTGTGATATGTACCCGTACCGTAAACCGACACAGGTGGATGAGGAGAGAATCCTAAGGCCGGCGGGAGAAGCATTGTTAAGGAACTCGGCAAAATGACCCTGTAACTTCGGGATAAAGGGTGCCACAGAGATGTGGCCGCAGAGAATAGGCTCAAGCAACTGTTTAGCAAAAACACAGGTCTATGCGAAACCGAAAGGTGAGGTATATGGGCTGACGCCTGCCCGGTGCTGGAAGGTTACGAGGAGAGGTTAGAGCAATCGAAGCTTTGAATCTAAGCCCCAGTAAACGGCGGCCGTAACTATAACGGTCCTAAGGTAGCGAAATTCCTTGTCGGGTAAGTTCCGACCCGCACGAAAGGCGTAATGATTTGAGCGCTGTCTCGACAATGCACCCGGTGAAATTGAAATACCAGTGAAGATGCTGGTTACCTGCGCCAGGACGGAAAGACCCCATGGAGCTTTACTCTAGCTTGATACTGGGATTCGGTACTGCATGTACAGGATAGGTGGGAGACTTTGATGACAGGACGCCAGTCTTGTCGGAGTCGCTGTTGGGATACCACCCTTGTGGTACTGGATTTCTAACCAACCTCCGTGACCCGGAGGTGGGACAATGTCAGGTGGGGAGTTTGACTGGGGCGGTCGCCTCCGAAAGGGTATCGGAGGCGCTCAAAGGTTCCCTCAGAATGGTTGGAAACCATTCAAAGAGTGCAAAGGCAGAAGGGAGCTTGACTGCGAGACCGACGGGTCGAGCAGGTACGAAAGTAGGACTTAGTGATCCGGTGGTAGAAAGTGGGATTGCCATCGCTCAACGGATAAAAGCTACCCTGGGGATAACAGGCTTATCACTCCCAAGAGTTCACATCGACGGAGTGGTTTGGCACCTCGATGTCGGCTCATCGCATCCTGGGGCTGAAGTAGGTCCCAAGGGTTGGGCTGTTCGCCCATTAAAGCGGTACGCGAGCTGGGTTCAGAACGTCGTGAGACAGTTCGGTCCCTATCCGGCGCGGGCGTAGGATATTTGAGAGGAGCTGCCCTTAGTACGAGAGGACCGGGGTGGACTGGCCTCTGGTGTATCTGTTGAACTATCAAGTTCATGGCAGAGTAGCCAAGCCGGGACGGGATAAACGCTGAAGGCATCTAAGCGTGAAGCCCCCCTCAAGATGAGATATCCCATACGCAAGTAGTAAGACCCCTTGAAGACGACGAGGTAGATAGGGCAGAGGTGGAAGTGCAGTAATGCATGAAGCTGACTGTTACTAATCGGTCGAGGGCTTAACCAAAAGGATATGGTTAAGAATTGGATAGGTAAGAGGAAGTTATTTCCTGAAGGATGAAAGATAGAAAGTAGAAGAAATTCAGTGTGCAGTTTTGAAGGTATATAAACGTTCAAGAAAATCAAATATAAACGTGGATGACGGGGTGTGGCTCAGCTTGGCTAGAGCGCCTGGTTTGGGACCAGGAGGTCGCAGGTTCGAATCCTGTCACCCCGATTCTTACAAATATGCGCGAGTGGCTCAGTTGGTGGAGCGCGACCTTGCCAAGGTCGAGGCCGCGGGTTCGAGTCCCGTCTCGCGCTCTTTTTCATTTTATGCCGGAACCTTTAATTTCAAAGGATTCCGGCTTCTTTTTTTTTACATTCTGTTTCCGGGGTTGAGTAGGGTTGACTTAATTTAAGAAAGTGCCCGTTCCATATCTGCCTCATTCTGAGCTGTTTAATATGGTTAAAGCTGTAATTATGTAAAGCCGTTCGTTCGTCCTCATGCCCGACTTGTTTGCGAATCTCATTAATATTGATGCCCGAATCAAGCAAAGCAGAAATATATGTTTTTCTGATTTTGTGAATCCCTTTTTGATTTATATTAATGTGATGGCAATATTTTCGAATGCAGTTACTTATTACAAGCGGGGTAATATGCCGCCCATTCTGGAAGAATAGAAAATCATCCTGATATAAATGATGTTCTTTATTAAAAGCTAGATATGAATAATTTATTTTATGATAACTTTAAAGCACCATACGAACAAGATATACATAAAGAACTTTGGAAAATAATGTTAGAAGCATTAAAAAAATGCGCAGAAGAGAGCGGACTTATTGAAATGAATATGCCATCTGATCCAGAAGAGTATTTTACGTATCTTTGCAAGATTTATTATTGTATGGAGTGTACGGAGTGGATGAAAAAGATAGGAATGTTACACGAAAGTGAAAAGTACATCGATGGAGATGTTAAAGATATTTGCAATGGCAACTAATTCGCTAGCGGAAATATGGGCTAAATCTTTTTCATATTTTGAATAATTTTGTTTGGTGGTGTTGCATCCAAGAAGCTGCATCTGACGAACCATATAAGCCTGTGTATAGGAATGTTCAAGACGTAACTTTTTAATATTACTGCCTAATGAAATTGCGTTATCGGATTTTACTTTAGAATCGGTAGTCACGTAGCACCTCCAAATACTTGATTGAGTGCATTATAAAATGTTCAGTCAAATATTTGGTCGCAATATTGCGACTCTGCGCTTGATTATTACATGGCACTATGGTATAGTAAGAAATGTAAAGAAATGCAAGATTTTTGCACACTATCGATTATAAAATATGAGGGGGGGATATATAAAATGAAGAAAAGAACATTAGCATTAGTAGCTCTAACAGCAGCTATGACACTTGGAATGAGTTTAACATCTTTCGCAGCAGAGGAGCCAACATGGATCGTTCCTAAAGGATTATCTGCTGGCGAGTACGATAGTATGTACGGCACTACACAGTGGTGGCAGGCTGAAGCTGTAGCTGATTGTAGAGCGTGGGCGGAGGCGAATAAGGGAGATATCGTTGACATCCAGGATGAGATGGCTAGATATACGGCTATCGTCAACAAGGTTTGTGGATTCCTTACTTACGATATCAATTACAAGAATCCTCATATCGCTTATACGATCAGAGATGGCAAAGGTGTCTGCGGTGATTATACAGCTTTAACATTAGCGTTATGTGAGAAGTGTAACATTAAAGCTGTACTTTCTACCGGAGCTCTTAATGGGGTAGAGCATGATATGTTGAAAGTAACCATTAATGGGGTAGAATATTACAGTGATCCTACCAACTATGACACCGGTGCCGTAGGAGTTTTAGGAATGACTCCTGGTTATGTTGAGTTTTCCTGTGGGGGAGGGTTAACCTTAGCTAACGGAAGTACTGGTGCCGACACTAGCTCTAACTGTCTTACAGTCTTATCAATGGAGGCTAGCAAATCGGGCATGGTTCCTATCATTAATAAAAATGGCACATACTATATTACCAAGTCAGATGGTGATTTATTTGATAAATATGCTGATGTAGGGGATGTATCTGGTATGTATAGCATTCTTGATAAATATAATATACCACATTATTAATAGGGACGATCCCAAAATGATACTATATTTATGAAGTTTTTAATATGCAAAAAATCAGTAATTAAGCCAGAAAGGGATAGCAGACCTTTCTGGTTTATTCCATTTTCGATATATTCTTATGCTTAAAATCCAGCCTATCAAGGGCAAGCGTTGTGCCAAAGGCACCCTTGACAGTCTTCATCGAATATACTATTTTTATGTGGGGTTGAGTAAGGGGTTGAATACAGAAGAGCAGTCCTAAAACCTCCTATAAATAATATGTTTTTTAAGTAAAGGTTGGGTTCGAGTCCCGTCTCGCGCTCTTTTTTATTTCTAGGATTTATGCGGGTTCCGAGGTTTTCGGAGCCCGCTTTTAATTTACATAGAATTGCTAAAAGTTTTTACTGAAGGCTTTGTATTATCATTCCGTATATGCTTGCTGGAAGAAATTCAAGAAACGAAGAAAAATGAAGGAAAATGCGTGATTTTTTTAATTTCCACTTGCATGTATACCTTGCCTGTGATATAGTATAAAGGCTGAAAATTCACGCCGGTCGGATTTGCGCAGGACGGTGCTCATTATGAGTCCCCGCGGAAAGCATGAGAAGACGGCGGAAGAAAAACCAAAATTGGAGGAAAGAAACATGAGCGTTATTTCAATGAAGCAGTTACTCGAAGCAGGTGTACATTTTGGACACCAGACCAGAAGATGGAACCCGAAAATGGCTCCGTACATCTACACCGAGAGAAATGGTATCCACATCATCGACCTTCAGAAATCTGTAGGTAAAGTAGATGAGGCTTACAAGGCAGTATCCGATATCGCAGCAGACGGCGGCACAATCCTGTTCGTTGGTACAAAGAAGCAGGCTCAGGACGCTATCAAGACCGAGGCTGAGAGATGTGGTATGTTCTATGTAAACGAGAGATGGTTAGGCGGTATGCTGACAAACTTCAAGACCATCCAGAGCCGTATCGCTAGATTAAAACAGATCGAGGCTATGTCTGAGGACGGAACTTTCGACGTTCTGCCGAAGAAAGAAGTTATCGAGCTGAAAAAAGAGTGGGAGAAGCTGGAGAAGAACCTGGGCGGTATCAAAGATATGAAGAAGATCCCGGATGCTATCTTCGTAGTAGATCCGAAGAAGGAAAGAATCTGCGTACAGGAGGCTCATACTCTGGGTATTCCGCTGATCGGTATCATCGATACTAACTGTGATCCGGAAGAGCTGGATTATGTAATCCCGGGTAACGATGATGCTATCCGTGCCGTAAAACTGATCGTTTCCAGAATGGCAGACGCTGTTATCGAAGCTAAGCAGGGCGAGGCTGAGGCAGCTGCAGCAGAGGGCGAAGCAGAGGCTACAGAGGCTTAATTAACCCCAAAATTAAAAACTGAAACCAAAAGACCAGGAGCACGCCGCGGTTTTCCGCATAAAAGCGTGCTCCGCGCGGGTATACGAACGTGTACCTGAATTTATATACACGGAGGGATTTAAGATGGCAGTTACAGCCGCAATGGTAAAAGAGTTACGTGAAATGACAGGCGCTGGTATGATGGACTGTAAGAAAGCTCTTGCAGCTACAGATGGCGACATGGACAAAGCTGTTGAGTTCCTGAGAGAAAAAGGACTTGCAGGCGCTACTAAGAAAGCTGGCCGTATTGCAGCAGAGGGTATCGTTATGACTAAGGTTACCGCTGATGAAAAGAAGGCAGTTGTAGTAGAAGTAAACGCAGAGACAGACTTCGTAGCTAAGAACGAGAAGTTCCAGAACTATGTATCTGATGTTGCTGAGCAGGCGCTGAACACAAGCGCAGCAGATATTGACGCATTCCTGGCTGAAAAATGGGCAAAGGATCCGTCCCTGACAGTTGCAGAGGCTCTGTCTTCCCAGATCTCCATCATCGGCGAGAACATGAAGATCCGTCGTTTTGCTCAGTTAGCTGAGGAGAATGGTTTCGTTGCTTCCTATATCCATGCAGGCGGCAAGATCGGCGTTCTGGTAGACGTTGAGACTGACGTTGTAAACGATGCAATCAAAGAGATGGCTAAGAACGTAGCTATGCAGGCTGCAGCTCTGAAACCGCTGTACACCAACGACAGCGAAGTAGATGCAGATTACATCGCAAAAGAGAAAGAGATCCTGACTGTAGCAGCTAAGAACGAGAAGCCGGACGCAAACGACAAGATCATCAGCGGCATGGTTATGGGTCGTATCAAGAAAGAGCTCAAAGAGATCTGCCTTCTGGATCAGGTATATGTTAAGGCTGAGGATGGCAAGCAGAGCGTAGCTCAGTATGTAGCTCAGGTTGCTAAAGAGAATGGTGCGAAGATCACTGTTAAGAAGTTCGTTCGTTTCGAGACTGGCGAAGGTATCGAAAAGAAGGAAGAGAACTTTGCAGAGGAAGTTGCAAAGCAGATGGCACAGTAAGCGAACTACTTGTTGTAACTTCATATAACTTATTAGAAAGTGCTGAAACCCAGTATTTATGCAGGGTTTCAGCACTTTTTTGTGTACTGTTTTTTGATACTTTTTTATATAACTTGTTGCAATTTATTATATCTTCTTATGCGAATTGTGTAAAAAAGTGTGTAGTGAGTTGTGTAGAGGTTTTGGGGGATTTGTGTAATAACACGAATGGAACGCCTCAGCTGATTGCAGACGCGCCTTTGCAGTCTGCTCAGCATTACATTTACCGGTCTCAGGATCCCATTAGCGATTCTTTTGGGTGGCATTATGGGACTCACCGGAATCTGGCGGGCGCTTACGCTGACCTTGATCGTGAAAGGATAGGGGATAAAAGTGTACCAGAAAGTCACACTTGAAAATTCCGCCAGATGCGTTATAATAAGTCTGGCGATGGTTCAGCAGGGAAACATTGCAAATTTGATAAAAACAGGGGAGCTCGTTGGCGGGCTGAGAGGAAGTAATCGAACTTCGACCCTTTAACCTGATGCGGATAATGCCGTCGTAGGAAGTCATGAGATGAATTTTTACAGGAGATATCCGCAGGGGTATCTCCTGTTTTTTCATATAACAGGAAAATCCGTTGAAATTTCCTGTTATATAAAAAGCCCTACCGGGCGGGATCGCACTGCGGCGGAAGGGAATCATGTCGCAAGCAACCGCGCTCGGCGCGGGAATGTGCCAGGGCACATTCTTTTAAAATTAAATTCTTTGAAAGGGGGAACGTATTCCGCATGTGTGCGGCGAGCTGAGGGGGAGCGCCCTGGGCTTTGTAGGCAGCGATGGGAAGCCGTGTTCCGGCGTGAGAGGATACCAGAGAGTATCGACCGAATTTCATGCAGAAAACGTAAATTGTTCGTAACTGTTCAAGAATATCAAAGAAACAGAACAGTTGCAAATTTTCAAAGAAGGAGAAGAAAAATGAATAAGACAAACACGAAAAAACTGGCGATTGCGGCTGTATTCTGTGCCGTTGCCGTCGTAGGAAGTTTATTTTCCGTTCCGGTGTTCGGAAGTAAGTGTTCCCCGGTACAGCATATGGTAAATATCCTGTGTGCCGTTCTTCTGGGACCGGGCTATGGACTGGGAGCGGCCTTTGCAGCGGCGCTGATCCGAAATCTGTTAGGACTTGGAAGTCTGATGGCATTTCCGGGCAGTATGTTTGGCGCCCTGATCTGCGGACTGGTTTACAAGAAAACGCAGAGTGTGTTCGCAACTTTGATCGGTGAGGTGCTTGGAACGTCCATTCTGGGCGGATTTGCGGCATATCCGGTGGCGGTTTTCCTGATGGGAAAGAGCGCGGCGGGACTGGCTGTCTATGCCTATGTGGTTCCGTTTTTGATCTCGACCGCGGGAGGCGCGATCATAAGCGCGGTTCTGATTTTAAGTTTAAAGAAAGCCAATATTTTAGCAGGAATGCAGGAAGCACTGAGAGAGGAGAAGCCAGCACATGTTTAAAGAAATATTTGATAATGTAAGAGAAAAATGTCCGTTAATCCACAACATTACGAACTACGTGACTGTCAATGACTGTGCCAACGTGGTACTCGCATGCGGCGCGTCCCCGATCATGGCGGATGATAAGGACGAAGTTTCGGATATCCAGACCATCTGCGGCGGACTGAATATCAATATCGGCACATTAAACAGCCGGACCATCGAATCCATGCTGCTTGCCGGAAAGCGGGCAAATGAGCTGGGTCATCCGGTAGTTTTAGACCCGGTAGGCGCCGGTGCGTCGAAACTCAGAACAGAGACCGCCAATCAGCTTTTAAAGGAAGTCAGGTTTACCGTGATCCGCGGGAACATTTCGGAGATCAAGACACTGGCACTTGGAAATGGGACGACGAAGGGCGTGGATGCCGATCTGGCAGACCGGGTGACGAAGGAAAATCTGGACGAGGCGGCAGCTTTTGCGAAGGCATTTGCCGGAAAGATGAATGCGGTCGTTGCGATCACCGGTGCGATCGACATTGTGGCGGATGCGGAGAAGGCATACTGCATTTACAACGGTCGTCCGGAGATGTCTTCCATCACGGGAACCGGCTGTCAGCTCTCGGCTCTGACGGCGGCCTTTGTGACAGCCAACCAGGAACAGCCGCTTGAGGCAGCTGCTGCGGCAGTCTGCGCGATGGGACTGGCCGGGGAGACGGCATACGCCCGTTTAAGTGAACTGGACGGCAATGCGACTTATCGGAATTATATCATTGATGCTATTTATCGCATGAACGGAGAAGCGCTGGAGGCTGGAGCAAAATTTGAAGTAAGATAATAGAGCTTTAGTGTCCGTTTTTATAAGAACAGCTGAGAAAAGGAGGAAATGCAGATGAACTGCAGACCGGAAGATATGCTGCTTTACGCGGTGACAGACCGCGCATGGCTGAAGGGGGAAACTCTGGAGAGTCAGGTTGAGAAAGCTTTGAAGGGCGGGGCGACGTTTGTCCAGCTGAGAGAAAAGGAGCTTGACGAGGCGGAGTTTCTGGAGGAGGCAAAGAAGCTTAAAATGCTTTGCAGAAAGTATCAGGTTCCGTTTGTGATCAATGACAACGTGGAGATTGCCCTGGCAGTGGATGCGGACGGCGTCCATGTGGGACAGAGCGATATGGAAGCGGGAAAGGTCCGGGAAAAGCTGGGACCAGATAAGATCATCGGCGTTTCCTGCAAAAATGTAGAACAGGCGCTTCTTGCGAAAAAGCATGGGGCGAATTATTTGGGAGTCGGAGCCATCTATCCGACGGGAACCAAAAAGGACGCCGATGCCGTGACGCCGGGGATGCTTGCCAAGATCTGTCAGGCAGTCGATATTCCGGTTGTTGCGATCGGCGGACTGAATAAAGAACATCTGGAACTGTTAAAAGGAACAGGTGTGGACGGCATTGCAGTGGTCAGCGCCTTGTTTGCGGCCGATGATATTGAAAAGGCAGCAGAGGAACTGAAGGAAGCTGTAAAAAAGGTTCTGTAAAGATGAAAACGTTGTCATTTTGTCAAAAAAATGGCATGAAAAAGTTTATAAGAAAAAGCTTGTGAAAAAAGCTTCATAAAAAAATGGTAAGAAACTTTGCAAAAAGTTTTTTATGGCGGCACATTGGGGGCACCACCTTGTGTCGCCTTATAAAAGTTATTGATGCCTGAAAGGAGTTAATTATGAAGACAGCATTAACAATCGCTGGAAGTGATTGCAGCGGAGGCGCCGGTATCCAGGCCGATTTAAAGACGATGATCGCCAATGGAGTATATGGAATGAGTGCGATCACGGCGCTGACGGCCCAGAACACAACCGGCGTCCAGGGGATTTTTGAGGTAACCCCGGAATTTCTGGAACAGCAGATTGACAGCGTATTTACGGATATTCGTCCGGATGCGGTAAAGATCGGTATGGTTTCTTCAACCGGACTGATCAAGTCGATTGCGAAGAAGCTTTGTGAGTACCAGGCAGAAAACATTGTTGTGGACCCGGTTATGGTGGCGACGAGCGGAGCAAAGTTAATCAGCGACGACGCCATCGACACCTTGAAAGAATCGCTTTTTCCATTAGCGGCGGTTCTGACACCGAACATTCCGGAGGCGGAGGTCTTATCAGGAATGGAAATTAAGTCTGCCGACGATATGATTACGGCAGCAAAATGGATCAGTGAAACGTACCATTGTGCGGTTCTCTGCAAGGGCGGACATCAGTTAAATGATGCCAACGATCTTTTATACCGGGACGGCGGATACCGTTGGTTTAACGGAAAACGCATCCACAATTCCAACACCCATGGGACGGGCTGTACCCTGTCCAGCGCGATTGCATCCAATCTGGCGAAGGGCTATGATCTCGACACCGCGGTGGAACGTGCCAAGGCATATATTTCCGGCGCACTGGGAGCGATGCTGGATCTCGGCAAAGGATCCGGTCCGATGGATCATGGATTTGATTTCCGGGGAAAAGGATTTGCGGAGGAACGCGTATGACAATGACAGAGAGGCTTTTGGAAGCCACAAAGGAGATCTGGGCTGGTTACAATGAAAAACCGTTCGTAAAAGGCATTGCGGACGGCAGTCTGGATCATGATAAATTCAAATATTATATGATACAGGATTATCTGTATCTGATTGATTACACAAAGGTGTTTTCCATCGGGGCGGCAAAATCAACGGATCTCGCATTTATGCGCCTGTTTGCCGGATATACCCACTCGATTCTGGATGGGGAGATGGATATTCACCGTGCTTACATGGAACGTTTGGGGATAACCAGAGAAGAGGCGGAACAGACGCCGGTCGCTCTGGATAACCTTTCTTATACTTCGTATATGCTTCGCATCGCTTATGAGGGGGGCACGCCGGAGGCGGCAGCAGCGATATTGTCCTGCGCCCTCAGCTATGAATGGATTGCGAAGAAAATCGCAGCAGACAGACCGGATGCCGACAAACATCCATTTTATGGAGAGTGGATCCGGGGATACGCTTCCGAGTCTTACCACAAGGAAAATGAAGTCCTTGTAGAGTGGATGAACCGTCTGGCAGAGGATCTGTCTGAGAAACAAAAGAAACATCTGGTGGATATTTTTGTGGCCTGCTCCCGCTATGAAGCGGCATTCTGGGATATGGCGTGGGAAATGAGGCGGTAAATATGCTTACATTTGACAACGTGCGTTTCCAATATGCGGTAGAGGATTTTTCGATCATTGACCATCTGTCGTTTGAAGTCCAGAATGGGGAGTTTGTGTCCATCATCGGCGCTTCCGGCTGTGGAAAAAGTACGATCTTCCGGCTGGTAAATAAGCTTCTTACTCCGGCTTCCGGTGTGATCCGGGTGGATGGGGAATCGATCGAAACGAAGAAAAATTACTGCGGATATATGCCGCAGCAGGATCTGCTGTTTCCATGGCGCACCGTGCGGGAGAATCTGATGCTTCCGATGGAGATTCAGGGCGGATATTCGAAGGAACAGATGCAGAAAAAAGCGGATGATGCGCTTCGATCGGTTGGACTTGCAGACTGGGGAGATAAGACGCCGAAAGAGCTTTCCGGCGGTATGCGCCAGAGAGCCGCCTTTGCGAGAACGGTTCTGACGGGTTCAGACCTTCTGCTTTTGGATGAGCCGTTTTCAGCCCTGGATTATCTGACAAGACTGTCTATGCGGGAGTGGCTTCTGGAACAGTGGGAGAAGGAGAAAAAGACGGTTGTTTTCATCACGCATGATGTGGAAGAAGCGGTGTTTCTGTCCAGCCGGATTCTCGTGGTGGAACAGTCACCGATCACACATCTGCGCTCCATCGAGGTCCCGGCGGGATATCCGCGATCCCGGGAAGAGCTTCGCAGACCGGAGATTCTGTCCTTAAAGGAAGAACTGATCGGAATGCTTAAGAAGGAGAAGGCGTGATGGAACAGAAAAAAACAAATAAAATGGGAAGCCGGATGAATGCGAATCTTCCAGCCCTGATTCTGGTGGCGGTGCTTCTGTTTACATGGCAGGCAGCGGCTATGGGGATTGATGCAGCCTATATTCTCCCGTCTCCGGTTCAGGTGGTTGTACGGCTGTGGGAACTTCGGGGTCCATTATTTACGGCACATCTGCCGGCGACGATGTCGGTAGTTGCGATTGGACTTTTGATCTCGATCGTGCTGGGCGTGGGACTGGCTGTGCTGATGGATGCCAGTGAGACGGCAAGAAAGGCGCTGTATCCGCTGATCATCGCCTCGCAGACGATCCCGACGACGGCGCTGGCACCGCTGTTTGTCCTCTGGTTTGGCTACACGATCTGGAGCAAGGTGCTGGTAACGGTGCTGATTACGTTTTTCCCGATCACGATCACGGTATTTGACGGGTTCCGGTCGGTGAAGACGGAAATGGAAGAACTTTTGTTTACATTTGGCGCGGATAAGCGTCAGATCTTTTTGAAATTAAAGATTCCGGCGACGCTTCCGTACTTTTTTTCAGCGATCAAGATGGCGGTACCGCTGTCGATCATCGGAGCGGCGATTGGAGAATGGCTGGGCGCTCAGAGCGGACTCGGATATTTCAGCCGGAGAATGATGACCCAGTTAGATGGAGCCGGTGTATTTGCACCGATTCTGCTCCTATCGGAAGTGGCGATGGCGGCAACGTGGATTGTCTCGCTGCTTGAAAAGCGGATGATTTTCTGGAGGAATGAGTAGGAAATTGTGATATAGGATGAAATTTTGAAGTATGTGTGCGGATATTGAAAAGTCTGTATTTTTGAAATGTGTGCTGCGGACCGAAAAAAGTGTATTCACAAAAAAGCTACTCGTGAAGAAGTGCAGATCTTTGAGATTGGTATGTGAATCCAGCAAGTCATATGCCAAAAGAACTGGAAAACAGGTAAGTGATAGGGAAATATAAACGGAAATTTGTAAAAATGAAAGGATATGAGATGAAAAAACGAATGAAAATGGCTGCCGCAGTGATGGCAGCAGTGATGGGAATGATGACACTTGGCGGATGTGGAACGGCCAGCGAAAAGAGTGAGACAGCTGCTCAGGCAGAGGGCACGGATGCGAAACAGACCTCGGAAGATGGAAAAAGTCAGGATCTTAAGGAGATCAATGTGGTTCTTGACTGGTATCCGAATGCGATCCATACCTTTATTTATACGGCGATCGAGCGCGGTTATTATGCGGAAGAAGGACTGGATGTGAAAGTGCGTTTTCCGGCCAATGCGAACGATGCGTTATCACTGGTAGCGGCTGGAAAGGCGGAGATCGGCATGTACTATCAGCAGGATGTGATCCAGGCGGTTGCCAATCAGGGAACGAAGATCAAATCCATCGGTGCGATCGTGCAGTCCCCGTTAAGTGTCGTTCTTTCTTTAAAGGATAAGAATATCACAGGACCGGAAAATCTGGTTGGAAAAACCGTTGGTTACGGCGGAACAGCACTCAGCGAGGCGGTTGTCAAGAGCATGATGGAATATGTGGGAGCGGATGCATCGGATGTAAACCTGATCGATGTCGGATTTGAACTGATGAGTTCTATGACGACCGGCAATGTGGATGCGACGATCGGATGCCTTGTTAACCATGAGGTTCCGCAGATGGAGGAAGAGGGCTTTGATGTCAACTACTTCATGGCAGCTGGATATGGAATCCCGAATTATTATGAGGAAGTATTCCTTGCCAACAACGAAATGATCCAGCAGGAGCCGGAAGTTCTGGAAGGATTCTTACGCGCATCGAAGAAGGGCTTTGAAGACTTTAAGAACGATCCGAATGGCTGCCTGGCAATCCTGATGAATAATCAGAATGAGGAAAACTTCCCTCTGACCCAGAGCGTGGAGGAGAAGTCCTGTGAGACACTTCTGCCGCTCATGGAGAGCGATGAGGTTCCGTTTTTGACCCAGACCGAAGAGTGCTGGCAGGAAAACATCGACTGGATGAGCGAGAGCGGGCTGATCGATAAGAAAGTGGATGTTTCGGATGTGATGGTAAACCTGCAGGAGTAAGAGCCAGAAGTAGTCAGAGACTGGCTGTTTGCGCAGAGCAAGTAAATTTCCGGAACTGGAAATTCTGGTGTTTAACATATATATGCAAGACAAGAATGGTAACAGAGTTACTGTTCACGGGTAGGCACTTTTGGAACCGAAAGTGCCGTGAGAAAACGTGGTGGCAGCAGGAATTTGCCGTATTTAAATGCGAAGCCACGGCAAATTCCGTTACTGGGCACGTATGCGTGTACAGTAAACAACAGGGCGTTACTGGGGAAGATGGAGTCTCAGAATGTTGACAGTCTGCCAGCCAGGATATATAATATTTTCGTAACTGTTCAGTACCTTAACAGTCACGCGCAAAAATCCATTAAAGAAAAAACACCAGAATGGAAGGGGAAACAAATAGATGAAGAAAATTATTTTAACCGGCGATCGTCCTACCGGGCGCTTACATGTCGGACATTATGTTGGCTCTCTGAGCGAGAGAGTGAGACTTCAGAATTCCGGCAAATTCGACGAGATCTATATTATGATTGCCGATGCGCAGGCACTGACGGACAATGCCGATCACCCAGAAAAGGTGCGTAAAAATATTCTGCAGGTTGCCCTGGACTATCTGGCTTGTGGAATTGACCCGGAGAAATCCACCATCTTTATTCAGTCGATGGTGCCGGAGCTGACAGAGCTTACTTTCTACTATATGAACCTGGTTACGGTATCCCGTGTACAGCGAAATCCTACCGTAAAAGCAGAGATTCAGATGCGTAATTTTGAGGCAAGCATTCCGGTTGGATTCTTTACTTATCCGATTAGCCAGGCGGCGGATATCACTGCATTCCGCGCGACGACCGTTCCGGTTGGAGAGGATCAGATGCCGATGTTAGAGCAGTGCAAGGAGATCGTCCACAAATTCAACAGCGTGTACGGCGAGACTCTGACGGAACCGGAGATCCTGCTTCCGTCCAACAAGGCATGTCTGCGTCTGCCGGGTATCGATGGAAAGGCAAAGATGAGCAAATCGCTTGGAAACTGCATCTACCTTTCTGATTCGGAAGCAGATGTGAAGAAGAAGATTATGTCCATGTTTACAGATCCAAATCACCTGCGTGTCGAGGATCCGGGTAAAGTCGAGGGCAATCCGGTCTTCATCTATCTGGATGCATTCTGCCGTCCGGAGTATTTTGCAGAGTTCCTTCCGGATTACCAGAACCTGGACGAGCTGAAAGCGCATTACCAGAGAGGTGGTCTGGGCGATGTGAAGGTGAAGAAATTCTTAAACAACGTCATGCAGGCTGAACTGGCTCCGATTCGCGCGAGACGCCAGGAATGGGAGAAGAGAATCCCGGATGTATTTGACATCTTGAAAGAGGGAAGCAAGGCAGCAGAGGCGAAGGCTGCTGAGACACTTCGCGATGTGAAGGCTTCGATGCGGATCAATTACTTTGATGATGACAGCCTGATTGATACGATCGAGGACTAAGATAAAAAGTGGAAATTCGGCGTGGCTTTCTGGAATGCCGGGAGTGTGCTGCCGGAAATAAATTGAATTAAGAAATAGAGAAAAGTCTGTCTTTTGGCATGGGAAAGGTGTCGGGGGACAGGCTTTTTTGCGTGATTCCCACTTAAAAACGGTTTACATAGTCCCTAAAATTCGATATAATAGTCCATATTGCGTTATAACGCAAGGCTATATCAAATATGAAATGAAAGAATACTAAGAGGGCTACACATGAGTAAAAACAAACAATGGGCGAGTAAGCTGGGCTTTATTATGGCGACGGCTGGGGCGGCGATTGGATTGGGAAATCTGTGGAAATTTCCATATCTGATGGGAAAGAACGGTGGATTTCCATTTCTGGTTGCGTATCTGTTTTTTATCGTCGTTCTCGGACTGCCGGTTATGATCACGGAAATGTCCCTGGGACGGAAGACGCGGCATGATCCGGTGCAGGCATATGCGGACATTCATCCGCACGCACGGATTGTCGGTATATTCGGCGTACTGGCGGCGTTTATTATTTTGAGTTATTACAGCGTCATCGGCGGCTGGATTTTAAAGTATATTGCCAGCTATGTGACGACGGCGGCAGCGCCGGATTTTAACGCCTTTATCGGCAGCAGCGAGCCGGTGATCTGGCATATTGTATTTATGGCAGCGACTATAGCTGTCTGCTATTTTGGCATCAATGGCATTGAGAAAGCGAGCAAATTGATGATGCCGATGCTTCTGGTTCTGTTATTTGTCATCATTTTCAGAAGCGTGACGCTTCCGGGAGCTTCGAAAGGACTGTTATTTATCTTCCAGCCGGATTTTTCGGCGTTCACGCTTTCTTCTGTCAGCGCGGCACTGGGACAGGTGTTTTATTCCCTGAGTCTCTGTATGGGTATCACGATCACCTACGGAAGCTATCTGAGTGGAAAGGAAAATATTCCAAAAAGCTGTATGATCGTCGGTGGTCTGGACACCGTGATTGCGGTTCTCGCGGGTATCGCGATCTTTCCGGCAGTATTTGCCTTCGGTCTGGAGCCGGGACAGGGACCGGGACTGATTTTCGGCACACTGCCGATGGTATTTGCGAATATTGCGGGGGGAACTTTCTTTGCAATCCTGTTTTTTGCGCTGGTTTTTTTCGCAGCCGTTACGAGTGCGATCGCACTTCTGGAAGTCTGTGCCTCTTTTGCGATTGATTCGCTGGGCTGGGAACGCAAGCATGCGGCGCTTGTGATTGGTACGGCGATCACGCTGCTTGGCATTCCGAGTGCGCTGTCCTTCGGCGTCCTGAGTGATGTCACAATCCTGAATCAGTCGGTCTTTGATTTCGCCGGACTGGTAACGGATAATATTCTGATGCCGCTCGGTGGACTCACGATGTGCTACTATGTAGGCTGGAAATGGAAACCGGAGTATCTGCTTGCGGAGATCGAGGCGGACGGTACGAAATTCCGTCTGGGAAAACTCTGGGTGTTCTGCATCCGATTCCTGACGCCGATTATGGTGGGAATCGTCAGTGTAACTGGATTTTATAATTTGTACTTGGCGATTCGGTAGGAAGAGCGGTTTTGTTGACAAAAACAGGAAATTGCCGTATAATTTGTTAAAGTTCAGACAAGGTCATGGAAATAGGGATAGGATGTGCTTGACGGTGGATCAAGGGCGGAAAAAGACCATTTGTGTGATAATCTGAATGGACAGACAACTTGGGGAAACTTGAATATAAGACAATTAAATTATGGGGATACCGCAGAATGACAAGGATGTGATTAGGCGGTGTCCCTACTTCGACTGTCGGGAATGAATCGGATATGAGGCATTGCCGCAGGCAGAAAAGCTGCGCCGTGTGAGTGAGCACAGAATCACAAGCCGGAAGACGTTGCGGAGAAAGCAGAGAAGGAGGATGAGATATATGGTTCAGAGAAAGAAAACATTAGCCAAGACAGCGGCAAAGAAATCTGTTTCAACGGAAGAGAAAAAGGTTCCGTCTGTTGTGGAGAAAAAAGAGACAGCCGTAGCTGAAGTGGCGAAGAAAGAAACGGCAGTGGCAGCAGTCGCAAAGAAAGAGACAGCGGTAGCGGAAGTGGCAAAGAAGGAAACAGCTGTTGCAGCGGTGGAGAAAAAAGAGACGGCAGTAGCATCCGTTCCGAAAAAGGAAACTGCACTGGCACATGTAGAGAAGAAAGAAACAGCCGTAGCGCCGGTACAGAAGAAGGAGACCGCCCTCGCAGAGAAGAAAGAGATGGCAGCAGCCGCAGAGAAAAAGGAGACAGACGTGACCGTAAAGAAAACAACTGCAAAGAGAACCACAAAGACAACCACAAAGACAACCACTGCAGCAAAGAAGACAGCTGAGAAAAAGGAAGTAAAGACAGTTGCATACGTACAGTACGCAGGTGCGGAGATTTCTATCGAGAAGCTGGAGGCAGAAGCAAAGAAAGCATATGCAGCTCTGGGACATAAAGAGGACGAGATTGAGACTCTGACCCTGTATGTTAAACCGGAAGAGCGTGCCGTTTACTATGTGGTAAATGGAGAAGGTTCCAGCGAGTACAAGATTGTGTACTAAGGTGGGCGTTCGGTGAAGTTTCCGGCTCTGTATGACGGGAAGTTTACATACCATATCTGCTTAAAATGAGGGAGCAGGTATAAAAATCTAAGAATGGTAAAAAGCCAGTTTTTATATCTTTGGTGTATTAAGAGAGATATAGAACTGGCTTTTTATTTCATAGAAAAATGTGTCCTATGGTAACTGTTCAGTAGGTCTGCGCATTTACTGCGCTGACCGTACGAAAACATGGGCCAGCAGGCAAAAATCCCATTGCCGTAGGCAATTTTTGATGGATTTTTGCGCGTGACTGTGAAGGTACTGAACAGTTACGTCCTATGAAACAAAATACGCTCCGCGAGGATGCACAGTGATTCTGTATGGAATATGTCAGCTTCGCTGACCAGAATCACGCGCCAGGTCTCACGGACGGTTCACTGATCTGTGGATATTTTGATATGGGGATGTTTTAAAATCATAAAAGGGAATGCGGATGATTCAGTGCAGGGCGGAATGAAGGAAAAAACAGCCAGAACAGTACTCCAGCGGTTAAGGTCAGGCAAATCTCCATGGCGCTGTTGATGATTCCCGATAAAATCCAGCTGTCCAGACAGAAAACGGATGAAATCCAGAGGAGCAGAAGGCAGAGACGCCCACGGGTAGCAGGAGAATCCAGAGAGTGAGTCAATTTGCTGAAAAAGGCAGTATTGGAGGTTCTTTGGGAATAATGGACAGGAGCTGGGGACGAAAAATAGAGCTGCAAGCTTAAATAAAACAGATTATAAAGAAATAACAGCGCAGCCGCCAGCGCCAGAAGCGTGTGAAGGATAGCACAGACTGGGAGGTGCTCCGGGGTATAGGGCAGCAGGGCAGCGGCAGTGAGGAGAAGCAGGCAGCATTTTGCCTGGCGGGGGCGGTACAGGGAGAGTTGGGAGTAGAAAAAGCCGCCGCAGAGCAGGCACCAGAGAAAAAATTCGCCGCGTCGGTGCAGTGCGATGCTGATACTGGAAAAATTGGAAGAAAACAGATTGCTTCCGCGTGTGAGTGAGAAACTAAAAAAAGGGAGGAGAACGAACGTAAATATCCATCGAATCATGAGGATAGTGTGGGAAAATGGGGCGGAAAAGATACTGGAAAGAAGAGGCAGAAATAGTTGACGGAATTGCTGTTTATGTAATAGTATTATTATTTAGAAAAGATGAATTATATGTTTGATTAAGAAGGATAATACAAAACTATGATAAATTTACCAGCAGCATTTACTGAACGAATGAAACAGATGCTTGGCAGGGAGTACGATGCGTTTATCGCCAGTTATGATAAGGAGCGCTCACAGGGACTGCGCGTGAACGGACTGAAAGCGGATCTGGCTGAATTTGCTAAGACGGCTCCATTTTCTCTGAATCCGGTTGCGTGGGCGGCGGAGGGATTCGCTTATGGGGCGGAGGATCGTCCGGGGCGTCATCCGTACCACGATGCGGGCGTTTACTATATTCAGGAGCCGAGCGCGATGATTGCGGCTTCGCTTTTAAACCCGCAGCCGGGGGAAATGATTCTGGATCTCTGTGCGGCACCGGGCGGAAAATCGACGCAGGCGGCGGCGAGATTGGGCGGAGAAGGACTTCTGGTGAGCAATGAGATCCATCCGGCGCGTGCAAAGATTCTCTCGCAGAATATCGAGCGCATGGGAATCCGGAATGCGGTTGTGACAAATGAAGATTCCGGGCGGCTGACGAAGTATTTTCCGGCATTTTTTGATGGGATCATCGTGGATGCACCGTGTTCCGGCGAGGGAATGTTCCGCAAGGATGAGACGGCGGTCACGGAATGGAGCCCGGAGAATGTGTGTCGCTGTGCTGGGCGGCAGCAGGAGATTCTTGAAAATGCGGCGATGATGCTGAAACCGGGCGGACGTCTGGTGTACTCCACCTGTACTTTTGCACCGGAGGAGGACGAGCAGGCA
This sequence comes from Clostridium sp. AM28-20LB, assembly GCF_003480665.1. NCBI lineage: Bacteria > Bacillati > Bacillota > Clostridia > Eubacteriales > Clostridiaceae > Clostridium > Clostridium sp. AM28-20LB. The sequence continues at coordinate 1,037,356 of NZ_QUJN01000001.1, read as the reverse complement.
ATCGGACGTTTTTTAGAGGCACATCCTGAGTTTACGCTAGAGGAAACGCCGGACTATCCGGGACTTTCGCACGGCGTTCCAGCCTGGGGGGCGGGTGTGACGGATGGAATCGAGAAAACGGTCCGTATCTGGCCGCACCGGACCGAGGGAGAAGGCCATTATGCGGCACTTCTTCGAAAAACGGGCGAGCCGGAGAGCGTGAAGCGTAAATATCCGGCTTCGATGAAGGACAAGAAGCTTCTGGCAGTCTATGAGGATTTCTGCAAAGAGATATTTATTGAGCCGAAGAAATGGACAGCGGACAGTACGATGACGATGTTTGGCGATCAGCTTTACCGGACGCCGGAGGAGATGGTCGATTTTAAGGGGCTGCGGGTGCTTCGCCCGGGGCTTCAGATGGGAGAATTTAAGAAAAATCGTTTTGAGCCGTCCCACGCGCTGGCACTTGCCCTGCATCCATCGGAGGTAAAACAGAACGTGAACCTGTCTGCCGACGCGCCGGAGACGGCGGCATACCTGCGCGGCGAGACGATCCAGCTTTCTGAGGAAGACGCCGGAAAAGGCTGGTGCCTTGTGAGTGTGGACGGGTATTCGCTCGGATGGGGCAAGAAGAGCGGCGGGACGCTGAAAAACCATTATCCGAAGGGACTGCGGAAGCAGTATTAATAGAAGAAGGAAAAATCCTCCGGCATCGGAGCCGTAAACTCCATTGCTTCCCCTGTGATCGGATGCCGGAATGCCACCGTATAGGAGTGAAGCGCCTGCCGTCCGATGAAGCGGTAATCCGGGTTGTATAGAAAATCCCCTAAAAGCGGGTGCCCGATGGCTTTCATGTGGACCCGGATCTGGTGGGTGCGCCCCGTTTCCAGGCGAAGCCGGACGAGGGAGCAGCCGAGATCGTCCCGGTAATCGAGACACCGGTAATGGGTGACGGCGTGTTCCCCATGATCCATATCGATGCAGCGTTCGATGGTGGAACCATCTTTTCGGGCGATCGGCAGATCGATAGTGCCGGATTCTTCTGGTTTCCCGGAGACAATGGCGAGATATTCGCGGCGTATTTCTTTTTTCGCAGTCATGGCGGAGAGAAATGCGCCGCTTATTTTATGTTTAGCAATCAGCAGAAGACCGGTGGTGTCTCGGTCTAAGCGGTTCACGGCACGGAATACGAAATGTTCGCCGCGCGAGGCAAAACGGTACGCGAGGGCGTTTGCCAGCGTATTTTCATGGTGTCCCTGGGACGGGTGGACAGGCATTCCGGCGGCTTTGTTGAGTATTATGAGATCTTCGTCTTCATATACTATATCGATCGGAAGATTGACCGGAAGAATATCTGAGGAAACGGGTTCGTCCGGGAGAAAGAGTGTCAGGGTGTCTCCGATCTGAAGCGGTGTGTTCAGCCAGGATGGAGTCCCATTCAGGCAGATCTGCTCAGGGTTCTGTTTGAGCTCGATGAGGATGCGGCGGGAATATCCGGCATCGCGCAGGAAGGCACCGATGGTGTCGGCCTTGTTTTTATTTGTAATGGTGTATGATAATGTCCGTTTCATTTAGGGAACCTCTTTGGGGTGAAAATGGGTTATTTGTTGTCATTCCAATAAGGATAACATAAAAGCAGGATGGGCTGCAATGTCAGAGTGAAATTTGTTCCTGATTACGGCTACGCTATTTTGGAACAGGAAGCGCCCCATGAGAAGGTATGACGAAATTTTGAAGGATTCTCGAAACCCTATTGACTTGCCATGAAAAACCTAGTATCATTACTAATAAGTAAGGCTGTTTTTATTCAAATTACTTATAAGCAGAACTAATAAATACAATGCAGAGAAAAGGAGAATGAACGATGGCAAAAGTAGGAATTGTAATGGGAAGCGATTCGGACATGCCGATCATGGCACAGGCAGCAGATTTTCTGGACAAGATGGGGATTGATTATGAAATGACAATCATTTCTGCACACCGTGAGCCAGACATCTTTTTTAACTATGCAAAATCCGCTGAGGAGAAGGGCTTTAAGGTTATCATTGCAGGTGCTGGCAAGGCAGCACATCTGCCGGGTATGTGCGCGGCACTGTTCCCGATGCCGGTGATCGGTATTCCGATGAAAACCTCGGATTTAGGCGGAGTTGATTCTCTGTATTCGATCGTACAGATGCCATCCGGTATTCCGGTTGCAACGGTAGCGATCAACGGCGGTAAGAACGCGGGTATTCTGGCAGCCAAGATTCTGGCAACTTCCGATCCGGAGCTGTTAGCGAAATTAAAGGCATACTCCGAGGAGATGAAGAATGAAGTAGCCGGTAAGGATGAGAAATTACAGAAGCTGGGACATAAAGAGTATCTGGCACAGAAATAAAAACAAAAAATATAAACAAGGACATACGGAGGAAAACCATGGATTACAAGAATTCCGGAGTAGATATTGAGGCTGGTTATAAGTCGGTAGAACTGATGAAAGAGCATGTAAAGAAAACGATGCGTGAGGAAGTGCTGGGAGGTCTGGGCGGCTTTGCCGGTGCATTCTCCCTGGCAAAGATTAAAGAGATGGAAGAGCCGGTTCTCTTATCTGGTACGGACGGCTGTGGTACCAAGGTAAAACTGGCGATCATCATGGACAAGCATGACACGATCGGTATCGACGCGGTTGCGATGTGTGTCAACGACATTGCATGTGCAGGTGGCGAGCCGCTGTTTTTCCTGGACTATATTGCCTGCGGCAAGAACTATCCGGAAAAGATCGCGGATATCGTAAAAGGCGTTGCAGAAGGCTGCTTACAGTCGGAGGCAGCTCTGATCGGCGGCGAGACAGCCGAGCATCCGGGACTGATGCCGGAGGAAGATTATGATCTGGCTGGTTTTGCTGTCGGCGTGGTTGATAAAAAAGACATGATTACCGGCGAAAACCTGAAACCGGGTGATGTACTGATCGGTATGGCATCCACCGGCGTTCACAGCAATGGTTTCTCCCTGGTCCGCAAGGTATTTGAGAAGGAACTCAACAAAGAGGGACTGGAGACCTACTATGAGGAGTTGGGAACCACGCTTGGCGAGGCACTTCTGGCACCGACCCGTATCTATGTAAAGGCGCTGAAAGCAGTGAAGAATGCGGGCGTGACTGTGAAAGCGTGCAGCCATATCACAGGCGGCGGCTTCTATGAGAATGTTCCGCGTATGCTGAAAGACGGCGTCCGCGCAGTCATCAAGAAAGACAGCTATCAGATTCCGCCGATCTTCGGTATGCTGGCGAAGAAAGGCGATATCGAGGAGCACATGATGTACAATACCTACAATATGGGTATCGGCATGGTTGTAGCAGTCGATGCGGCTGATGCAGAGCGTGCGATGGAGGCAATGAAGTCCGCTGGCGATACACCGTACATCATCGGTTCTATTGAGGCAGGAGAAAAGGGAGTAACATTATGCTAAGAGTCGTTGTAATGGTGTCTGGCGGCGGTACAAATCTGCAGGCAATCCTGGATGCGGTTGATAACGGCAAGATCACGAACGCAGAGGTTGTAGCGGTTATCAGCAACAATGAGGGCGTTTATGCGATTGAGCGCGCGAAAAAACACGGTGTCCCAGCGTTTGTTGTGACTCCGAAGGCGTATGAGACGCGAGATGCATTCGATGAGGCGCTTTTAGAGACCGTCAAGGCGTGTAAGCCGGATCTCATCGTTCTGGCTGGATTTCTTGTGAAGATTCCGGCGGCGATGATCGAGGCATACAGAAATAAAATTATCAATATCCACCCGTCCCTGATTCCGTCCTTCTGTGGCGTCGGCTATTATGGACTGAAGGTGCATGAGGCGGCACTGGCGCGCGGCGTCAAGGTGACGGGCGCGACGGTTCACTATGTGGATGAGGGAACCGATACCGGTCCGATCCTCTTCCAGAAAGCCGTAGAGGTGCAGCCGGATGATACGCCGAAGACGCTGCAGCAGCGCGTGATGGAACAGGCAGAGTGGGTACTGCTTCCGCAGGCGATCGATGCGATTGCAAACGGAAGAATATAAGGAGAAGAACATGAAAGTTTTAATCGTTGGCAGCGGCGGACGTGAGCATGCGATCGCATGGAAAGTGGCTCAGAGTCCGAAGGTAGATAAAATTTATTGTGCACCGGGCAATGCGGGAATCGCAGAGTATGCAGAGTGTGTGCCGATCAGTGCAATGGAATTTGATAAGCTGGCGGCATTTGCGAAAGAGCATGAGGTTGATCTGACCGTGATTGGCATGGACGATCCGCTGGTTGGCGGTATCGTGGATGTGTTCGAGGCACAGGGATTGCGTGTATTTGGACCGAGAAAAAATGCGGCGATTCTGGAAGGATCGAAGGCATTTTCCAAGGATCTGATGAAGAAATACAACATTCCGACCGCAGCCTATGAGACTTTTACCGATCCGCACAAGGCGCTGGAATACTTACAGACCGCTAAGATGCCGATCGTTTTGAAAGCAGATGGTCTGGCACTTGGAAAAGGTGTTCTGATCTGCAATACTTTAGAAGAAGCAGAGGCAGGCGTCAAGGAGATCATGGAGGACAAGAAGTTTGGTTCTGCCGGCAATCAGATGGTTATCGAGGAGTTTATGACAGGACGCGAGGTTTCTGTCCTTTCCTTCGTCGATGGCGATACGATCCGCATTATGACCTCCTCCCAGGATCACAAGCGGGCGCTGGACGGCGATCAGGGCTTAAATACAGGCGGTATGGGAACCTTCTCGCCAAGCCCGTTCTACACAAAAGAAGTAGACGAATTCTGCAAAAAGTACATCTATCAGCCGTCGGTTGACGCGATGAAGAAGGAAGGACGTACCTTCAAGGGCATCATTTTCTTCGGTCTGATGCTGACCGAAGATGGTCCGAAGGTGCTGGAATACAATGCGCGTTTCGGCGATCCAGAGACACAGGTTGTCCTGCCGCGCATGAAGAACGATATCGTGGAAGTCTTTGAGGCATGTATCGACGGAACTCTGGATCAGATTGAGCTTGAATTTGAGGACAATGCGGCAGTCTGTGTTGTTCTGGCGTCGGATGGTTATCCGGTGAAATATGAAAAGGGCTTCAAGATTCACGGTCTGGAGAAATTCAAAGACACGGACGGTTACTATGTATTCCATGCAGGCACGAAGTTCGATGCAGACGGCGATATCGTGACAAATGGCGGTCGAGTGCTGGGCGTTACTGCAAAGGGCAAAGACCTGAAAGAGGCGCGCGCCAACGCATACAAGGCGACCGAGTGGATCGATTTCGCTAACAAATATATGCGCCATGATATCGGGCATGCGATTGATGAGGCGTAGGGGAAGCGGTAGGTAGTAGATTCCTATTTAGAAAAGAAACGGGGATATCAGATTTGAACGTCTGATATCCCTGTTTTTGTCTGGATGTTGGAAAAAAATGCTTTTGAAAAACATATTAAAAACATTCAAGCGTGCTATAATAGAAAGAAAAGATGAACTGTTTTCATGCAATTAAAAGGAGGACAATGCAATGGCTAACAAATATGCAGGAACCCAGACGGAAAAGAACCTGAGGGAGGCTTTTTCCGGTGAATCACAGGCAAGAAATAAATATACCTATTTTGCATCCAAGGCAAAAAAAGATGGATTTGAGCAGATTTCCGCCCTTTTTTTAAAGACCGCAGACAATGAGAAAGAACACGCAAAGATGTGGTTTAAGGAATTAAAGGGTCTGGGAAATACCGCAGAGAATCTGGCATCTGCTGCAGAAGGCGAGAATTATGAGTGGACAGATATGTACGATGGATTTGCCAAGACTGCTGAGGAAGAAGGGTTCCCGGAACTGGCAGCGAAATTCCGTATGGTAGCGGAGATTGAAAAGCACCATGAAGAGCGCTACCGTGCCCTGCTTCACAATGTGGAAGCACAGGAAGTATTTAAGAAGAGCGAAGTGAAGGTATGGGAATGCCGCAACTGCGGTCATATCGTAGTAGGCGAGAAAGCACCGGAAGTCTGTCCGGTATGCGCACATCCGCAGGCTTATTTCGAGATCCATGCGGAGAATTACTAAATCTGGGGATCAATCGTGGAAGCAGATGCCTTTTGTGGGAATGTGAGACGCAAGAGGTAGTTCTGGATTTGGTATGTGATTGAGTATCAGTAATGTGAGTTAGAGTGGATATGCCATGGACGGCGAGGATCTGATGGATTTGCTGGTCAGTCAGCTGGGGGCACTTTCGGAAACGACGAGACGACAGCTGGGGGGCTGCCGATTCCTTATTGTGTATAAAAAAGGAAGATGCATCATATAAAAGATACGAAAATTAAGCAGGCTGTTTTGGATCAGTTCATATGAGATCGTCTTTTTTATCATTCGCACCAGATGTTTCGAAGGAACAATGCCAGGCAGAGCATTGGATCGATATAGAAAATGTGTCAGAATCAGTAAAAATGACGCCGGAAGAAATTGAAAATTTGAATGCACGGATTTTACGGACATATGGAACGGAAATGCATGATTTGAAAAATGAAGCCTTTGCCAAAGAAGAGAGAGTTGTTTATGATAAATGGTGTGGAAATTTCTTATCATTTGGGATACAGGGGATAAATTGGACTGTGCGTGATGCTCAAAATTCCGTGAATAAAAATGTTCATATCAAATATGGAATCGCGACTTCACAGGGGTTGATCAAACAGTTTCCGATGGAGACTTTTTTAGCCGATGAGGAGGATCCATCCGATCCGGAGTGGGATGAGGCAGCACTTTGTCTCTGTATGGTCGGGGAACCGCTTTTGATTTTGGGTTCGGTGCAGGAGGAGAGTTATCTGTATGTTCGGAATGAATGCAGCGAGGGCTGGATATCGGCAGAGTCGGTGGCAGTCTGTCGGAACCGGGCGGAATGGCTGATGGCGGCATTTCCGATCCATCCGTTAGTAGTGACAGGGGATATGGTCTGGCTGGAAGCAAGTGCAGTCTATCCGGGAACCAGTGCATACCGGCTTCGGATGGGGACGGTGTTGGAATTGTGCGTGGAAGAAGGAATCCCAGAGATAAAAGAAACAATAGAAACAAACAGAAAAAAAGGGACAGGAGCGGTAATAGAGACAACAGAAGCACAGGCAGAACAGAGGGTACAGAACAGACTGTCTTGGAATAATTACATCGTCTGGCTTCCATGCCGCGCCCCGGATGGCAGTTTCTTCCGGCAAAAAGGATTGATTCCGATGAGCCGGGACGTATCGGTGGGATATTTGAGCTTGACAAATGAGGAGATTATTAAACAGGCGTTCAAGTGTCTGGGAGACCGCTACGGCTGGGGCGGAATGCTGGAAAGCCGGGATTGTTCTTCCTATATCCGGGAGGTGTACCGCTGTTTTGGATGGATCCTGCCTCGCAATACGACCGGGCAGTTGCAGATGCCAGTTCGAAAAATAGAGCTGGCGGGGCGGCGCTGCTCAGAAAAAAAGCAGATTTTAAAAGTATTAGAACCGGGCACACTTCTATATTTTCCGGGACATGTGATGATGTATCTGGGATATGAGAATGGCAATTTTTATGTCATAAACGATGTGAGCAGGCTGGTAAAAGAAGGAGAAACGATGCCGGTGCGTGTACGATCGGTGATTGTCAACACGCTGGCAGTCAGGCGTCCCAATCTGCGGACCTGGATGGAGGAGCTGACGCTTGCTTTGATTCCTTGGGAAACATGAAGCGTACAGCAGATAGAAAAAGGGAGAAAAAGAGAGATGAAGATAATTGTATGTGTGGATAATCAGAACGGCATGATGTTCAATCACAGACGGCAGAGCCAGGACCGCGTGCTTAGAAAGCGTATTCTGGAGCTGACAGGTGGGAAAAAACTGTGGATGAATGCATACAGCCAGAAACAGTTTTTACAGGTGAATGGAAATATGCCGAAAGAACAGGAACAATCCGGGCAACTGGGGCAATCCGGGCAGATTCAGGCAGATGAAGAGTTTTTGGAAAAGGCGGGGCCGGGAGAGTACTGTTTTGTCGAGGACAAGGATGTTGTTCCGTATGAGAGCCGGATCGAAGAAGTGATTCTTTGTCATTGGAACCGGGATTATCCGGCAGATATGTATTTTAAGATGGATCTGGGCAGCTGGAAGCTGGCAGAAACGCAGGAATATGCGGGTTCCTCGCATGAGAAAATCACAGAAGAGCGGTATGTGCGCAGGTAAAAAATATACATAAAAAGTAAGTACAATATAAAAGAGTAAGAAAAACATAAAAAACAAGTCAAATATAAAAAAGAGCCGGTTCTGCACCTGAAAATCAGGCGCCAGAACGCACAAATCTACATGGCTCTGAAAGGGATAGGCTTAAACGGAAAGGCAGAAATTCATATGAGAAAATTGAAAATGTGGCTTCTGGGGCTGGCTGCAGCGGCGATGCTGTCTGTTTCAGCGTGCGCGCAGGAGATTCCAGAGGGAAGTCTGAATGGAAACGGAAGTGTCAGCGCGGAGGAAAATCAGGCGGAAAGTGCGGACGGAGATTCGCAGGTGGTGTCATCGTCAGAAAATGGTGGAAACCGTGTATCTTCTGCTTCGGGAACGTCATTTAATCTGGCGGATGTACCGGCATATTCCGGTCAGCCGTATGTGGCAGTCAATGGAAATGTGCCGTATTTTACCGATGCGGACCTGACGGATGTATCATTTGAGAGTTACAGTGATCTGGACAGCCTGGGGCGCTGCGGCGTGGCATATGCTTCGGTTTCGCAGGACACGATGCCGACGGAGAAGCGCGGCTCGATCGGGGAAGTCAAGCCGGCGGGCTGGCATACGGCGAAGTATGACAATGTGGATGGAAAGTATCTCTATAACCGCTGTCATCTGATCGGCTACCAGCTTACGGCGGAGAATGCCAATGTCAAAAACCTGATTACCGGAACCCGCTATCTGAACGTACAGGGAATGCTGCCATTTGAAAATCTGACAGCCGATTATGTGAAAGAAACCGGAAACCATGTCATGTACCGCGTAACGCCGGTTTTTGAGGGCAATAATCTGGTTGCCTCCGGCGTCCTGATGGAGGCGGAATCCGTCGAGGATCAGGGCGAGGGAGTGCTGTTCTGCGTGTACGTCTATAATGTCCAGCCGGGTATTGCGATCGATTATGCGACAGGAGAAAGCTGGGCGGACGGTTCTGGAAGTGCGGGAAGCACAGCCGGACAGGGAACGGCTGGAAATGGCAGCAGCCAGAATCAATCGGCTGGATCGGGAGCAGCTGGTTCGTCGGGAGGCGGCGCTGGATCCTCTGGAAGCAGCGCGACGGTTCAGACCTACATTCTCAATACCAACTCGAAAAAATTTCATCTTCCAAGCTGCACATCTGTCACCCAGATGAAGGCGGCAAACCGGCAGGAATTTACCGGTACGCGCGATGAAGTGATTGCAGATGGATATGAACCATGTAAGAACTGCAATCCCTGATAAAACAGAGATGCAAAGTGTCTCGGTTGTGCTGTGTATGGAAAGAATCGGATGAGAACACGGTTAAGGGAGTTTCTTTGACGGGACCGGTGCGCGCTTCGGTGCTTGCCTGCCTGGAACCGCTGACGGCGGCGTGCCTGTCGGCGGTCTGGCTGAATTCCGTTTTTACACCGGCAGAGTTGATTGGATTCGTATGTATTCTGGCGACGGTTTTGATTATGAAATAGTATAAGAATAATATTAGAGATTTACTTTTTTAACAACACTTTGCAAGAATTCTCCTATCCTCTTTAGTGTGGCAGTATCAATAGAGAGAAAAAGGATTGACAATTTCACAAAATATTCACAAATAATTAGCACTCACCTCTTGACAGTGCTAACGGAAAGTGCTATAACATAGCCAGAACGAAGGAAGAGGAACAAAGAGGAAGCAAAAAGAAAGGGTTGAGCGCTTCCGGGAATGTTCCCAGACCGTCCCGGTTCCGAAAATGTTGGTTATAAACATAATGAACAGCTAGTAAGCTGAAAAAAAGGAGAGATGACTTATGTTAATGCCGAGTATTTTTGGAGAAAATTTGTTTGATGATTTCTTTAATGATTTTCCGTTTTATGATGATAACGCCGGACAGAAGATAGAGAAAAAGCTGTATGGACGCCATGGACAGAACCTGATGAAGACCGATATCAAGGAAATGGAAGATGGCTATGAGCTGGAGATGGATCTGCCGGGATTTAAGAAAGAAGAGATTTCGATTTCCCTGGAAGATGGTAATCTGACGATTCAGGCTGCGAAGGGACTGGATGAGGACGAGAAGGAGAAAAAGTCCGGTCGTTACATCCGCAGAGAGCGTTACGCAGGTTCCTGTGCGAGAAGCTTCTATGTCGGTGATGATATAACAGAGGAAGATATCAAGGCGGAATTTAAGCATGGTATTTTGAAGATTTTTGTTCCGAAGAAAGAAGCAAAACCGGAAGTCGAGCAGAAAAAATATATTGCGATTGAAGGATAATGTAGAAGAAGCAGTCAGCCGGATTGATGGATGCAGTTGTCTGGCTGTAACGTAGAAAAGAGCGCTGCGGCACTCATGGAGCGGTTTTACCAGAAATGGAAAGCCGGTTTGTGAGTGTTGCGGCGCTCTTTTTCACTATTTTATATCTGATTAGTAGTTAATACCTGTGATACCGATAGATCCCTCTTTGTCCAGACCAAAGGTAACTGCCGGTTTACCGGATGGATCGCCTACGATGAAACCTGCCTTGGTCAGTTCGGTGGAAGAAACATCGGCTGTCTTGACTGCCTCAATCAGCGCGTCGGTAAATACCTTGTCTGCGTCGAGAGCCATAAATTCAGTTCTGTTATTTACGACAATCCCGTCATCGATGCCGATGTAGGACGGATAGACAAGCAGCTCGGCTAAATCGTTCATATTTTTATTGGCGATGATGCTTTGAAGGGATCTGGCAAAACCACGGTAAAGTTCTGTGATTTCTTTTTCGCTCAGAGTCTCGTCTTCTGCATAATCTGCATCCGTTGTCTGGGCGGTTTCTTTTTCTCCGGCAGTAGTTGTTTCGCTGGCATCGCTGCTTTCTGCTGATGTATCGTTTTCCTGTGTGGATTCAGCGGCAGTTGTTTCAGCCGTGGTTGTTTCAGACGGCTGGCTGGAGCAGGCGGTCATGCTGGCGGCTGCGATGAGAGTGGAAACCATCAAGGTATAAATTGATTTTCTCATAATTTCCTCCATTTGCAATTAATGGACTCCCGGAAGCTTTCTGTGCTTAATGTTGTAAGATGATTTGCAGGAAAGACTCCGAGAGTACCTATCAATAAGGTATGGACAGTAGGTGTCCTCTGCCTGTATGTTTTGCTGATATGATTATCATATCATAAGGCGATGGGAATGTATATGAGGTTTAATGTAATGCGTTTAAATCCGCCTTTTTTAGCCTTTTATTTTTTATAGAAACAATTCCCACCAACCACCTGATAGCTGGAGTAGCTGTCGTAGTTTGCTGATTTGGTCGAGGTAAAATAAAGGTAGTCGCCTATCTGATTCTCCCCGGCGAGCGCTGCCTTTGCCGCCTTGGTGGCAGTAGAGGACGGTCCTCTATCGAGATATTTGTCAAGCAGGCCGGAGGTCGCGCCTGGGAACTGTCCGTCCGCGTAGATGACGCTGGAGATGGATTTGCCCCATTTGCCAGATTTGACGCGGTTGACGATCAGACTTCCGACTGCCAGATAGCTTTCATAGGATCCTCCGTTGGCTTCCATCGTGAGGCAGGCGGAGAGCAGATAAACGTCGCTCTCGGAGGCGGAGACCACGTAGGACGATTTAGCGGCTGGTGCAGCCGTGCTCTTTTTCGAAGAGCTTCCAGAATTTCCAGATTTTCCCGAAGTCTGGGAGGAACCTTTAGCCGCGTTTGCTTCTGCCTGCGATTTCGCGGCTGCAATCTGGGCTTCCTCGGCGGCTCTGGATGCCTGCTCAGCTTCTTCAGCAGCCTGCCGTGCCGCCTCCAGCGCAGCCATCTCAGCCTCAATGCTGATTGCGCGTCCTGGCTTGACGCTGATTGTGACATAATCAGAAGAAACGTAACCGGAGGTGTCAACGGAAAGCTGGATTTTGACCCATCCAGTTTCCTGACTCAGTACAGGATAGTAGTCTTCCGCGGCAGCCAGACCGACGATGGCAGAATCCGTGCTGGCTTCCTCACGTACATGGAGTGTCTGTGTGCTGACGGTAGCGATATAGAGACCGAGCTCTTTGGCGAGCGGCTTGATATCATCGCCAAATACAAGATAATCGTCCTTGAGCCATCCCTCCAGCCCACCGGAGCGGATTTTTGTCCAGCCATTTTTGCGTTTTAAAATGGTACCGCCGCCTCCGCGGAAGCAGGTGCCGAGTACCTTGGCATCTGTATCTGGTTTTTCTCTCAGGTTCAGCGCATCATCCACATTGGCGACCGCGAGATTTTCATACGGATCGATCGGCTTTTCTTCTTTGATTTTGGCTTTCGCCGTACTTTTAGTATCGGTGCCGGTCTGATGACTGTTTTTTAAGGTGCTGGAAGAAGCAATGGAAGGATCAGAGCCGGCGTTGTTCTTCTTATCAGAAGGTTTAGAGAGGCATAGAAATGCCAGCAGAGCCGCCCCGGCCACAATAAAAAGGATCAGGAAATAGATCGCCATCATTGTTTTATCCATTTTTTTGCGCCTGGAAGAAGCAGGTTTCAAAGGGGAATCGTTCATATCGTATATCCTTTCTGATATAAAAACATCTTGGAAATATTACAAAGATATTACAAAATTCTTCATTTACTATAGCAAATGGGGAAATCCTTGTCAACAAAGGCGGATTTTACGATTAGAAGAGGAGATGAAGCTGAGTAAAAATGATGTTTTTGGAAACACTATTCCATCAGTGACAGCAATCGTTTCGCCGGAATTCACACGAAACAATCAATCAAAAACAATCATAAAAAATCAAAATTGTGCAATATAACCCAAAAAGAGGCAGTATGTTTGTGAATAAGTTTGATTGATTTTGAATGAAAATGATTTTATAATACAGTCAGAATCAATCAAGATAAGAAAGGAATGAAGGCTTATGATTTATACGGTAACCTTTAATCCATCGTTAGATTATATTGTGTCAGTGAGCGATTTTAAGCTCGGACTGACCAACCGGACGGATTCGGAGCTTTTGCTTCCGGGCGGAAAGGGAATCAATGTTTCGACGGTCCTTCAAAACCTTGGAATTGCCAATACGGCGTTTGGCTTTACTGCCGGGTTTGTCGGCGAGGAGGTTCGGAAGGAAGTGGAGCAGCTGGGCGTGAAAGCCGAGTTTATTTCCCTGGATGAGGGAGTCTCCCGCATCAACCTGAAGCTGAAATCCATCGACGGGACTGAGATCAACGGTCGGGGACCGAGGATTCCGCGGGAAGCGGTGGATGCGCTGATGACCCAGCTTGACCGGCTGGGGGCGGATGATACGTTGGTGCTGGCTGGAAGTATTCCAGCGTCGATGCCGGATGATATTTATCAGAAGATTATGGAGCGCCTGGATGGCAGGGACGTCCGGATTGTTGTGGACGCGACCAAGGATCTGCTGCTCAATGTGCTGGGACACCATCCATTTTTAATCAAACCGAACAATCATGAACTGGGAGACATTTTCGGCGTGAAGCTCTCGGAGCGGGAGGAAGTTGTTCCGTATGCGAAGAAGCTGCAGGAAAAAGGTGCGGTCAACGTGCTGGTTTCGATGGCAGGCAAGGGCGCGGTTCTTCTGGCGGAGGATGGAAGCGTCTATGCGGCGGAAGCACCGAAGGGAACCTTGAAAAATGGTGTCGGAGCCGGAGATTCGATGGTAGCCGGTTTCCTGGCCGGATACGGGGAGAGCGGAGATTATGAACACGCCTTCCGCATGGGACTGGCAGCTGGAAGCGCGAGCGCCTTTTCGGAGCAGCTGGCGACGAAGGATGAGATAAAGAAAGTGTATGAGACCTGTAAAATCACAAAAATCGGATGAGGTTGTATGCAGACATTTTTGAAGCTGGCAGAATGTACTGCCGGATATGCAATGCATACCTGACATTCGGGCATAAATAGGGAGGCAACAGATATGAAGATTACTGATTTACTGGATCCGAGAAGTATATCGCTGGATGCGGCACCCACCAGCAAATCGGAGACACTGGACAAGGCGGTAGAGCTGATGGCGGCGAGCGGAAAGCTGTCGGATGTCGAAGCATTCCGCAAGCAGGTTTATGCGAGAGAAGAAGAGAGCACGACCGGTATCGGCGAGGGGATTGCAATTCCTCATGGAAAATGTGATGCGGTCAAAAAGCCGGGGCTGGCGGCGATGGTCATCAAAAATGGCGTGGATTTCGACTCCCTGGACGGCGAACCGGTCACTCTGCTGTTTCTGATTGCAGCGCCAAATACAAAAGATAACGTACATCTGGATGTGTTGAGCAAGCTTTCCGTTCTCATGATGGACGAGAATTTCTCAGATTCCCTGCGAAATGCCTCTTCGGTGGAAGACTTTCTTTCCATTATTGATAAGGCAGATGCAGAACAGGCAGGCATCGATGAGAGACTGGCGGCTGATTCCGTCGAAGAAGCGGCAGATACAAATGGAGAGAATGCCGCACAGGCAGGTGGTCAGGAGATTCAGGCGCAAAAAGCGGGTGCAGAGACGGAAAAGACAGCCGGACCGAAGATCTTAGCGGTTACTTCCTGTCCGACCGGTATCGCGCACACCTACATGGCAGCCGAAGGCCTGGAAAAAGCGGCACGCGCGAAGGGCTGGAAGATCAAAGTTGAGACGCGCGGTTCAGCCGGAGCAAAAAATGTGCTGACGGCACAGGAGATCGAGGCGGCGGACTGCATCATCGTGGCAGCGGACGCACAGGTGCCGATGGATCGGTTTGACGGAAAACGAGTGATCGAATGTCAGGTTTCGGACGGTATCAGCAAGGCACCGGAGCTTTTGGAGCGCGCGGCGTCCGGGGAGGTACCGGTTTACCACGCAGCATCATCTGGAAGCAGCAGCCCGGCAAAGGCAGCCTCTGGCGGCAAATCGGGCAGTGTCGGACACCAGATTTACACGCAGCTGATGAATGGTGTCTCCCACATGCTTCCATTTGTAGTCGGCGGCGGCATCCTGATTGCGATTGCGTTTCTGATTGATGGTTTTAGTGTGGATATGAATGCACTTCCGCTCGACCAGCGTGTAAACTTTGGTACGATTACCCCGCTGGCGGCATGGTTTAAAAATGTCGGCGGTGTGGCATTTGGCTTTATGCTCCCGATTCTGGCTGGTTTCATCGCGATGGCGATCGGAGACCGCCCGGCGCTGGCAGTCGGTTTTGTCGGCGGCATGATTGCTTCTCAGGGAAAATCAGGTTTCCTTGGCGCCCTGGCGGCAGGTTTTATTGCCGGATATCTGATTCTGGCGCTTCGGAAAGCGTGCGAGAATCTTCCAGAGGCACTGGAAAAGATTGCTCCGGTCCTGATTTACCCGGTTGTGGGCGTCCTGCTCATCGGACTGGTTATGAGCTTCGTCGTAGAGCCGGTCATGGGCGCGATCAATATGGCGTTAAACAATGGTCTGAGCAGCATGGGTGGTTCGAGTAAGCTGATTCTTGGTTTTGTGCTGGCGGCGATGATGGCGATCGACATGGGCGGTCCATTCAACAAGGCGGCATATGTATTTGGTACGGCGGCAATCGCCTCCGGCAACTACGATGTGATGGCAGCTGTTATGATTGGCGGTATGACACCGCCGTGTGCGATTGCGCTGGCAACAATGCTGTTTAAGAAGAAATTTACAAAGGAAGAGCGCGAGGCAGGACCGACCAACTTCATCATGGGTCTGGCATTTATCACGGAGGGCGCGATTCCATTTGCAGCGTCCGATCCGGTACACGTGCTTCCAGCCTGCATCGTCGGTTCGGGTGTTGCGGGAGCGATGAGCATGTTATTTAACTGCACACTGATGGCGCCGCATGGCGGAATCTTCGTATTCCCAGTCATGGGAAATCCGCTGTTCTATCTGCTGGCACTGGTGGTTGGCATGGCGATCTCGACGGTACTCTTAGGAGTTCTCAAGAAGAATGTAGAAGAATAGATAAATAATTTTTTTTGACGGAATGTGAATCTTTATTAGAAATTTTTTGGTCAAATCAATCAAAATAGGTTATAATGAGAAGGAGAACATCATCATGAAAGAGTTTAAATATACCATTACAGACCCGGAAGGAATCCACGCACGCCCGGCAGGTGAACTGGTAAAGGCGGCAAAACAGTTTACGAGTACGATCAAACTGACGAAAGACGGAAAGAGCGGCGACTGCAAAAAGATTTTCGGTATCATGGGACTGGCAGTAAAGAACGGGCAGGAAGTAACCCTGACCTTTGAGGGTGAGGATGAAGAAGCAGCTTATGAGGCAGTCAGCCAGTTTATGAAGGAAAATATGTAGTTTAACAAAGATGCCGCGATGTAAGGGATTATTACATGGCGGCATTTTTCGACAATGGATCAATGGAAAGGGGAATGGTCATGCAGACGTATCGTGGAAAAAGTGTATTTGGCGGTGTTGCAGTTGGAAAAATATGTGTGTATCAGAAAGGCGAGCAGACCGTAAAGCGGACGAAAATAGAGAATGCAGAGCAGGAAAAAGCGCGGTTTAATGCGGCAGTTCAGGAGTCCATCCACCAGCTCGGCGAGTTGTATGAAAAGGCGGTAAAAGAAGTTGGCGAGGCGAATGCGGCGATTTTTGAGATTCACCAGATCATGCTGGAGGACGAGGACTATCTGGACGCGGTTCAGAATATCATCGATACGCAGAAGGTCAATGCCGAGTATGCGGTTGCGGTGACCGGTGACAATTTCGCCCAGATGTTTGCGGCGATGGAGGACGAATATATGCGCGGGCGCGCGGCGGATGTCAAAGATATTTCGGAGCGGATTGTGCGCGTTCTGTCCGGAGGCGCAGGTCAGGGCATCCATACGGACGAGCCGGTGATTATTCTGGCAGATGATTTAGCACCGTCAGAGACGGTACAGCTTGAAAAGGACAAGGTGCTATCCTTTGTGACGGTACACGGTTCCGTCAATTCCCACACGGCGATCCTGGCGCGTACGATGAGCATTCCGGCTCTGATCGGAACGGACGTGGCGCTCGATGAGACGGTAGATGGGAAATTTGCGATTGTGGATGGTACGAACGGAGTCCTGTATGTGGAACCGGATGAGGAGACATTGGAAACAATGCGCCGCCGGCAGCGGGAGGAACAGGAGAAGAAAGAACTGCTGCAAACACTGAAAGGGCGCGAAACAGTCACTCTGGATGGCAAGAAGATCCGCCTGTATGCGAACATTGGCAACAGCAAGGATCTGGCGTCGGTCATTCAGAACGATGCGGCGGGCATCGGATTGTTCCGCAGCGAATTTTTGTATCTGGAAAAAGAAACATTTCCGACGGAGGAGGAGCAGTTCCAGGTATATAAACAGGTAGCGGAAACGATGGCGGGCAAACCGGTCATTATCCGCACGCTGGACATCGGCGCGGACAAGCAGTGCGATTATTTTGAACTGAAAAAAGAGGAAAATCCGGCGATGGGCTGCCGGGCGATCCGTATCTGCCTGACAAGACCGGAGATTTTCAAGACACAGATTCGCGCGCTGTTTCGGGCAAGTGCCTATGGCAATCTCCAGATCATGTATCCGATGATCACAAGTGTCTGGGAGGTCGAGGCGATTGCGAAGATTGTCGAGGAGGTCAAGACGGAGCTGACCGCACAGAATCTCCAGTTTGGCGATCCGAAGCAGGGCATTATGATTGAAACCCCGGCGGCAGTCATGGTAAGCCGGGATCTGGCGAAAAAAGTGGACTTTTTCAGCATCGGAACGAACGACCTGACCCAGTATACGCTGGCAGTTGACCGTCAGAACCCGGAGCTGGATGCATTTTACGATCCGCACCATCCGGCGGTACTGGCGATGATCCGCATGGTTGTCGAAAATGCGCACGCTGAGGGCATCTGGGCAGGTATCTGCGGCGAATTGGGCGCGGATCTGAGTTTGACAAAAGAATTCCTGAAAATGGGTGTGGATGAGCTTTCCGTATCGCCGGGGCGTGTGCTGCCGATTCGGAAGGTCATTGTCGAAAGCAGCTGCAGTTGATAAGAATATTAAGACAGAGAGAAGTGAAAAATTGAGCTAAAAAAAGTTCAACCACAGCAGAAGATGAAAGGAAAAGAGTCATGCTGACAGAAAAAAGATACGAACTGATTTTGGAACTTCTGGATAAAAAGAGGAGTGTGACAGTTCCTGAGATTAAAGAGGTGCTGGGAGTTTCGGAATCGACGATCCGGCGGGATCTGAATGCGCTTGACAAGGCGGGGCGCCTGACCAAGGTGTTTGGCGGCGCGGTGTCCTCGGACGGGACATTTACGGGAACCGAGCCGTCAGTGGCACAGAAGATGGAATTGCAGCAGGAGGAGAAAAGGAGAATCGCCCAGTTTGCGGCGGGACTTATCCAGCCGGATGATTTTGTCTATCTGGACGCGGGCACGACGACCGGGTATATCTTAGACTATCTTCCGGCGCGCAGCGCCACGTTTGTGACGAATGCGGTATCACATGCCAAACGGCTGGCAGCCGCCGGAAACCGCGTAATTCTGATTGGCGGTGAGTTAAAGGGCACGACGGAGGCGGTCATCGGAAGTCAGGCGATCCTGATGATCCAGAGCTATCATTTTACAAAGGGATTTTTTGGAACCAACGGCGTCAGCAAGCGCCACGGTTTCACGACGCCGGATCCGAATGAGGCATTAGTCAAGCAAGAGGCGATGCGCCAGACAGAGCGCTGCTATGTGCTGGCGGACAGCCAGAAATTCGGCATGGTAAGTTCGGTGACGTTCGGGGTGTTTGAAGAAGCGACGATCCTCACGGAGACAGAGCCGCCGGAAGGATTTAGCGGCAGCAAGAATATCCGGGTGGCAAAGTAGAATAGTGAGCAGTAACAATCGTGTTTTTCTAATGAAATCCTAACATATATACGATTTGACAAACTATTAGAATATTGCTATATTTATAGAAAATCAATAGGGTGGCAAACGGGCAGGATTATGTATGACGATCGAGAGGAACGATGGATCCGAACCGATCGCAGTCAGCATGGATCCTGAATCGTTATGCTGCCCTTGTTAGTGTTTACAGTTATGTAAAAGGAGAACTTTCTAAAAGGAGAATTTACCATGCAGCAATTTCACGGCAGTGACGAATACATCGCTTCGGATGAACTGATCCGCAGCGTTAACATTGCGGCGGCGCTCAAAAAGCCGCTCTTAATCAAGGGAGAACCGGGCACTGGAAAGACGATGCTCGCGGAGGCGATTGCCAGATCCCTCGATATGGAACTTTTGATCTGGAATATTAAATCGACGACCCGCGCACAAGACGGTCTTTACGTGTACGATACGGTACAGCGTCTTTACGACAGCCAGTTTGGTGCGGATGGCGTTGATGATATTGCCAGATATATCCGCCTCGGAAAGATGGGAGAGGCATTTGAGAAGGAAAAGCAGACGGTTCTTTTGATCGATGAGATCGATAAAGCGGATCTGGAATTCCCGAACGACCTGCTCTGGGAACTTGACAAGATGGAATTTTACATTCCGGAGACGGGAAAGACTGTCAAAGCGAAGCATCGTCCGATTGTGATTATTACCTCCAATGCGGAGAAGGAGCTGCCGGATGCGTTTCTGCGCCGCTGTATCTTCCATTATATTGCATTCCCGGAGCAGCCGATGATGGAGAAGATCATCAAGGCACATTACCTGGATCTCGACCAGAAGCTGATCGACGGCGTGCTGGACGCCTTCTACCGGGTGCGCGATCTGCGCGGCCTGCAGAAGAAGCCGAGTACCTCCGAGGTGTTGGACTGGATTCAGGCGCTTGTGATCGGCGGCGTGCCGGTGGAGAAGCTGGAAAAGGAGATCCCGTTTGCGGGGGTACTCTTAAAAAAGACAGAGGATTTAAAGCTGGTGGAGAATAACCGATATGTTTACTGATTTTCTGTATCTACTCCGTTATTACGGGATGAAGACGAGCCTCAATGAGTGGAACAGCCTGATGGATGCGCTGGAAATGAACCTGAACGACGCGAGCCTGACGGAGTTTTACTATATGGCGAGGGCGGTTCTGGTCAAAAAAGAGTCCGAATATGACAAATTTGACCAGGCATTTCTGGCATATTTTAAAAATGTGCAGACGTTTGAGGAACTTCCGAAGGAGGTCTTAGACTGGCTTTCCAAGGCGCACGCGCAGACGCCGTATGATAAGGATGAGGTCGATGCGCGGTTTGCGGGACTTGATCTGGACGATATCCGTAAAATGATGGCGGAACGACTGAAAGAGCAGCATGAGCAGCACCACGGCGGCAATAAGTGGATTGGAACCGGCGGTACGTCGGCATTTGGACATTCCGGTTACAGCCCGAAGGGCATCCGCGTGGGCGGACCGGGCAAAAACCGGAGCGCGCTGCAGGTGGCGGAACAGCGGAATTACCGCGATTTCCGCGACGATGCGGTTATCCAGATCCGGCAGTTCCAGGTGGCGCTCAAAAAGCTGCGTCTTTTATCCTGCCGTGAGGATGGACCGAAAACGGAACTCAATGTGGAGAAAACGATCGAGAAGACCTGTGACGAAGGCGGACGTCTGGAGCTCGTCATGGAGCGCCCTAGAAAGAACCAGACGAAGCTCCTGCTTCTGATGGATAGCGGCGGGTCGATGTGGGCATATGCGGATCTGTGCAACCGGCTGTTCCAGGCGGTCAATCAGTCGTCCCATTTTAAGGATTTGAAGATTTATTATTTCCACAACTGTTTCTACGATCAGCTGTTTACGACGCCGTCCTGCTCCTGGCGGGATAAGATCTCGACCGAGTGGGTCTTTCACAACCTGAAACCGGAATACAAGGTAATTCTGGTCGGGGATGCGTCGATGGCGCCGTCGGAACTTCTGTACCGCGGCGGCAGTCTCGACTATTTCCACAGCAACGAACGGACGGGCATTTACTGGCTGCAGGAGATGCACCGGCGTTTTCCGTCGGCGATCTGGCTGAACCCGATGCGGGAAAATAACTGGGCATATGCCTACGGTGCGTACACGATCAGCCTGATCCGCGAGGAGATCCCGATGTTTCCGCTGACGGCGGCAGGGCTTGAGGCTGGGATTAAGGAATTGAAGAAATAAATTATGGAAGAAAGGGCGTTTCCCGATATTGACAACTAAGTAAACTTGTGCTATTATTCATCATAAACTCTTTGCACTGCATATCAAACTACAGTACAAACTGAGCAGACCGTGAATATCATGGGGTCGGGTCGCAGAAGCGACAGTGGAAGTTAGTTTCATCCACGGGACAGTAGTTACTCATACTGGTTCGTGGGTGTTTTTTTATACTTTTTTATGGGTTTGCAGCACCCACCTATCGTTAGTGCCATGAGATATTTTTTGGAGGTAACGAATATGAAACAGAATGATTTTCAGAAGGTGGCAAATCAAGTGTCTTTTGTAACGATAGTAGTGAACATCCTTTTGGCGTTTATGAAGCTGTTAGCCGGCGTGTTCGCACATTCGAATGCGATGATCAGTGACAGTATCCATTCGGCGTCCGATGTGTTCAGCACGATGATTGTGGTGATTGGAATTAAGCTGTCGTCCAAACAGCCGGACAAGGAGCACCCGTATGGACATGAGCGGATGGAGTGTGTGGCTGCGATTGTCCTCTCGATGGTTCTCTTTATGACAGGTCTGGGGATTGGCGTGGAGGCGCTTACGGACGTGCTCAAGGGAGAATACAGTCACCTGCAGGTACCGGGGATGCTGGCGCTGGCAGCGGCTGTTATATCCATTGTCAGTAAAGAAGCGATGTACTGGTACACCCGATATTATGCGAAAAAGATTGATTCCAGCGCACTGATGGCAGATGCATGGCATCACCGTTCCGATGCGTTTTCCTCGATCGGTGCGCTGGTCGGAATCGTGGGCGCGAGAATGGGATTTCCGGTCATGGATCCGATCGCGAGCCTGGTTATTTTCGTCTTTATCGTGAAAGCGGCGTATGAGATTTTTAAAGATGCGATGGATAAAATGGTCGATCATTCCTGTGATGAGAAGACCGAAGAACAGCTGCGCGCCTGCGTTCTTCAGAATCCAGATGTTGCGCGGATTGACCTGCTTCAGACGCGGATCTTTGGCAATAAAATTTATGCGGACATTGAGATTGAGGTAGATGGTTCCATGCCGCTGCGGGAGGCGCACAAGATTGCCGAGGTGGTGCATAACAGCATTGAAAAGACATTTCCGAAGGTAAAACACATTATGGTGCATGTCAATCCGGAAATTGACCGGAAATAGAAAGAAGGACTGCCGCAGACTGGCATATTTCCTTTTAAGCAGACCAAGATAACAATAAAAATCTTGTTTACTTAGAAGAGGGCATGCCAGATGCGGCGGTCCTTTTGGCGCTTTTGGGAACATGAAAATTTTAAACATTTTTAAGGACGTCCTGAAAGTTATACTTCCCATTTGCAATGAATACCATCATACTGCAAAATGGAAAAACTGCAATCATGAATATGGAAAAAATGAAAGAAAAAAGGAACCGTTAAGAAATTCTTACGAATTGGATCTTTTGACGATCTTTTTTAGAATCGGTCTGGACTTTTTTTCCGACTCTGCTATAATAAGGATTCAGAATCCATACATGCAGGTCGCAGCCGGATGGCGCGGCAGAGAGGTTTGTGAAAAATGAAAAATAAAAGTATGAGTATACTTAAAATGACTGGTGCGGCAGCTGCACTAGTGCTGATGTTTGCACAGCCAGTACTGGCAGATGGCAGTTTTGCAAATGGAACAAGTGTAAATGGCGTCGCAGTCGGCGGAATGAGCAACGAGGAAGCGAAGGCAAAGCTGGAGCAGAATTACGGTTCTTATAAATTAACGATTAAAGAACGTGGAGGCAAGACAGAAGAGATCACCGCAGCGGAGATCGGCTATAAAGTAGTGATTACAAATGAGCTGCAGGCAGCGATTGACCAGCAGGCAGCAGGGGTAGCTGGAGCAGGAGCGCTGACGATCGCGATGCCGCTTTCCTGCGATCAGACGATGCTTGCAAACCGCATTGCTTCCTTAAATTGTATGTCAGATAGTGTAGCACCGACGGTAGATGCCCATATATCCGCCTGGGAAGAAGGAAAAGATTTCACGATTGTTCCGGAAGTAAAGGGAGAATCTGTGGATAAGGCAAAGGTACAGACGGCGATCAATGCGGCGATCGCCTCCGGCATGACAGAGATCGATCTGGAAGCATTGGGATGTTACACACCGCTCCAGGTGACTTCCGGCGATGCATCCTTAAAAGCACTCTGCGCCCAGATGAACCAGGCTAAAAATGCGACCATCACCTTCCATATCGGTGATGCGACCGAGACACTGTCCGGTACTGAATATGTCAGCTGGTATACAGGCGGCGAGAATGGTGTCATTACTGTAGACCGCGATAAGGCAGCTGCTTACATCAAGGCGCTGGCAGCGAAATACGACACAGCTGGAACTACCCGTACTTTCCATACCACTTCCGGAAAAGAGGTAGCCTTGACAGGCCCTTATGGATGGAAGATTGACCAGACTGCAGAGACAGACAACCTGGTTCTGATGGCGCAGACAGGTATCAATCAGGAACGTGAAGTCCAGTTCTCCCAGCAGGCAGCCAGCCATTCAGACGCAGACTGGGGCAATACCTACGCAGAAGTTGATTTCGGCGCCCAGCATGTATATATGTACGAAAACGGCGCCCTGACTTGGGATGCTCCGTGCGTAACCGGAAACGTATCCAAAAACTACACAACCCCGGAAGGTATTTACAGCCTGACCTACAAGCAGGCCGACCGCGTTCTGCGCGGCGCCAAACGGGCAGACGGCACATATGAATATGAAAGTCACGTAGACTATTGGATGCCATTCAACGGCGGCATCGGTTTCCATGACGCAAGCTGGAGAAGTAAATTCGGCGGAACCATCTACCAGTATTCCGGCAGCCACGGCTGCATCAATCTGCCGGTTGATAAAGCAAAACTTCTCTACGAGAAAGTATACAAGGGAATGCCAGTTCTCTGCCACAACTAAACGTCTATTCTAATTGCTCATTCAGCAATTAGAAGAAGGACTAGCAGTGACGGCATTACTTTATTAGATAATAAGATAAGACAGTAGATGTCAGCTAAAATCATAAACACAATACTGTCATAAAAAAAGATCCTACGTCGTCATCCAGCCGCATTCATGCGCTGGATGACACCAGGATCTTAAATTTTACCAAGTTATCATCCAATAAACAGGAGAAAAAGCCGCCCGGGCAAAAATGAAATTTTCGAGACTGTGGATTTACTTGGCAGATTCGGATTTGATGTTGAAAGAAACCGCAACAAACTTGCTTTGTGAGGATTTCTTTCTGTTTTTAATCAAACCGAAGATGCCTAGAAAATCCCAGTCCTCGAAACCTGATCATTTTTGCCCGGGCGGCTTTTTCTCCGTCCCATCCACGACAATCAAATTATTTAGCTATCTATTTATTTCCCTTCCCCAATAATCAATTCTTCCCCATACGGCAAAGTCTTGATCCAGTCACAGAATGTATGCCACTCCGCCAGCTTATGATCCTTTCTGGCATAATAAATATTAATCAGTGTCTCATAATTAAACGAACAAGTCCGCATCTGATTATAACTGCTCGGCAGCAGCTGGATCATATCATACCAGTCATCCTTATTCTTTGTCTCCAGATAACGCAGGCGGATTTCCTCCAGCTTGGCGACAACTGTTTCCATAAATGCGCGTGTTCCGGCTGTCATGTGGTCGCAGCTGAAATCGTCCATCGAAAACGGTTTGCTGGCGATTTTGTGCATCGTGCTGGTTGAATTGGCGACGGTCGCTACTTTATAAGTATCATATTCTTTCCACCAGTAGAGAGGTGCGGTCACATCGACTGAGACAAATACCTGGCGCAGAAACTTGCGGTGGTCGCTGCCTGCTTTGCGGAGACGTTTCGCAAGGTCGAGATCATTCGGTCCCAGTTTATATTTGCCATTCTCATCATAAAAGCTGTCCATCCGTCCCCAGCTGTTCATCGGATTGCGGGCACCGCGCATGGCATTTTCCAGATTCATGACGCTGGTACGTTCTAATTTAAGCATAATCAAACTCCTTTTTCATATAAGTGAATTATTTTCAGGATAAACTCACTTTTGTGAGTTGTTTCAGGCGGGATCAGTATACCACAAAAACCATGTCCCGTAAACAAAGCATAAAAAAACATACAGAATTACAAGAATCGATAGTTACTGTTCCCGGGTGGGCACTTTTGGAAGCGAAAGTGCCGTAAGAAAACGTGGTGGCAGCAGGAATTTGCCGTATTTAAATGCGAAGCCACGGCAAATTCCGTTACTGGGCACGTATGCGTGAACAGTAAGATCGATAAAAATTACAATCCAAAACAGAATACAGGAAAAAGCAAAGATATTATGCGATATGCACAGAAAAACATAATGAAAATATGTATTTTTAAATATGAAATAGTATTGACACAAAATGAAAAACGTGCTAATATTTAGCCATAGAAATTCATTAATATGAAAAATAACAAGAAAGAGTTAGATTTAATGAAAATAAAGCGAGAAAAGTTTTCATATCATAATCACGAATGAGACAAAATGTCAAAAAGGAGAGATGAACAATGAGCAATGGATATTTCAAAGTAGAGATGCCGAAAAATGAGCCGGTAAAAGCATATCTTCCAGGAAGCCCGGAGAGAGCCAGCTTAAAGAAAGAACTGGAGCGCCAGTCCGCACAGGTTGTTCAGGTTCCGATGATCATCGGTGGTAAGGAAGTTTGGACAGAGAGAAAAACCAAAGCAGTTATGCCGCATGACCATGCTCATGTAATCGCAGAAGCAGCTTCCGGCGGTGAGAAAGAGTTAAAGGATGCAATCGCAGCGGCTCTGGCAGCTAGAAAAGCATGGACCGAGATGCCGATGGAACACCGCGTATCTATCTTTTTAAAAGCAGCTGATTTAATCGCTGGTCCGATGAGAGATAAAGTAAATGCAGCTACCATGTTAGGACAGAGCAAGACCGCATATCAGGCTGAGATTGATACCTGCGAGCTGATTGATTTCCTTCGTTTCAACGTATACTACTTACAGCAGATTTATGACAGACAGCCGAACAACACACCGAATGTTTGGAACCGCATCGAGTACCGTCCACTGGAAGGTTTCGTAACCGCGATTTCCCCATTCAACTTCACATCCATCGGTGCTAACCTTCCGACCGCTCCGGCGATCGCAGGTAACGTAGTTCTCTGGAAACCGGCTACCACAGCAGTTCTTTCCAACTACTATGTAATGCAGGCCCTGATGGCTGCAGGACTTCCGGCAGGTGTTATCAACTTCGTACCGAGCCGTGGTTCTGACATGAGCAAGTACGTATTAAGCGATCCGAATCTGGCAGGATTCCATTTCACAGGTTCTACCGAAGTATTCAGCGGTGTTTACTCCTTAGTAGGCGAGAACATCAAGAAATACAAAACATATCCGCGTCTGGTTGGCGAGACTGGTGGAAAGGACTTCATCTTTGCTCACAATTCCGCAGATGTACCGGGTCTGGTAGCAGCTCTGACAAGAGCATCCTACGAGTATCAGGGACAGAAGTGCTCCGCAGCTTCCCGTGCATTTGTTCCGGCAAGCATCTGGCCGCAGGTTAAAGAGGGTATGCTGGCAGAGATTGAGAAGATTAAAATTGGCGATATAACCGATTTCAGAAACCTGATGGGCGCTGTTATCGATGCATCCGCATTCAAGACCAACAAAGAGTACATCGACTATGCAAAAGCATCCGAGGATGCAGAAGTTATCTGCGGCGGATACGATGATTCCAAGGGATATTTCATATATCCGACCCTGATTGAGGCTAAGAAGCCAGATTTCAAGACTATGGTAGAGGAAATTTTTGGACCGGTTATGACCGTATATGTATATCCGGATGACAAACTGGATGAGACTCTGGCAAGCTGCGATACCGCAACGTCCTATGGTCTGTCCGGAGCAATCTTTGCAGATGGCCGAGAAGCTATCGTTAAGATGGAAGATGCACTTAAAGGAACAGCCGGAAACTTCTACATCAACGACAAGCCGACCGGTGCAGTTATCGGCCAGCAGCCGTTCGGTGGTGCAAGAGCATCCGGAACCAACGACAAAGCCGGCAGCGAGATCAACATGTATCGCTGGTTAAGCCCGAGAACCATCAAAGAACTCAGAGTACCGTGCCTGGATGTAACATATCCGTACATGGTTGAGGCATAAGCAGTGCAAAGCAGGGCAGTAAGACAGGAACGTTGTGCTTGCCCATAAGGAACTGTCTTGCTGGACTGATTTATAGGGCGCAGCCCGTCCAGCGAAAAAGCGCAGCTTTTTTGAGCTGGGGCACTGAGCACGCTGAAGCCACTGAGCATGCTGGGGCGCAGCTCTTCCCCATAATTTACTAAATTAAAACCAACCACCCAGAGGATCGGCGCTGATCCGGAATCTGTGTAACGAAACACACGATTTCATATCGGTGCCGATCCTTTTTATAATTTAGAAAATCTGTCCGAGTATCCCAGCCACACCCGCTCAGATATTGTTCCGTTTGTTTGGAATGAAATTGCGGCATTCTGTTATTAAAAATCCCATTATGTTACTGCTCACACATGTGTGCCCAGCAACGGGATTTTGCCGATGCTGCGCATTCCAAATCGGCAAAATCTGCTGCGAGAACTGTATCGTACGGAATTTTCAGTTCAGAAAATTCCTATTTGTGAACAGTTACCCTATTATTCCTTACATTCATCTGATTTGAACCAGTCCTTGTATTTTTCATAAAGATCCAGTAAAATCAAATACGAAATATGGATTTGAGGATTTGTTTTTGTTCAAATTTTCTCGGTTCGATTTTAAATTCAAACAAAAAGGATGAGAAAGCAATGACGGTGATCGATGTATCTGGCTGCGGAAGCGGTGCGGTGTTTTTGATAAAGGGAAAAGCCAATCTCCTGTTCGAGGCGGGGATGGCGTATGCTGCCGATCAGATGGTGGAAAATATAAAAAGAGAACTAGGCGATGCAGAGTTAGACGCGGTTCTTTTATCCCATTCCCATTATGATCATGTAGCGGGGCTTCCGGCGGTGCGGAAAGCATGGCCGGGGGTGAAAACATATGCTTCCGAGCGCGCAAAAGAAATTTTAGTGAAACCGGGCGCTTTGAAGACGATCCGGCGTCTAAGCGGCGAGGCGGCAGAAGCGGCGGGGCTTCCATGGGATTCGGAATATGACGATGCAGATTTACAGATTGATGTATCGCTGGAGGACGGTGAGACGATCGAACTGGGCGACCATACGATCTACGCGTTTGCGACGATCGGCCACACGAAATGTTCCATGTCTTACCTGATTGACGATGAGTTGATGCTGTGCAGTGAAACGGTAGGCGTCATGGGGCATGATGGGAGTTATATGCCGTCGTTTCTGGTAGACTATAAGGCGGCAGAAGAATCCATCGAGTATTCATCGGAATTGGATGCAAAAGAGATTATTTTAAACCACTATGGCTTTGTCAGTGAAGCGGATAAGGCGACGATCTGGGATGTCCTGATGCAGAAGCTTCGTGACAGCCGTGATGCAATGATTGATATTATGAACCGGTTCCCGGAAGAAGAGACGGCGCTTCGGGAGATGGAGCGCGTGTTCCATTCTCATGTAGATAAGAAAGAACAGCCAGACGAGGCATTCTATATCAATGCGGCGAGCATGATGAAGACACTCAAAAGACAGTTTCCGGAACGGTTTCCGAGACATTTTCAGCTGATTGCGGCAGTGGATCGGAACTGGGGTATCGGCAATAAAGGGCAGATGCTGACGGTGATCCCGGCGGATCAGAAATTATTCCGGCAGGAAACGATGGGAAAAATCATCGTGATGGGCTATAAAACGTTTCTGACTTTCCCGGCTCAGCGACCGCTGGATGGCAGAATCAACCTGATTTTGACAAAAAAGAAGGCTCTGAGCGTAAAGGGGGCAGAGATCTGCCACAGTGTCGAGGAGGCGCTGGTGCGGATTGACGAGCTGAAACAGGAAAAACATCTGACAGATGTAGATGTCGTCATCATCGGCGGCGAGTCGATTTACCGGCAGTTCCTTCCGTTCTGCGACACAGCGCAGATCACCTGGATTGATTTTTCCTATGTGGCAGACACACATATGGTTGATCTGGAGAAAGAAGGCTGGGAACTGGTAAGACGAAGCGGCGAGCAGACATTTTTCAATTTGTGCTATGAATTCAGGGAATATCGGAAGCTGGAAAAGGAATCGCTCTAAGGTTGTCAAAAATAGGACAAAGTGGTAAAATAATTGAGAATTCTGAAAAGTCAAACAATAAAATGTTCATATAACTGTAAGGAGGAATAGAATGTACCCGATTTTAAAAGCTGAAAAACTGGCAGATAAGATTTATCTGATGGTTGTAGAAGCACCGCGTGTAGCGCGTGCATGTGAGCCGGGCGAATTTGTCATCGTCAAGATGGGCGAAGAGGGCGAGAGAATCCCGCTGACTATTTGTGATTTTGATCGTCAGGCAGGAACGATCACGATCGTATTCCAGACCGTGGGAGCTTCTACCGAGAAGATGAGCACCCTCAAGGCTGGGGATGCATTCCATGATTTCGTAGGACCGCTTGGAAATCCGTCCGAGTTTATCCATGAGGATGTAGAAGAGCTGAAAAAGAAGAAATACCTCTTCGTAGCCGGCGGTGTCGGTGCGGCTCCGGTTTATCCGCAGGTAAAATGGATGCATGAGCACGGCATTGATGTAGATGTTATCGTAGGTTCTAAGACCAAAGATCTGCTGATCCTGACCGAGGAGATGGAGAAGGCAGCCGGAAACCTTTACATCACAACCGATGATGGCAGCTTTGGCATTAAAGGTATGGTTACAGGTGTCATCGAGGATTTAGTTGAAAAACAGGGACGCAAGTACGATGTCTGTGTTGCAATCGGACCGATGATCATGATGAAATTTGTCTGCCTGCTGACGAAAAAACTGGAGATTCCGACGATTGTCAGCCTGAACCCGATCATGGTAGATGGAACCGGTATGTGTGGTGCCTGTCGTGTCACCGTAGGCGACCAGGTCAAATTTGCCTGCGTAGACGGACCGGAGTTTGATGGACATCTTGTTAATTTTGACGAGGCGATGGAACGTCAGAGAATTTATAAGACTCAGGAAGGCAGAGCGATGCTGCGCTTGAAAGAGGGCGATACTCATCACGGCGGATGCGGACAGTGCGGAGGTGACAAATAATGGAAGCAAAGAGAGATATGATGAAAAAGGTGCCGGTCAGAGAGCAGGATCCGAAGGTACGTGCGACTAATTTTAAAGAGGTATGTCTCGGCTATAATATGGAAGAAGCAGTTGCGGAGTCTGAGAGATGTCTGAACTGTAAAAATGCAAAATGTATCGCTGGATGCCCGGTTTCCATCAATATTCCGGCGTTTATCCAGGAAGTAAAAGCGGGAAATATTGAGGAGGCAGCGAAAGTCATCGCACTTTCTTCGGCACTTCCGGCAGTCTGTGGACGTGTCTGCCCACAGGAATCCCAGTGTGAGGGACAGTGTGTGCGCGGTATCAAGGGCGAGGCGGTTTCCATTGGTAAACTTGAGCGCTTCGTGGCAGACTGGTCCCGTGAGCATGGTTTTGTACCGGCAGCGCCGGAGAAGACAAACGGAAAGAAAGTAGCAGTCATCGGTTCCGGTCCTGCAGGTCTGACCTGTGCAGGCGATCTGGCAAAACTGGGCTATGAAGTAACCATTTTCGAGGCACTTCATGAGCCGGGCGGAGTATTGACCTACGGCATTCCGGAGTTCCGTCTTCCGAAGGACGGCGTTGTACAGCCGGAGATCGAGAATGTCCGCAAGCTGGGCGTTAAGATTGAGACAAACGTAGTTATCGGAAAATCTATCACAATCGACGAACTGATGGATGAAGAAGGTTTCCAGGCAGTATTCATCGGTTCTGGCGCCGGACTTCCGAAGTTCATGGGTATTCCGGGTGAAAATGCCAACGGCGTATTTTCTGCGAATGAGTACCTGACCAGAAATAACCTGATGAAGGCATTCCGCGATGATTATGACACACCGATCATGGAATCAAAGAAGGTAGTCGTAGTCGGCGGCGGAAACGTAGCGATGGATGCGGCAAGAACGGCTCTGCGTCTCGGTGCAGAAGTTCATATTGTATATAGAAGAAGTGAGAAAGAGCTTCCGGCACGTGTGGAGGAAGTACATCACGCAAAAGAGGAGGGCATCCATTTTGACCTTCTGACCAACCCGGTTGAGATTCTCGAGGATGAGAACGGATGGGTCAAAGGCATCGTATGCCGCCGTATGGAGCTTGGCGAGCCGGATGAATCTGGAAGAAGACGTCCGGTTGAGGTGGTCGGTTCTGATTTCACGATCGATGCAGATACCGTTATCATGGCGCTGGGTACTTCCCCGAACCCGCTGATTTCCAATACAACCAAAGGTCTGGAGATCAACCGCTGGAGATGTATCGTGGCGGATGAGAGCAATGGAAAGACAACGAAAGAGGGCGTTTACGCCGGAGGCGACGCAGTGACTGGCGCGGCTACGGTTATTCTCGCGATGGAAGCCGGACGAGCAGGTGCAAGAGGCATCGACGAGTATCTTTCTGCAAAATAATGAAATCTCATCATGTAGATTTGCTGAATGAAGCAATCGCCCCGGCACTGACCCGACTGGCTCTTCCGATCATGGCGACTTCTCTGGTTCAGATGCTTTACAATCTGACCGATATGGCGTGGATCGGACGCCTCGGGGCAGGTGCCGTCACAGCGGTGGGATCGGCAGGTATGTATACCTGGTTTTCCCAGGGATTTGCGATTTTGGCGAGAACGGGCGGTCAGGTAAAGACCGCCCATTGTCTTGGTGCGGGAGAAAATGACAGTGCGGCGCAGTATGCGAGAGGTGCGCTGCAGCTGGGGATTTTGTTTGCCGTGCTGTATGGGCTGGTTTCGCTCTTTGGAGCCAGTCGGTTAATTGGATTTTTTAAATTAAACAGCCCGGAGGTGATTGCACAGGCAGAATGGTATGTGCGGATCGCCTGTGGGCTTGTGATCTTTTCTTATCTAAATGCGATCTTGACAGGACTTTTGACGGCGGCGGGAAACAGCCGGACACCGTTTATCGTCAATGTGGCGGGGCTTGTCTTCAATGTTGTGCTGGATCCGGTGCTGATCTTTGGAATCGGACCATTTCCGGAACTGGGAGTCAGCGGAGCAGCGGCTGCGACGGTCACGGCACAGGCGCTCGTAAGCCTCCTGTTTTTCAAGGCAGTCCTGCGGGAAAAGGTGCTGTTTCCGCATCTGCGTCTCTGGGTGCTGGTTCCAGTGAAGGTTTGGAGGGAGATCGTGCGGATCGGTGTGCCGTCGGCGGTGCAGAACCTGATTTACGCAGGAATTTCGATGATTCTGACCCGCCTTATCACCGGATGGGGTGATCTGGCAGTGGCGGCACAGCGTGTTGGCAGTCAGATTGAATCCGTTTCCTGGATGGTCGGAGATGGCTTTTCGGCGGCAGTCAATGCATTCCTCGGACAGAATTATGGGGCGAAGCGGTATGACCGTGTGCGCCGCGGCTATTTCTGTGCGATCGCGATGACGGCGGCGTGGGGACTCTGCACGACATTTTTGCTGATCGGAATGGCGCGTCCGCTGTTCTCGATCTTTTTGCAGGAAGAAGAGGTCATGGCGCTCGGCGTCAATTACCTGCGGATCGTGGGACTGAGCCAGATGTTTATGATGGTGGAACAGACCTCGATCGGTGCGTTTTCCGGTCTGGGGCGGACGCTGTATCCGTCGATCGTCAGCGTGACCTTTACCTCCGCGCGCATCCCAGTGGCGGTGTTGTTGTCCTCTGTGATGGGACTTAGCGGTATCTGGTGGGCGTTAAGTATTTCCAGCATGGTAAAGGGATGTATTCTGTTCGTTAGTTTTGTCGTGTTTTTGTATGTTTTTTTGGAGAGAAAGAAAGATGAGAAAACCGTCTGAAAAGTTACAAAAAACATATGGACGAATTGAGAATTTCGTGAGATAATAGGGACAGGATTGATGTGATAAAATTAACAAAGTACAAAATCCAATCATTTCGAAAGGAGTCTTACAATGATTTATTCACAAGAAGTAGAAAATATGTGTCCAGTAGCCCAGGGCGTAAATCACGGCGCTGCTCCGATCCCGGAGGAAGCAAAGTGGGTTAAGTCCAAAGAAGTAAAGGATATTTCCGGTTTAACACACGGTGTTGGCTGGTGTGCGCCGCAGCAGGGTGCTTGTAAGCTGACCCTGAATGTTAAGGAAGGTATCATTCAGGAAGCTCTGGTAGAGACGATCGGATGTTCTGGTATGACCCATTCTGCAGCGATGGCAGCAGAGATTCTTCCGGGAAGAACCGTACTGGAAGCATTAAATACAGACCTTGTCTGTGATGCAATCAACACCGCCATGCGTGAGCTGTTCCTCCAGATCGCATATGGCAGAACGCAGAGTGCGTTTTCTGAAGAGGGGCTTCCGATTGGTGCCGGCCTTGAAGACCTTGGAAAAGGACTCCGCTCTCAGGTAGGTACGATGTACGGAACTCTGAAAAAAGGTCCGCGTTACCTTGAGATGGCAGAAGGCTATGTAACAGGAATTGCACTGGATGAAGAAGATCAGATCATTGGTTACCAGTTTGTAAACTTAGGTAAGATGACCGACTTCATCAAGAAGGGCGACGATCCGACCACTGCATATGAGAAGGCAAAAGGTCAGTACGGCCGTGTAGACGATGCAGTTAAGATTATCGATCCGAGACAGGAATAATTGTTATTGTACATAGATAGGAATTTTCTGAACTGAAAATTCCGTACGATACATTTCTGACATCGGAGTTTGCCGATTTGGAATGCGAAGCATCGGCAAAATTGCGTTGCTGGGCACGTATGCGTGAACAGTAACAAATAATCACAGGGTACATAGTTAAGGAGGAACATCACAATGGCATTATTTGAATCATACGAGAGACGAATTGACAAGATCAATTCCGTATTAAATAGCTATGGCATTGCTTCGATCGAAGAAGCTGAGAAGATCACGAAGGATGCCGGACTGGATGTATACGATCAGGTAAAGAAGATCCAGCCAATCTGTTTTGAAAATGCGTGCTGGGCTTACACGGTAGGCGCGGCAATCGCAATCAAGAAAGGCTGCCGCAGAGCTGCCGATGCGGCGGCAGCGATCGGCGAGGGACTGCAGGCATTCTGTATTCCGGGTTCCGTAGCAGATCAGCGTAAAGTAGGTCTGGGACATGGAAACTTAGGTAAGATGCTTCTGGAAGAAGAGACCGACTGCTTCTGCTTCCTGGCAGGTCATGAGTCCTTTGCAGCCGCAGAGGGTGCGATCGGTATCGCAGAGAAAGCAAACAAAGTCCGTAAAAAACCGCTTCGCGTTATCTTAAACGGTCTTGGCAAAGATGCGGCTCAGATCATTTCCCGTATCAACGGCTTTACATATGTAGAGACAGAGATGGATTATTACACAGGCGAAGTGAAAGAACTGTGGAGAAAATCTTACTCCAAGGGACTTCGTGCGAAAGTAAACTGTTATGGTGCAAATGACGTTACCGAGGGTGTAGCGATCATGTGGAAAGAGGGCGTAGACGTTTCCATCACCGGTAACTCCACCAATCCGACCCGTTTCCAGCATCCGGTAGCAGGTACATATAAGAAGGAATGCGTAGAGAAAGGCAAGAAATACTTCTCCGTAGCATCCGGCGGCGGTACAGGACGTACCCTTCACCCGGATAACATGGCAGCAGGTCCGGCTTCTTACGGTATGACTGATACCATGGGACGTATGCACTCCGATGCACAGTTCGCAGGATCTTCCTCCGTACCGGCTCACGTAGAGATGATGGGTCTGATCGGTATGGGTAATAACCCGATGGTTGGCGCTACTGTGGCGGTTGCAGTTTCGATTGAGGAAGCAGCTACAGCTGGAAAATTCTAAAAAATATTGATTTTTCAAGGGTTTTAAGGGTGGTTAGATGTGGTAAAAAGCAGTAAAAAGTACATCATTTGTTAATTACTTGTTAACTATTTGTTAACCATACTTGTTAACCTAAGAAGAGTGGGAAAAGGGGTCGATTTCGATCCCTTTTCTCGTGAGAGCGTTTGGTTCCTTTTATGATGTATTGTAATCCTAGTTACTGTTCACGGGTAGGCACTTTTGGAACCGAAAGTGCCGTAAGAAAACGTGGTGGCAGCAGGAATTTGCCGTATTTAAATGCGAAGCCACGGCAAATTCCGTTACTGGGCACGTATGCGTGAACAGTAACTAATCCTACATATTTTATATGGTTCCGAGGAAGCGTAGCTTGTACCTTTCCTAAGAACATGGTATCATAAAACCAGTATATGGATGAAACTGCTTTTATCAGGGCAGTTTCGAAGAAAAGGGGAAACGATATAATGTATAAGGATGATACGATTCTGGTTGTAGGTCAGGCGAAACCGAGCAAGGAGGACGCGATTTACAGCCTGCACGGCGAGTTTTATGTGAGTTTTGTAGTAGAACGGGCGACGGGAAAGATTCTTGATCTGGAGTGCAATACGATTTTGTCGGTGACGCGCAATTTTGTTGTGTCGATGCTGCTTGGAAAGAGTTTGAAAACGGATTTGGACGAGATGCAGCAGAGTATCCGGGAAAGGTATTTTGCACTGACTCAGAAGCCGCTCATTGCCTGTCTGAAGGACGCACATAACCGTTATATGATGGTGACAGGGCAGAAGTGATGTGGGTATTGGCGGTGTGCTTGTATAAACTATAAAGGCACGGTGCTGATAAAACGATTGGCAGAGAATTAACAGAATAAAGATGGCAGCTCATCAGCAGAAATTGATGGGCTGCCATTTTGGTTATCATAGAAACGTATTCTACAACATTATTCTTTTCCGTTCCAGCAATACGTACACAGCTTGCACGGTTCCAGACCAATCGACTCGATTAAATCGTCGAGGCGGTGGAACTGCAGGGAGGTAAAGTTTAAGCGTTTACGGATTTCTTCGACCATTTCCTTATAATTCTGGCTGTCTGGGTTTGCATAATCATCCAGAAGCTCCGGGGAAACATTGTCGCCCTCACGGTCGCGGATGATGCGGCGTGTGATGAGGTCCAGCTCGGAATTGGAGCGGGAGAAGTTCAGATATTTACATCCAAACAGCAGCGGCGGACAAGCCGGACGGATATGTACTGCTTTGGCACCGCTCTGATACAGAAATTCGGTTGTTTCGCCGAGCTGGGTGCCGCGGACGATGGAATCGTCGATTAAGAGCAGACTCTTGTCGCGGATCAGGGCGTCTACCGGGATCAGCTTCATACGTGCGATCAGGTTTCTCTGGCTCTGGGTGGTCGGCATGAAGGAACGCGGCCAGGTTGGGGTATATTTAATGAATGGACGGGCAAATGGAATGCCGGATTCATTGGCGTAGCCGACTGCATGCGCGATACCGGAATCGGGGATTCCGGCTACCAGATCGGCGTCGGACTGATCGCGTTTGGCAAGCATACGACCGCAGTGGTACCGCATTTCCTCGACGTTGATTCCTTCGTAGCAGGAGGTCGGATAACCGTAGTAAACCCACAAGAAAGAACAGATTTTCATTTCCTTGCGAGCCGGGCTGAGTACCTCTACGCCGTCGGCGTTCATGCGGACGATCTCGCCCGGTCCCAGTTCTTTGTAGTCCGTGTATCCAAGGTTGATGTATGCAAAGCTTTCAAAGGAAACACAGAACGCACCATCTTTGCGTCCGATGATCGCCGGGGTACGTCCGAGGCGGTCACGGGAGATATAGATGCCCTCCGGGGTCAGCAGGAGAATGGTCATGGAACCCTTGATTTTTTCCTGTGCCAGTTTCAGACCTTCAACAAGGGAATCTGCCTGACTGATGATGGCGCCGACCAGCTCGGTTGCATTGATCTTGCCGCCGCTCATTTCCATGAAATGAATATGCCCGTTCTTAAATGCTTCCTGAATCAGCTCTTTTTCATTATTGATCTTGCCGACTGTGGTAATGGCATAGCTTCCTAAGTGCGACTGAATTAACAGAGGCTGCGGTTCCATATCTGAGATACAGCCGATGCCCATGTTACCCTGCATTTCATCGACATCGTGCTCAAATTTTGTACGGAACGGGGAATTCTCGATATTGTGGATAGAACGGCTGAAACCGTTTTCTCCATAAACCGCCATACCACCGCGTCGTGTTCCCAGATGGGAATGATAGTCCGTACCAAAAAAAAGATCCAGTGTACAGTTTGTTTTTGATGTGACACCAAAAAATCCGCCCATTTGTTACTTCCTTTCAACTCTTTTGTCAATAAACTCCATGTGTTACGTTGCACGCGTTGTGATGCGTAACGACATCATTTTTATCATAGCATATATTAGGTGTATTACACAATATGAAATATTTATTAAAAATACTTATGAATATTCTTTGGAGCTGTTTACAGGCAGGCACATTTGGGATCGAAAGCGTCATAAGAGAACGTGGAGGTAGCAGGAATTTGCCGTATTTAAATGCGAAACCACGTCAAATTCCGTTACCGGGCACGTATGCGTGAACACTAACCTTGTCAGAAAAATGTAAGAAGTAAAATGGGACGAAGTGTTCTTAATAAAGGAAGAGTGTGATATAATAAAACCATTGTACGTGAGTATGTCACATGGTCGGCTGTTCCGGATTGCATCGGAATGGCAGAAGAAAAAGAAAACAATTTGGAGGGTTTGGAGCGGTATGAGAAAAACATGGAAAATGAGAGCAGCAGCACTGTTACTTACGGCGGTCTGTACGGTAGGGGCGTCGTTTGCGGCGTATGCGGATGATGTGCCGTCCGGACCGGCATCGGATATGGAGCTGATTCAGAGGCGGGAGCAGGCGTCCGGTTCCCAGAATGAGGCGGGGGATGCACAGACGGCTGCTGGCAGCGAGAATCATGCTGGCGCAGCGGAAGGACAGCAGACAACAGAGAACCAGGAGACAGGAAATAACGGACAGACTGCTTCTGAGACACAGGGAACGGAGCAGGGGGACAGCCAGGTTCCGGATGGAATGGTAGCCAGCGGCGGTCGTTATATCGATCCGAATGCACCGATGGTGGCACTGACCTTTGATGATGGTCCGTATGCCCCGGTTGGAAACCGCATCATGGATTGCGCGGAACAGTACGGCGGCCGTGTGACCTTTTATGTGGTCGGAAACCGTGTGAATTCCTATAAGAGTGAGATTCAGCGGATGTATGCCAATGGGCATGAGATTGGAAATCACACGCAGGATCACAAGTATCTCCAGAAGTTAGGCGCACAGGAGATTCGTCAGCAGGTGGAGGCCTGCAATCAGGCGGTTGCCGCGATCACAGGCGAGGCACCGAAAACAGTCCGTCTTCCGGGCGGTGGAAAAAACAGCACTGTGCTTGCCAATATCAGCCAGCCGATCGTACTCTGGGATGTGGATACGCTGGACTGGAAGACGCGCAATGCGGCTTCATCGGTGCAGACCGTGTTAAACCAGGTAAAAGATGGCTCGGTGGTTCTGATGCATGAGCTTTACAATGCTTCCGGTGATGCGGCAGTCACGATCATTCCGGCGCTTGTGGAGCGTGGCTATCAGCTGGTGACGGTCAGTGAGCTGGCGCAGTTCCGCGGTGGACTGGCAGGCGGAACCGTCTATTACAGCTTCCACAAATAAGAGGCTGCATTCACATACGGCGAAAGCCCCCATATTCTAACAGTAAGGGAAGAATATGGGGGCTTTTTCCTGTGAACCGGGCGAGAGAATGGATTCATTGCAATGAGGCGTACAGACGAGGACTGACAGGAAAAGGCGTCGGGGTGGCGATCCTGGACACAGGGGTATTTCTGCATCCGGATTTGGAAAATTGCGTTTACGGATTTCGGGATTTCCTTAAGAAAAAGCAGCAGCCGTATGATGACAATGGGCATGGAACGCATGTGGCAGGGATGATTGCCGGCAGCGGCACGGCGTCGGCGGGACGCTATCAGGGTGTGGCGCCGGGGGCGCAGCTGGTCTGCCTGAAAGTGCTGGATCAGAGGGGAAATGGGTATGTATCGGATGTGCTGGCAGGGCTTCGCTGGGTGCGCCAGAATGGCAGCCAGTACGGGATCCGGATTATCAATATATCGGTTGGCTCCTTTACACCGAAGGGAATGAGCGAGGATTCGGCGCTGGTGCGCGGTGTCGATGCGGCGTGGGATGCCGGGTATGTGGTCGTGGTGGCAGCGGGAAATAATGGTCCAGCCGCGCACACGATCACAACGCCGGGGATCAGCCGGAAGGTCATCACGGTGGGATGTGCGGATGATGACCGGGAGGTAGAGGTGGCAGGCAGCCGGATGGTGGACTATTCGGGGCGGGGGCCGACGGACGCCTGCATCTGCAAGCCGGACATTGTGGCGCCTGGATCACGGATTGTGAGCTGTAACCTGCGGCGGAACGGGTACCGTTTTAAAAGCGGGACGTCCATGTCTACGCCGCTTGTCGCGGGGGCGGCGGCGCTTCTGCTGGAGCAGAACCCGGACATGACGAACCGGGATGTGAAGCTTCGCTTTAAAGAGCGGGCAGTGGATCTGGGGCTGCCGCGCAACCAGCAGGGCTGGGGGGCGCTGGATATCGGGCGGCTGTTAGAGTAGAAGCGGGGCGGTGCCAGATGACGTGTACAGGCAGGCATTTTTGCAACGGAAGGTTTTGTGTGAACAGTAATGGTGGCAGCGTAACTGTTCACAGGTAGGAATTTCCTGAACTGAAAATTCCGTACGACACAGTTCGGGTAGCAGCTTTTCTCG
Organism: Clostridium sp. AM28-20LB; assembly: GCF_003480665.1. Lineage (NCBI taxonomy): Bacteria > Bacillati > Bacillota > Clostridia > Eubacteriales > Clostridiaceae > Clostridium > Clostridium sp. AM28-20LB. Next base: position 997,373 of record NZ_QUJN01000001.1, on the reverse strand, counting down.
GCAAAATAATAGACAGAACCAGCCGGAAAATGATATAATTGTAGATACTTTGAATCGCAGAATCAGGTTATAGATCCGGCAGCATCCTGCAGTGCGTCCGGGGGAAAACCAAAAGAAAACAGTTGACATTTACAGCCGGATCCGCTATGATAGAGCTAAGTTTAGAACGTTTGTTCGTGATTGGCCGCGGAGCGGCGCTTTGGAGGGAAAGATGAATAAAGAAGACAAGCTGAAAGCATTGGATGCTGCGTTGACACAGATTGAGAAAGCATACGGAAAAGGCTCGGTGATGAAGCTGGGTGATTCTGGTGCGAATATGAATATAGAGACGATTCCGACCGGCTCCCTGAGCCTGGATATTGCACTGGGACTGGGCGGTGTTCCGAAGGGACGAATCATCGAGGTATACGGACCGGAGTCCAGTGGTAAGACGACGGTTGCCCTGCATATGGTGGCAGAAGTACAGAAGAGAGGCGGTATCGCTGGATTTATCGATGCAGAGCATGCACTCGATCCGGCATATGCGAAGAAGATCGGTGTTGATATCGATAATCTGTATATCTCCCAGCCGGACAACGGCGAGCAGGCGCTTGAGATTACCGAGACGATGGTGCGCTCCGGTGCGATCGATATCGTGATTGTGGACTCGGTTGCCGCACTGGTTCCGAAGGCAGAGATTGACGGTGAGATGGGTGATTCCCACGTAGGTCTGCAGGCACGTCTGATGTCGCAGGCACTCAGAAAGCTGACCGCAGCAATCAGCCGTTCAAATTGTATCGTTATCTTTATCAACCAGCTGCGTGAGAAGGTTGGTATCATGTTCGGAAACCCGGAGGTTACGACCGGTGGACGGGCACTCAAGTTCTATTCTTCTGTCCGCATGGATGTCCGCCGGATTGAGTCTCTGAAGCAGGGCGGCGAAGTGATTGGAAACCGTGTCCGCATCAAGGTTGTGAAGAACAAGATTGCTCCGCCATTCCGTGAGGCAGAGTTTGATATCATGTTCGGAAAAGGTATTTCCCGTGAGGGCGATATCCTGGATCTGGCGGCGAAGGAGAACATCGTGGAGAAGAGCGGCGCCTGGTATGCTTATGAGGGCAGCAAGATCGGTCAGGGACGCGAGAACGCGAAGAATTTCCTGGCAGCAAATCCGGAAATCTGCCTTGAGATTGAGAACAAGGTACGTGTCAAATACGGACTTTCCGAAGACACGATGATGCCGGAGGCGTCCAAGGAAGCACCGACGGAGCTTCCGCCGGTAGGAGTGGACGCAGAGGACGAAAAATAGAGTAAAATCCTGTTACAGGGCACATATGTGTGAACAGTAACAGGAAAAGTTACAGCTGGCAACGTGTGAACTGTAGCTATGAAAAGGGGCTGTATATGCGGATTGAACGCGTAGAATCCCTGGATAAGAGAAAGTGCAAAGTTTTCACGGATGAGGACTTTGCCTTTCTTTTATATAATGGGGAATTAGAAAAATACGGTGTCTGTGAGGGCGCGGTTTTGGAAGAAAGAACGGAGAGGGAGCTTTTGGATCTTTTAAGCCGCCGGGCACATGAGCGGGCGCTGAATCTTTTGAAGGTGCAGGACCGGACGGAAGGAGAAATGTGCCGCCGCCTTTTCCAGGACGGGTATCCGGATTCGATCGTGCAGGAGACGATTGGATTTTTGCAGGAATATCATTTTGTGGACGATGCCAGATATGCGGCGAATTACCTGCAGGTTCATGGAACGCGGAAAAGCCAGGCGGAATTGAAGCTTTACCTGCAGCGAAAAGGCATATCGCGCGAGATCATCCGGGAGCAGCTGGAAGAGACAGAACATGATTCGGGCGAGGCAATCCGCGTTTTGCTTGAGAAGAAGCATTACAAGGCGGGAGAGACAGCGCCGGAGGAGGAAAAAAAGATCATTGCCTATCTGATGAGGCGGGGATTTTCATGGGAAGATATCCGGAGAGAGATGAAGGAGCGGGAGGATGCATTTAGTTGACTTTCAGGCGCAGAGTCATTTGCCAAAGATGATTTTGAATGGATTTTGTTTCATGACTGTGAACGTGCAAATGTATTATGAAACAGAACAGAACGCTGTCTGAAGGCGTCTCGTAACTGTTCACTAGTAGGAATTTTCTGAACTGAAAATTCCGTACGATACAGTTCCGGCAGCAGATTTTGCCGATTTGGAATGCGTAGCATCGGCAAAATCCCGTTGCTGGGCACACGTGTGTGAACAGTAACGGAAGCTGGTTAGGAAGCGCTTATTCTGCTTGACATACTGTATAAAACCGTTTAAAATTATAGTATTGTATTTTCGTACAATGAAAACTAAATAAGGAGGTGCTCCTGTGTCACAAGTAATAATTGCGGTTATCGTTACAGGTGTTATTGTAGCAGCTATTACTTGGGTCGTTGCGAACCAGCATCGCCAGAAGACATATGAGGCGAAGATTGGAAGCGCAGAAGAACGATCCAGGGAAATAATAGATGAAGCATTGAAAATTGCTGAGACAAAGAAGCGAGAAGCTCTCCTTGAAGCGAAGGAAGAGTCGTTAAAGACAAAGAATGAGCTTGAGAAAGAAACAAAGGAAAGAAGAGCTGAGCTTCAGCGCTATGAAAGACGTGTACTGAGCAAAGAAGAAAACCTGGACAAAAAAGCAGAAGCGATGGAAAAGCGTGAAGCGGGTATGAATGTCAAGGAGGAGGCACTCAAGAGAAAGACTGCGGAGGCAGAGGCTCTCTATGAGAAAGGTATGCTGGAACTGGAGAAGATCTCCGGTTTAACCTCTGAACAGGCAAAGGAATATCTGCTGCGTTCCGTGGAAGAAGATGTAAAGCATGATACGGCGAAGCTGATCAAAGATCTCGAGGCGAAAGCGAAAGAGGAAGCAGAGAAGAAAGCCAAGGATTATGTGGTGACAGCGATTCAGCGCTGTGCTGCGGATCATGTGGCTGAGACAACCGTATCAGTCGTACAGCTTCCGAATGATGAGATGAAGGGACGAATTATCGGACGTGAGGGAAGAAATATTCGTACACTGGAGACTCTGACGGGCGTGGAACTGATCATCGACGATACGCCGGAGGCAGTTGTCCTGTCTGGCTTCGATCCAATCCGGAGAGAGGTAGCGCGTATTGCACTGGAACGTCTGATTGTGGATGGACGGATTCATCCAGCCAGAATCGAAGAGATGGTAGAGAAGGCACAGAAAGAAGTGGAAAACATGATGCGCGAGGAGGGCGAAGCGGCTCTTCTGGAAGTTGGCATTCATGGTATCCATCCGGAACTTGTCAAGCTACTTGGTAAGATGAAATTCCGGACAAGTTACGGTCAGAATGCATTGAAGCATTCGATTGAGGTTGCACAGTTAGCCGGACTTCTGGCGGCTGAGGTGGGCGTCGATGTACGGACCGCCAAACGTGCAGGTTTATTACATGATATTGGAAAGGCAGTCGATCACGAGCAGGAGGGAACCCACGTAGAACTGGGTGTGGCGCTCTGTAAGAAGTACAAAGAGTCCGCAACCGTTATCAATGCAGTGGAAGCCCATCACGGCGATGTAGAGCCACAGAGCTTGATTGCATGTCTGGTACAGGCAGCTGATACGATTTCAGCGGCACGTCCAGGTGCGAGACGAGAGACTCTGGAAACATATACCAACCGTCTGAAACAGCTGGAGGATATCACGAACTCCTATAAGGGTGTTGATAAATCCTACGCAATTCAGGCAGGTCGTGAGGTGCGTATCATGGTTGTACCGGAACAGGTCAGCGACGATGATATGGTTCTGATGGCGAGAGAGATTTCAAAGCGGATTCAGGAAGAGTTACAGTATCCGGGACAGATCAAGGTCAATGTAATCCGTGAATCGAGAGTTACCGAGTACGCCAAATAAAACCCGGCAGCAGGGCTGCATGGAGTAAACTTGAGCATGAAAATAAAAGTCTTATGGATGAAGATACATTACATTCATAAGACTTTTTTGTTTCATGGGAAATTGCGTCCTATGAAACAAAAAAACGCTCCGCGAGGATGCGCGCTCGCGCGAAGCAGAAACATGTCGCAAGCGACCGCGCGAGACGCCCGAATGTGCCAAAGCACATTCTTTACATCTTTTTTGAGAGAGAAAGAAATACAGAAAAATACATTTTTTTTTCATGAAGCGGAAAACGGAAACTCTGTTTTTCGGACAGACTGAAAATTTGCATGAGCAGGGTAAAATAAAGGGTCGTGAGCGTGAAGGCAGGCGGAGAAATTTTGCTTGCAAACTGTCCAAAAGACGAGTATTATAGCATGATAGAGTTGAAAAATAGTGATTATTTAGCAGCTTCATGCATTTATTGTGGCGTAATGGTAAGAAGATTGAACCGTTACCAAGATGCTGAATAGAAAGCCAGATGTGGCTGTTGGAAAGAGCAGCTGCAGTCAGACAACAAATGGAGGCTCATCCGGCAGGGAAGTGCCGGATGGCAGATGGAGGGAGACAAAGATTATGGCGAAAATTGGTTTTATCGGAATGGGAAATATCGGCTATGCGATCATGCGAAGCCTGCTGAACAAATATAAAACGGAAGACATCACTTTTACGGATCTGAACCGCCGGAGAGTGGCACAGATAGAGAAAGAGACAGGTGTCAAGGCGGTTGACACAAACCAGGATTGTGCGGAAAATGCAAAATATATCGTATTAGCTATAAAACCGCAGTTTTATGACAATGTACTGGCAGATATCAAGGACCATGTAACGAAAGAAAATATTATTATTTCGATTGCACCGGGTATCACGATTGACAGTGTCAACGAGAAGCTGGGCGGTGACCGCCGTATCGTGCGTGCGATGCCGAACACGCCGGCGCTGATCGGCGAGGGTATGACAGGTGTCTGCTACGACAAGAAGCTGTTTGAAGAGACAGAAAAGCAGATGATCAGCAATTTCTTTGAATCTTTTGGTATGATGGAGATCGTTCCGGAATATATGATGAATGCGGTTGTATGTATCAGTTCCAGTGCACCGGCATACATCTATATGTTCATCGAGGCGCTGGCAGATGCGGGCGTTAAGTACGGCATGCCGCGAGATGTGGCTTACCGGATGGCGGCGCAGGGCGTTGTCGGCAGTGCGAAGATGGTACTCGAGACCGGCAAGCATCCGGGCGCACTCAAAGATGATGTCTGCTCGCCGGGCGGCACGACGATCTATGCGGTCAGCGTCCTGGAGGAGTATGGTTTGCGGAATGCGGTTATCAAGGCATGTGACGCATGCTATGAGAAGTGCATCGACCTGAAATAGTGAAAAAATGTTGAAAAAGAACCCAGAAGGAACCTGGATATAAGGGTGAGAAAATATGGAACAGAAAGTAGAAAAGCAGGCATCGCTGGAGTCCGTGCCGGTCAAACGCCTGAAACGAGAGTTAAAATATCAGGGAACCATCTTGAAAATGTACGAAGATACCGTCGAGGTAAACGGACATCAGGCAAAATGGGATTTTATCCATCATGACGGCGCGGCAGCGGTGCTTCCGGTTACGGAGGATGGAAAGATTCTCATGGTGCGTCAGTATCGCAATGCGCTGGACCGCTATACACTGGAGATTCCGGCTGGTAAGCTGGATTCGCTGGATGAGGCGAAGATTGACTGCGCGTACCGCGAGCTGGAGGAGGAGACGGGCTACCGTTGTGATCATCTGGAATATCTGATGAGCGTCAACACAACGATCGCGTTCTGTGATGAGGCGCTGGATATTTTTCTGGCACGCGATCTCAAGAAAACCCATCAGCATCTTGACCCGGACGAGGAGATTGAGGTAGAGGCGTGGGAACTTTCCGACCTTTTGAAACGGATCTACGCAGGAGAGCTGACGGATGGAAAGACTGTGTCCGCGATTCTGGCGTATGCCTGCAAAGCAGGACAGAAGTAAAAATAAGGATCAGCGAAGCACTGTGAGCATCTGTGATGAAATAAATATATGGATTAAACGCTGAAAGACGCATGAAGCTAACAGCATATAGAGGCAGATATAAAGGCATATTATAAAAAACACTGAATACAGATAAGGTAACAAAGGAATAGGCAGGGATTGCATGTGAAAAGGAGATTCCGGCTTCCGGCTTTAAGTACCTGGGATGTATCAGTGTTTTTTTGGATCCTTGGGATTGTATTGGGGACGATAGCAGCCGTTTGTTTTCAAATTTCGTCCGGGAGCGGACATGCCGGGCTGGAAAGTGTGCCGGCAGCGAGGCTTGGACAAGAAATTGGAGATCCATCGGGTGCCGGGTGGCATCTAAACGCCGGAATGAAGGCAGCCAGCCGGGGAACTTTGTTTTTTCAGGTCTGGCTGCAGCGGTCAGGGATGGCGCTGATGCTGTGGCTGGCAGGTATGACGCCGGTCGCATGCCTGGCTGCGTGGGGTGCTTGTCTCGTCTTAGGTCTGGAGCAGGCATGGCTGCTGGCAGGATTTACTGGCTGGGGCGGTTTTTGGGGACTGCCTGTATTTGTGGCGACGTTATTTCCACAGGTGGTGTTTTATATTCCTGTGTTCTGGCTGCTTCTTTCCTGGGCGCTTGCAAAGGAGAGGCGGATACGGACGGCTGGATTTTTAATCCTTTTATTGGTGCTGGGGATGGGAACAGCGCTGGAAGTGTGGCTGAATCCTGGTTTTGTATCATTACTGGTCTCACACTGCCCATTTTAATGGGGCTGTCCGAATAAAAATATAATTCAAAATTTACAACATATGGGGGTGAAAAAAGTGGACGCACCATATGTTGTATTTTTATGTAAATCAGTCGAAAAATGTAGGAAAAGTGGGGAAAATTATGTTTGATTTTATGGGAAAATGTAGATATAATGATACCTGCGGACGATAAAAGCCCCGTTTGTGGAGAAGAAGGTAAGTTGCAGATAGGGTGAGAAAACCTCAGGAGAATGGATGGTTCAGATGGAGGAGTCAATAGGATTGCCGCGGAACGATATCTGCCCCGCAGGCTGGGGCTTTGGCAGAAAATGCCGTGAATAAAAGAATGGCGGAAATGGTTACGAGAATAGATTGGGGAAGTATGAGAGGGGAAGTAGACAGATTTGAACAGTACCTGCGGGAGGTAAAACAGGCATCGGAAAATACCGTACAGTCATATCGGAGAGATCTGATGCAGATGATTACTTATCTGGAGGAGAAAGAGATCCGGGAGGCGGCGAAGGTGACAAAGACCAGCCTGCATGGATATATTCTTCATATGGAAGAGCAGGGAAAGGCGGCTACCACCATTTCGCGGATGATGGCGGCGATGAAAGCGTTTTTTAATTATGAATGTATGCAGGCATGCATCCGGCGGAACCCGGCGGAAAGTCTGCATGCGCCGAAAGTGGAGAAAAAGGCGCCGGTGGTTCTGAGTGTCGATCAGGTATCAGCGCTTCTGGCACAGCCATCCGGGCAGACACCGAAGGAGATTCGGGACAAGGCGATGCTGGCTCTTTTATATGCGACCGGAATCCGGGTGTCAGAGCTTATAGGGATCCAGATGGAAGATATCAATATGAACATTGGATTTCTGGTCTGTCGCGACGGGGAGAGGGAACGGACGATCCCATTTGGACGTTCGGCGAAAGCAGCGCTGGAGGAGTATTTGGAACATGCGAGAAACGAGCTGCTGCGTGGAAAGGGATCGGACTATTTCTTTGTCAACTGTACAGGCGGCGCGATGAGCCGGCAGGGATTCTGGAAGATTATCAAATATTACGGCGAGAAAGCCGGGATTGAGGAAGATATCACGCCGCATACGCTGCGCCATTCCTTTGCGGCGCACCTGATTGCGAGAGGTGCAGACATGCGGGCGGTTCAGACGATTCTCGGACATTCGGATATGGCAACGACGCAGATGTATGCGGCGTACCGGGGAGATTGAAAAATATCATATAAATTATAAAAATAAAACACCTGTTTTGTGAAAGACTTGACAAAACAGGTGCTTTACTATATACTTTAGTGGTTTAAAGCGTAACTGTTTAACGCAGATGAGGAAATGTGAAGGAGAAAGACAATGGAGCAAGTACATTTAAAGTACGGAACGTCGGCGGTCGATTTTGAGATTGACGGTGCGAAGAGTGTAAAATACCTGTATGAAAATAAGATGCGGGTCATTGAAGATATAAAAGCAGAATTTCTGCATTGTGTGACGGATGGTGTGATTGGCACGAAGCCGTTAAAGGAATTGATTGCACCGACCGATCCGGTTACGATCGTGATCAGTGATATGACGCGTTTCTGGATGCGTCAGGACGTGATCTGCGAGCTTCTGGTAAAATATCTGCACGATGAGATAGGCGTGGGATATGACCAGATTGCGGTTGTGGTTGCACTGGGAACACACCGCAAGAATACGGCGGAGGATCGCAGAAAACTTGCAAGCGAGTTTGTCTACGACCATGTAGCGAGCGTGACTGACCATGACTGCGATGCGCCGGATCTGGTATACATCGGTACGACGTCCTTCGGAACGCGTGTATCGGTCAATCCGCTGGCAGTCGGCAGAAAGGTCATCTGCATCGGCGGTACGGTGCACCATCTGATGGCAGGCTACGGCGGCGGAAGAAAGAGCATCGTTCCAGGTATTGCTTCCCGTGAGACGATCCGCATGAACCATGAGCGTGCGCTGGATCCGGAGAAACCGATGACGGATGTGCGTGTCGGCAGCGGTCTGGTGGAGAACAACCCGATCAACCTGGATATGCGCGAGGCAGGTGCCATGGTACATGTTACGTTCGGTATCAATATCGTGGTAGATACATCTTCCCGCCACAGCGGTTTATTCTGTGGTGAGTTTGACAAGGCATGGCAGGCAAGCTGCAGTTATGTACAGAAGGGATACGGACTGCCGATCGACTATCAGGCAGATGTCGTAATTGCAAGCTGCGGCGGTTTCCCGAAGGATCTGAATTTTTATCAGTCCACCAAGACGCTGTTTAACGCATCGAGAGCGGTCAAAGAGGGCGGTACACTCATTATGCTGGCGGAATGCCCGGAGGGAAGCGGTTCCAAGGATTTCTTCGACTGGATTAAGCCTCTCTCTAAGGGATGCCTGGATGAGGCACTGCGTGCGTCTTTCACCATCGGCGGCTATATTTTCTACGCAGCCTGCGAGTCCATCCGTCGTTCGAAGACGCTGCTTCTGTCTTCCATGGAGCCGGAGCTGGTTCGGGATATGGGCGTAAGATCGTTTAAAGATATGAAGGATCTGCTGGCAGAGGTAGACTTTAACGGAAAAGATGTATATGTAATTCCGTACGGCGGAAGCGTGCTCCCGCAGACAAAGGAAGCCTACGAGCGTATTTGCCGCGAGGCAGAGGAAAATGGAGGCGCGAAGTAATGAATATTCCGCTGCTAATTGTTATTTTATATGTGCTTCTGCTGTTTAGCATCAGTATCTATGTGTCTTACTGCCAGAAAAAGGACTCAGAGAACTTCCTTTTATATAAAGGAAAAAATAATGCGTTTGTCGTGGCAGCTAGTATCGCGGGTCTGGCGATCGGCGGCGCTTCGACGATCGGTATCGCGGAGAACGCCTTTACCGTGGGGCTGTCGGCAGGCTGGTATGATACAGCATGGGCGATCGGCGCGGTTGTTTCTTCTATGCTGGCAGTCCGTTACCTGCGTAGAAGCCAGTACACGACCATCAGCGGTCTTGTAAGGGACCTCTATGGCACAAAGACGAAAATAGAAGAGCCAAAAATAGAAGAGTTTAAAGTAAAAAAGAACGTCAAACCCAAGCGAAAAACTTAGAATTTGACGTTCTTTTTGCATATTTATATTCGATTCGATGCTACTCAACCGTCCCGGCGTCTTTGATATAGGAAATGAAACTCTTCTTGATCGAGGTCACGATTTCTTTGCATTGTGTATATTCTTCGCTGTCGCTGGCATACTGCTCGTCGTAGTGCGGATCCAGAATGAAGATCTTGTTGCCGCAGAAGCCTAAGATGGTGCAGCCGTTTAAATCGCGGTAATGCGTGTCCTCAAATGCGAGAATGCGGAAGAGAAGTCCGCCTCCGTTGGCTTCATAGGCTGTTTTTTCATATACCTCGTAGGAATCCCCGCTCGGAACCATGATGAGTCTCGAAAATGCCTGGGATGGAAGTTTGAATGAAAAATCGTCGGTAATTACTTTGGAGCCGGTCAGCTCGATGGAGAGGTTGTCCGGGTCCTCCTGAGAAAAACTCACAACCTGTGCGGAATAATCAGCTGCATAAGACGGCGTCACGTAGAGAGCCGCAGCCAGAGCCGCGCAGAGGAATAATTTTGATTTCATCCTGAGATCTCCTTTTAGTCTGTCTTTTTGTTCCCCTATATAGAAGATAGGCTATGGAATCCATAGCCTATCTTAAACTCCATATAAATTTATTATAGCACAGACGTCTTTAAAAGTCAGCTGGAAATTTTATCCAAAATCATCCAATTCTCGAATCTTTTTTCCCTTCTGACAGGTTCTTCTGTGCGGTGGAAAGCATCAGTTTGATACGATTCAACTGATTGACTTCACTGGCACCCGGATCGTAGTCTACGGCGATGATATTCGCCTCTGGATGGCTGGCGCGCAGTTCCTTGATGACGCCTTTTCCGACGATGTGGTTCGGCAGGCAGCCGAACGGCTGGGTGCAGATGATGTTCGTCGTGCCGCTGTGAATCAGTTCCAGCATCTCGCCGGTCAGGAACCATCCCTCGCCGGTCTGATTGCCGAGGGAAACGTAATGCTTCGCCATCGACGCCAGATCCTGAATCCGTGCAGGCGGAAGGAAATGTGTGCTGCGTTCCAGTTCGCGGCGGCAGGTGCGGCGGAAATACTCCAGCAGGGAGATTCCCATGTTGCACAGGTGTGCGGTGGAACGTTTGCCGCCCAGATTGTCGGCTTTGAAGTTGCTGTTGTAGAAGCAGTAAAGCAGGAAATCAAGCAGATCCGGCATTACAGCCTCGGCACCCTCGGCTTCCAGAAGCTCTACCACGTGGTTGTTTGCTAACGGGGAGAATTTTACCAGGATCTCGCCGACAATGCCAACCCTCGGTTTTTGGACATTGCGTCTTGGAAGTTCGTCGAAGTCATGAACAATACCGCGGATGTTGCGGTTAAACTCTGCCATGGATAAAGAACGTTTCTGCAGTGATTTGATGCAGATTGCTTTCCATTTCTCATGCAGGGCGTTGGCGGAGCCGGCTTTTGCTTCGTATGGGCGGGTCGCATAGAGAACACGCATGAAGAGGTCGCCGTAGACAACCGCCTGCATTGCTTTGGTAAGAAGCGGCAGGGTGATTTTAAAGCCCGGATTCGTCTCCATGCCGTTGGCATTTAACGAGATAACCGGAATCTGCGGCATACCGGCGCGCTCTAAGGCACGGCGGATAAAGCCGATATAGTTGGAAGCACGGCAGCCGCCGCCGGTCTGGCTCATGATAACGGCTGTGTGCTCTAAGTCGTATTTGCCGGAGAGCAGCGCATCCATGATCTGACCAACCACGATCAGGGACGGGTAACAGGCGTCGTTGTTGACGTACTTAAGTCCTGTGTCGATAGCAGTACGGTCGGAGTTCTGCAGCACCTCCAGGTTGTAACCACAGCTTCGGACCGCCGGTTCGATGAGGTCGAAATGGATCGGCGACATCTGCGGGCAGAGGATTGTGTAGTTTTTCTTCATTTCCTTCGTGAAATAAACACGGCTGTATGCGCTGGAAACGATCGGTTTATGGTAGTGGCGCATCTCGCGCACACGGATTGCGGCGATCAGGGAGCGCACACGGATACGTGCGGCGCCGAGGTTGTTGACCTCGTCGATCTTGAGCAGCGTATAAATTTTGCCGGAGCGGGTCAGAATATCATTGACCTGATCAGTAGTAACTGCGTCCAGACCGCATCCGAAGGAGTTGAGCTGGATCAGATCCAGGTTTGGCTGTGTCTTCACATAGGAAGCTGCCTCGTAGAGGCGGGAGTGGTACATCCACTGGTCGGTGACGATCAGCGGACGGTCAACGCGTCCTAAATGGGAGACGGAGTCCTCGGTCAGCACGGCAAAACCGTAGGAAGTGATGAGTTCCGGAATGCCATGGTTGATCTCCGGATCTACATGGTACGGTCTGCCTGCCAGCACGATGCCGTGGTGTCCGGTTTCTTTTAACCAGGCGATGACTTCCTCGCCCTTCTTTTCCATATCCTGACGGGAGGCGATGAGTTCCTGCCATGCCTTGTGAGCGGCGGCGCGGATCTCTTTCTCCGGGATCGACTGATCCTTGGTAAATTCTTCGACCAGACGTTTTGTCAGGATTTCCTCATTTGTAAATGCCATAAACGGATTCTGGAAATGTACCTTGTGATCCGTCAGGGATTCTACGTTGTTTTTGATGTTTTCCGCGTAGGATGTGACCATCGGGCAGTTGTAGTGATTTCCTGCTTCCGGGGTTTCGTTGCGCTCGTAAGGAACGCACGGATAGAAAATGTAGGTCAGTCCCTGGCGGATCAGCCATTCGATATGACCGTGCGCGAGTTTTGCCGGGTAGCATTCGGATTCGCTCGGGATCGATTCAATACCAAGTTCGTAGATCTGTCTCGTCGATTTTGGGGACAGAACGGTGCGGTAACCCAGTTCCCTGAAGAAGACCGCCCAGAACGGGTAGTTTTCATACATATTCAGGACACGCGGGATGCCGACGGTACCGCGCGGCGCCAGATCGGCGGTCAGCGGTTCATAATCGAACATACGGTGGTATTTATAGTCAAATAAGTTCGGAATGTCTTTTTTCTGTTTGTTGCCGCCCAGACCGCGCTCACAGCGGTTGCCGGTAACGAACTGACGTCCGCCGTCGAAACGGTTGATCGTCAGGACACAGTGGTTTGTACAACCCTGGCAGCGCGCCATCGTCGTCTTGTAGGTCAGGCTTAAGATCTTGTCGATCGGCAGCATCGTGGTTGTCTTGGAAGCATCGTAGCGCTCACGGGCAATCAGAGCCGCACCGTAGGCACCCATGATACCGGCGATGTCCGGGCGGACTGCCTCACAGCCGGAGATCTTCTCAAAACTGCGGAGAACCGCATCGTTGTAGAAGGTACCGCCCTGCACGACCACGTGTTTTCCGAGGTCGGAGGCATTGGTAATCTTGATAACCTTAAACAGGGCATTTTTGATGACGGAGTAAGCCAGTCCGGCAGAAATATCTGCGACGGAAGCTCCCTCTTTCTGCGCCTGTTTGACGTTAGAGTTCATGAAAACAGTACAGCGGGTACCGAGGTCGGTCGGATTTTTGGCAAAGAGCGCCTCTCTGGCAAAATCCTGTACGCTGTAATTTAATGATTTAGCAAATGTCTCGATAAAGGAGCCGCAGCCGGACGAACAGGCTTCGTTGAGCTGTACGCTGTCTACGGTGCCGTCCTTGATCTTGATGCATTTCATATCCTGGCCGCCGATATCGAGGATGCAGTCTACATCCGGCTCAAATGCCGCCGCTGCGTAGTAGTGGGAGATCGTCTCGACCTCGCCCTCATCCAGCATCAGGGCAGACTTTAAGAGCGCCTCGCCGTAACCGGTGGAGCAGGAATAAGCGATCTGTGCTTTCTCCGGAAGCTGGTCATGGATCTCCTGCATCGCACGGATCGCCGTCGCCAGCGGGCTGCCGTTGTTGTTGCTGTAGAAGCGGTATAGAAGAGAGCCGTCCTCGCCGACGAGCGCCACCTTGGTTGTGGTGGAACCGGCGTCAATGCCGAGGTAGCAGTTGCCTTCGTAGGTCGCTAAATCACCTTTTTTGACATCATGACTTGCATGGCGGGTCCTAAATTTTTCATAGTCAGCTTCATCAGTAAAGAGGGGTTCCATCCGCTTTACCTCGAAATCCATCTTGATGCCGTGGGACAGCCGTTCGATCAGATCGTGCAGGCTGGCAGTCGTCTTCGGATCAGAGTTCATCGCCGCGCCGATCGCCGCAAACAGATGCGAGTGATCCGGGGCAATGATCTGGTCCGTCCCCAGATTCAGGGTGCGGATAAATGCCGCGCGCAGCTCCGAGAGGAAATGAAGCGGTCCACCGAGAAACGCAACATTGCCGCGGATCGGCTTGCCGCATGCCAGACCACTGATGGTCTGGTTGACAACCGCCTGGAAAATGGAGGCGGACAGATCCTCTTTGGTTGCGCCCTCATTGATGAGGGGCTGGATATCCGTCTTGGCGAAAACGCCGCAGCGCGCCGCGATCGGATAGATTGCCTTGTAATTTTTCGCATACTCATTAAGACCGGATGCGTCCGTCTGAAGCAGCGAAGCCATCTGGTCAATAAAAGAGCCGGTGCCTCCGGCGCAGATTCCGTTCATACGCTGGTCAATGCCGCCGGTAAAATAAATAATTTTCGCATCCTCGCCGCCAAGCTCGATGGCAACGTCGGTCTGCGGGGCATAATCCTTCAGGGATGTGGCAACCGCTACAACCTCCTGAACAAATGGAATGCCCAGATGCTTAGAAAGTGTTAAACCGCCGGAACCAGTGATGACCGGCTCGACGGTCAGTGCGCCAAGTTTCTCTTCACCCTCACGGAGCAGGTCCGCGAGCGTCTCCTGTATGTTTGCAAAATGACGTTTATAATCGGCGAAAAGAAGCTTACCGCCGTATTCAATAATAGATACTTTAACCGTTGTGGAACCGATGTCGATTCCTAATTTTTTACAGGAATTCATGTACAATCGGGGCAGTGCCCCTTCCCTCCTTTGTATTACACATGTATTCGGCTATACTTTAACATAGAATAAGGAAGAAAACAATCGGTAGGGTGCGTTAAAAAGATGCTAAAAATGTGCAAAATTTGTTAATATCGCGCATAATGGGAGAAGGGCGTTCCTGTACAAGGAAAGGCATTTTCTGCGTGGAAAATACCGCTTTTTCTGAGTTGGAATGCAGCCATTATAGAGCGCAGGCGGGTACTTTTGGAACCGAATGTGTCGTAAGATAACGTGGTGGAAGCGACAATATAATTTGACAAAGAATCCGCCGCTCTCTATAATGAAAGGAAAACGGCAAAGGATGTGAATTATGAATTTTTTTAGAAAATTAGAGCGCAAATTCGGTCGGTTTGCGATCCCGAATCTGATGTACTATATCATCATGATGTATGCGGCTGGATTTGTGATGAGCCTGTTTAATCCGTATTTTTACGTGCAGTATCTGGCGCTTGATGCAGCGGCGATCCTGCGGGGACAGGTATGGAGAATCGTGACCTTTCTCGTATGCCCGCCTCAGTCGGGCGTCCTCTTTGCGCTGCTCGCGATGTATCTCTATTATTCGATTGGATCGACGTTGGAACGCGTGTGGGGAACCTTCCGATTTAATATGTTTTTCTTTATGGGCGTGCTGGGACACATCATTGCGGCATTCCTGGTGTACGGTGTGACCGGCTTTTCGGTGCCGATGTCCCCGTATTACTTAAATGAATCGCTGTTTCTGGCGTTTGCCTGCACCTTCCCGGAGATGCAGTTCCTTCTGATTTTCATTCCGATCCGGGCGAAATACCTTGGAATGATGTACGGAGCGCTTCTGGTCTACAGTTTCTTAACGGGTGGCATTATCGCGAAAATTGAGATTGTTGTTTCGATGCTCAATTTTATCATTTTCTTCCTGATGACGCGTAACTACCGGAAGATCAGCCCGAAAGAGGCGGTTCGCAAGCAGAAGTTCAAAAACGAGATGCAGAAAGCGCAGATCCAGAAAATTTCCCTGACCCGCCACAAATGCGCGGTCTGCGGACGTACCGAGAAGGACGATCCGAACCTGGAGTTCCGCTATTGTTCGAAGTGTGCGGGAAATCTGGAATATTGCATGGATCATCTGTATACGCACAAACACGTGACCGAAGAAGAATTGAAAGATTCTAAATAGAATCAGGCGGTGGATTGTTTTTTAGCAGGGGAGTAACTGTTCAGCAGGTCTGCGCATTTACTGAACAGTTACGCAGGGGATTTAAATAGGCTGGATAAAGCATACAAAAGAGCCTATAAATGATTCGCTGATGGGAAAATTCTTAAAAAAATGACAGAATATGAGGAGGAATAACGGCATGAAAAAGACAAAGATTGTCTGCACAATGGGACCAAACACCGATAACCGGGAGATTATGAAGGAGTTGGCGTTAAATGGCATGGATGTCGCACGTTTTAACTTTTCGCATGGCGATCATGCGGAGCATAGACATCGTTTGGAGATTCTGGAAAGTGTGCGCGAGGAGCTGGGGATTCCGATCGCATCGCTTCTGGATACCAAGGGACCGGAAATCCGTACCGGCAAATTAAAAGATGGAAAGAAAGTGACGCTGAAAGAGGGCGATCTGTATACTCTGACGACCGAGGAGATTGTGGGGGATGAGACACGCGGCTACATCAACTATGCGGGGCTGGCGGAGGATGTAAAGCCGGGCGACCGCATTTTGATCGATGATGGCCTGATTGAGCTGCACGTGCGGGAGGTCAATGGAACAGACATCGTCTGCCGGATTGAAAATGGCGGCGAGCTGGGCGAGAAGAAGGGTGTCAATGTACCGGGAGTACGGGTCAAGCTTCCGGCGCTGACCGATAAAGATAAGGAAGACATTCGTTTCGGCGTGGATGCAGGCTTTGATTTTGTGGCGGCTTCGTTCGTCCGCAATGCCGATGCGATCCGCGAGATCCGGGAGATTCTGGATGAAAAAGGTTCTGCTATGCAAATTATCGCGAAAATCGAGAATGAAGAAGGAATTGAAAATATTGATTCCATCATTGAGGCGAGCGACGGCATCATGGTAGCCCGGGGCGATATGGGCGTGGAGATACCGGCAGAGAAGGTTCCGCACATTCAGAAGATGATCATCCGCAAGTGTAACTTAGCGTGCAAGGTCGTTATCACGGCGACCCAGATGCTCGATTCAATGATCCGAAACCCGCGACCAACGCGTGCCGAGGTATCGGATGTGGCGAATGCAGTGTATGAGGGAACCGATGCGGTCATGCTGTCCGGCGAGACGGCGATGGGAAGTTACCCGATCGAGGCAGTCCGCATGATGAGCCAGATCGCCGAGGAGTCGGAGAAATATCTGGATTATATGTTCTACCAGAGAAGAAAGGTATCGGCGGAAAATCTTCGAAATATATCTAATACGGTATGTTATTCGTCCGTAGCGACCGCCTCCGATCTGGAAGCGCCGGTCATTGTGGCGCCGAGTGTCAGCGGATTTACGACGAGAATGCTTTCGAAATGGCGTCCGAAAGCATTGATTGCAGGACTTTCCCCGAGCATGACGGCTGTCCGCCAGATGCAGCTCTACTGGGGTGTTAAGCCATTCCATGCAAAACGCGCCGAATCGACGGATGCGCTCTTATTTGCATCGGTGGAATTGCTGAAAGAGAAAGGTATCGTCAAAGAGGGTGAGATTGTGGTTGCAACCGCGGGTGTGGTGACACGTGCCAACCGCCATGAACCGGTAGCTGATACGAATATTATGCGTGTAATGGTGGTAGAGTAGAAACTGGATTCTGCGCCTGAATCTGTGCCCGGTTCATAGATGTATCTGGAAAATGATTCAATTTGTCCGGAGTTTGTGTCCTGGCGGAGAAAAGGAGAAAAATACCAGTTACTGTTCACAGGTAGGCACTTTTGGAACCGAAAGTGCCGTAAGAAAACGTGGTGGCAGCAGGAATTTGCCGTATTTAAATGCGAAGCCACGGCAAATTCCGTTACTGGGCACGTATGCGTGAACAGTAACAAATACCGCCCATTTGTGGGCGTTTTTCGGGAAATCAGTTGATAAAACACGGTTTTTGGTGTATAAATAGTAGCAGGACAAAGGAGTCTGGGCGTGCCGGGAGTAGTGTATGTTCCCGGTAGTCCAGACTTTTTAGTTTTATATGTAGATTTTAGTTCGGAGGATGTAAAAGTGGAGAAGAAACCATTTGTAACACGGGAGCAGCTGGAGGAGATCAAGAAAACATACCCGACACCGTTCCACCTGTATGATGAAAAGGGAATCCGCGAGAATGGCGAGCGCCTGATGCGTGCATTTTCCTGGAACAAGGGATTCAGAGAGTATTTTGCTGTAAAGGCAACACCGAACCCATTTGTAATTGATATTTTAAAGAAACTTGGATGCGGCGTGGACTGCTCTTCGCTGACAGAGCTTATGATGGCAAAGGCGATGAAGTACGATGGCGAGAAGATCATGTTCTCCTCCAACGATACACCGCCGGAGGAATTCAAGATGGCTGCCGAGCTGGGCGCGATCATCAACCTTGATGATTTTACGCACATTGATTTCCTGGAGAAGACGATCGGTTATATTCCGGAGACGATCAGCTGCCGTTACAATCCGGGCGGACTGTTCAAGATCAGCAATGATATCATGGACAACCCAGGCGATGCGAAATACGGTATGACAACCGAGCAGTTATTTGAGGCATTCAAGGTGTTGAAAGCAAAAGGTGCGAAACATTTCGGTATCCATGCTTTCCTTGCAAGCAATACGGTTACAAATGAGTATTATCCGATGCTTGCGAAGGTATTATTTGAGGTGGCGGTCAAGCTGAAAGAAGAGACCGGCGCAGATATTAAATTTATCAACCTGTCTGGTGGCGTTGGCATTCCTTACCGCCCGGATCAGGAGCCGAACGATATCTTTGCAATCGGCGAGGGCGTCCGCAAGGTTTATGAGGAAGTTCTGGTTCCGGCTGGCATGGGCGATGTAGCGCTTTATACAGAGATGGGACGTTTCATGCTGGCGCCGTATGGCTGCCTTGTGACAACGGCAATCCATGAGAAACACACCTACAAAGAGTATATCGGTGTGGACGCGTGTGCAGTCAACCTGATGCGCCCGGCGATGTACGGCGCATACCATCACATCACGGTCATGGGAAAAGAGAACGAGCCGTGCGACCACAAATACGATGTAACCGGTTCCCTGTGCGAGAACAATGATAAATTTGCGATTGACCGGATGCTTCCGAAGATTGATATGGGCGATATCCTTGTCATCCATGATACCGGCGCACATGGTTTTTCGATGGGCTACAACTACAACGGAAAGCTGCGTTCGGCTGAACTGCTCCTGAAAGAGGATGGTTCCGTGGAGATGATCCGCCGGGCAGAGACACCGAAGGATTATTTTGCGACCTTTGATTTCTGTGATCTGTTTAAGAATATTTAGTCCATAAAAAATTGAAAAAGAACGGATTCTGTACAAGATGTGACAGAGTCCGTTCTTTTTATGCCATATTTTATCGAAAGCATTGACTTTTTTGTTCTTTCCTCTATACTTATCATATAACGTAATGACATTATATAACATAATGCTGCAAAAAGGAGGAAGTAGTATATGATTAAGAACACGGTGATTAACGCAGAGCTTGGATATGCATTAGCCACGGCCCGCCATAAGGATGCAATTGTGATTTGTGATGCTAATATGCCGATTCCGGATGGCTGCAATGTAATTGATGTGTCACTGATAAGAGGAGTTCCAACCCTTGAACAGACGATGTGCGCAATCATGAACGACCTGGTGGCAGAGCGTTACGAAGTGTTTGAGTTAATGCCCCAGTATAATGATGCTATGTATCAAAAGATTCAGTCGCTGCTGCCGCAGCTGCCTGGCGGAACCATCAGCCAGGATCGCTTAACGGAAACGATGCAGAAGGCCAAAGTCGTAGTGCGTACCGGTGATTTTGGCAGCTGCTGTACGATGGTATTATATTCAGCCTCCGGAATGGATAAATATGTAAAACAATATGACTGTTCTTTTTCACTGGAGAAGTAAGATAGGAGGACCATATGGCAGAAAAAAAATATACCCGGATTGTGGTAGAAGAAAATAATGAGCATGGTTTTGATTCCTATCGCGTACCGGGAATCGTGACAGCCTCCAATGGGGATTTGCTCCTGACCTATGAAGGAAGAAAAGGTGGAGGAAACAGCCGAACTCTGTTTTTAAGAAGATATCGCATGATAGGTGAAACGATAGAGCCAATCGGCGAGCGGGTTACGATGGTTTCTCCCAAAGACGATGAGCTGATTCATAATCCCTTGTTAATAGCAGCAGCGGAGGGAAAGCTCTATTTTTTCTGGTGTCAGGATTATAAGAGATTATTTTTGAAAGAAAGCGATGATAATGGTGTTTCATTTGGAACGGAAAGGGAGTTGACATCCCTGATTGACGGATTCCGGAAAGAATGGCCGGTTACATTGTGGGCGATTGCACCTGGTCATGGAATAAGCAAAAAAGATGGGACACTGATACTTCCATTGTGGCTGAGCCGTGGGGAAAATGCCCATCTCCCAGCTTGTTTTGCATGTCTATCCAGTCAGGATCAAGGAAAAACATGGAGATGCAGCAGTGTAGTTCCGGCGGGAAACGGGGTTGGCGATCCCACAGAAAGCTCCGTGGCAGAACGGAGTGATGGAACACTGCTTGCAACCATGCGCCATGAAATTCCGGGAGTCAGAAGAAGAGCTTTTTGTGAAAGCAAAAAAGAGATAGATGGGGAAGATACTATACGCTGGGGAGAACCCTGGTTAAATCAAGAACTTCCGGATCCAATCTGTGGAGGCGCTCTTTTGTCACTGTCAGATGGGAAGATGGCTTTTGTTAATTGTGCCTATGGAGATGAACCGGCGCTGGAACGGCAGAAACAGGGAGAGTCTGTTCGCTGGAGTCTTGACGCTCGTCAGAAGCTCACGATTCGGCTTAGTAAAGATGATGGTGTTACATGGAACGATGGACTTATGATAGCAGAAGAAGGGGGAGCATCGGATCTTGCAGGAAAGGATGCGATTGCTTGCTTTTACGAGGAAGGCTGGCAGGATGGAAACTGTATTTTTAATCAGAGATTATCGCTGGCGGTTATTCCTTTGGTTTTGTTATGACTGGGGCGGGAAAAGATACATTAGTGAAAGGGAAAAGGAGCTGTACTGTTCTGTTTTTTTCGGCTTATTTTATTTATTATGCGGTCTATTGTGTCTTTTCGAGTTTCATCGTTTTGTTTTTAACAGAGCAGGGCTATAGCGCCACAGTCTGCGGAATTATTACCAGTTTGACATTTTTGGCCAATCTTTTGATGGAACCGGTGGGAGGCTATATAACAGATACATTTCTGCCCACCAGAAGATACCTTTTAGTTTGTATCGGTATCGTATCAATGGTGTGTGCTTTTTGCACAAAATTCATGAACCAGTCATGGCTGCTTCTGCCGGGGCTGGTTCTGGCAGCCGGATTGGCCTATCCCTTTAGTCAGCTGATGGATGCCTGGGTTAATTTAAGTAAGGAAAGTTATCCGGGATTGATATACAGCCGGATTCGTGCCGGTGGTTCCATTGGATTTGCAGTGATGTCAGTGATTGGAGGATTTTATTTCAAACACTGGGGATGGAATCGTTATTTTCAGATGCAGATTCTTTTATTTCTTATGATGATTCCATTTCTCATCCTGCTTCCGGATACCAGGCTTGGCAATCATCGAAAGAAAGGGGAGGCAGAGAAAAGTCTTTCGTTTGTTCAGGCGTTTCAGCAATTGGTAAAAAGCCGTCGTTTTTTGTTTTGTTTAACAATAAGCACTCTTTATTGGTTCAGTCATCGGCCAGTTGGCAGCTTCCTGTCATTGATTATTGCGGAGCGTGGAGGAGATGCGGAATTATTTGGAAATGTTTGTGGAATAGGAGCTGCAGTAGAGTTTTTGAGTCTGCTTTTGTTAGCCTATATTGGAAAAAAGAAAACCTATCCGGCCCTCTGGGGGATGGCAGCAGCTTTGGGCACAAACCTGCTTCGTCCGATTTGCTTTCAGCTTTTTTCGGGTGAGTGGTCTCTTTATCTGGGGCAGATTCTTCAGTCCGTCAGTTTTGCCCTTTATATGAGTGCCAGCGTAGAGTGTTTTGCGGAAACATCGGATGAACGTCTGAAAAGCTTTAGTATTTCCATTGGTCTAACCATCAGCAGTGTGATCGGAACCGTATGTGCAAACATGGCAGGGGGGAAGCTGTGCGATCTGTTTTACCCGGAATTCTTGATTCTCTTTAGCTTTTTGTTGGGAAGCATGAACCTCCTATTTTTTATTCTTGTTTTTTTAAAAGAGAGGCTTGACAATAAAAAGATGCAGTGTTAGAATGAGAGACATCAAAAGATTATATAATGTTATAAGATGAAAGTGGAACTGCTCTCCAACGAAGGAGAGAGTTCCACTTTTTGCGTATAATAACGCAAATGAATCAAAAGTTGGCAAAATTTACAAAAAAGAAAGGAGAAAACCTATGATAATATAAAAAGCGACGATGAAAAATAAATTTATACTTGCAAAATGAATCAAAGTATGGTAAAAATAACATAACGATATATGATGTCTTTGAAGGTATTATAATATAAGGGGATCTGGACGAGTATTTGAATGGATAGGTCGGCCAGAGCAGAGAAAACCAGGAACCCCTTATAGCACATGACATTATATGATAGAAATTAATTTTAAAGGAAGGAGAGTACGTATTCGCAGCAGCGAAGCGCGGCAATTAGAGTATGAAGAAAAGTATCTATTCAATTGGTAAGGCTATGGATAAAGCGAATAGTGTGGTGGAAGTATTTACCGGATACATGATATTCGCTTTTATGGCACTATTGTTCCTTCAGGTATTGATGCGTTTTATATTTAAGCACCCTATATACGGAATTGATGAATGTGTAACAGCGTTGATGATATGGTCCATGTGTCTTGGATGGTGTACCGTTTATTGGGACAATGGTCATGCAGTTCTGGAGTTTATCATGAACCGTATGCCAAAGGCATTTCGCAGAGGAATGTTTACATTTACGAACTTTTTGATTGTTGTGATAAGCTGGGTTTATATTCCGGCATCCTGGCAGCTGTTTCAGATGCAGAAGAAGATGCCTCCCGTTGGAGGACTTCCTATCAGCAAGGGTTATTACTATGCATTGCCGGTTCTGGTGATGGGAGTGATTATGCTGGTAATGTCTGCATATAAGGCAATCGCATTTGTAATTACCGGAGATGAATCCATCTGTGTACCGGTAGAAAAGGAAGGAGGCGGTCTTCTTGACTAATCTGGATCCCTATTTAGCCGTCTATTTTATCACCTTTGTGGTATTAATTCTTCTGGAAGTACCGATTGCATACGCAATGCTGGCTTCAGCGTTTGAATTCATTGTATTTAACCATCAATCATTTGTTATGTTTGCACAGAAAACAGCAAACTCCCTGGCTGATTTCAACATGCTGGCATTACCGGCATTCCTCTTTGTAGGATGCTTTATGAATGAAGTGGGACTAACGGACCGACTATTTGGAATGTTTGAAAAATGGATCGGTCATCTCCCGGGAGGACTTGCACATGCCAATGTATTATCTTCCATGGTATTTGCCGGAATGTCCGGTTCCGCTCTGGCAGATGCCGGAGGACTTGGAACCATTGAGGTAAGTGCGATGTCAAAAGCCGGATACGATCCAGACTTCTCAGTAGCAGTAACGGCAGCATCCGCAGGTATCGGACCGATTATTCCGCCGTCCATCAACTTCGTTGTCTGGGCATTCTTAAGCCAGACCTCCACACTGGCTATGTTCCAGGCTGGTATGGGACCGGGTGTCCTGATGGGCGTGGCCATGATGATCTGGATTCCGATTGCAGTGAAAACCCAGCACATTGCCTGCCCGCGGGCACCGAAGGCATCCTGGGGCGAGCGATTCCACTCTCTGTATACATCACTTCCGGCACTGGGTGGCCCGGCTATCCTGGTACTTGGCATTATGACCGGTATCTTTACTCCTACAGAGTGTTCCGTTGTAGCAGCTATGTATTGCGTCATCCTGGCTATCTGCTTAAAACGTTTCAGCTTTAAGATGCTGACAAAGGCATTAAAGGATACATTAGCCAGCGCGGGTATGTCCATGTGTCTGTGTGCAACCGGTCTTGTATTTAACTGGGTAATTGTAACCAGTGGTCTGATTGGTTTTATGACAACTCTTCTGATGTCCTTAGGAAATAAAATCATCATTCTTTTAGTATTAAATGCAATGTTATTATTCCTGGGCTGCTTTATTGGTTCCATGCAGATTTTGATTATGGTGGCACCGCTTCTTATGAATCTGGCAACGGCTCTTGGTATGAGCTATGTTCAGATGGGTGTTATGGCCGTACTGAATGTAACACTTGGATTAATCACTCCGCCGATGGCACCAGCGTTGTTTGTAACAGCGAAGGCGACCGGTAATAAATTTGAAACTGCACTGAAATATACGGTACAGTTTCTGATCCCGATGTTTATTACACTGATGATTACAACATTCTGGGAGCCGCTGACCATGTTCCTTCCGAGACTGTTAGGATCCATGTAAGAGTAAGAGATTAAGATAGTATAAAGTACACAATTTAAGGAGGAAAGTTTATGAAGAAAAAAATTGCACTTGTCCTGACGGCAGCCATGGCAGTAGGCACATTAGCAGGCTGTGGATCGTCCACTGCACAGACAACCACATCGGAGCAGGCCTCCGCACAGACCACCGATAAGACTGAAGGAGGAGCTGATACAGTAGAAACAAAACCGGCTCCGGCTGGAGCTAAGGTTGTCAAATTCGGTAACTCCGGAGCCATCGGAGAGCCGGCACCGCAGTCCTGTGAAGAGTTCTGTGATCTGGTAAATGATAAGATCGGTGACAGATATTACTTTGAGTTTTATCCCGCAGAGCAGCTTGGCAATGAGACCACGATGCTGGAGAACCTTCAGGTAGGACTGCAGGAGGGCATGATGTGTGCCTTAGATACCCTGGCAACTTATGAATCTGATTTAAACATTCTTTCCATGGCATTTGCATTTAACAATTACGATTCCATGATTAATTACTTAAAGAGTGATGTGGCAGATCCAATCTGGGAGAGCCTGGATAATCAGGGAATTCACGTAGTAAACTTCGAATTCCAGAAGAATCCGCGTATCTTCTTTGCAAACAAAGAGATCAAGAGCCCGAAAGATATGGTTGGCATGAAATATCGTATTCCGAACCTTCCGATCTTTGAGAAAAATGCGAGAGCGATGGGAGCAACACCGGTTGTAGTTGCCTGGTCCGAATATCCATTTGCTTTAATGCAGGGCGTAGTTGACGGTGGTGAGTGTTCGAAAGACTCCTATCGTTCTGCAGGCCTCTATGAGTCTGCAAAATATGTAGCAGATGTGGATTACGCATATCCGGTTGAGCAGATCTGCTTCTCCACTCAGTTCTGGAACAGCTTATCGGAAGAAGATCAGAAAGTAATTTCTGATGCAGCAGCACAGGTAGCTTCTCATCATTCTGAAAGAACTCTCGACAAGTGGGAGGAAGATAAAGAGTGGTTAATTAACGAAGGCGGCGTAACATTCTGTGACATTGATCGCCAGGCATTTATTGATGCAGCAGAACCGTTAGGAAAAGAGCTTCAGGATGAAGGCTTCTTTACAACCAAGGATCTTTATGATCAGACTCGTCAGTTTAATAAATAAGTAAAATTTAAATTAAGAATAATGCTGCCGCTTGGGACAGAACTGCCAGGGAATGGCGGCCTCTTCCAGGCGGCCGCTTTTCGTTTCAAAACAAATTCAATCGATAAAAATACAGGAGGAAACAGAAAATGCTGAAAGTATTAGGTCTTGGAGATAATGTGTGTGATGTATATCTGCATACCGGAACCATGTATCCGGGTGGTCAGGCAGTAAATTTTGCGGTATATGCAAGAATGCTGGGAGCAGAATCGGATTTTATGGGAGTATTTGGAAAGGATGCAGTAGCGGATCACGTGCAGGCATCTTTAGATGCACACGGAGTCGGACACAGTCATTGCCGCATCTATGAAGGAGAAAATGGCTTTGCCAGAGTAACCCTTGTAGATGGAGATCGTGTATTTAAAGGAAGCAATAAAGGTGGTGTTCTGCAGCAGCATCCAATTTATCTGGAAAAAGAGGATTTGGAATATGCGGATGGTTTTAATTTGATTCATACAACCAACAATGGGTTTACCGATGGGCTGCTTCCAGCCCTGCATGGACTTTCTCCCTTGGTAAGCTATGATTTTTCGTATCGCTGGAATGAGGAAGACAGGGTGGAACGTGTATGCCCATATATTGATTTTGCATTTCTATCCTGTAGTGATCTGAATGATGAGGAGACAGAAAAACTGTGCCGGAAGCTGTATGAAAAGGGATGCAGTGTGGTGACAGCTACCCGTGGAAGTAAGGGAGCAACGGTTTTTGATGGGGAGCGGTTTTATTGCCAGCTGCCGGATTATGTCACTCCGGTGGATACCATGGGAGCCGGAGACAGCTTTGCCACTGCTATGCTGATTACCATCTTGAAAAAGCTGGAAACACAACCGGAGGGAAGCTGGAAAAACAGTGAGATAAGGGCAGAGATACTTCCGGAGGCATTGAAAGCGGCAGCTGTATTTTCAGCAGGAACCTGCTTGAAGAATGGTGCCTTTGGAGACGGTGTGCCGGTACCGAAGTCTGAGCATGACCGGATTTACAGAGAATTATAAAAACAAAAATAAAAAAGGAAGTGAGGGTCATGGTGCAGATATCAAAGGAACGATTTGCACTGGGGAGCTATCAGTATCTGCGGTATCCGTTCGAGTACTTTCTGGATACGGCTGTTTTACTGGGAATGCAAAATGTGGAACTCTGGGCAGCAGGTCCGTCCTTCTGTCTGGATACGATGGACGAAGCGCAGCTGAAAGAAAAAGCTGCTCAGATTCGGAGCCGTGAGCTTTCAGTATGCTGTATCACGCCGGAGCAATGCCAGTATCCGGTCAATCTGGCAGCAGAAGATGAAAAAATACGTGAATATAGCATACGCAATTTTGAACGTGCATTTTATGCAGCAGAAATATTGAACTGCCCAAAGGTGTTGGTTTCAGCTGGATGCGGTTATTTCAACAAACCAGTGGAGGATGCGTGGAAGCGGAGCGAAGAGAGCCTGCATCGTTTGTCAGAAAAGGCTCAGAAAATGGGTATTTTACTTGTGCTGGAGACATTGACACCTCTGTCTTCGAACGTGCTGAACACGCCGGAGCAGCAGAAAGAGATGATTTCCCTTATGCCTTCAGGAAGCATGAAGCCTATGCTGGATATAGGACAAATGGTTTATATGGACCAGAAGATAGAACGTTACTTAGCCCATGGAGCAGAATTATCACATATTCATCTCCATGATTCCCACCCGGCGGTTCACATGGCCCTTGGGGATGGGGATCTTCCCATCTGTGAATATCTGGATATTCTTGAATCAGCTGGATATAAGGGAATGTATGCGCTGGAGCAGAATGATCCGAGGTATCGCTCTAATCCAAGGCAGGCAGATATACAGAGCATAAGGTGGCTCAAAAAGCATGGAATTTTTGATTGAAAAAGTATTGACAAATGACGGAAAGAAGAGTATGTTATCAGTAAAGGAGATATGACGTTATATAACAATATAAACTGTATGATGTCAATATCCTGAAAAGTCCGGATGGGTAAACGACCATACCCGGAAGGTGCAGCTTGAAAAATACACTACATAGGAGGAAATACTATGTCATATATGATTGGCGTAGACGTTGGAGGAACGTTTACAGATTTTTCTGTTTTTAATCAGGAAACAGGTGAGTTGTTCAATTACAAGGATAGTTCCACACCGGCGGATCCGTCCAGAGCAATTGTAAAGGGCGTTCAGGATGTATTAGAGATTAAGAAAGCAGCTCCGGAAGAAGTTAGTTATCTGGCACACGGTACAACCGTAGGAACGAACGCATTAATCGAGAAGAAAGGTTGCCGCCTTGGCCTTATTACTACCAAAGGATTTAAGGATCTGATGGAAATCGGAACCCAGAGACGTCCTTCTCTTTACAATCTTCAGGCACAGAAACCGTATCCACTGGTTCCGTCCGGTTTAAACTGTACGGTAACAGAGAGAATCCGTTACGACGGAAGTGTTGAGACTCCGCTGGATGAGAACGAAACAAGAGAGGTCGTTCGATACTTAAAAGCACAGGGTGTGACAGCAATTGCAGTTTGTACTTTGTTCTCATTCATTAATCCGGTTCATGAAGAAAGAATTGAAGAGATCATTCATGAAGAGTTCCCGGAAGCATACGTTACGATTTCCAGTAAACTGGCACCGGAGTTCCGTGAGTTCAGCCGTATGAGTACAACGGTTATGAATAGTTATCTGGGACCGGTTATGGAAAAATATGTAAATAATTTCCGTGATTCCATTGCGAAGCTTGGTATTCAGGTAGAGCCCTATGTAACCCAGTCCAATGGTTCCATCATTTCAATAAAAGAAACCATCGACTGCCCGATTAAGACAGCATTGTCCGGACCGAGTGCCGGTGTTATCGCAGCTGCATATATTGGCAAACAGTGCGAAGCAGACAAGATTATTACCTTTGATATGGGTGGTACCAGCGCAGATATTTCCTTAATTGAAAATTATACACCGCAGGTATCGAATGAGCGTTATGTAGAAGGATATCCGGCCAGAATCCCGATGATTAATATTATTACCATCGGTGCCGGCGGCGGTTCCATTGCAAAGATTGATGAAGGCGGTGCCTTAAAGGTAGGACCTAAGAGTGCGGGTGCAACACCTGGACCGGCCTGCTATATGCGCGGCGGTGAGAATCCTTGCGTAACAGATGCCAATATTGTTCTTGGCAAGCTGAATCAGAAGAAGATTCTTGGCGGCAGAATGTATGTAGATATTGAACTGGCTAAAAACGCTGTCAAGACAAAAATTTGTGATAAATCCAATCTGGATATGAAACGTGCAGCGAACGGTATTATCACAGTCGTAAATTCCAACATGGTTCGTGCAATCCGAAGCGTATCCGTAGAAAAGGGATATGATGTCCGCGAATTTAGCCTGATGGCATTCGGAGGCGCCGGCCCGCTTCATGCATGCGAGGTGGCAAAAGAACTGGGAATGAAGGAAGTATTGATTCCGCCGCATCCAGGTACTCTTTGTAGTCTCGGACTTCTTCTGGCAGATACAAAATTCGACTTATCCAGAACTAAGATCATGAATGGTGAAGCCGGAAACTTAGATGACATCAATGAGCAGTTTGATAACATGGTAGAGCAGGGAACCGGTCTTCTGGATAAAGAAGGTGTTCCGGCAGACAGACGTTACTTTGAATTTGCCGTTGATATGCGTTATCAGCGTCAGAACTTTGAGATCAGCATTCCGGTTCCGGCAGGAAAGATGACGGAAGAGACTTTGAAGAAAGCACTGGCTGATTTCCATGCAGAGCATAAGAGAAGCTACGGCTATTGCAAAGAAGATGCGATTGTACAGTTTGTAAGTTATCGTGTATCCGCTATCGGCGTTATCGATAAACCGGACCTGAAAGCAGCAGAGCTTCATCCGGAGGCACCGATTCCAGAACCGATCGAAGTTCGTCAGGTTCTGTTCCAGAACAGTGATGAGTATGTTGAAACACCGGTCTATTTAAGAGATAAATTTGTTCCGGGTCAGTCGATTCCTGGTCCGTGCATCTGCGAACAGATGGATACTACGTTAGTGGTTCCGAAAGGATGGGTCATCCACGTAGATGGATATCACAACTTAAAGATTCATGATGAGGAGGCGAAGTAAGATGGCAAAACAGATTGATACCGTAACAGTTGAGGTTGTCCGCAATCTTCTGATGTCCATTGCTGAGGAGACTTATGGAATCATTGTCCGCAGTGCATATTCTACTAATATGAAGGAACGTCGCGACGTGTGTACTGCAGTAATCGATCCGGATGGAAATAGTGTTGCCCAGGTGGAAAGTTTAGCTGCACTTTTAGGCTCAATGCTGAGTGTAGTTCCTAATATTTATGAAAAATTTGGAAAGGAAAATGTTCAGCCAGGCGATATGTATATTGCCAATGACCCGTATCATGGCGGCGGCAATCATCTGCCGGATATCGTAATCGCAGCACCGGCCTTTGTGGGAGATAAACTGGTTGGCTGGATTGCCAATATTGCGCATCATTCAGATATCGGTGGTAAGGTACCTGGTTCTACCTCCGGAGATGCAGATAGCTTATTCCAGGAAGGTATTCGAATTCCGGTAATCCGTATCCGCCAGAATGGAAAACTGATTCCGAGTGTTATGGACCTTCTTCTTGATAATACCAGAGTTCCACAGGAAAGAGAGGGCGACCTGACCGCACAGATGTCAGCAAACCTGATCGGTGTACAGAGAATTCAGGAAGCTTATGCCCGTTATCAGGACGATTTGATTGAGTGCATGAAAGAGCTGGTAGGCTATTCGGAGCGCCGTGTCCGTGCAGTCGTTGCAGAACTTCCGGATGGAGAATACAGCTATACCGATTATGTGGATGGCTGCGGCGACAAATATCCGGATCCGCTTCCGATTAAAGTGAAAATTACCATTAAGGGTGATGACCTGACAATTGATTTTACAGGAACCGCTGAGCAGATTAAAGCACCGATCAATGTGCCGTACCCTTGTACGAAAGCAGCCGTATTCTTCTCCATTAAGGCATTAATGGGAGATGATATCCCAGCCAATGAGGGAATTAACCGTGCGATTAAGATCATTGCACCGAAGGGCTGTATCGTTAATCCAACAGAACCAAGTCCGATTGGTGCACAGATTGACTGCCAGCAGCGAATCCCGGATGCCATTTTCGGAGCATTGGCACCAATCTTCCCGGATACCGTCGTAACGGCTGGTAATGGTGCTTGTACCACCACCATCTTAGCAGGTGAAGGTGCAATCGGAACAGACAGTGTGTTTATTTTCCACGAGGTTATTGCCGGAGGCGGCGGTGCTTCGAAGGGATTAGATGGTTTATCTGGTGTTCAGGTAAACATGACCAATACCTCTAATATGCCGATTGAGGCAACCGAGATGGAGTTCACAAAGATTCTTGCCAGAAAATATGAACTGAAGGAAGATACAGGCGGTGCCGGCCAGTTTAGAGGCGGCCTTGGTATCGAGCGTGAGTTAGAGATGATGCAGGATGATGTGGCATATACCGGATTAGGTGATCGTCATAAATTCCATCCATGGGGATTAGATGGCGGTAAAGAAGGCGCTGCCGGTGCATTCTACCGTGTAACTCCGGATGGAACTATCACAAAAATGGGACACAAGACAACCAGTTTTCCGTTAAAGAAGGGCGATATCATCCGGGTTGAAACTCCTGGTGCAGGCGGATATGGTGATCCGATGAAGCGTGAGCCGGAAAAGGTATTAAAGGATGTCATTGAGAAAAAGGTGTCTGTAGAGGCAGCGAAAAAAGATTATGGTGTGGTTGTTGTATCAGATGGAGTTCATTATCAGGTAGACGAACAGGCAACCAAAGCCCTCAGAGGATAAGATACGGCAAAACGTAAGAAAGAGAGGATTAATTCTATGATTAAAGGTATGCAGGAAGTCATCGATGTGATGACAAAAGCCAAAGCAGATCTGGATAAAAATGGCGGATTAAAACAGGTTATTTTCGTGGCCTGCGGAGGATCCTTTGCATCCTCCTATCCGGCACGGTTTCTGTTAAATCAGGAGAGTTCTCTGCGTGTTCAGGGATATAACAGCAGTGAGTTCGTGAATGCAACTCCGAAGAATGTGGATAAGAATACACTTGTGATTGGAACCTCCACCAAAGCAACGGCAGAAACCGTGGAAGCATTAAAGGTGGCAAAAGAAAAGGGTGCCGTTACGGTTGGTTTATCCGGATATGCAGATTCTCTGACAGCGCAGACCGCTGATTATTATATCACCTATTATCATGCAGACGAGTGGTACAAGGATCCGACCTTAGTTCATTACAACAGCCAGGGTACTGCGTTAAAGATTGCGTTCTGGCTCTTAAAAGAATATGACAACTATGAGGCATATGACAAGGCTCTGGAAGGATTCGAAAAGCTGGAGACGATTTACGGAAAAGCATATATAGATGTGCGTGCTGAGGCAGCTAAATTTGCCATGACCTACAAAGATGATACGGTATGGAATGTAATGTCAAGCGGTGCAGCCTGGGAGGTATCTTACTCAGATGCATTCTGCTTCTTCCAGGAGATGCAGACCGTACACTGTGTTCCGATTCATTCTGGTGAATATTTCCACGGTGCTTTTGAGACCTGTGACAAGGATCTTGCCATCCTTCTGTTCAAGAGCATTGGACGAACAAGACCGGTAGATGAGAGAGCAGAACGCTTCTTAAATCAGTTTGGCGGTCATCATTGGGTTATCGATGCAGAGAAGCTTGGCTTAGGTGAACTGGATGAGAGTGTTGCAGAATACTTCAATTCACTTCTGTTCCATCCGATTTCCAAGCAGTTTATTTCAGCAATGGCAGATGTGAGAATGCATCCGATGACATATCGCCGGTATATGTGGAAATTTGATTATTAATAGTTGATGTAAAAACAAAAACATAATATGAAAGCAGGCCTGCAATCGTGTAGTTATTGTGGGCCTGCTTTTTTCTTTTTTTTATACCGAGTAAAAAAAATACAATTTCTTTGTTAAAATAACGAAAAAAGCTTGTAATGGAACAATACAAATAGTATGATAGTGTATATAACATTATATATCATTTTGACCATATGGATGTAGGGCTCAATTATTATAAAGAATGAAAAGGAGAAGGGTATGGAGATAAATACAAATCCAAACAGCATAGTTCCATTATATGCACAGATTGTGGAGAGTTTGAAACGAGATATTGAGAATGGGGTTTATAATGCAACAGAACGAATTCCGGCAGAGGCGGAGTTAGCAAAACAGTACAATGTGAGCCGGATCACAGTTCGGCGTGCAGTGGATGATCTGGTGAGCCAGGGCCTTGTGGAAAAGAAGCAGGGAAAAGGAACCTTCATCTGCCGCCAGAAATTCGCGAAGGATATAAAAAATCTCCAGAGCTTTTCAGAAATGTGCCGTCATATGAATATGAAGCCTGGGGGACAGATGCTTGAAAATAAGCTGGTTCTGGCAGATGACAAGATTCAAAAACAGTTAAATCTGGAACCTGGATCCTATGTAGTTTATATTTCGCGTTTGCGTACAGCGGATGGGGAACCGGTAGCCATTGAGAAGAACTATTTCCCGGTAAAATATTCCTTCCTTTTGGAAAAGCAGTTTAATGATAATTCTCTGTTTGAGTGCTTGCAGGAAGAAGCCAAGGTAAGAGTTGCTTCCTCAGAGAAGCGGATTGAATTATGCCGGGCCACGGCTGAAGAAGCAAAACTGATGAAAGTTAAGAAGGGAACTCCGCTTCTTTATATTAAGAGTGTGACATATACATATGATAGAGAGCCTCTGTATGCAGGAGTACAGCTTTTTAATGGCGAAACCTGTTCTTTTTATGTATGTGAATCAATTGAACAATAAACCTAATATTCATTAATGCAGAAAATCGGATTTTTATTGCATCGAAATGGTGAATCTTAAGAATTTCTTCATAATTTATTTAAAGAGAATACAAACATTTTGGAGATAGGCATGATATACTATAACCATAATAAATGCATGATACAAAAGATTTAATCCTTTAACCTTTTTGAAATCCGAATTCCTAACGAAAAAAAGTCCGGCGGAGCTTTTCCACCGGACTTTTTTTCTACATATTTCTATATTTTACAATCCTTCAGCAATTTCATACAGCAGACGCTCGGAATCCTCCCATCCCAGACACGGGTCGGTGATGGATTTTCCGTAGATGTGTTCGCCGACTTTCTGGCTGCCTGGTTCGATGTAGCTCTCGATCATGACTCCTTTGACGAAGTTACGGATATCGTCGGAGTGACGACGGCTGTGGAGTACTTCCTTGACGATACGGATCTGCTCCATGTATTTTTTGTTGGAGTTGGAGTGGTTTGCATCGATGATACAGGCCGGATTCTTCAGATCACGCTCGTTGTAGAGGTCTAAGAGCAGCTTCAGGTCTTCGTAGTGGTAGTTCGGCAGGCACTGGTCATGCTTGTTGACAGCACCACGCAGGATGGTGTGGGTCAGCGGGTTGCCCTGTGTTTTTACTTCCCAGCTGCGGTAGATGAACTCATGACCGTGCTGTGCTGCGTGTACGGCGTTCAGCATGACGGAGAGTGCGCCGCTGGTCGGGTTCTTCATGCCGACCGGTACGTCGATGCCGCTGGCAACGAGGCGGTGCTGCTGGTTCTCAACGGAACGTGCGCCGACTGCAACATAGGACATAACGTCGGAAAGGTAGGTCAGGTTTTCCGGGTATAGCATCTCGTCTGCGGTCGAGAAGCCGGTTTCTTCGATCACACGCATATGAAGTTTGCGGATCGCGATCAGACCCTGATATAAGTTTGGCTTACCTTCCGGATTTGGCTGGTGTAAAAGTCCCTTATAGCCGTCACCGGTTGTTCTTGGTTTGTTGGTGTAGATTCTAGGAACCAGAATCAGTTTGTCCTTCACTTTCTCCTGTACCTTGGCAAGGCGGTTTACATAATCAATAACCGCATCTTCCCGGTCAGCAGAGCACGGACCAATGATGACAAGAAACTTGTCGCTGTCGCCTGTAAAGACGTCACGGATAGCAGCGTCCTTTCGAGCTTTTTCTGCGGCCAGCTCCGGTGCCAGTGGAAACTGTGCACGAATCTCGTCCGGGGTCGGCAGCTTGCTGACATATTCAAATCCCATGAGTTTCATCCTCCTGTATTGTCTAAAAGATTTTCACACTTTAAAGCGTATGATGTTTATTATAGTATAGAAAAATCAAATCATCAATAGGTTGAAGGAAAAGAATTTTATTTCTTTTATGCTATTTTTACGCAGCTTTTATTAAATAGACCGTAGTCTATAAAAATGGTTGACGTATTTATTAAAAAAGTGTAGAATATATTTCATATCAGCAATATTTAATTTTAGTTTGATATAGTTCCATATGAAAATGGAACCGTTCATGCCTCGATTGACTGAGAGCAAGGGCACGGCGGTCACTGTTTTTGTACAAATCCCGCACAAGCGGGAGCAGCGTTTGTTTGTTTGGTGCTGCATATGTTTGCGTGTTTTCCGAGAAAAACAGAGCATTTGGCAGAAATCTGGCATTTCATTCGTCCCTATTATCTGGGGACGTTTTTTTGTGTCATAGGAAATTCCTTGAAATTTCCTATGACACAAAAAACGTTCAGATGAATGCATACAGCCGACAAAAATGTGGAAAAATGAGATACTTATTTTAGGAGGAGAGCGCAGTATGAAAGGATATAAAAAGCTGATGGATATTGTGGCGATGGTTGAGAAAACCGTGCTGGTAGTCACGATGATCCTGATCCTTGTACTGACGGTGGGAAATGTATTTTCCCGTAAGGTAATTCACCAGTCCTGGTCCTTTACAGAGGAGCTGGTTGTTGCCATTTTCGTATTAATTACGCTTCTTGGCGCGGCGCTGTCTGCGCGTGAGGGCGGATTGGTAGGCTTAAATCTGGTAACAGAGCGTCTGCCGAAATCAGCAAAGAAGCCGGTCATGATTCTGATTACAATCTTTTCGGTTCTCTTTATGGGAATCTTATTTTACTATGGCATGGACAAGGTACTGGCGCAGCTTGCGAACCAGAAACGTACCTTTGTGCTGAACTGGCCGGAGTGGATCTTCTGGTCCTTTGTACCGATCGGTTCGGTGTGCATGATTCTTCATTTTATCGAGTTCTGTCTCGATGTGTGTACGAAAAAGGAGGACAAATAAATGGTTAGCGCAGTTCTTTTTATTACCTTTTTCGTATTATTAGTGCTGAATGTGCCGATCGCCGTCTGTCTGGGACTTTCTTCCGCGGCGGCGATCCTGTATTCCGGTACTTCTTTAACGATTGTAGCGACGAATATTTACTCCGGCATCAGTAAATTCCTGCTGCTGGCGATTCCGTTTTTCGTATTATCTGGAAATATCATGGCGAAGGCGGGAATTTCCACGCGCCTGATCCGTTTCGTTGACACCTGTGTCGGTCACAGAAAAGGCGGCATTGCGAATGTGTGTATCATCGTAGCCTGCTTCTTCGGCGCGATCTCCGGTTCCGGTCCGGCGACGGTAGCGGCTCTGGGTGCGGTCCTGATTCCGGCGATGGTAGAGCGGGGCGGTTTCTCGGCAGCGTTCTCGACGGCATTGATGGCAACTTCCAGTTCCATCGCGATTGTCATCCCGCCGAGTATCGCGTTTGTCGTATACGCGTCGATCACAGGTGTTTCCATCGGAGATATGTTTATGGCAGGCATCATTCCGGGTATCCTGATGGGTCTGGCTCTGGTAGTTGTCGTTATGCTGGAGGTGCGCCGCAATCATGTCGTGCCGTCCAACGTAGAGAAGGCATCTGCAAAAGAGCGCTGGAACGCATTTAAGGATGCATTCTGGGGATTTTTGATGCCGGTCATCATTCTGGGCGGTATCTACGGAGGCATCTTTACACCGACCGAGGCGGCAGCCGTATCCGTTGTGTACGGTCTGTTTGTCGGTATGATTATTTATAAGGAAGTAAAATTTAAAGACCTGTGGGAAATTCTGATTGATTCGGCAAAGACCACCGGCGGCATCATGCTGATCGTAGCGTGTGCGTCGCTGTTCTCTTTTGTCTGCACCCGTTTCGGTATTTCGACGGCTGCTTCCGAACTGTTAGCAAGAGTGGCAGGCAACCAGTTTACTTTCTTGCTGATTTGTAACATTATTTTCCTGATCGCGGGCTGCTTTATTGATGCAAATTCTGCGATGTACATTTTCATCCCGATCATGCTGCCGGTCTGCAAGGCACTGGGCTACAACGTGATCGCATTTGGTATCATGGCAACGGTCAACCTGGCAATTGGTCAGGTAACACCTCCGGTCGGTGTCAACCTGTTTGTCGCGATCGGCATCAAATTAAGAGACGGTATCCGCGTAACGCTGCAGGAGATTTCCAGGGCAGTCGTTCCGATGGTAGCCGCTTCCATTGTTGTTTTACTGATAATTACTTATATTCCGCAGATTTCGACCTGTCTGCCGGCGGCACTGGGAAGTGCGGCAGCCATTGAAAATGGCGAGACAGCCGGAGGCGACAGCGGAACCACCCAGACAGACAATGACGATTTCAACACGATCGGCGATTACAGCGATCTGGATTGGGCGGATATGACCTGGAACTTTACGTGTTCCACAACCGAGACAAGCACCTGGGCACAGGCGGGACGCAAGTTTGGCGAGCTCATGGAGCAGGCGACCGGCGGCAAGGTCAAAGTAGATGTTTACGCAGCCGATCAGCTGACCGGTGGAAACCAGTCTGAGGGCATCCAGGCACTGATGAACGGCGATCCGGTGCAGATTTCGATGCACAGCAACCTGATTTATTCGGCATTTGACCCGCGGTTCAATGTTGTATCACTGCCGTATCTGTTTGATTCTGTTGAAACAGCGGATGCAGTCTTAGATGGTCCGGCGGGCGACAAGCTGGTTGAGATCCTGGAAAGCTATGGCCTTCATTGTATGGGTATGGCGGAGAATGGTTTCCGTCAGCTGACCAACAGCGAACATCCGGTTCGTTCCGTGGAAGATATGAAGAACCTGAAACTGCGTGTGGCTGGTTCGAACCTTCTGATGAAGTGCTATGAGCTGTGGGGCGCAGATGCGACCAATATGAACTGGTCCGAGACGTATACGGCGCTGCAGCAGGGCACGGTAGACGGGCAGGAGAACCCGCTTCCGGCGATTGATGCGGCGAGTGTACAGGAAGTACAGAAATATGTTTCCCTGTGGAACGCAAACTATGACTGCCTGTTCTTCTGCATCAATCAGAAGCTGTATGACAGCCTGACACCGGAGCAGCAGGCGGTTGTTGATGAGGCAGGCCGTAAGGCAGTTGCTTACGAGCGTGAGATCAACCGTGCAGGCGATGAGGAGATTCTGGATCGCTGGCAGACTAAGAACGGTGTGGAGGTGCTGAAATATGAGGATCTCGACATCGAATCCTTTAAGAAAGCAGCTGAGCCGGTAACGGAATGGTTTATCGGAGAACTGAAAACCCAGGGCTTTGATGATGCAGAGGATCTGGTAAACACCTTTACTGAAAATGCGGCTAGTGCAGTTAAGACGGCGGGCATTGAAAATTCTTCGACCTATCAGGTGGAAGATCACAGTGACCTGAACTGGCCGGAAATGACCTGGAACTTTACGTGTTCCACGACAGAAACCAGTACCTGGGCACAGGCAGGACGCAAGTTTGGCGAGCTCATGGATCAGGCAACGGGCGGCAAGGTCAAAGTAGATGTTTACGCAGCGGATCAGCTGACCGGTGGAAACCAGTCCGAGGGCATCCAGGCGCTGATGAACGGAGATCCGGTGCAGATTTCGATGCACAGCAACCTGATTTATTCGGCATTTGACCCGCGTTTCAACGTGGTATCGCTGCCGTATCTGTTTGATTCAGTGGAGGACGCCGACGCGAAGCTGGACGGCGAGGCTGGCCAGAAGATGGATGAGATTCTTTCTTCCTATGACCTGCATTGTATGGGTATGGCGGAAAATGGTTTCCGTCAGCTCACTAACGGCGTGCGCCCGGTTCGTTCCGTGGAAGATATGAAGAACCTGAAAGTGCGTGTGGCTGGTTCAAACCTTCTGATGAAGTGCTACGAGCTGTGGGGCGCAGATGCGACCAACATGAACTGGTCCGAGACTTACACGGCATTGCAGCAGGGGACGGTAGACGGACAGGAGAACCCGCTTCCGGCGATTGATGCGGCAAGCGTACAGGAAGTACAGAAATACGTTTCCATGTGGAATGCAAACTATGACTGCCTGTTCTTCTGCATCAACCAGGATATTTACGACAGCCTGACACCGGAGCAGCAGGAAGTAGTCGATGAGTGCGGCAAACTTGCTGTTCAGTACGAGCGCGAGATCAACCGCGCAGGCGACGACGAGATCCTTTCCAGATGGCAGTCCAAGAATGGCGTCGAGGTCATCCCGTATGAGGATCTGGATATCGATTCCTTCAAGGCAATTGTAGAACCAGTAACCGAGTGGTATATCGGGGAACTGAAAAAACAGGGTTATAAGGATGCGGAAGAGCTGGTTGCTGCATTCAAATAGGAAAATTAGAAGTTTGAAGTTAGAAGTTTGGTAAAATTGAATCATTGAGTTTGGTTTTCTGGCGGTTCTGGTCCTTGGGATCAGACCGCCAGATTGCGTATATGGGGAAATATTTCAATGTAAATTTTCAATCGGGCAAATATTGTGGTTGGCAGTTTGATATGATAAGATAGTTGGTATCGGTGCGCTGAAAAGCGGGATAAAAAGAAAGAAAAGGAAAAATATATGGGATGTGTACATCTGTACTGCGGCGACGGAAAAGGAAAGACGACGGCGGCGATCGGTCTGGCGGTCCGGGCAGCAGGAGCGAGAAAACAGGTAGTTGCTGCCCGCTTTTTAAAAACGGATCAGTCTGGGGAGGTGGAGATTTTAAAGCGGCTCCCGGAGGTGACGTTGATTCCCTGTGAAAAAACATTTGGATTCACGTGGAAAATGACCGATGAGGTGAAGCGGGAGGCAGCGAATTATTATAAAAGTATGTTTGAGACGGCGTGCCGTGAGGCAGTGAAGCGGTGTGGGGAAGCAGAAGAGAACGGTTCGAAAGCACCGGAGGAGAATAACTTCTGTGAAACCTGCGATGTTCTGCTGGTGTTGGACGAGGTCTGTGCTTCTCTTTCTTCGGGACTTTTGGAGCTGACGGATATAGTGGATTTTCTGGATCACAGACCAGCGGATCTGGAAGTTGTGATGACGGGGCGGAAACCGCCGGAGGAGCTGCTTTTGCGGGCTGATTACGTGACAGAGATGGAAAAAATCAAGCATCCGTTTGACCGGAAAATCCTGGCGCGGCGGGGAATTGAATATTAGAGAGGGGACTCTGAATGGGATTTATAAAGAGAAAGCATCGTCCGGAGTACGCTGCAGTGCAGCGGGAATGGGCAATGTGGGTAAAACAGATGGAAAAAACACTTCCGGGTTACGGGGAGCAGAATGAGGCATTGCACTGGATGGTACGGATTCTGACGGGGGTGCGGGTTCTGTACTGCCTGTTTTATCTGATTATGACATTTGTCTATGGAATGGAGAAAACAAATGCGGTCATGATGCTTTTGGGACCGTTTATTTTTTATGGCTGGTATATGCTGATGCTGCGGGAGAGCCCGGTGCTTACGGTGTTGATGCTGATCGGGCGTGGGGCGAGTATCGTGTGGGGCGGCGTATCGCTGCTTCAGATGAGCTGGTGGCTGCCATTTCCGCTGGTTTTCATGCTGGTGACGGCGGCGGCAATCGAATTTATAGAGGCGGTATTCTGCATCTATATGCTGTTTAACCCGCTGGCACGGCACACAATCCGCTTAAACCGGGCATTTGCACGTGGAATGCGCGTACAGGTGCCGGATGAGGGGCTGGAATAGATGGCGGCGTATCGGAATGAAGCGGCGATACTGTACACGGGTAGGCACTTTTGGAACCGAAAGTGCTGTAAGAAAACGTGGCGGCAGCAGGAATTTGCCGTATTTAAATGCGAAGCCACGGCAAATTCCGTTACTGGGCACGTATGCGTGAACAGTAACGAGGCGGCAGATGAAGAGGACAATGAGGAAGTCAAGTCTTGATTTTTACAGAATACTCTGATACAGTGGAGTCAAGACAGGATTCCGCCAACGGATCTTGTGGGACGTAGAAAAGGCATAGAAAAGAAAGAGGTAAAATATGGCAGATAATAAGAATATGACGCAGGAAGAGATCGACAACGGCGAGGAGATGACCGTGACTCTGACATTGGATGACGGCAGAGAGATTGAGTGTGTTGTTCTGACGATTTTCCCGGCAGGCGGCAAGGATTATATTGCCCTTCTTCCGATGGATGACATCGAGGCAGAGGACGGAGAGGTATATCTGTACCGTTACAGCGAGGATGAGAACGGACAGCCGAACCTGGAAAACATCGAGGACGACGATGAGTATGAGATCGTGGCAGATGCGTTTGACGAGCTTCTGGACGAGCAGGAATATGATGAGCTGGTCGGCGAGGACGAGCTGGATCAGTAATTAGGCAGGCAAAAGACAGGACGCCCAGGTACTTCGCAGGCAGAAACGGCGAGGCATCTGGGCGTTTTACATCTTTTCAGGGGTGGTACGATGGAACTGAAACAGGAGTTAAAGCTCAAACAGACCTTGTCCCAGAAAATGATACAATCCGCAAATATTCTTCAGATGGGGCAGATAGAGCTGAAAGAGTACATAGAAGAGATGGCGCTGGAAAATCCAGTGGTGGATCTGGAAGAGCGGGAGCCGGAGAACGGACGGCTGGAAGAAAATGGAGAGCTGAACGAGAAAATCCGCAGACTTGAAGAACTTGCCAGCCTTGACCGCCAGAACCAGACCTATTATCAGGATGAGGAAGAAGAGGCGGGGCGATTAGAGCCGGGACGAAGCCAGGAGGGGCTTTTGGAATCACTTCTGGAACAGGCGTGTATGCTGCATCTGACGAAAAGAGAAGAAAAAATATTCCGCTATATGATCAAAAATCTGGATGCAAGCGGATATCTCAGCGTGAATTTTGGAGAACTCTGCGCTGGGCTGGGAATTGAGGAGACAGAAGGAGAGCGTATCTGGAAAAATTTTGGCAGGCTGGAACCGCGCGGGATCGGGGCGCGGTCGCTGAAGGAGTGCCTGTTGATGCAGCTGTCTTACCTGGCAGAGGACGGCAGCGTGGTGATTGATATTGTTCAGAATGAAACGATGCGAACCGAAATTCTGGCGGCACGCATCATTTCCAACCATCTGGATCTGCTGGGAAAAAACCAGATGAAGCAGCTTGCCCGTGCATGCTCCTGCAAGCTGGAGGAAGTGCTTCTGGCAGCAGCGCGGATCCGGGAGCTGAATCCCAAACCAGGAAGCGGATATGGGGATGAGAGCTATGATAAATATATCGTACCAGATATAATTATCTCACAGACGGAACACGGATTTGAAATGCAGCTTCCCGATGAGACACTGCCGCAGATTGCCATCAATCCGTATTATCTGTCATTGATGAAGCAGAAAGATACCGAGACGGAGGCGAAGGAATACATCGAGGGGAAAATCCGACAGGCTGAATGGGTCTGCCAGTGCATTGGGAAGCGCAATCGGACATTGGCGCGGCTGGCAGAAGAGATTTTGTGCGTACAGGGGGAGTTTTTTGCAAAAGGAAGTGGAAAACTGGCTCCGTGGACGCAGAAACAGGCGGCTAAATCGCTGGGGGTCAGCGAGCCGACGCTGAGCCGGACAGTGCGTGAAAAATATCTTCAATGCCGCTGGGGGATCTTTCCGCTGTCATATTTCTTTTCAAGACACATGGCTGCGGGGGGATTCGGGACGACGG
The DNA here is from genome assembly GCF_003480665.1 of Clostridium sp. AM28-20LB. Classification (NCBI taxonomy): domain Bacteria; kingdom Bacillati; phylum Bacillota; class Clostridia; order Eubacteriales; family Clostridiaceae; genus Clostridium; species Clostridium sp. AM28-20LB. The sequence continues at coordinate 954,994 of NZ_QUJN01000001.1, read as the reverse complement.
ATAAGGGAAGAATGGCAGATCGGGAAGAGGCGGCGAATCAGGAAGAAACGGCGGTTCAGGCAGAAGTGGTGAATCGGATGGAAACAGGCAAAGATCCGCGGGAGGCAATCCGCCATCTGATCAAAACGGAAAATCCGAGAAAGCCGTTCAGCGACCGCGTGCTGTCAGAAAAACTGGCGGAAGCGGGGATCACGCTGTCGCGGCGGACTGTGGCGAAATACCGGGAAGAAATGGGAATCCGGGATGCATCCGGGCGGAAGTGCTTTGGTATCTGACAGAAAACATAGACAGAAAGACAGAGGGAAAACTATGTCATTGCAATTTATAATCGGTGGTTCCGGTTCGGGAAAGACACGGACATTGTATGAAAATCTGATCCGTCAGTCGATGGAAGAGCCGGACGGACGTTTTTTTGCTCTGGTGCCGGAACAGTTTACGATGCAGACGCAGAAAGAGATCGTGATGCTGCATCCGAACCATGGCGTGATGAATATCGATATTGTCAGTTTTGAGCGTCTGGCATACCGGGTGTTTGAGGAACTAGCGATTGAAAATCTGGCGGTGCTGGATGATATGGGAAAATCGATGGTTCTGCGGCGCGTCTCATCGGGCGTCCGGGGAAATCTGCACCTGTTTGGAGGGCATCTGGACAAGGCGGGCTTTATCAGCGAGATCAAATCGATGCTGTCTGAGTTTTTCCAGTACGGCATCACGGAGGAAAAGCTGGAGACGCTGATCGGGGAGACGAAAAGCCCGCTGCTGCGCCAGAAGCTTCTGGATATGCAGGTTTTATACCGGGCATTCCAGGCGTATACCGAGGAAAAAGTGATCGTAAAAGAAGAAATTTTAAGCCTTCTCTGCCGGGTGCTGCCGCAGTCACAGCTCATCCGCGATAGCGTTGTGACGCTGGATGGCTATACGGGCTTTACGCCGATCCAGTATGAGCTTCTGGAACTCTTATTCCGGTGCTGCCGGAAGGTGATCGTGACGGTCACGATGGATCCGGAGGACAACCCGTACCGCGAGAGCGTGCAGCAGAAGCTCTTTTACATGAGCCGTCATACCGTCTGCCGTCTGATTGATCGTGCTGCAGCTGCCGGATGCAGACGGGATGAGGATATTTTGTTGAAAGAAAAACCAATGTGGAGATTTAAGGACAGCCCGGAACTGGGATTTATTGAAAATGAATTGTTCCGATATAGGGGAAAGGTGTATCATTCTGGGAGCGGGAACGAAAGCGGGGCTGCGGCTGAACACGGCCGGGAAAGCCTGCGTCTAATTGAAGCAGCAACCCCGCAGGCGGAAATCTCTTTCTTATGCGGAGAAATCCGGCGTCTGGTGGCATCGGAGGGCATCCGTTACCGGGAGATCGCGGTGATTACCGGCGACTTGGAGACATATTCGCGGGAGATTCTGAGGCAGTTTGAGAAGAATCAGATCCCGTGTTTTATTGATTATAAGAAAAATATTTTAAGTAACCCGATGGTGGAACTAATCCGGGCGGCGCTGGAGGTGCTGCAATCGGGCTTTTCCTATGAATCGGTGTTTCGATTCCTGAAAACAGGGCTGGTGATGCCGCTTGCGGGGCTTTCACCGGAAGTGATCTATCAGGCGGAAAATTATGTAATTGCGCTTGGAATCCGCGGGTTTAAGCGGTGGAACAGTACATGGGAGCGCGTGTACCGGGGGGCAGAGCTTATCAATCTGGATGAGTTAAATCAGTTCCGTGAGGCGGTTGTCACACCATTTCTGCCGCTTCGGGAGGTGTTTTCCAACCGCAAAGCAACGGTGCGCGAGCGGACGGAGGCGCTGGTCCATTTTCTCGAGGCACTTGAGATGGAGCAGAAGCTGGCGGCGATGGCGCAGCAGTTTGAAGAAATGGGCGATATGAGTCTTGCCAAGGAGTACGGGCAGGTGTATGGGCTGGTGATGGACCTGTTTGACCGGATTGTGGCGCTTCTCGGCGAGGAGGTCATGGGACAGCGGGAGTATGCAGAGATTCTGGACGCCGGTTTTGCGGAGATCAAGGTAGGACTGATCCCCGCGGTCGTGGACCGGATCGTGGTCGGCGATATCACGCGAACCCGTCTTTCCAATATAAAAGTGTTGTTTTTTGCCGGAGTCAATGACGGGATAGTGCCGTCTGTTTCGGGACGCGGCGGGATCCTTTCGGAGGCGGATCGCCGGGCGCTGCGGGAAATGCAGGTAGAATTGGCGCCGACCGCGCGGGAGGAAAGCTTTTTGCAGCGATTTTATCTCTATCTGGCGCTGACAAAGCCGTCGGACTATCTCTATCTGTCGTGTGCGGCGTCCTCTGCCGAGGGAAAAGCGATGCGTCCTTCGAGTCTGATGCTGCAGCTGCTTAAATTATTTCCGGAGAAACGTCTGGAACAGCCGGAGGAAGAGAAGGAAGCGCTCTGGTCGCCGGAGCTTGGCATGAGCTGGGTGCTTCGGGGACTGCAGGATGAAAAAAGCGGGGAAAATGACCAGTTTATATCGCTGTACCGATACTTTATTCAGGCAGAATCGTACCGGGATGAAATGCAGGCGCTCTCGGATGCTGCATTTTATACCTATCAGGATACGGGCATCGGGAAGGCGGCGGCGCGGGCGCTCTATAGCCCGATTCTGCGGGGCAGTGTGACGCGTATGGAGCTGTATGCGTCGTGTGCGTATGCACATTTTCTTTCGTATGGGCTGGAATTGTCGGAACGGCAGATGTACGAGATTGCCCCGTCGGATATCGGAAATCTGTTCCATGCGGCGATCGACATGTATTTCACGCGGATGAAAGAGGAAAATCGCCGGTTTTCCGGCATTTCGGAGGAAGACCGCCAGAAAATGGTGGCGGAGTGTGTGGCGTCGGTCACGGAGGAATACGGCAATGCGATTCTGGGAAGCTCGTACCGGAACCAGTATCTGGAACGGAAGGTATACCGGATCACGGATCGGACGATCTGGGCACTGACGGAACAGCTAAAAAAAGGTGATTTTGAGCCAGCCGGGTTTGAGGTCAGTTTTTCACCGATGGATCACCTGAGAGCGATGCGGATTCCGCTTTCAAGCGAGGAGGCGATCCATCTGCGCGGGCGGATTGACCGAATCGATCTCTGCGAGGATGGAGACCGGCTGTACCTTAAGATCATTGATTACAAGACGGGAAAAACGAAATTTGACCTGACGGATATTTATTATGGATTGCAGCTGCAGCTGGTTGTCTACATGGATGCGGCGATGGAGAAGATCGGGCGGGAATACCCGGATAAAACGGTGGTTCCAGCGGGGCTTTTCTATTATCATATCGAGGATCCGATGGTGGAGCGCAAGCCGGTGGAGTCGGAGGAGGAGACGAATGCCGATATTTTGAAGGCACTGCGGATGAACGGGCTGGTAAACGGCGATCGGGAGGCACTGGCACATCTGGATAACCGGCTGGGCGAGGAGGCGACGGCGGATTCGGATGTTGTGCCGGTTTCGATTAAAAATGAGGCGATCGTTGAGCGGCGTTCGCAGGCGGCAGGGGAAGAAAAATTCCGTGTGCTGGGCGCGTATGTGAACCGGAAAATGAAGCATATGGGGCGGGAGATTCTGGATGGAAACATTGCGGCGTCGCCGTACAAAAACGGCCAGAAAACGGCGTGCGATTATTGCCCGTACCACAGTGTGTGCGGATTTGATTTGAAAACGGACGGCTACCAGTTCCGGCGTTTTGATAAGCTGAGCCCGGAGGAGATCTGGGGGAAGATGGAAGAAAAGGATAAGGAAACGGAACGGTAAGTTTGTGTTTGGCTGTGACTGTGGGAATGAAAGAAGAACCAGTCATGAAAAAGGAAAGGGCGAGAAATGGCAGTAAATTGGACCAGGGAACAGAAGCAGGTAATTGAGGGGCGGGAGAAAAGCCTCCTGGTGTCGGCAGCGGCCGGAAGCGGCAAGACCGCGGTGCTGGTTGAGCGGATCATCCAGATGATCACGGAGGGGGAGAACCCGAAGGACATAGACCGCCTGCTTGTCATGACTTTTACCCGGGCGGCAGCGGCGGAGATGCGGGAGCGGATCCAGGCGGCGATTGAGAAAAAACTGGAATCGGAGCCGGAAAATGAACATCTCCAGCAGCAGGCAGTTCTGGTTCAGTTTGCCCAGATCACGACGATCGACAGCTTCTGCCTGCATATCATGCGGGAACATTTTGACCGGCTGGACATCGATCCGGCATTCCGGGTTGGCGATGAGGGCGAAATGCTTCTGATGCGCGCTGATGTGATGGATGGGCTGCTGGAAGATTATTACCGCGACGGCGGGAAACGGTATGAGGAGTTTGTGGACGCGTATGCGACGGGCAAGGCGGACGGTGGAATTGCCGAGTATGTGATGCAGGTCTACAATTTCGCCCAGAGTAACCCGTGGCCGGATGCGTGGTATGAAAAATGCCGTGAGGAGCTGCTCTTGACCGAACAGGGAGAGCTGGAGCAGACGGAGTGGATGCAGTTCCTTTTGCGTGATATTGCATTGCAGGCGCAGGAGTGGAAAATACAGCTTCGGGAGGCGTGGGAGATCTGCCAGGAGACGGGGGGACCGATGCCGTACCTGTCGATGATCGAGGAAGATCTGCGCCATGCGGAGGCAGTCTGCGGGGCAGCCGGTTCGTTTGAAACGATCTCGGAGGCATTGGAACAATTTACGTTTTCGCGTCTGGCGGCGATCCGCGGCAAAAACGGGGAGGTCGATCCGGAGAAAAAGGCGCTTGTTTCCGACTGCCGCAGCCGGGTCAAAAAAGCAGTTGAAAAGTTAAAAGGAGAGTATCTGTTTGCATCCCCGGAGCAGATGCTTGCGGATATGGAAGCTGGAAAAGAGCGGATTTTGGAACTTTTGGAGCTGGCGCAGGAATTTGGACGGCGGTTTAGGGCGAAGAAGAAAGAGAAAAATGTGGTGGATTTTCATGATCTGGAACATTTTGCGCTGGAGATTCTGACAGAACCGGAAGCAGAATGTTCCGAGGCGAAGGAAACTTCAAGTGCAGAAGAAACCGATCAGATGCAGGGGAAAAATGCCTGGACAGTGCGTGTACCAGGCACAGTCGCGGATGAGCTCGCCGTGCAGTACGACGAAATTCTGGTGGACGAGTACCAGGACAGCAACCTGGTTCAGGAGACGTTGATCCAGTGCATCAGCGGTGAACGCTTTGACCGCCCGAATGTGTTTATGGTGGGCGATGTCAAGCAGAGTATCTATAAATTCCGCTTGGCGAGACCGGAATTATTTCTGGAAAAATACAGTACATACACGTCGGAGGAGAGCGCGCACCAGAAGATCGAGCTTCACCAGAACTTTCGAAGCCGGGATCACATACTGGAATCGATCAATGCGATTTTTTACCGTATCATGACGGAAAAGCTGGGAAATATATCCTATACGGAAGATGCGGCACTGCATCCGGGCGCAGCCTTTGAAGAGCGGGATGGCCTGGATGAGTTAAAGACGGAGCTTTTGCTGGTGGATTTGTCGGCGCAGCCGCAGAAAGAGACGGAATCCCCCGAGTTGGATGATGAGGCAGCCGATTACACCGCCAGAGAGCTGGAAGCGCGCATGATCGCCGGAAAGATCCGTGAGATGACGGATAAAAAACGGGGGATCACGATCTGGGATAAGGAGCTTGGCGCTTACCGTCGGGCGCAGTACGGGGATATTGTGATTCTGCTTCGAAGCGTCAGCGGATGGGCGGAAGAATTTATCGAGGTGCTGGCGACGCAGGGGATTCCGGCGGTCGCAGAGTCTCGGACGGGATATTTTAATACGCTGGAAGTCGAGACGGTGCTGAATCTTTTGGCAGTCATCGACAATCCGATGCAGGACATTCCCCTGGCGTCGGTGCTCAAATCGCCGTTTGGCGGCGTTTCTGATGAGGAGATGGCGTGGATTGTGGCGGAACATAAGGCGGGCGTTGACCGGTCGCGGGATGCAGGGCTTTACCGGGCGGTTGTGGAGTATATGAACGAGGATGGACCGGTGAAGTCGAATGACGAAAGTGACGAGTCGTCGATCGCGGATGCGTTTCGTTTTCAAAAAAATAAATTAATTCAAAAGAATAACCTGCGCCGAAAACTCCAAAAACTCTTTACTCTCCTGGATACATTCCGCCAGGAATCTGTTTACCTGCCGATGCACGAACTCCTCTACCGGATTTACGACAAAACGGGCTATTACCGCTATGTGTCGGCGCTTCCGGGCGGGGCGGGACGGCGCGGCAATCTGGATATGCTGGTGGAGAAAGCGGCAGCCTATGAGGCGACGAGCTACCGGGGTGTGTTCCATTTCATCCGGTATATTGAGAAGCTGAAAAAATACAATACAGATTTTGGTGAAGCGCCGGTGGCAGATTCCGAGGGAACGGTGGTGCGGATCATGAGTATCCATAAGAGCAAGGGACTGGAATTTCCGATCGTGTTTGTGGCTGGAATGGGAAAAAATTTTAACAAGCAGGATACGCGGGGGAAACTTCTGATTGACGCGGATCTGGGAATCGGAACCGACTATCTGGACAGTGAGAAGCGCATCAAGGGACCGACGCTCAAGAAAAATGTGATGAAACGCCGAATGGAACTGGAGGCGCTGGGCGAGGAACTGCGCGTTCTTTACGTGGCGCTGACGCGTGCGAAGGAAAAATTGATTCTGACGGCGTCCTCCCGGAAATTGGAGGATCGGATTGCGAAGTGGAGCGCAGTGGCAGCCGAACACGGGGCGATTCCGTATACGATTCTGACGCTGGCTTCCTCGTATCTGGATTGGATTTTGATGAGTATTCCGGAAAAAAATCCGTGGATTTCATATCAGATGGAAACGCTTTCCGACCAGATCGACCGTGAGATTGGCACGCAGATACGCCAGACGTTATCGAGAGAGTGGCTGCGGTGGCTGGCGGGGGAGGACAGCCATTTGTCGAATGACGAGAATCATCCAAACACGCAAAATCGGCTCGAAAATATCAGGCAAATAGAATCGATCATCAGCAACAACTACCATTTCCAGTACCCATACCTGGACGATCTGAGTCTCAACACCAAGATGTCCGTTTCTGAACTCAAGAAAAAGGGCATGGAGGAAGAGGAGGAGGAGATGGTATTTCTGCCGACGCTGCCAGTGTTTATGGAGAAGGAGCAGGAAGAAAAAGGCGGCGCGACGCGCGGTACGGCGTACCACCGTGTGTTGCAGTTTTTGCCGTTTGAGCGGGCAATGTCGAGACAGGAGTTAAATGCATTTCCGGCGAAGTTGGCGGCTGAGGGGCGGATGGATGCCGAGGCGGCGGCGTTGGTGCGCGGCTCAGATCTGGCAAAACTGACAGCCAGTTCATTGGGAAAACGCATGCAGAGAGCGGCAGCAGCCGGGAAACTGTACCGGGAAAAACAGTTCGTCATCGGTATTCCGGCGCGCGAAATGGGCGACTGGGATTCGGATGAGCGGATTCTGATACAGGGTATCATCGACGCCTTTTTTGAGGAGGACGGCAAGCTGGTTCTGGTGGATTATAAGACAGATTATGTGGAAAATTCAGACATTCTGATCCGCCGCTATGAGGCACAGGTGCGCTACTATACCCGCGCACTAGAACAGATGACAGGAAAAAGGGTGGCGGAGCGCTACCTGTATTCGTTCCGGTTTGGGGCGATTGAAGTGTAAGGCAGTGATTCTGGATACAGATAGGCACGTTCGGAGCCGATCGTATTTCCAGTCAATACGCCGGGATATGCGGCGCAGGAGGATCTGACGGAGTACCGGAGTTTTACGGATTATACGGATCAGGGCTTTGTTTATGTCCATGCGGGCTGCCGCGGCCTATAACTTTATAGAGTGGGTCAATGCGTGCTGCGCCCAGAGGAATTAAAATAATAAAATTAGAGAAATAAGTTTTGGTTAAAGGGTATCATCCGCCATCAGAACCGCTACCTGCGTCAGAAAATTCTCAGGATTTTTGTGCTGGGGCGGTCCCTCCAGATAGAGGTGGCGGGCGGTGCCCTTTAATGGAATCTGATATTTGTTTGCATACGCACAAAGATGCTTCACAATTACAGGAAGACCTTCATAGGCACCGTGATAAAAGATACAGAGCGCTTTCTGGCGGGGCAGGGTGACGAGATGTTCACCCCGGCTTTCCGGCGGGACGGCGATGCAGCAGGTAAAATCGCCCGGATTCGAAAGGTTGTATTCGGTGAAAAACATATGCTGGGTGGTGTCAGAACCATATTGGCGGATCGCCTTGATGAAGACGCCACGTAATTGCTCTTTCTTGTCTTCAAGTTCTGTCGAATGCAGATCCTGGCAGTAAACGGTCTGGGCGGGAAGTTCTATCTGTCGGATTTCAAAGTCATTGTGCCCTTTTGAATGTTCTTTTAATTTCTCAATATTCCGGCTGATCTCGTCACGCAGATCTTCCAGACGAGTGATCAGCGGCTCCAGATCCGTCGTGCCGTGATAATAGGCATAGATATCATCCAGCGACAGACCGAGATTCTGCAGAATGCGGATGCTCCGGATGCGCGAGACGGTGTCTGCTGTATAGTAACGGTTTCCATTGATACCGTCTCTCTGATCCGGCAGAATAAGACCCTTGTCTTCATAATTTAAAATCATGCGCCGGGTCACTTCCAACGCTTTGGCTGCCTCGCCGATCGAGAGCAGCCGTTTTTTATCGTGCGTCATAAAACCTCCTGTTAGATATCCATAAGATGTGCAATCATGTATATTTGTCATGTAGAATTCTGGTGCAATTTTTTACACTCATAGTTTTTTATAATTACATGAAAAATAAGTAAAAATTATATAAATTAGCTAAAAAGGGATTGTATCGCACATCAATGTACGATGTATAATCATTTTATTGAAAGCGGGATGCTGTGTCAAGTATTCCGCCGATGCAAAACGCCACACAATTTGTCATACTATGCACGTTGAAAAGGAGTATCCGGGCAGGCAGGAGCGTCAGACATTGGGGAGAATGAGTATTTTATATACAGAAAGATTTGATGGCTCATCTGCAAACATCTGCCCGGAGAAACATTTCAACCAAAACGCCTTTATTGTATACCTATGATGCTGCGTTTTATCTGGAAAAATCAAGAAAGAATTGACATTTGAACGCCTTCCATATATGCTTGAACCAATATGATTTTCGATTTGACAGATGGGAAAATCAATGGAAAATCTAAGCAGATATGGGAGGCTTTTATGGATCAGGAAAATCAGACACCACACAAACGGCGTGTCAGATATAAAGGAAAATATCCAAAAAAATTTGAAGAAAAATATAAAGAGCTGCAGCCGGAGAAGTATCAGGACACGATCCAGCACGTGATTCAGAAGGGAAATACACCAGCGGGCATGCATATTTCCATTATGGTGCAGGAGATTCTGGATTTTTTGCAGATCCAGCCGGGGCAGGTCGGATTTGATGCGACGCTAGGATACGGCGGACATACGAAGGCGATGCTGGCCTGCCTGAAAGGTCAGGGACATATGTATGCGACCGATGTTGATCCGGAGGAATCCGCCAAGACGCGGAAACGCCTGGAAGAAGCGGGCTATGGCGAGGACATGCTTTCAATCCGTCTCCAGAACTTCTGTACAATCGATGAGATTGCCAAAGAAGCGGGTGGTTTTGATTTTATTTTAGCCGATCTGGGCGTGTCTTCAATGCAGATTGACAATCCGAAGCGAGGCTTTTCGTTCAAGGTAGATGGACCGCTGGACCTGCGCCTGAATCAGGAAAAAGGCATCAGCGCCGCCGAGCGCCTTGACACGATCGAGCGTGAGGAGCTGGCGGGCATGCTGTACGAAAATTCAGACGAACCGTACTGCGAGGAGCTGGCAAAAGCGATCACGGATGAGATCCGCCGTGGAAACCGGATCGATACGACCACGAAACTCCGTGAAATCATTGAAAAAACATTGGATTTCCTTCCGGAAAAGGAGAAAAAGGAGACAGTCAAGAAGACCTGTCAGCGTGTTTTCCAGGCGCTCCGGATCGATGTAAACCAGGAATTTGAAGTACTCTATGAGTTTATGGAGAAGCTTCCAAATGCGCTTCGACCGGGCGGACGGGCAGCGATCCTGACCTTCCATTCCGGAGAGGATAAACTGGTGAAAGCGGCGCTCAAAGAGGGATATCGCGCCGGTATCTATAAAGAATATTCCAAAGATGTGGTGCGCCCGTCCGCGCAGGAGTGCGTACAGAACCCGCGTGCCCGCTCGACGAAGATGCGCTGGGCGATCCGGGCGGAAGAGTAAAATGAATATAAAAGAAAATATATGAAAAAACAGGGCAGCTGTTCCGAGCAATATGGGAGCGGCTGTCCTGTTTTTATTGTGAAGATCAAAGAGAGTCCATGTGAAAAAATTTCGGGCGCAGTGATGTCTGGTTCTGCAAAAATCCGATTAAAAGAGCAAAAATGTTTTTTTAGCGAGATTTCTGTTTCCGGTGCGTATACTATAAGATTACTTTTCAGAAAATAGAAAAGTGGTCACAGTTGTGAAAGAAGAAACAGCTGCGAAAAAAACAAATCCGCGAGAAAGTTTCGTGAGAAAGAGAGGAAACGCATTGAAACAGGAAACACAAAATGAATTGGAACGATTTAGGGATTATTTGAGAGAACAGGAAAAAAGCAGCCATACGATCGAAAAATACTGCCGGGATGTGAGAAAGTTTTTGATGTTTGTGGGTGAAGAATGGGATAAAAACACAATTATATCGTTTAAGGAATATCTGCAAGCCCATTATAAAACATCCAGCGCCAATTCGATGCTGGCATCTCTGAACAGCTACTTTCATTTTATCGGAAGACAGGAATACTGTGTCCGCACGTTCCGGGTGCAGAAGCGGATTTTCTGCGATGAGAGACGGGAAATGACGCGCAGCGATTACCAGAAGTTAGTTAAGGCGGCACGGGGACGCGGCGATGAACGTCTCTGTGCGATTTTGCAGACAATCGCGAGCACGGGCATACGAATCAGCGAGCTTTCATATATTACAGCGGAATCGCTGGCACAGGGGGAAGTAGTGATCGACTGTAAGGGAAAACAGCGGGTGATCCTGCTGCCGCAGTCGCTGATGCTGTATTTGACGCAGTACTGCCGGAAGCAGCGGATTGTGAGAGGCAGCATCTTTGTCACAAAAAACGGGCAGGCAGTCCGCAGACAGAATGTGTGGGCGGACATGAAATCCGTCTGCACCGAAGCGGGTGTTCTTCCGAGCAAGGTATATCCGCACAATCTGCGCCATCTGTTTGCCAAGATATTTTATGAGCGCGATCACGATCTGGTTCGTCTGGCGGACTATCTGGGTCACAGCAGCGTAGAAACGACACGCCGTTATACGATCATCAGCAGTCGGGAAGCGTGCCGCAGACAGCTGGAATTAGGTTTGTTGATTGATAGGGAAAATTGACGAAAAACATAATGGGAATTATGTCATGAAATGGAAAAAATCTGCATACATATCTAAATATATGATTCTATTATTAAGTTTATCACTTCTGAGAAAGAATTTCAACATACAAAGGCGTTAAAAACAGTACTTGAAATAACACAGATATTCTATCCAAAATCTGGAAAATTCGACAAAAGCTTTGCAAATAAAAGAAAAAATGAAACAGTCGGATATGACATAATTCCCATTATGTCATCCGGGGAGGTGGAGTATGTGAGAGAAGATCTGACGGGGCGCCGGTATGGACGTCTGACTGTCTGCCGGGAAATAAAACAGGCAGCAAAAAGCCGCCGCCATTACTGGCTGTGCCGGTGCGACTGCGGGAAAGAAAAGACCGTGGAGGAGTCCCATCTGAAAACAGGGCATACGAAAAGCTGCGGGTGCTATCGGAAGGAGCTTCCGTCCAGTCGGCGGATCGATCTGACAGGCCGTCAGTTCGGACGTTTGAAAGTGCTTGAAGAGGCGGATAATTCCAACCGGACAGGCGGATATTGGAAATGTGTCTGTAGCTGCGGACGCCTGATTGAGGCATCCAAAGAAAGCCTGTGCGCGGGAAAAACCAAGAGCTGTGGGTGCCTGCAGGCGGAGACACGAAAGAAAAACATGAAAAAAGCGATTCATTTTGTAGGCGGAACCTGCCTGGAACGAATCGCCAACCAGAAAAATACGGCAAACAATACAAGCGGCTACCGAGGCGTCTACCAGCGGGAAAATTCCCGGTGGCGGGCAGCGATCGGCTTTCAGGGAAAAGTGTACAACCTTGGAACCTTCGTAAACCTTGAGGATGCGGTGGCAGCGCGGAAAAAAGCAGAAGAGGAATTGTACGAGCCATTTTTGCGGGAACATGGCGTGAAAGCGGTGCAGAAGGGAGGTATTTAAATCTGCATAAGGGGACCTGCGTTGATGATAGATAAGACAGGAGGCAAAAAGAATGAAAAAAGCGAAGAAAAAGGGGAAAAGTTACAGTCAAGGCTGGTTTGGGCGCCAGTCAAGGCGTTTCATGTCAGTGCTTTTGTGCAGCAGTATGTTGAGCACAAGCGTGGCAAATACAGCCGCATTTGCAGCTGCCACATCCGAAGGAGGGGATGAAAGACAGGAATTTTCATTGGAAAAAGAAGTCCTCAGGCAGGCAATCCGGGATGCTGCTAAAAAAGGAAAGACAGTAAAAGAGGATGCATTTACGTTTTCCGGCGATGAGGCAGAAACCTACGAGGGACTGTTTGAAGAAGGAAATCTATATGAACTGCATCCAGATTTCGAGAAGAAAAACGACCGGCTTACTTTGAAAATGTATGCCCGCTTAGAGGATGAAGAGGACATGGATCAGTATACGATCAGCGGAAATGAAGAAATTATTTTCCTGATGACCAATTCTTCTTCAAAAGAGCGCACCGGACGGATTCTGGTGGATGGAAGAGCCAGCGCATGGATGACGGTTGCGCCATTTGGTGAAGTAAAAAAGCAGGTTGAGCTGGAGACAGAGGAAGCGGTTCCGACCGAGATAGAAAATGAGGTAAAAGAACCGGAAAGTGCAGTTCCGGCAGGAAGTGAAGATATCACAGAAGAGGATACGGCTCTGGAGGACGATGTAAAGGAGCAGGAAAATGCTTCAGATGCAGGTAACAATCAAATAAAAGAAGAAACCTCGGATCCAGAAAAACAGGACAAAGCAGAGCAGAAGGAGCAGGAACCGAATACAGGAGATTCAGAAGATACCTCGGATATAAAAGAAGAACCGGAAGCAGCGGATGACAAGAAAGATTTATCGGAGCTGGATTCTGAGAACGAGAATGAAAAAGCAGGCATGGATGCGTCCGAAACAGATACATCGGATTCAGAAAATGACAGCGCCCAGGACGAAGATTCAGTTCAGGTATCACGTTCGGCTCATTTTTCGATGTTTTTGACTTCAGCTGCAATGGCATCTCCGTCTGATGCAAAAGAAGAAGAGAACGAGAACGATGAAAACGAAAAAAATAAGGCGATTGTAGGCGACGAAGCAGAAGAAGACAATTTTGAACGCATTCTGGGGGATTCATATGAAACGGTAGGCATTAAGAATGCATCCGCAGCCGCATTTGTAACTTCCGCGATGGAGCTTGGTCTGACAGACGTAGCTGTTTTGTCGGCAGTGGAAGTGGAAGAAATTCCACACTGGCAGATTTCGAAGTCTAAAAAAGCTACCAATCTGGACGAAAACTTTGAATCCCAGGTAACACTTTCCCTTCCGTCAGCGGAGGAAAAACTGGAAAATGACATTGTATTTGTGCTGGATAAATCTACCAGCGTGCAGCTGGAAAATGAGGCGTTAGAGATGCTTAAGGAGCTGCAGGCGCAGGCAAAGGAAAATGGCGCAAAAGTAAAGGTTGGAGTCGTTATTTTCAATAAAGAAGCGCACAAGTCTGACTTTATGGATTTGGAAACCCAGTATGATGCGATTGCGGCAGCGATCCGTGAGAATATTAGCAGCGGAACGAATCTTTCGGCTGGAATCCTTGCAGGCAAGAAAATGCTGGATGAGGATACGCAGGTGGCAGCAGGAAGAAAGAGCCTTGTGCTTTTAAGCGATGGCATTACCTATATTTTTGGGGAAAAACCGACGGCGGTTGCCTGGGGATTTGAGAATGATGGTTCAGAACATTCCTGGGCGGGACCGGATAACTGGATTCTTAAATATGGGAATAATAAAGCATTATCGGAGGATGAGTGGAACGAGCGCCTGGGTACAATCAAAGCACAGATGGATAATCAGGGCGATGAATTTGACCATTCATATGAGCAAGGAGAGTTAATGCCATGTACCCCACCTGATGAAGGAAAAAAATATGCCAATAGCGTTGATAAAGCACTCTATCTTTCCTATGAGGCATATCTGGAAGCGGCGAAGGAACAGTATCACTGCTATGCGATGCCGATTGGTTCATCTGCTGGTGAAAGCTATCCATGGGGACCGAGCTTTGTGAAATATCTGGCAGACGGAAAAACGGTAAGTTTTGAAGATATCAAAAATGATATCCTTTATGCCGTCGATCGGGACTCGACTGTGGAAGATTATATGGGTTGGGTCAAGGATGATTACAATTTTGACTTAAAGAGCATCGACCGTCTGACTGTTGGCGGCAGGGAGCTTTCTAAATTGGAAGATGGAAATACCGTTTATTTTGGAAATGAAGACGTGAATGCAGCTCAGTATCGTTTTAAGGTGGAATACGATCCGTCGGATAAAGAAGGAGGAGAACATTTCGTCTGGACGATGAATGAGGCGGTAAAAAATAATGAACCGGTGCAGCTGACCTATACGGTAAAACTGGTAAATCCGAAGAACAATCCAGGAGAATCGTATGGACGGTACGATGAAGACGGAAGCGAAGAGTATGATGGACTTTATACGAACCAGAAAGCAGTGCTGCATCCGGTTGGAAGCGATCAGGAAAAAGGAAAAACGGAAGTATTTTCGAAACCGACTGTATCATATACGATTCCGGGAGGAGAACTTCCGACGATTCCAGAGGGAGGAACTTCTAAATCGAAGACAGCGGAACAGCTGGATGAAAATTTTAAGTCTCAAGTGGCTTTGTCCTTGCCGTCAGCGGAGGAGCAGCTGGTAAGTGATGTGGTGCTTGTCTTAGATAAATCAACCAGCATGGGACTGAAAGAGCAGGCATTGGAAATGCTTCAGAACCTCAAGAAAGAAGTGCAGGAAAAGGGAGCAAAGGTCAAAGTGGGAGTAGTGCTCTTTAACAAGGAAGCTCATACGGATGGATTTATGGATTTGGAGACCCAATATGAGGCGATTGAAGCAGCCATTTGTCGGGAGATTAAGAGTGGAACCAATCTTCACGCAGGTATTTTAGCGGGTAAATCGATGTTAGACCAGGATACAGGAGTGGCAGATGAACGCAAGACGCTGGTAGTTGTCAGTGATGGTATTACCTATATGTTTAATGAGAATCCGACGGCGGTTGCCTGGGGATTTATGGCAGATTCTCCGAAACATTTTGCAGGACCGGATAACTGGAAATCCAAGTATGGAAATAATCAGGCACCGACGGACTGGAATGCATGGCTGACCGGCATAGGAGCCAGACTTTCAGAGCAGAAGGATACACACGACTATCCATATGGAACGGAACCGGATGCATCGCTTATTACACCGGTGGAGGAAGCAGGAAATTATGTGAATTCGATCGATAAGGCATTATATCTTTCATACGAGGCGTACGCACAGGCAGCTTCGGAAGGATATCACTGCTATGCGATGCCGATTACGCCGCCCGGAACGGCAAGTAACTATGAGTGGGGAATGAGTTTCATGCGGTACCTCGCGAATGGAAAGCAGGTTTCATTTGACAGTATAGAAAATGATATTTTGTATGCCGTTGATAAAGGTTCTGTTGTGAAAGATTATATGGGCTATGTGAAAGAGGATTATAACTTTGATTTCGATCATTTAGACCAGCTGACAGTAGGGGGAAAAGCGCTTTCTATGTATCAGGAGGGCAACACCTGGTATTTTGGAGACGGAGAACCGGGACCGCAGAATTATCGTTTTAAAGTGGTATATGACGCGGGAAATAAGGCAGAGACAGAGATGTTTACCTGGTATATAAATGAACCAGTTTCAAACTTTGCACCGGTGCAGCTGACCTATACCGTAAAACTGATAAACCCAAAGACGGCGGATGGAACCTATGGAAAATATGACCGGGACGGCAGCCAGCACTATGAAGGGCTCTATACCAATCAGGAGGCGGTCCTGTATCCGGTAGACAGCCGTGGAAATGAGTATCGGCCAGAAGAATTCCCGAAGCCGACCGTATCATATGTGGTAGAACATGGAAGCCAGGAACCGGGATCTGATCCTACCCCGACCCCGAATCCAGGCAATAACGGAGGCGGAAGCCACGGCGGTCACGGAGGCGGAAGTAGTTCTGGCAGTAAAAAGTCTTCGACCACAACCGCGTCGGGACCGGCAGCCCAGCCGACGGAACCGGTTACGCCGGTTGTACCAGAACCTCAGCCGGTTGTACCGGCAGAAGGACTTCCGAAGACCGGGGATACGGATCGGATGGATGTGCCGATGGCTCTGCTGGCAATTGGAATGATGGCAGCAGCTTATGTATTAATGACGGGCAGAAAAAAGACGGAAGAGTAAGACGAGACATAGAAAAATAAAAATTGCCCGGTTATAAGAGCAGGTTTTTAGGGCGGCGCCAGAAAAAATGGCGCTGTCCTAAAACTATGCTGTTATCTGTTTCGTTTTGTATGCAAATTAATACATCATTTATAAAAATATATAATTTGCTTAACAAATAAAGGCGCAGAACGTTTCACGGGCAAAGATGGAGGGATCGATGCAAAAGTGGACACGGAAAGCAGCGGCTGTGATAGCTGTCATCTGTCTGGCGTTCGGTACAGCGGGGGTGGCAATGCATAAATGGGATGAAATGCGTCAGGAGAAGGCGCATGAAGAGCTGACCGCTCAGGTTGTGGGAATGTCGGAAGCAGGGACGACAGGAGAAACAATGCCGGAGAAAAAAGTGCCAGAAGTGGAAAATGAGATAGATGAGACGGATGCAATAAAGGAGACAGAATATGTGTCAGCAATTGATTTCGCAGTGCTGGATTCCCAGAATCCGGACGTCGTTGCCTGGATTCAGATTCCGGGAACTCAGATCAATTATCCGGTGGTTCAGGGGAAGGACAATGATTATTACCTGCACCGTGACCTGAACGGGCAGAAGAGCACGGCGGGCACGATTTTTCTGGACTATGCCGATCGGGCAGATTTTTCGTCCCTGCATAACGTGCTGTACGGCCATCACATGAAGAATGGAAGTATGTTTAAGGACATTTCCAGATACAAGGATCAGGGCTATTTCGATCAGCATTCAGAAATCATTCTTTATACGCCGGAGCGGGAGATTCATTTAAAAGCCCTGGCGGCTGTCTGCACATCGCCGGATGCGATCCGCCGGAAAACGGAGTTTGCATCGGGAGAAGAATTTGCGTCATATATTCAGCAGATGACAGCGGGCGCGAGCGCGTCCGCGCCGATCGAGGGGACGATCGTGCGTTTGTATTCATTTGTGACATGCAGCTATGAATTTAACAATGCCCGGACAATTCTATATGCGTATGAATCGGCAGAATAGTAACTGTTCCCGGGTAGGCACTTTTGGAACCGAAAGTGCCGTAAGAAAACGTGGTGGCAGCAGGAATTTGCCGTATTTAAATGCAAAGCCACGGCAAATTCCGTTATTGGGCACGTATGCGTGAACAGTAACGCAGAATAAGATGGGGAATGTTCCAGATGTGGAAAAACAAAATGCGTTACCATGATGCAGTAACTGGATAGACAGAAAGACATAACATGGAAACGGACCGGAAAGAAATGTTTATATGCTACTGCATCTGGAAATAGATCTATCAAGGGAGGTAAAGGGATGAAAGAGAGAAAAATCAGGGGAAGGAGCCGGAGACGGAAGTATAAAAATCAGATGCGCCGTCCGATAGCAGTATTGCTGGCGCTGATGCTGTCGTTTAGTTCCTTCGGTACGGCGACTGCTTATGCGGATGATGCGGCAGTTGTCAAAGAAAGTGTGGACACAGCGGGAACGCAGGAGAAAGTCGATCTGGATAAGTGGATGGAGAAAGAAGTATTTGATACTGGAAAACAGGCAGAGAATATTGCTGGGAAAGATACTGTTGGAGTGCAGGATGGTTCTACGGTAGCGGATGTTTCTGGAGATGAGGGCTCAGATGGAGCTGGTGAAGGAAATGAAGCCGGAACTGTGGGTTCTGTGAATGAAAATGGAAACAGCCAGACAGGGGAAGAAAACGGTCAGAATCCGTCGGGTGAACAGACGGATAATCCATACGATTCGATCGAACGCCCATCTCAGTCTGACACGGTAGAAATTATTCCGGGTGCGCCGTCCGACTCGAAAAAGAACGAATCGGATGCCAATTCCGGTACAGGCTCTGCAGGTTCGGCGTCGGGAGCAGCCGGAGATTCTAATTCTCAGAATGGACAGGAAAATGTGGATAATTCCGGAAACCAGACGGGCGGCAGCCAGGAGACAGAGGTAAAACCTGTTTTACCGGAAGAGAAGGATTATGAATATTTTTATGATAAAGAAACTGGAAAATTTAAGGTAACCTTTAATATCAAAGAAGATGCCAAGGGTGACCAGACGATTGAGCTGAGCAAGGTGATGGAAGAGATCAATGCGGCTGGAAAGAAGCAGTTTGAACAGTGGTTCCAGACTAAAGAAGGTGCGAACGAGCTGGAAAATGCACAGTATTACGGACAAAATACGATCCGTCAGGTTTTCAATGGAGTTGAATATAGCTATAATATAAAAAATGGAACAGTCTGTCCGTATGAGGAACCGGGATGTACAATGGTATTTGATGTTTATATTACCAACGGTTCCAAACATACATATGTGTATAAAAATAACAGCTTTATCGTATCGACACCGGACATGAGCAATCAGGATCAGACAGGAGTCGTTGGATTTGACGGACAGGAACTGCCGGATGATTATACGAAGGGATTTCTTTCTCCCAAGTATGATATAAAGAATTCCAGCACAACAGGAGTTATTGAAAATCTGATTGATGAGGCATTGAAAGACACGCAGTCTCAGCGCCAGTACGGAATTGATAAGGACGGAAATTTAACGACATCCTATATCAAATTAACGAAAGACGATATTAATGTTGGAGATCCGGTTTATAAGATTGGAAAAAAATATTATCTGTATTCAGAAAAATATGATTGCTATTATTGCGATTTTAATAGTGCACAGGTGGAAGAAAAACCAAAAGGTTCTGGAAAGTATGTTGTAAAATTAATTCCGTCCAGCGGAAAAAACAATTATGCGATCAAGGCGGATGGAAGTAAATATTATGCTCCGTGGGTGCGTGGCGGTGAGATTGATGCAATCCGGGCATCAAAATATAAAATTCAGGATGCCTTGAATCAATATCTTTCTAAAAATAACACGACACTAGAAAAAGAAGTTCTTAAATACTACAACGAGAAAGGAGGAACTTCCTACACGACGATCGAGGAACTGCTTTCTAAGAATGAAGCAGCGGAAAATGAACTAACGCGAGCGGGAGAGAGCGGAAATTCTTCCTTGGCTTCTCTAGATCCGATGCTGCTTCATTCCAGCAGCCAGTATGATAATTTTTATCAGAATATTTTCAGCTTCAATGTCGGCAGCCAGGAGGATATGAAAAAATTCCTGGAAAATGAAAATCTGGGTCACGATCATAGTCATGGAAATTGGGCGACGGATGGGTGTGAGATGACGATCGGCGATTATATGGCGGATAAGTTAAATGAAACGGATGGTGCATGGGATAAGGCAAATGCCTATTTTAACGCATTGCTAAAGTCCGGTTTGATGGCGGAAGAAGCTACCTGGGTTGCATTTACCATGGCAACCAATATCGATGGCGAACGTTCAGATAACAATTATCAGAATACCGCCTGGAACTGGTACAGTTCCATGGTTCTCAAACAGCAGGATGGCACTTTCAACCTGACCAAGGTAGATACGGATGGCAGCCAGCTCGGAGATGACGAGGGCGAGGGGCAGACTTCGTTCTATCTCTGGTATATAGACAGCAAGACGGAGACAGATGAACAGGGAAATCAGAAGACAACGGATGTGACAAAATACTGTGTTTATGTGGATCCGGTCTACGAAACGGTAGAAAATGAAGATGGGACGAAGAGCCAGAAACTGGTAAAAGATGGATATTATGGCTGGGTTGAGTACGATCCGGACAACAAAGAGTTAAATTATACCGTCTCGACGACCAACGGAACCCTGAATATTGATTATGCACTTTTAGAGGGAGTGGTCTATTACCTTCAGGAAAAGGCGGCGCCAGATGGATATAAGGTGGATTCCAATATTTATGTGATCTGCGATGAAGAATCGTATCAGCAGATGACAGCCGAAAAAGGGGTAAGCAGTGTGATTAACCCGGCCACCGGCGTGGAGAGCGCTGTGGTTTATATGGGCGCAATCAAAGGCGGCGAAACCCTGAAAGTAAACTTTGTCAACGGAAAGACAGCTCCGAAGCCAGATCCAACCCCGGATCATGGGGGTGGCGGAAGCCACGGCGGTCATGGAGGCGGCGGTTCCAGTTCTGGCGGAAAGAAGACAACCTCTGCGGGACCGGGGACAGTCACCGAAGAACCGGTGCTTCCGGAACAGCCGGCGGAAGTGCCGATTGAAAACATTCCTGCACAGGGACTTCCGAAGACAGGAGAGGACGGAGTAAACACATCGGCTCTGATGCTGACACTCGGACTGATCGCATCTGCTTATGTATGGATGAGCGGCAGACGGGAGGAAGAAGAAAAGAACCGTAAAAACTAAAAGAAAACGGTGATGATAAAGACGCAGAAACGTTGTAAATAGGTATAAATCAAACAGATATAAATCAAACGGCAGCTGCTAAACAGGTGGATACAGTAAGTATCTCTTCCTGTCTGGCAGCTGCCGTTTGTCAAAATATATTTTTTAAATAAAATACTCCGCCTCACTTCTGCGTGTATAGTTCTGCTCCAGCATCGCAACGTGGGACAGAAAAGCCTCGTTGTCGAAGTATTTGGCGCCAGCCGGGCAGATCTTGATGCACGCCTGGCACTTGATGCAGATACCGGTACAGGTGTCCGGTGCATCCGCCGGGATAGAACCCATCGGACAGACGGTTGCACAGATGCCGCATCCGGTACATTTTTCCAGATCAGTAACTGGTTTGGCTTTCAGGAAGACAGCCGGTTTTCCGTCGGTGCCGAGCGGTGTGTAATATGGTCCGACCGGATCATCGCCGCGCACGGCAATCGGAGCCGGGATTTCGGTCAGGGAAGTGATCTTTTCAGCTGCTTTGATGCCGAATGCATGGATCTGTGCGAGATCATCTGCATCTGGACGTCCGGTTGCCAGCTTGTCGCTGAATACGTGCTCGGTCGGGATACCGGCACCCGCAATGGTGTGGAAACCGTGCGCCTCTAATTCATTGCGAAGCTCGATGAGCCCATTGTCGAAGTTGCGGTTTCCGAAGACAGCCACCGGAATGGCGAGCGCGCCATTTCCCTCAAAATGGGTCTGTACAAATGGGAGCATCTTGTTCGGGATGCGTCCCGCGTAGACCGGGGTGCCGATGACGAGCAGATCTTCTGTCCCGTATGTATGGACTTTTTCGCGGCTTTCCGGCAGCGTGAAATCATAGGAATCCATCGGGACGCCGAGTGTGTCCGCGATGGCCTGCGCCAGCGTGATGATAACCTTTTTCGCGTTGCCGGTCGGGCTGAAATAGACTGCGTGTACGTGATTGATTTTCATGAAAATACCTTCTCTTCATATGTTTAAATTTAATTTGGCAAAAACCTTATTATAGTAGGTATTTTAATGGATTTATGGTGGACTGTCAATGAAACTGGAGTTTTTTGGTTACTGGGCACGTATGCGTGAATAGTAATATGTTTTTTGCAGAATCACCCAAAATATCATTACATATGTCTTGTCACATGAAATAATATGTGCTATACTGGTGCGGATGCACAAATGAAGTTTTGGATTGAAAGAGAACTCTGTTTGCGATAGGAGCATAGAGTGGCAGATAGTATTCTGCGATTTGAAGGCTGAACTATCTGCAGGATAAAAAGATAAGTGCAAACGTATGGTATAGAAAGGAAGGCAACAAAATGGTCCGGGAGGAAAATTATGATGTGGTCATCGTCGGGTGTGGCGTAGGCGGTCTGTACACCGCTTTAAATCTGCCGTCGGAAGACCGGATCTTAATGATTTGCAAGGAAGATATAGAGAGCTGTGATTCCATGCTGGCGCAGGGAGGTATCTGCGTGCTGCGGGATGAGACAGATTATGATGCGTATTTTGAGGACACGATGCGCGCGGGACACTACGAGAACCGCAAGGAGAGTGTGGATATCATGATCCGCTCCAGCCGGGATGTGATAAATAATCTGCTGAAATTAGGCGTAGGGTTTGACAAAAATCCAGATGGCAGTTTAAAATATACAAAGGAGGGCGCGCATTCGCAGCCGCGTATCTGTTTCCATGAGGACATCACGGGAAAAGAGATCACGACGACCCTGCAGACGCGTGTAAAAGAACTTCCGAATGTAGAAATCCGGGAATATACTGTTATGACGGATATTTTGGTAGAAAAGGGCATCTGCACCGGTATTCTGGCAAAGAATGCAGACGGCGATATTTTAAAGATTCATGCGAAAGACACGGTTCTGGCGACCGGCGGTATCGGTGGGCTTTACAAGCATTCGACGAACTTCCCGAGCCTGACAGGTGATGGGCTGGATGTGGCAAAGAAACACGGCGTGCGTCTGGAACATCTCGATTATGTCCAGATTCATCCGACCAGCCTGTACAGCAAGAAGCCGGGACGCAGCTTCCTGATTTCAGAATCGACCCGCGGCGAGGGAGCA
Organism: Clostridium sp. AM28-20LB; assembly: GCF_003480665.1. Lineage (NCBI taxonomy): Bacteria > Bacillati > Bacillota > Clostridia > Eubacteriales > Clostridiaceae > Clostridium > Clostridium sp. AM28-20LB. The sequence goes on along the minus strand of NZ_QUJN01000001.1, from coordinate 932,024 downwards.
GTTCTGTTAAATGGAAAGGGCGAGCGCTTTGTCGATGAGCTTCTGCCGCGTGATGTGGTGACGCAGGCGATCGAGAAGGAGATGGAAAAAGAGGGCAGCGATCATGTATGGCTGTCGTTTGAGGCAGTTCCGGAGGAGACGATCCGGGGGCATTTTCCGCACATTTATGAGGAGTGCTTAAAAGAGGGCTACGATATCACGAAGGAACCGGCTCCGGTCGTACCGGCGCAGCATTATTTCATGGGCGGTATCTATGTCGATCATTTCTCCGAGACGACGATGAATCACCTGTATGCGGTTGGTGAGACGAGCTGCAACGGCGTACACGGAAAAAACCGGCTTGCCAGCAACAGTCTGCTGGAAAGCCTTGTATTTGCAGAGAGAGCGGCAGGCAAGATTGCCGGACGGGAGGACGAAGAGTATGAATCCAATTACGATGCAGCTTGTTGCGGATGAGTATATCCGCATGGCATTAAAGGAAGATATTAACAGTGAGGACGTTTCGACGAACGCGGTCATGCCGGAATACCGCAGGGGCGAGGTACAGCTCTTAGCCAAGGCGGACGGTATTATCGCCGGTTTACAGGTGTTTGAGCGCGTGTTTAAACTTCTTGACGAGACGACCGAGACAAAATTTGAGGTAAAAGACGGGGATACCGTCACAAAAGGGCAGTTTTTAGGTGTGATTACCGGCGACATCCGGGTGCTTCTTTCTGGCGAGCGGACGGCGCTCAACTATTTACAGCGGATGAGCGGCATTGCGACCTATACGAACCAGGTGGCGAAGCTTTTAGAAGGAACGAAGACGACGCTTTTAGATACGCGCAAGACGACCCCGTGTATGCGTATATTTGAAAAATATGCGGTCAAGGTTGGCGGCGGCAGCAACCACCGTTACAACTTATCGGACGGCGTGATGCTCAAGGATAACCATATCGACGCAGCCGGCGGAGTTAAGGCGGCGGTTGAGGCGGCGAAGGAATATGCCCCATTTGTCCGCAAGATCGAGGTGGAGACGGAAAATCTCGATATGGTGCGCGAGGCAGTGGAAGCGGGCGCTGATATTATCATGCTGGACAATATGACCCCGGACGAGATGGCGGAGGCGATCCGCATCATCGACGGACGCGCCGAGACGGAGTGTTCCGGAAATATGACGAAGGAAAATATCGCAACGATCACGAAATTAGGCGTAGATTATGTGTCCAGCGGCGCGCTGACGCACTCGGCACCAATTCTGGATCTGAGCCTCAAACATCTGCGGGCATTATAAAAATTTAAAAACTAAGAAAGGACAGGGAAAACAGGATGGAAACAACGATGACAGGAGTACAGCGGAGAAAGAAAATACTGGAAATGCTGGGACAGTCATCCACACCGCTTTCCGGCGGGGCGCTGGGGCGGGCAGTCGGCGTGAGCCGTCAGGTGGTGGTGCAGGATATCGCGCTTCTGCGTACCGAGGGACACCCTGTCCTTGCGACTGCCCGCGGTTATGTGCTGGAGGTGCCGCACCAGACGGAACGCCTCTTTAAAATGTGCCATACGACCGAGCAGACGCGCGAAGAGCTGAATACGATTGTTGATCTGGGCGGCGAGGTGCTGGATGTCATGGTCAACCACCGCATCTATGGAAAGGTATCGGCGCCGTTAAATATCCGCAGCCGCCGCGATGTTGAGGCATTTGTGGAAAATATCCGGACTGGGCGTTCCACGCCGCTTTTAAACGTGACATCGGGCTATCATTTCCATCACGTGGCTGCCGATCAGGAGGAGATTCTCGACGAGATCGAGGCAGCGCTGCGGGAAAAGGGATTTCTGGCGGACTTCCTGTCATACGAGCAGGAAGAGGTGGAAAAATAGGGGGGAAGTCAAAAGAAATGAATTTTTGAAATTATTTTAAAAAATATGAAATTTCCTGTTGACATTCTTTTTCAAATGTTATATACTATCTTTGCTGTCGATGAGACAGATAAGCAGTTGGCTGAGAGGTCAGGTGCGGGAATGGTTACAGTGCCGGATAAAACGGTCAGAATCGCAAAATGAATATGAGTCTGTAGCTCAGCTGGATAGAGCAACGGCCTTCTAAGCCGTGGGTCGGGGGTTCGAATCCCTTCAGGCTCGTCGAATCTGTTTCGACAGATTCCTATGGTGGATATAGCGCAGTTGGTTAGCGCGCCAGATTGTGGCTCTGGAGGCCTAGGGTTCGAATCCCTATATCCACCTTCCTTTTAAAAGGATCTTTTGCTGATGGGCTATCGCCAAGCGGTAAGGCACAGGACTTTGACTCCTGCATTCGTTGGTCCGAATCCAACTAGCCCAGTTAAATATGGGGTATTAGCTCAGTCGGTAGAGCACTTGACTTTTAATCAAGTTGTCCGGGGTTCGAATCCCCGATGCCTCATTACGAAGACACATTGCAGACGCGATGTGTCTTTTTGTGTAATAGGTAATTCCTTGAAATTCTCTATCACACAAAAAGGCACTAACGTGCCAATGATGCGCGCTCGCGCGAAATTGTAATATGAGGAGGTTTTTAGTTATGGCCAAAAAGTCCATGCGCGTAATCGGGGAGTACACAATGATCACAGCGGCGACCTTTGTCGTGGCGGCAGCCGTCTATTTCTTTCTGATTCCGAGCGGTGTATCGGTGGGAAGTATTTCCGGTCTGGCGATGCTTTTGGGAAATGTGATACCGCTGCCGATTTCAGTGCTGACCTTTATTTTAAATGCGGCGCTTCTGGTGGTGGGCTTTCTTTTTATCGGACGCGAGTTCGGCGTCAAGACGGTGTATACGTCGCTGATTCTGCCGGTTTTTCTGTGGGTGTTTGAGCAGGTTTTCCCGGATTTTGTGTCGATCAACCAGGATGCGATGATGGATACGGTCTGCTATATCTTTGTTGTCAGCGTTGGTCTGGCTCTTTTGTTCCGGATGAATGCCTCGTCGGGCGGTCTGGACATCGTGGCAAAGCTCTTAAACAAATATTTCCATATGGAGCTGGGAAAAGCGATGGCGCTTCCAGGCATGTGTGTGGCGCTCTCATCCGTGTTTTTCAGCGATAAAAAACTGGTGGTGCTGGGCATTCTGGGTACATACTTAAACGGAATTGTGCTGGATCATTTTATTTTCGGTCTGAATCTGAAAAAGAGAGTTTGCATTATCTCGGAAAAAGAAGAAGAGATACGCCAGTTTATCCTGCATACGCTTCACAGCGGCGCGACGATCTATCAGGGATTCGGCGCGTTTGACAATGAGCCGAAGACGGAAATTATCACGATCGTAGATAAAAACGAATATGCACAGCTCATGCCGTATATATTAAAAACAGATCCGAAGGCATTTGTGACGGTGTATACGGTGAATGAGATTATTTATCGTCCCAAAAGATAGAAAATGATGTTACTGATAAAAAAACTCAGTAAGCAAAAATGAACAAAATTTGCTTGACGTGGTAAGTGATTCATGATATAGTCTCATTGAAGTTAGATAAGACTAACCCGTGAAAAGGAAAATAGAAGGCAGAAAAAGCCTTTTATTTTTTGAAAGATAGTTAGCCATATCTAACTAAAGGTAGATATGGCTAACTAAGAGAAGCAGTCAGGAGGCAGGAAGATGGAACGATTGTTTGAAGAAGTATTCGTAGAGGTGTGTGCGCCGACTCTTCGTGGCATCAAACCGTCGAACTTGTTCCGCTATCAGCCGCAGAACCGTGATAAACTCCTGGAAGCGCTTGATTTCTGGAACCGGGAACTGGAACCGTCGGGGCTTCAGGTGCGGGCGCTTAAAGAGTGCAGCCGGACGGGCGCGTTTCTGATTCTGGTGTACCGCGAGGAATGGCTTCGCTTTATTCTGGGTAAAATATCTGTACAGCACTTTTTAAAAAAGTCTGGTTACCAGATGCAGAAGACGGTCGATGGCTTTTTGAAGCAGCTTTCCAACCGGCTTTGTCTGGAACATGATTTTCCACATGAGATTGGCATTTTCCTGGGGTATCCGCTTGAGGATGTTGTTGGATTCATTGAAAATCAGGGAAAAAATTATACCTGCAGCGGTTACTGGAAGACGTATGGCGACCCGCAGGAAGCAAAACGGCGGTTTGATTCATACCGGGAATGCACGGAAGTGTGCCGGGAGAAATACCGTCAGGGGACACCGATTATTCAGCTTGTAAAAGCCGCATAATAAATCTAAGTAAGTAAATTATTCACAAGGAGGAAATAAAAATGAGCAAGGTAGCAATTGTATACTGGAGCGGAACGGGAAACACAGAGGCTATGGCAAATTACGTAGCAGAGGGCGTTAAGAAAGCGGGTGGCGAGGCTGATTTATTTACTTCCGCAGAGTTTGGCGCTGACAAAGCTGGCGAGTATGACAGAATCGCATTTGGCTGCCCGTCTATGGGGGCTGAACAGTTAGAGGAGTCTGAGTTCCAGCCGATGTTCGACGAGGTTAGCCCGGTTCTCTCTGGCAAAAAGATTGCATTATTCGGTTCTTACGGATGGGGCGACGGCGAGTGGATGCGTACCTGGGAGAGCGACTGCATGACTCTGGGCGTAACCATGGCTTGCGAGCCGGTAATCTGCAACGCAACGCCGGACGAGGCAGCAGGTGCTGAGTGCGAGGCACTGGGCGAGGCTCTTGCAAACGCATAAGTAAAATCGCATAAAAACACATATATAATAAGAAGAAGTACAATTACCTGCGAACGCAGGACATCTTAAATTGCCATAATAAAGATGCTTAAAAATTGAAAATCAGAAAAGGAAGTGTCCTCCCGCGGCGCTTCCTTTTTTGTGGGCAAATATCCCCTTTTCGAAAACTCCAAAATGTGATATGATAAAAAATAAAACTGTTTGATTTGACTCAAACAACAGTATCAATTTACGAAAAGAAACAACGGAGGGAATGTATATGGAAGAAAATAAAAAACCATTGGCAGAGGGAGAGGAGAAGGAAGAGGCTGTCTCCAAGAACTTTATCGAGCGCGAGATTGACAAAGATCTGGCAGAGGGCGTTTACGATCATGTCCAGACGAGATTTCCTCCGGAACCGAACGGATATCTTCATATTGGACACGCTAAATCGATTATTCTGAACTCTGGACTGGCAAAAGAATACAACGGAAAATTCAATCTCCGTTTTGATGACACCAACCCGACGAAGGAGAAGACGGAGTTTGTTGAGTCAATCATCGAGGATGTAAAATGGCTGGGCGCTGATTTTGAGGACCGCCTGTTTTTTGCATCCAACTATTTCCAGCAGATGTATGAGTGTGCAGTTCTTCTTATTAAAAAGGGAAAAGCATTCGTCTGCGATCTGACAGCTGATCAGATCCGCGAGTACCGCGGTGATTTTAACAATCCTGGTAAGGAAAGCCCATACCGCAACCGCAGCATCGAGGAGAACTTACAGCTCTTTGAGGAGATGAAAGAAGGCAAATATGCGGATGGCGAAAAGGTACTGCGTGCGAAAATTGATATGGCATCCCCAAACATCAATATGCGTGATCCGGTTATTTATCGTGTAGCCCATATGCATCATCACAACACCGGGGACAAATGGTGCATTTACCCGATGTACGATTTCGCTCATCCGATTGAGGATGCGATTGAGCACATCACGCATTCGATTTGTACGCTGGAATTTGAGGATCACAGACCGCTCTATGACTGGGTCGTAAGAGAGTGCGAGTTTGAGAACCCGCCGCGCCAGATTGAGTTTGCGAAGATGTATCTGACCAACGTCATTACCGGAAAACGTTATATCAAGAAACTGGTAGAAGATAAGATTGTAGATGGCTGGGATGACCCGCGTCTGGTAACCATCGCAGCGCTGCGCCGCAGAGGTTACACGCCGGAATCCATCCGCCGCTTTGTAGAGCTGGCAGGTGTCTCCAAAGCAGATAATTCCATCGACAGTGCAATGTTAGAGTACTGCCTGCGCGAGGATCTGAAATTAAAGAAGTCCCGTGTGATGGCAATTCTTGACCCGGTCAAGCTTGTTATCGACAACTATCCGGAAGGACAGATCGAGGAGCTGGATGCACCAAACAATATGGAGAACGAGGAACTTGGTTCCAGAAAGATTCCATTTGGCAGAGAACTTTACATCGAACGCGAGGACTTTATGGAAGAACCACCGAAGAAATACTTCCGTCTCTTCCCGGGCAATGAGGTCCGCCTGATGAACGCGTACTTTGTTACCTGCACCGGATTCGAGAAAGATGCAGACGGTAATGTAACGGTTGTTCACTGTACCTACGATCCAGAGACGAAGAGTGGTTCCGGCTTCAATGCAAGAAAGGTAAAAGGTACGATTCACTGGGTAGCAGCACAGACTGCACTGAAAGCAGAAGTACGTCTCTATGAGAACCTGGTAGACGAGGAAAAGGGCAAACTCAATGCAGATGGAACGCTGAACTTAAATCCGAATTCCCTGCGCGTTCTGAAAGAGTGTTACTTAGAGCCGGGTCTGAAAGAGGCAAAAGCATTTGAGAGCTTTCAGTTCGTCCGCAATGGATACTTCTGCGTGGACTGCCGCGACAGCGAGCCGGGCAAACCGGTTTTCAACCGGATTGTTTCGCTGAAGAGCTCTTTCAAGCTTCCGAAATAAATCGAGAACAACTCTTGAAAATGTATAAAAAAATACAGAAAAAAGCGGCTTTGTTCTGATGAAAAAAGGAGAGAACGGGACTTTCAGAATACATTTTAGAATATGAGCAAAATGCTTGAGAGGTCTTGGCGATTCTTCCGGGGGTTATTAAGAAAAATGTAGAAAAATGTAGTAATAACCTATAAAAAGCAGGTTGTTTTTGCTAATAAAACACCCTGCTTTTTGTGCATAATTTATGAAAGGCTTGGTTGACAATCAGGGGGGTTACTGTTATAATTTAAGTAAAGTGAGCTGATCATGTCAATCTGTGGCTTCACTTGTTACAGTTAAGGGGAAAAGCCCCTTATAAATTGCTTTCAAAAATGGAATGCATTCCACAATACGGAATCTTACTGGTGGAATTTTATAAGTATAATTTTTCACAAAGAAAGCAGAACCTAAAATAAATAAGGAGGTGCAATGCACAATGTGGACTGAACCAACTATGCCTTTCGGGCAGTCAGTTATCGTTTCTCTGCTGGGTCTTTCGGTAGTTTTCCTGGCTCTGATCTGTCTGGCTCTGGCAATTATGGTAATTTCCAAGATTCTCCGCTCCGTTGTTTCTGATGGTGCTAAGGCCCCGGCCGCAGCACAGAAAGCAGCACCGGCTGTGTCGGATGAAGCTGATAAGGAATTACTTGCCGTGCTGATGGCAACGATCGGGGATGACCTCGGATTGCCGACAGACAAGTTTAAGATCTTGAGCGTGACAGAAGTTAAGTAATGAGAAACAGGAATGAAAGGAAATCGAAAGGAAGGTTAGAGCAGTTATGAAGTATACGGCTACCCTCAATGGAAAACAGTACGAAGTAGAACTTGAAAGAATCGATGCATACGAGCCAATGCCGCGTTACGGCGAGGCTCCGGCAGCAGCACCGGCTCCAGCAGCAGCACCGGCAGCTCCAGCACCGGCGCCTGCACCAGCAGCACCGGCTCCTGCACCAGCAGCAGCTCCGGCGGCAGCACCGGCAGCAGGTGCAACTACCGTAGAGGCTCCGATGCCAGGTAAAATCCTGAACATCAAAGTATCTGCAGGACAGGCAGTTAAGTTTGGTGAGACCGTCATCGTGATGGAAGCTATGAAGATGGAAACTGAAATCGTTGCTCCGGCAGACGGTACAGTAGCACAGATTCTTGTCAAAGCAGGCGACGCCGTTGACACAGGTGCAGCACTGGTTACCCTGAACTAATAGACGATACTATGATAAATAGCAACTGTTTACAAAAAGGAATTTTCGGAACTGAAAATTCTGTATGATACAGTTCAGGCAACAGATTTTGCCGATTTGGAATACAAAGCATCGGCAAAATCCCATTACTGGGCACACATGTGTGAACAGTAATGATAAACATTCGAAAGGACGTAAAGAATTATGAAATATGTTGCTACGATCAATGGAAAGAAATACGAAGTTGAAGTAGAAAAATTAGAAGCTTACAAATCTCTGGATCGTAATGGTGTAGCAGCTCCGGCAGCTCCGGTTCTTCCGGCATCCGCACCGGTACAGAGACCGGCAGCACCGGCTCCGGCTCCAGTTGCAGCAGCACCGGCTCCAGCTCCGGCACCGGCAGCAGCTCCGGCTCCGAAGGCAGCAGCTCCGGCGGGCGCAACTACCGTAGAAGCTCCAATGCCAGGTAAAATCCTGAACATCAAGGTATCTGAAGGACAGGCAGTTAAATTTGGCGAAGTAGTAGTTATTATGGAAGCCATGAAAATGGAGACTGAGATCGTTGCTCCGGCAGACGGTACAGTCAGCAAGATCCTTGTTAAGGCTGGCGATTCTGTTGATACAGGAGCTGCTCTGGTTGCTCTGAACTAGGAGGTTAGGTAATGAACTTTTTTGAAATATTAAAAGAGCTTCTTGCACAGTCGGGTTTCGCAGCATTGACCTGGAGAAGCTGTGTAATGATTCTCATTGCTTTTGTATTATTATACCTGGCAATTAAAAAGCAGTTCGAGCCGCTTCTTCTGCTTCCGATTGCATTTGGTATGTTCCTGGCAAACCTGCCGTTGGCTGACCTGATGAAGGAAAGCGAGCCGTGGTATACCGCAGGTGTTCTGCGTATCATCTACGGCGGTGTTAAGTCCAGTTTGTTCCCGTGTCTGATCTTCATGGCAGTAGGTGCCATGACGGACTTTGGTCCGCTGATTGCAAACCCGGTGAGCCTTCTGCTTGGTGCAGCTGCTCAGTTCGGTATCTACATTGCATTCATGCTGGCTAACGCAACTGGTCTGTTTACAGTAGGTGAGGCAGCTGCTATCGGTATCATCGGTGGTGCAGACGGTCCGACCGCTATCTATGTAGCTAACAACCTGGCACCGGATCTGGTTGCTCCGATCGCCGTTGCCGCTTACTCCTACATGGCGCTGATTCCGCTGATTCAGCCGCCGATCATGAAGCTTCTTACCACTAAGAAAGAGCGTTCCATCGTTATGAAGCAGCTCCGTAAGGTAAGCAAGGTTGAGAAGATCGTATTCCCGGTATTCGTAGTACTGTTCTGCTCCCTGCTTCTTCCGTCCGTAGCTCCGCTGCTTGGTATGCTGATGCTTGGTAACCTGCTTCGTGAATCTGGTGTTACAGAGCGTCTTTCTGATACAGCTCAGAACGCACTGTGCAACATCGTAACTATCATGCTTGGTACTACCGTAGGTGCGACCGCAAACGGCGAGATCTTCCTGCGTGTTCAGACCATCGCTATCGTTTGCATGGGTCTTCTTGCATTCGCATTCGCTACCATCGGAGGTGTTCTCCTTGGTAAGGTGCTGTGCGCTGTAACCGGCGGCAAGATCAACCCGTTAATCGGTTCCGCTGGTGTATCTGCTGTACCGATGGCTGCCCGCGTTTCTCAGACAGTTGGTGCAAAAGAGAATCCGACCAACTTCCTTCTGATGCACGCTATGGGACCAAACGTAGCAGGTGTTATCGGTTCTGCCGTAGCAGCAGGTTTCTTCATGCTGATTTTCGGTTAATCGAATATTGATTTTTGGCTGTTGCAGCCGGGATCTGGCTGCATCTGGCCTGCGAAAGACCGTAGCGCCGGAAGTACCGGATCCCGTTTTTACTTATTTATATAGGTAGTTATAGAAAATTTTTTTAAAGGAGGCTTTATTGTGGCTAATAAAGTAATGTCTTTACACGATGCCGTAGAAAAGTATGTATGTGACAACGATGTACTTTGTCTCGGCGGATTTACAACAAACCGTAAACCGTATGCAGCAGTTTACGAGATCCTTCGTCAGGGTAAAACTGGTTTTGTAGGCTGGTCTGGCCCGGCAGGTGGTGACTGGGATGCGTTAATCGGTGAGGGCCGTGTGAGAGCCTACATCAACTGCTATACTGCAAACTCTGGTTACACCAACGTAGCTCGTCGTTTCCGTGCAGCTATCGAGAAGGGTGAGCTTACATATGAGGATTATTCTCAGGACGTTCTGATGCTTCAGCTTCATGCTGCATCTCTGGGTCTTCCGTACCTGCCGGTACGTATGATGCAGGGCTCCGGACTTGTTAAGTTCTGGGGTATCAGCGAAGAGAAGAGAAGAACCATGGAAGGTGTTGACAACCTGAAATGCGTAGAGATCGAGAACCCGCTTGAGCCAGGCGAGAAGCTGCTGGCTGTTCCGGTTCCGAAGCTTGACTGCGCTATCATCCATGTTCAGCAGGCATCTCCGGATGGAACCTGTATCATCGATGGTGATGAGTTCCATGACGTAGATATCGCTGTAGCTGCAAAACGTTGTATCGTTACCTGCGAGGAGATCGTAAGTGATGAGTATATCCGTCGTGACCCAACCAAGACAAGAATCTTTGGTGAGTGTGTAGACGCCGTTGTTCGTGCACCGTACGGTGCTTGGCCGGCACAGTGCTACGGCTATTATGATGATGATGATAAGGGCTTGAAAGAGTACGACAAGGCTTCCAAGTACCTTGACGCTGAGGATGCTAAGGCACAGCTTCAGAAGGCTGCAGACAAAGCTGCTAAGGCTGCTGCTGCTAAGCCGGAAGATGAGAAGCTTGCAAAAGCTGCAGAAGTTGCTGCACAGGCTGCAAAAGATGCTGCTGACGGCACCAAGATTCCGGAGACCTTCAAGGATTACCTTCAGAAGTATGTATATGGATGCAAGGATCAGGATGATCTGCTCAACGTACTGGGCGGCGCTCGCCTCATGAACCTTAAGAATGAGCCGCATCTTGGCTATTCTACCAGACATTAATTGAGGGAGGGAAAATCTAAAATGGCTGATTATACAAAGTATACAAAGCAGGAAATGCAGGCTTACGCCATCGCAAAAAATATTAAAGAAAATCAGATCGTTATCGTTGGTACCGGTCTTCCGTTAATCGGTGCATCCCTGGCAAAACGTGTTGTTTGCCCGAGCTGCCATCCGATCGTAGAGAGTGGTCTTATGGATTGTTCTCCGATCGAGGTTCCGCGTTCTGTAGGTGACAACCGTTTCATGGCTCACTGTGCAGTACAGTGGCCAAACGTTCGTTTCGTAGGTTTCGAGGCTAATGAGTGGTTACATGATGCTGATCGTATGATCGCATTCATCGGTGGCGCTCAGATCGACCCGTACGGAAACGTTAACTCTACCTGTATCTTTGGTAAGGGTGATTATGTTAAACCTACCACACGTTTCACCGGTTCTGGCGGTGCAAACGGAATCGCTACCTTCTGCAACACCATCATCATGATGCAGCATCAGAAGAGAAGATTCATGGAGCATGTTGACTACATCACAAGCTGTGGCTGGATGGACGGCCCTGGCGGACGTGAGAGAGCAGGTCTTCCGGGCAACCGTGGACCGCAGATGGTAGTTACCGATCTTGGTATCATGAAATTCGACGAAGAGACCAAGAGAATGTACCTGGCTTACTACTATCCATTCTCCTCTCCAGAAATGGTTCAGGAGAACACTGGTTTCGAGATCGATACCTCTAGAGCTCAGCTGATGGAAGGTCCGGATCCGGAGATCATCCGCGTTATTCGTGAAGAGATCGACCCAGGTCAGGCATTCATCAAAGTTCCGAAGGAGACTAAGTAATTAGCCTTCCATAGGGAATCAAGACAGATATCATTTCTGTCGATTAATTAGTTACTGATTGCAGGCGGGACAGGAGACGAACTGTCCCGCAAGCAATTCATTTATAACCATTTTTATTTTTTATTTTATAAGGAGAAAAGAAGACATGAATATGTATTCAATGCCAGGATATTTCCAGAATATGCCTACCGTTGGTAAAGCTCTGGTTAATCCGAATCCGGAAAACGAGCAGGAACTGAAGGCTGTTGAGAACGACATCCATGAGTCCATTAAGCAGGCTCTTGATGCTGGTATCACAACCGAAGAGAAGTTAAACGCACGTGGACAGCTTTCTGCTACACAGCGTATCAACGCCCTGATCGATCCAGGTACATGGTGCCCGTTAAACAGCCTTTACAATCCGGAAGACAACCGTTTCCAGACAACTAACGTTCTGAATGGTCTTGGCCGTGTAAATGGCAAATGGGTTTACATCATTGCTTCTGATAACAAGAAGATGGCTGGTGCTTGGGTTCCGGGACAGGCAGATAACCTGCTCCGTGCTGCAGATACCGCTAAGATGCTGCATCTGCCGTTAGTATACCTGTTAAACTGCTCAGGCGTTGAGTTCCCGAATCAGGACAAAGTATACCCGAACCGTCGTGGTGGTGGTACACCGTTCTTCCGCAACGCTGAGTTAAACCAGCTTGGTGTTCCGGTTATCGTAGGTATCTACGGAACCAACCCGGCAGGTGGTGGTTACCACAGCATTTCCCCGACTATCCTGATCGCTCATAAAGATGCGAACATGGCAGTTGGTGGCGCTGGTATCCTTTCCGGTATGAACCCGAAGGGTTACATCGATGAGGAAGCAGCAGAGCAGATCGTTAACGCTCAGATCGAGAACAGCAAACATCACGTTCCGGCTCCGGGTTCCGTGCCGATCCACTATGATGAGACAGGATTCTTCCGTGAAGTTTACGAGGATGATTTAGGCGTTATCGAGGGAATCAAGAAGTACATCAACTACCTTCCGTGCTTCAACCTGGAGTTCTTCCGTGTTGACAGCCCGAAGGCTCCGCAGCTTCCGGCTGAGGATCTGTACAGCATCATCCCGATGAACCAGAAACGTCCGTACGACATCTACGATGTAATCGGCCGTCTGTTCGATAACAGTGAGTTCTTCGAGTACAAGAAAGGCTACGGTCCGGAGATCGTTGCTGGTCTTGCAAAAGTTAACGGCCTTCTGGTTGGTGTTATCGCTAACGTACAGGGCTTACTCATGAACTATCCGGAGTACAAACAGGGTTCTGTAGGTATCGGTGGTAAGCTGTACCGTCAGGGTCTGATTAAGATGAACGAGTTCGTTACTCTGTGTGCTCGTGATAAGACACCGGTTATCTGGCTGCAGGATACCACAGGTATCGATGTAGGCGATGACGCTGAGAAGGCAGAGCTGCTTGGTTTAGGTCAGTCCCTGATCTACTCTATCGAGAATGCTAAGCTTCCGTCTCTGGAGGTTACTCTTCGTAAGGCAAGTGCTGCTGCTCACTACGTTCTGGGTGGTCCGCAGGGCAACAACACCAACGTATTCTCTATCGGTACAGGTGCTTGCGAGTACTACGTAATGCCGGGTGAGACCGCTGCAAACGCTATGTACTCCAGAAAGCTTGTTAAAGCTAAAAAAGCTGGCGAGCCGCTTCAGCCGATCATCGACAAGATGAACGCTATGATCCAGATGTACACAGACAAATCTCGTCCGAAATACTGTACAAAACAGGGTATGGTTGATGAGATCGTAGATCTGACCGATCTTCGTCCGTACATCCAGGCATTTACCGAGGCTTATTATCAGAATGCTCAGGCTATCTGCCCGATGCATCAGATGCTGGCTCCGAGATCTACTCGTGAGTTCATCAACTACGGTAAATAATTATCAAATTAAAACGGCATTGTGATAGGTGCCGCTAAGATAACATTTTAAAAAGAGAAGGCGCGTAAGTACGCGGCTGACAGTGATAGTGTAAATAGTGATAAGTAACAAATTGATAGTGTGAATAGTGTGAGGCTCTGGCGAAGCGGCTTGTCTGTATGACTGTAAATGAACCGTTTTGCCGGATGCTTGCAGATAAATCGGGCAAAGGAACTGGAACCTTTGCTCGATTTATTGGTATACTCAGGCAGATAAGTAATAAGTAATAGTTTTGTTAAGAATTATTTTATAACATTTTCAAGATTTTACAGCGACTTTTAGTTGATTTTGTGGTATTATGATGGGTGGAGACGATGTGATAGCACGGATCTGCCAAAACATCGTTGAAACAAAAATCAGGCATAGAAAGTCAGTATTGAAAGGAAAAAGATACATCATGAGCGAAATTTTCACTTTAGGTATCGACGTAGGCTCTACAGCTTCCAAATGTATCATCCTGAAGGATGGCAAGGAGATCGTAGGTAAGTCTCTGATTGACGTTGGAGCAGGTACCAGCGGTCCAAGCCGTGCCATCGAGGCAGTTCTGGAAGATGCAGGCCTCAAGAAAGAAGATATGGCATTCACACTGGCTACCGGTTATGGACGTACATCTCTGATGGACGGAATTGCCGATAAGCAGATGAGTGAGCTGTCATGTCATGCAAAGGGCGCTTATTTCCTTTTCCCGAAGGTTCATACCGTAATTGACATCGGCGGTCAGGACGTGAAGGTTCTTCGCGTTGAGGACGGTGTCATGACAAACTTCCAGATGAACGATAAGTGTGCAGCCGGAACCGGAAGATTCCTGGATGTTATGGCTCGCGTTCTCGAAGTTGAGGTAAGTGATCTAGGCCGTCTTGGCGCTATGTCCAAGAAGCAGGTAGGAATCAGTTCCACCTGTACGGTTTTTGCAGAGAGTGAGGTTATAAGCCAGTTGTCGATGGGAACGGATAAATGTGATATCATTGCCGGTATTCATCGTTCAGTGGCTCATCGTGTCACGGGTCTTGCCCACCGAATCGGTGTAGTGCCGGATGTCGTTATGACAGGCGGTGTGGCTCAGAACCAGGGCGTAGTAGATGCGCTTGAGGCTGAGCTTGGCGTAAAGATTTGTACATCCCCGCTGACACAGTATAACGGCGCGCTTGGCGCAGCCCTGATGGCATATCAGGTAGCCAGCCGTCAGAAGTAACTAAGTTAATTTTTAAGAATGGAGGATAATTATTATGGCAAAACAAGTTAGTCCTGGTGTTCTTGCGCTTCGTAAAGTCGTAGATGACGTACACAAAGAGGCGCGTGAGGCCAAAGCAAGAGGCGAGTTAGTTGGATGGTCTTCTTCCAAATTCCCGTGTGAGCTTGCAGCAGCATTTGATTTACACGTTATGTATCCGGAGAACCAGGCAGCTGGTATCGCAGCTAACCGTTACGGTGAGCTGATGTGCCAGGCAGCTGAGGATCTTGGATATGACAACGATATCTGTGGTTACGCTCGTATCAGCCTTGCATATGCAGCTGGTGTACGTGTATCCCGTAAGTATGATCCAGAGACTGGTGAATACATCATCGATCCGAGCACAGGTAAACCATTAAAAGATGCTGACGGCAACGTAGTGATGGGTGAAGACGGAAAACCGAAGAAGGATCCGAAGACTCAGACTCCGTATCTGCAGCTGGACAACCTGCTTGAGATTGAAAAACTCCCGGATGGTCCGGAAAAAGAGAAACGTCTTGAGGCTATTTCTCCGATTCGTCAGATGCGTATTCCGCAGCCGGATTTCGTTCTTTGCTGCAACAACATCTGTAACTGTATGACAAAATGGTATGAGAACATCGCTCGTATGTGTAACATTCCGCTGATCATGATCGATATCCCGTACAACAATACAGTAGAAGTTCATGATGAGAATGTTAAATACGTTCGCGCTCAGTTCGACAAAGCGATCAAACAGCTGGAAGAGCTGACAGGCAAGAAGTTCGACGAGAAGAAGTTCGAGCAGGCTTGTGCAAACGCTAACCGTACCGCTAAGGCTTGGCTGAAAGTCTGTGATTTCCTGCAGTACAAACCGGCTCCATATAGTGGATTTGACCTGTTCAACCACATGGCAGACGTTGTAACTGCACGTGCTACTGTAGCTGCTGGTGATGCTTTTGAATTACTTGCAAAAGACCTGGAAGAGACAGTTAAGAAGGGTGAGACCACAACTCCGTTCCCGGAGAAATACCGTGTTATGTTCGAGGGTATTCCGTGCTGGCCGAAACTGCCGGCTCTGTTCAAACCGCTGAAGACCCACGGTGTAAACGTTACTGCCGTTGTATATGCTCCGGCATTCGGTTTCGTTTACAACAACATCGATGAGATGGCTCGTGCTTACTACAAAGCTCCGAACTCTGTCTGCATCGAGCAGGGTGTTGACTGGCGTGAAGGCATCTGCCGTGACAACAAGGTAGATGGCGTTCTGGTTCACTACAACAGAAGCTGTAAACCGTGGAGTGGTTACATGGCTGAGATGCAGCGTCGCTTTACTGCTGACCTGGGTATCCCGTGTGCTGGTTTCGACGGCGATCAGGCTGACCCGCGTAACTTCAATGCTGCTCAGTACGAGACTCGTGTAGAGGGTCTGGTTGAGGCAATGGAAGCAAATAAGCAGGCAAAGGAGGCTAAATAACCATGAGTGTTAACGCATTATTAGAAGAATTTAAGGTAAAAGCTGCAACTCCGAAGCAGCAGCTTGCTGAATATAAAGCTCAGGGCAAAAAAGTAGTTGGTGTTCTTCCTTACTACGCTCCGGAAGAGCTTGTATATGCCGCTGGTATCGTTCCGATGGGTATGTGGGGTTCCAACACTAAGACCATCAGCCGTGCAAAAGAGTACTGCGCTACTTTCTACTGCACCATCGCTCAGTTAGCTCTGGAGATGCTGCTGGATGGAACTATGGATCAGTTAGACGGTATTATCACACCTACTATCTGTGATACTCTTCGTCCGATGAGCCAGAACTTCCGTGTAGCTATGGGCGACAAGATGAAAGTTATCTTCTTAGCTCATCCGCAGAACCGTTTCGAAGAGTTTGGTCTTCAGTTCTGTATCGATCAGTACAACCATGTAAAAGCAGATCTGGAAGAGATCGCTGGAAGAAAGATTACTGATTCTGACATCCAGGATGCTATCGTTGTATACAACAAGAGCCGTGCAGCTCGCCGTGAGTTCGTAAAACTGGCTAACGAGCACTGTGATGTTATCACACCAACCAAACGTTCCGCAGTTCTGAAGGCATTCTACTTCATGGAGAAGCCGGAATACACTGCAAAGCTGAACGAGCTGAACGCAGAGCTGGCTAAACTTCCTGTCTGTGACTGGAAGGGAACCAAGGTTGTTACCTCCGGTATTATCTGTGATAATCCGAAGCTGCTTTCTATCTTCGAAGAGAACAACATCGCTATCGCTGCAGATGATGTAGCACATGAGACACGTTCCTTCCGTGTAGACGCTCCGGAAGACGAGCTGGATCCGGTTAGAGCACTGGCTAAACAGTTCGCTAACATCGATTACGAAGTACTTCTGTACGATCCGGAATCTGACAAGAACCGTCGTGGTGAGTTCGTAGCTAACATGGTTAAAGAGAGCGGCGCTCAGGGTCTGGTACTGTTTATGCAGCAGTTCTGTGATCCGGAGGAGATGGAGTATCCATACCTGAAGAAAGCTCTGAACGATGCAGGCGTTCCGCACATCAAACTGGGTATCGACCAGCAGATGAGAGACTTCGGTCAGGCAAGCACTGCTATTCAGGCATTCGCTGACGTTCTTGCACTTCAGAAATAATAGAAGATTCGTTTGGGAAACTGAATGATGAGATAGAAAGGCCCCCGCAGGAGATTTTCTTGCGGGGGTCTTTGTTTGGTGCGCCTAGCGGCATACAGTTATTTATTTCTCAGTGGAGTCAGAAGAACTATTATTTGCAATTTGCTCATCCGTCACAGATCCCTGGCGGTAGCCGCTGCCTGGTTCCTGTTTGGAGTCTTTCTTTGGAGCATCCGGCTTTTTGTCTCCGGAAGTAGAAGAGGTTTCTTTGGACGGACCGGAGCTTCCGGAATTGCTGTGGCTGCCGGAGCTTCCGTTGGAACTGCTGCTATCATCGCTGGAAGAATCTTCGGATGAGCCGGTGCTGGAGTCAGAGCTTCCGGAATCTGGCGTCCTGCTGGAGCTGGTGGCTGTTTTTTTCGTCTTTTTGGAGGAGCTGTTCTGGAAATCGTCCCAGCTTTCGTTATCGAATTCATCGGAAGCCGCGGTCTGGCGGCTCTGAGCGATGCCGTTTAACGTCCAGGCGCCGTCTGCGTTTACAGTGTAGCCGTCCGGTGTCGTGGTGGAGGTTAGAAGCCAGCCTTCGGCGTCGAAATAGTAGCATTCGCTGACGCCGTCCTGGTTGCCGTCGATCCAGCGCCAGCCATTTGCCGCCCAGGTGTTGTCACCGTTGTCGTACCACCAGCGGGTAGCATTGTCACCAGCTCCATTTTTCCAGCTTCCTGCCATCGCCGGGAAAGCGACGGAGAGGGAGAGAAGACCGGTTGTTAAGCCTGCTAAAAATAAGCGTTTATTAATCATAAAGTGAAATCTCCTTTATTTCTCCTGCTTAAATGTATGTCCCATATAATAGGATAATTCTGCCGCACTGTGGCGGACCTGATCCTGCAGGTGCAGAAGATGTGTGTCATCTTCAATACGGGAATACGGTGCGATGATTCCGACCGAAGCGGAAATGCGTCCGTCAATACCGTAAATGGGAGCACCGATCCCGACTGCATCCGGGACGTATTCGCCGTGGGAAACGGCAATGCCCTTTTCACGGATGGTGCGGAGTTCTTCTGCCAATTCTGCGGGATCCGCCTTTGGGAATGCCTCAGGACGGTTTAAGCGTGTGTCCAGATAGCGGCGGATGTATTCGTCGCTCTGGAAAGCCAGAAGCGCCTTGCGGATCGCACCGCAGTGCAGATCCATCTCATAGCCAAATTCTTCGACGACCTTGAGGTGGTTCGGACCGTCCGTTTTGTCAAGTACCAGTCCCTTGTCGCCAACCTGGATGATCAGATAGGAATCCTCACGGGTACAGTAGGAGAGGTTCTTGAGAATCGGAAGCGCCGCATCCTGAATCCGCACATTGTCAGCCGCCGCCCGACCGAGAGAGATGAGGGCGGGACCAAGCTGGTAGGTGTGCGCGTGTTCATCGCGGATCACGTATTTTTTTTCACAAAATGTCTGCAAAATCCGGTGGATTGTGCTGGGCGGAAGCCCGGTTGATTCGGAAAGTTCTGCGATGGAATATTTGTGGTTGGCTTCTTTTAAAAGTTCCAGAAGTTCCATCGCGCGGAGAAGACTTTGTATCATGCAAAGAATCCTCCTGTGTTATTCTGTGATTTCCTCAACCGTCACGGTTGTGCTGTCATCCGGGGCTGCGTCGGAATCTTCTTTCTCGGAAGAAGATTCGCCGTCCTCGGAAACCGGAGCATCTGCGCGGACGGTTTCTGTTTTGACTGGTTCTTCGGAAGAGACATCTGCATCAGCCGGAGCTTTTTCGCTTTCCTCAGAATGTTCAGAAGTTTCCTCTGGAGTCTCAGCCGGAGCTTCCTTTTTCTCCGGATTTAAGGAAACATAGCTGCGTTCGGAGGCAGCTGTATCAGAAGCCTTGGAAGCTTCTTTATCGCCGGCATCGTCAAAATCATCGAAATCATCTTCAAAGTCGTGGAAATCCTCATCCAGTTCCTTGTGGAATGATTTATACTGTAAGACGTAAGAAACACCAGCTGCTGCAGCGCCGACGATAGCTGCCAGTGTCAGTAATTTACCAAAATGTTTTTTTGCCATGGTTGATACTCCTCTCTATACGATTCGATATCCTTATTGTAATACGAAACGCCTAAAAAATAAAGGGAATCTTTTGTGAACAACGGGAAGTGTGTGAATCACGTGTTACGGGGTACGTATGCGTGAACAGTAACACAGGGGCGGTAATTATGTACAGGAAGCATGAGAAAAATGCTTGTTGTCATACCGGAAATCATGTAGAATAAAATTATATATTTGCTAGGTGGTGATAAAAATAAAATGATGAATTTGAATACAAAGATGACGGCGCAGGAATTGGAACAAATGATTGCACAGATGGAAAGGATATTTACGGTTGTACGTATTTTAGATAAAGATCTACTCCATAAGATGGACGTGAGGAACGGGGAACTCCGATCCGAGGACTGCAAATGCTATTCGTTCTGGGAAAAAGGAAAGAATTGTGAGAATTGTGCGGCACAGCGCGCGCTTGCGATGAAGGGACAGTGCATGAAGCTTGAATTTATCGGTCTGAAGATGTATCAGGTCATCGCGAAGTATCTGGAGGTGGATGGAGTTCCCTGTGTGGTGGAGATGATTTCCTGTCTGGATGATGAGACACTTCTTGACGCAGAGGGAAGAGAAGCACTCGTTAAGAAATTTGCACACTACAGGCGCGAGCTGTATGCGGATGCACTGACGAGGAGCTACAGCCGGAGATATTTTGAAGATCAGTTAAAAGAGCAGCGGATGGATGCCGGTATCGCGATGCTCGATCTGGATGATTTTAAGACCTACAATGATATATATGGGCATGTGGCGGGCGATAAAGTGCTGGTGACGGTGTCGGCGGCGATTATAAGCTGTATCCGTAAGACGGACCGCTTGGTGCGTTATGGCGGGGATGAATTCCTGCTTGTGATGCCGGGCATCAGTCTGGAGGCATTTGTTGAGAAGCTGCATCGGATACAGGATCTGATCTGCAACATGAGTGTTGAAGGATATCCGCAACTGAAATTGTCAGTCAGCATCGGCGGTACGCTGACGAACGGGGAGACAGTCGGGAAGGCGATGTGCCGGGCGGACGAATTTATGTATCAGGCGAAGACCTCCAAGAACATGATTGTGACTGAGAAAGATGGACAGTGGACACCGGAGGAGATCGTGGTAGCCGGGCGGCGCAATGCGAGTCGTTACCGCATTTTGATCGTGGACGATTCGGAGATGAACCGTATGATTCTCTCAGAAATGCTGAAAGGCGAATTCGAGATTCTGGAGGCAGAAAATGGTTCAGCATGTCTCGACATGCTGAACCGTTATGAGACGAAGATTTCCCTGATTCTTCTCGATATCGTCATGCCGGGGATGAACGGCTTCGGGGTTCTGGAATACATGAACCGCAACAACCTGATCGGGGATATCCCGGTTATCATGATTTCGGGCGAAGATTCGGGCGAGGTCATCAAGCAGGCGTATGAGTGGGGAGTTTCTGATTATATCAAGCGCCCGTTCGATATGGAGGTTGTACACCGGCGTGTCTTAAATACGATCAAATTGTATGCGAAACAGCGCCGCCTGGTGGCAATGGTGACGAACCAGGTTTTTGAGAAAGAGAAGAATAGCCGGATGCTGATCAGTGTTCTGAGCGAGATCGTGGAATTTCGAAATGGCGAGAGCGGTATGCACGTACTCAATATTAATATATTGACGACGATGATTCTGGAACAGCTCGTCAAGAAGACGGACAAATACCCCTTGTCCTGGTCGAACCGGATGCTGATCAGCACGGCATCATCCCTGCATGACATCGGAAAGATCGGAATTGACGAGAAGATTTTGAATAAACCGGGTCGTCTGACGCCGGAGGAGCGTAAGATCATGGAAAAACATACAGTGATCGGTGCGGACATGCTTGCGAATCTTCAGATGTATGAGGATGAGCCGCTGATGAAAGTGGCGTACCAGATCTGCCGTTGGCACCATGAGCGCTATGATGGAAAAGGATATCCAGATGGTCTAAAAGGGGAGGAGATCCCGATCTCAGCGCAGGTGGTGGCGCTGGCGGATGTGTATGATGCGCTGACAAGTGAGCGCGTCTATAAAAAGGCTTATTCTCATGAGGAGGCGGTGCAGATGATCTGCAACGGAGAGTGTGGTACATTTAACCCGCTCCTGCTTGAGTGCCTGTGTGAGATTCAGGATCCTATTAAAAAGGAGCTGCAGGAGGCAGCATACCGGAGTGAGATGAGTGATCCGGAGCGAAAAAATAAGAAATTTGAACATTATGACAATTCACAGAAGAAGTTTTTCGGCGCGGTGACGCAGGCGATTGAAAAAGAGTATGGAACTGCGGGCGAGGAGCTGAGCCGTATGAAAACTGAGGAAGAGAAATAACAGGAGGCTGTCATGACAATTCAGGAATGCTACAAAGAAATGGGCGGGGATTTTGAAGGAGTTCAGAAACGCTTTGGAGGTGTGGCGCTGGTGGAAAAATTTGCCATCAAGTTTCTGAGCGATTCCAGCTTTCAGGATCTGGAGGATGGATTAAAAGAAAAGGATGCGGAGAAAGCATTCCGCGCGGCACATACCCTGAAAGGAATCTGTCTGAACCTGGGCTTTGATGCTTTCTATGAGGTAAGCGCAGCGCTGACCGAAAAACTGAGAGGCAGAGAACTGACCGGATACGAGGCAGATTTTGCATCGGTAAAAGAGTGTTATGAGAAAACGGTTGCGGCGATTAAGGCATTTGAGGAGAGCAATTAATAGAACGGGGAGAAATGGAATATTTCAGTTCTCCCCGTAAAATTTACTAAAATTTTAGCACTCAACACTTGACGGTGCTAACAGAACGTGTTATAACATACTTCGTAAGAAGAAGATACATATCTGATTACGAAAGAAAAGCAATCAGATGGAATAAATTTGGATGGATAAGGAGGAGCCAATAATGAAGTTAACACCATTATTTGACAGAGTTGTATTAAAGCAGTTAGTTGCAGAGGAGACGACCAAATCAGGTATCGTTCTTCCGGGTCAGGCAAAAGAGAAACCGCAGCAGGCAGAGGTAATCGCGGTTGGTCCTGGCGGAGTGGTAGATGGAAAAGAAATCACGATGCAGGTAAAGGTTGGCGATAAAGTTATCTATTCGAAATACTCAGGCACAGAAGTTGAGCTGGACAATGAGAAATATGTCATTGTAAAACAGAATGATATTCTGGCTGTTATCGGTTAATCGATGGGCAGGATGTCTGGAAGACAGATGCTGATCGGAACGTTTATTCAAGAAAATTATGGAGGTTGATAACCATGGCAAAGGAAATTAAATATGGCGTAGAAGCCAGAAAAGCCCTGGAAGCGGGCGTAAATCAGTTAGCAGATACCGTAAGAGTTACATTAGGACCGAAAGGCAGAAACGTAGTTCTGGATAAATCCTTCGGCGCTCCGCTCATTACCAACGATGGTGTGACCATTGCGAAGGAGATCGAGCTGGCAGACCCGTTTGAGAACATGGGCGCACAGCTGGTGAAGGAAGTAGCAACCAAGACCAACGATGCAGCTGGTGATGGTACTACAACCGCAACCGTCCTGGCCCAGGCGATGATCAACGAAGGTATGAAGAACCTGGCAGCAGGTGCTAACCCGATCATCATGAGAAAGGGTATGAAGAAAGCCACAGATGCAGCCGTAGAGGCAATCAAAGGCATGAAGAAGGACGTTAAGAGCCAGGCAGATATCGCAAGAGTCGCTGCTATCTCTTCCGCTGATGAGGAAGTAGGCCAGATGGTAGCAGACGCGATGGAGAAGGTTTCCAAAGACGGCGTTATTACCATTGAAGAGTCCAAGACTATGAAGACCGAGCTTGATCTGGTAGAAGGCATGCAGTTTGACCGTGGCTATGTATCTGCATACATGGCAACTGATATGGAGAAGATGGAAGCTGTTCTGGACGATCCGTACATCTTAATTACCGATAAGAAGATCTCAAACATTCAGGAGATTCTGCCGCTGCTGGAACAGCTGGTACAGTCTGGTTCCAAGCTGCTCATCATCGCTGAGGACATTGAGGGCGAGGCGCTGACCACCCTGATTGTCAATAAGCTGAGAGGTACTTTCACCGTTGTTGGTGTGAAGGCTCCGGGTTACGGCGACAGAAGAAAAGAAATGTTAAAGGATATTGCAATCCTGACCGGCGGTACTGTTATTTCCGAGGAACTGGGACTTGAATTAAAGGATACCACCATGGACCAGCTTGGTCGTGCGAAATCCGTTAAAGTTCAGAAAGAGAACACCATCATCGTAGATGGCTGCGGCGATAAGAAAGCTATCGCAGACCGTGTGGCTCAGATTAAGGCTCAGATTGAGGAAACCACTTCTGATTTTGACCGTGAGAAACTGCAGGAGAGACTGGCTAAGATGGCTGGCGGTGTAGCCGTTATCCGTGTTGGTGCAGCGACCGAGGCTGAGATGAAAGAAGCTAAGATGCGTATGGAAGATGCCCTGTCCGCAGCAAAGGCAGCTGTTGAGGAAGGCATCATCGCAGGCGGCGGATCTGCATATGTTCACGCAGCAGCAGAAGTTCAGAAGGTAGTAGACGGACTGGAAGGCGACGAGAAGACCGGCGGCCGTATCGTCCTGAAAGCTCTGGAAGCTCCGCTGTTCCACATCGCAGCAAACGCAGGTCTGGAAGGCTCTGTTATCATCAACAAGGTAAAAGAGTCCCCGGTAGGCGTAGGTTACGATGCTTACAATGAGGAATACGTAGATATGGTAGAAGCAGGCATCCTGGATCCGGCAAAGGTAACCAGAAGTGCCCTGCAGAACGCAACCAGCGTTGCATCTACCCTGCTTACAACCGAGTCCGCAGTTGCCAACATCAAAGAAGATGCACCGGCAGGTCCGGCAGCAGGCGCTGGCATGGGCGGCATGATGTAAGTAAGAAAGCCGGAAAATGACGGAAGATGTTACATCAGAGATGCAGTATCGAATGTAGAAAATAAAAATGGTAATTTATAGAAAGAATCTCTGACAGGCAGCTGCCAGGGGAGAGAAGGACTGCTATGCGAAGGTGTGGCAGTCCTTCCTTTTTGGTAAAAAAATTGGCAGGGAAATGAGGCTAAGGATGACTGCATTATTAATACTTATCTGATTGGTATTATTTATAAGATGCGCTAATTAAATGGCGTAAGTAAATTCTATCGTCAACCCCTTTATTCTCCGGTTGACATATTTCAAAAAACTTGCTAAAATCAATTATTAACATCAGACAGTTTTCAATGTCCAGTGTTTAAAATTTACGAAAGTGAGGGTAATATAATGGGTAAGATTATTGGCGATGGCATTACATTTGATGATGTCCTGCTTGTGCCGTCCTATTCTGAGGTTATTCCGAATCAGGTAAACCTGACGACACATCTGACCAAGAAGATTCAGCTGAACATCCCCCTGATGAGTGCCGGCATGGATACGGTTACAGAGCACCGCATGGCGATTGCAATGGCAAGACAGGGTGGAATTGGTATTATTCACAAGAACATGTCGATCGAGGCGCAGGCTGAGGAGGTCGATAAAGTAAAACGTTCTGAGAATGGTGTAATCACTGACCCGTTTTATTTATCCCCAGAGCATACATTAAAGGATGCGGATGAGCTGATGGGCAAGTTCCGGATTTCTGGTGTTCCGATCACAGAGGGAAGAAAACTGGTTGGTATTATCACAAACCGTGACCTCAAGTTCGAGGAAGATTTCTCCAAGAAGATTAAAGAGTGCATGACTTCTGAGCATCTGGTTACCGCTCCGGAGGGCATCACCCTGACGGAGGCAAAGAAGATTCTTGCCAAGGCACGTGTCGAGAAGCTTCCGATCGTGGACAAGGATTTTAACCTCAAGGGTCTTATTACTATCAAGGATATTGAGAAACAGATCAAGTATCCGTTCTCTGCAAAGGATGCACAGGGACGTCTGCTCTGCGGCGCGGCAGTAGGTATCACTGCAAACGTGCTGGATCGTGTGGAAGCCCTGGTGAAAGCAAAAGTAGACGTAGTTGTTCTTGACTCTGCACATGGACATTCTGAGAATGTTCTTCACTGTGTCAGAATGATCAAGGAAGCATATCCGGATCTGCAGGTAATAGCAGGTAACGTAGCGACCGGAGAGGCAACAAAAGCTCTCATCGAGGCAGGCGTTGACGCGGTCAAGGTTGGTATCGGACCGGGTTCCATCTGTACGACCCGTGTCGTAGCAGGTATCGGCGTTCCGCAGATCACCGCTGTTATGGACTGCTACGCAGTTGCCAAAGAGTACGGCATTCCGATCATCGCAGACGGCGGTATCAAGTATTCTGGCGATCTGACGAAGGCGATCGCAGCAGGCGGCAGCGTCTGCATGATGGGTTCCATGTTTGCAGGATGCGATGAGAGCCCGGGAACTTTTGAGCTGTACCAGGGAAGAAAATACAAAGTATATCGCGGCATGGGTTCCATCGCAGCGATGGAGAACGGCAGCAAGGATCGTTACTTCCAGAGCGATGCGAAGAAACTCGTTCCGGAGGGTGTAGAAGGACGTGTTGCATACAAGGGAATGGTAGAAGATACCGTATTCCAGATGCTCGGCGGTCTGCGTGCTGGTATGGGTTACTGCGGCGCATCGGATATTCCGACTCTTCAGGAGACCGGACGTTTCATCAAGATTTCCGCAGCATCCTTAAAAGAGAGCCATCCGCATGATATCCACATCACAAAAGAGGCTCCGAACTACAGCGTGGATGAATAAAAATTGGATAGCATAAGCAATCGATAAGATTGTAAACGATATAAAAGCGGCGTTTCTGCTTCAGCAGGGATGCCGCTTTTTTGGCGGGTTACTGTTCACGCATACGTGCCCAGTGACGGAATTTGCCGTGGCTTCGCATTTAAATACGGCAAATTCCTGCTGCCACTACGTTTTCTTACGGCACTTTCGGTTCCAAAAGTGCCTACCCGTGAACAGTAACTTTGGCGGATTCTTTTTCTCAAACTCTTGTGAAAAAACCGGGGATACGGTATAATGATACATTAGAATAGTAGAAATATAACAATTATGCAGGAAAGACTGTGGATATTCAGAAAACGATTGCAGCGGATTACGAAAGGGATATTTGCGATACCGAGGCAGCAAATCGGGCGTATCAGACGGATAGAAACAGGTAACAGGAGGATTAGTATGACCAGAAGAGAACTGAGAGAACATTGCTTTAAGCTGCTTTTCTGTGCGGATTTTTACCCGACGGATGAAATGCAGGAGCAGGTGGATGTATATTTTACAGAGCCGAAAGAGGAGGACGATGTTCCGAGCGGAATCGGCGATATCATCCATAATCCGATGTTAGACACCTTTGACGGCGGATACGTAAAGAGCAAGGTTGAGAAAATTCTGGATGTGCTTCCGGAGCTTGACAAGGCAATCGATGGGGTTGCACAGGGATGGACTACCCGCCGTATGGGCAAGGTGGAACTGACGATCCTGCGCCTGGCATTATACGAGATCAAGCACGATGACGATGTACCGGAGAAGGTAGCGATCAATGAGGCGGTCGAGCTGGCGAAGAAGTTCGGCGGCGATGATTCACCGGCATTTATCAACGGCATTTTAGCGAAGCTGGTATAAGCGATGGCTGGCGTATATTCGGTTTCGCAGGTTAATGCATACATTAAGAATATGTTCGCACAGGACTTTGCCCTGAACCGGATTTCGGTCAAGGGCGAGGTTTCTAACTGCAAATATCATACGTCCGGTCATATTTATTTTACCTTGAAAGACGGTCTGGGAGCGATGCAGGCAGTTATGTTTGCCAGTAGGCGGAAGGGACTTACGTTCCGTCTGGAAGAAGGACAGCAGGTGGTCGTGAAAGGTAGCATCGAAGTGTATGAGCGGGATGGAAGATACCAGCTCTATGCCAGCGAGATCACGCTGGACGGCACGGGCGATTTATTCCGGCGCTTTGAAAAACTGAGAAATGAATTAGAAGAAATGGGAATGTTTTCCCCGGAATATAAAACGCCGATCCCAAAGTATGCAAAAACGGTCGGTATCGTGACGGCGAGCACCGGCGCAGCAATCCGGGATATTATCAATATCTCGGGACGGCGGAACCCTTACGTGCAGCTTGTCCTCTGCCCGGCACTGGTGCAGGGAGCAGGGGCAGCGCCGAGTATCGTGCGGGCGATCCAGACCCTGGATGCACTGCATCTGGATGTGCTGATCGTCGGGCGCGGAGGCGGTTCGATTGAGGATCTGTGGGCGTTCAATGAGGAGAGTGTGGCGCGGGCGATTTTTGCGTGCCGGACGCCGGTAATCTCGGCGGTCGGGCATGAGACAGACGTTACGATCGCGGACTATGTGGCGGATCTGCGTGCTCCGACTCCTTCGGCGGCGGCAGAACTGGCGGTTTTTGATTACCACCTGTTTGAGCAGCAGTGCATTGCGGCGGCACAGCAGATGACGAAGCGGATGGAGCAGAAGGCGGAGCAGTATGCCTATCGTCTGGAGCAGTTTCGTCTGCGCCTGCATCTCCACAGTCCGCAGAGCCAGTTAAATGAGAGACGGCAGTATCTGGAAGATGCGAGAGTTAAGATGGCGCGCCAGATGGAGAAAAAGGTGTCCGATCTGCGCCATCGTCTGGAACTGGTGTGCAGCCGGATGGATGGTCTCTCCCCGTTAAAAAAGATAAGCGGCGGATATGGGTTCGTGACGGATGCAGATGGAAAACGTGTGGAGACAGTGACAGGATTGCAAGCTGGGGATACGCTGACCGTCCGTCTGCCGGATGGACGCGTGGAGGCGGAGATCCGGGAGGTTTATCAGGAAAACCTGCCTGGGTAAAAAAGTGGTTCATTGTGTTGCGTGTGAATCATAACAGAGAGATTTGAGAACACGTTTTCTTTCAGGAAAGATTCCGAGAGTATATTAGATAAAACAGGAGGCAGGATCGATGGAAGAAAATAAGGAAGAACTTTCGATCGAGGAAATGTTTGACCGTCTGGATGGCATTATGCGGACGCTGGAGGACAGCCGCAGCACGCTGGAAGAATCGTTTGCGTCCTATGAGGCGGGAATGCGTCTGGTCCGCGCCTGCAGTGAAAAGATAGATAAGGTTGAAAAACAGATTATGGTCGTAAACGGCGAGGAGACGGAGGCGTGACAGAGATGGAAAATGCAAAGGAACGGCTGGCACAGGCAGTCAAGGAAGCGGAAGAGATTGTATATTCTTATCTTCCGGCAGAGGAAGGGCATCAGAAAACGATCTTTGAAGCGATGAATTACAGTGTGAAGGCAGGCGGCAAACGCCTTCGTCCGATTCTGATGCGTGAGGTATACCGTCTGTTTGGCGGTCAGGGAAAAGAGATTGAGCCGCTGATGGCGGCGATCGAGATGATTCATACATCTTCCCTGATTCATGACGATCTTCCATGTATGGACAATGACGAGTACCGCCGTGGAAAAAAGACGACCTGGGTTGCATATGGGTATGATATGGCAGTTCTGGCGGGAGATGCCCTTCTGATCTACGCGATCGAGACGGCGGCAAAGGCATTTGCGATGACGCCGGATGCGGCAAAGGTGGGACACTGTATCCAGATTTTATCCGAAAAAACGGGTATTTACGGCATGATCGGCGGTCAGACGGTGGATGTGGAACTGACGAATCAGCCGATTCCGAAGGATAAGCTGGATTTTATCTACCGTTTAAAGACGGGAGCACTTTTGGAGGCGTCGATGGTGATCGGAGCCGTGATGGCGGGCGCGAGCGAAGCTGAGTGCGGGACAGTAGAGCGTATGGCGGCGGCGATCGGTCTGGCGTTCCAGATCCAGGATGATATTCTCGACGTTACCAGCAGCCAGGAGGTGCTTGGAAAACCGGTTCTGAGCGATGAGAAAAACAATAAAACCACTTATGTGACATTGGAGGGAATCGAGAAATCGAAGCATGATGTCAAACAGCTTTCGGAGACGGCGGTTGATATCCTCTATTCCCTGCCTGGAAAGAATGAATTCCTCGAAGAGCTGATCGAGATGCTGGTCAGCCGTGAAAAATAAAAAATCCAATCGAAGACCGGGGACGACAGCGGATGTGGAAAACGGTTTGGGGGATGAAAGAATGGTATTAGATACGATAAAAGGACCGGAGGATGTAAAACGGTTGAGCGAGGAAGAACGCAAGGAGCTGGCGGCGGAAATCCGCGAGTTTCTGATCGAGACGACAAGCCGGACAGGCGGTCATTTGGCGTCCAATTTAGGTGTGGTGGAACTGACGATTGCAATGTTCTGCGCGCTGAATCTTCCGAAGGATAAGATTATCTGGGATGTAGGGCACCAGTCCTATACGCACAAGATTTTAAGCGGGCGGAAGGATAATTTTGATGGGCTGCGCCAGTATGGGGGACTCAGCGGTTTCCCGAAGCGGAAGGAAAGCCCGTTTGATGCGTTCGACACGGGACACAGCTCGACTTCGATTTCGGCGGGGCTTGGTATGGCACAGGGGCGCGATCTGCTGGGCGAGGATTATTCGATCGTTTCCGTCATCGGGGACGGCGCGCTGACCGGCGGCATGGCGTATGAGGCGCTCAACAATGCGGGACGGCTCAAGACGAATTTTATTATTGTTTTAAATGATAATAATATGTCCATTTCGGAAAATGTCGGCGGTATGTCGCGGTATCTGAATAATCTTCGTGCAGATGAGGGCTACAATCTGTTGAAGAAGAATGTGGCGGGCACGTTATCGCGGATCCCGATGATCGGTTCGGATCTGGTCGGCACGCTGCTCCGGACAAAGAACAGCATCAAGCAGCTTCTGATTCCGGGCATGTGGTTTGAAAATATGGGAATCACGTATCTGGGACCGGTGGATGGACATGATATTAAGGGGTTGATCCGTATTTTCAGCGAGGCGAAAAAGATCAACCGCGCGGTGCTGATCCATGTGATTACGAAAAAGGGCAAGGGATACCGTCCGGCGGAGAAGAATCCGTCGGCATTTCACGGAGTTGAACCATTTGATATTGAAACGGGAAAACCGCTCCGGAAAAAGGAACATCCGGGCTATACAGATGTATTTTCCAGAGAAATCTGCCGTCTGGCAGCGGAAAATCCGAAGATTGTGGCGGTGACGGCGGCGATGCCGGATGGAACGGGGCTCAAACGGTTCTCGAAAGAATATCCGGACCGCTTTTTCGATGTGGGAATCGCGGAGGAACACGCGGTTACCTCGGCGGCGGGTATGGCGGCAGCCGGTCTGAAACCGGTGGTGGCGGTGTATTCGTCCTTTTTACAGAGGGCATATGATCAGGTCATTCACGATGTCTGTATCCAGAATCTTCCGGTTGTGTTCTGCGTGGATCGCGCGGGACTGGTCGGAAGCGATGGGGAGACGCATCAGGGTATTTTTGATCTGACATTCCTCTCCTCTGTGCCGAATATGAGCGTGATGGCGCCGAAAAACCGCTGGGAACTGGAAAAGATGCTGCAGTTTGCCATCTCCTACGATGGACCGATTGCGATCCGTTATCCGAGGGGCGAGGCGTACCGGGGTTTGAAGGAATTTCTGGCACCGGTCGAGTATGGCGTCAGCGAGATGTTGTATGAGGAGAGAGGGACGGCGCTTCTGGCAGTCGGAAGCATGGTCAGCACGGCAGAGCATATCCGGGAGAAATTAAAGAGTGCCGGGCAGCCGTGTACGCTGGTCAACGGGCGGTTTGTGAAACCGATGGATACCGACGTGATCGACCATCTGGCAGGAACGCACCATACGATCGTGACACTGGAGGAAAATGTCCTGCGCGGCGGTTACGGCGAGCGGGTGACGGATTATGTACAGAAGCATTATCCGCAGATCAAGGTAGTTAATATAGCGCTGCCGGATGCCTACGTCGAACACGGAAATGTGTCGGTGCTCCGGAATGAGCTGGGAATTGACAGTGATTCGATTCTGGCGCAGCTGAAACGTGAAGGTGTGCTGGAGACTGACGCGGAAGCATGATGGGAAACAAAAGAGTGGCAGCAGCGGAAGGAAGAACATAGAATGAAAGAACGGTTAGATGTACTTCTCGTCAAGAGAGGTCTGGCAGAATCCCGTGAGAAGGCGAAAGCGATCATCATGTCCGGGATTGTATATGTAGAAGATCAGAAAGAAGACAAGGCGGGTACGACCTTCGATGAAAATGCGAAGATCGAGGTACGTGGATCTACCTTAAAATATGTGAGCCGCGGAGGTCTGAAACTGGAGAAGGCGATGACGCATTTCGGAGTGACGCTGGATCAAAAGGTCTGTATGGATGTCGGCGCGTCCACAGGCGGATTTACCGACTGTATGCTGCAGAATGGTGCGGTCAAGGTGTTTTCGGTCGATGTAGGACATGGACAGCTGGCGTGGAAACTTCGCAATGATCCGCGTGTGGTCTGCATGGAGAAGACAAACATCCGTTATGTGACACCGGAGGATATCGGCGAGCCGGTAGATTTCTCTTCGATCGACGTTTCCTTTATTTCCCTGACGAAGGTTTTAGGTCCGGTCAAGGAGATTTTAAGCCCGGGCGGCGAGGTGGTTGCACTGATCAAGCCGCAGTTCGAGGCGGGACGTGAGAAAGTCGGAAAGAAGGGCGTTGTCCGCGAGAAGAGCACGCATCTGGAGGTCATTCAGATGGTGATGGCATATGCGGCAGAGATCGGTTTTGAAATTCGGAATCTGGAATTTTCCCCGATCAAGGGACCGGAGGGAAATATCGAGTACCTCCTGTACCTGCATAAACCGGAGCAGGCATCGGAGGAAACTGTGACTGGTGAGGAAGCACTTGCAAAAGCGGAAAAAGAGTGTCCGGTTTCACCGGAACAGGTTGTTGAGGAAGCTCACAGGGAGTTAGACAAAACATGAGAAATTTCTATCTGATTGTAAACCGCGAAAAGCCGCGCGTAGAGGAGGCAGCCGGTCTGATTTGCAGCTTTTTTGCGGAACAGGGCTGCCGCTGCATTCGTCTGGATCGCCATGATGGACTTCGCAGGGACGCAGAAGTGGCTGCGGCATACCGCTATACCGATCGCCGGACGGTGCCGGAGGATACAGATTGTGTGATTTGTCTGGGCGGTGATGGAACGCTGATTCAGGCGGCGCGTGATCTGGCGGGACGGAAGATTCCACTGTTTGGCATCAATATGGGGCATCTGGGGTATCTGACGCAGATCGGGCATGAGGAGGACATTCTGCCTGCCATGCGGGATCTGATGGAAGATCACTATCGTCTGGAAAGCCGGATGATGCTCAAGGGGTGCGTGATTTCAGGCGGGAAGGTCGTCATGGAGGATATCGCGTTGAATGATATCGTCCTGAACCGTATGGGAATCGATGCGTTCCGGTTTGAGCTGGCTGTCAATGGACAGCTGTTTAACGAGTATTCGGCGGATGGCATGGTGGTTGCGACCCCGACCGGTTCGACGGCATACAACCTGTCAGCGGGCGGTCCGATCGTGGCGCCGGAGGCGGATCTGATGGTATTGACACCGCTCTGCCCGCATTCACTCAATTCGCGCAGCATCGTTCTGCCGCCGGATAACCATTTGAGCCTGCGGATTCAGACGACCGGGCGGACGAAGGTTTCGCTGAGCTTTGACGGCGATACGGTGGTTGATATTGAGCCGGGTGATACAATCGAGATAGCAAAATCAGAGATCGAGACGACATTGATTCAGCTCAAACAGGTGCCATTTTTGGAAAATATACGGAACAAAATGAAACAGATATAAAAGGAGTCAGAGCCATGAAAATGGAACGTCACAGCAAGATTGTGGAATTGATTGGAAAATATGAGATTGAAACGCAGGAAGAGCTGGCGGAATATCTGAATAAAGAGGGATACAATGTCACGCAGGCAACGGTTTCCAGGGATATCCGGGAGTTAAAGCTGTCTAAGATCCAGACAGAAAACGGCGGACAGAAATATGCGGTTTTCCATCCTCAGACGGCGTTCAATGATAAATATACCCGTATTCTGCACGATAGCTTCGTTTCCATGGATATGGCGCAGAACATCCTTGTCATCAAGACGGTGTCAGGCATGGCGATGGCAGTCGCGGCAGCGCTCGATGCCATCCATTTTTCAGAGATTGTCGGCTGCATCGCCGGGGACGATACGGTCATGTGCGCAGTCCGTACGGTGGACGATACGATCGTGCTGATGGACAAGATCCGCAAGCTGATTGCGGGATGAGGTAAGGTGGGTTCACGCATTTTTTGCGGGAACCGCTGATAAGGAGGAACGGAAAGCGGATGCTTTATCATTTACGAGTGAAAAATCTGGCTCTGATCGATTCGGCGGAGGTGGAGTTCGGGGACGGACTCAACATTCTGACCGGTGAGACGGGAGCCGGAAAATCGATCATCATCGGTTCGGTCCAGATCGCGCTGGGCGGAAAAGCACCGAAAGAGATGATACGCCGGGGCTGCGACAGCGCCTACATTGAACTGGTTTTCTCCATCGATGATGAGAGAAAGCGCGAGCAGCTGAAGGAACACGATGTTTACCCTGATGAAGAGGGAATTTTAATCATTTCTAAGAAAATCACACCGACCCGGAGCATCAGCCGCATCAACGACGAGACGGTAACGGCTGCAAGGCTGCGGGAGATCACGGGTCTTCTGATCGATCTGCACGGACAGCATGAACACCAGTCGCTGGTGAATGCGTCAAAACATCTGGAAATCCTCGATGCGTATGGCGGGGAGAAACTTCTCCCATTCAAACAGAATACGGAAGCTGCCTATCGCTTGTATATGCAGTTAAAACAGAAATGTGCCGCATTTGCATCCGATCAGGAGACGAGACTGCGGGAGATGGATTTCTGCCGGTTTGAGATCGAGGAGATTGAAAATGCCGCGTTAAAGGATGGCGAAGAGGAAAAGGTGGCAGCCGATTTTAAGCGGTTTTCCAATGCCAGACGGATCGCTGAGAGTCTTTCACAGGCATATGACGCGGTGTCCGGCGATGCGGTGTCGCGGGCGTTCCGTGAGATCGATGGTGCGATGGCATTTGACGAGGGATTGAAGGGGATCCGTGACGAGCTGTGCGATGTAGATTCCCTTCTTTCAGATCTTTCCAGGGAGATTGCCGGATATATGGACGATATGACCTTTGACGAAGCGGCATTTCAGGAGACACAGGAGCGGCTTGACCTGATCCGGAGCCTGGAAACCAAGTATGGGAAGACGATTCCGGAGGTACTTCAGGCGTTGGAAGAAAAGAAAGCGCGACTGCAGGAACTGGAGAATTACGATGAACTTCGGGAACAGGCGGAAAAAGAACTGGAACAGGCGGAAGCAGTACTGAAAGAACATTCCGAGGCATTGTCAGCAGCGCGTAAGCAGTTTGCCGGGGAACTGGTGGAGAAGATCGCAGACGGGCTTCGGGAACTGAATTTCCTTGATGTGCAGTTTGAGATGGAGTTTAGGAGGCTGGATCATTTCACAGCGGGCGGTATCGACGAGCCGGAATTCCTGATTTCCACGAATCCGGGCGAACCGGTTCGGCCGCTCGGTATGGTGGCGTCCGGCGGTGAGCTGTCGCGTATCATGCTGGCAATCAAGACGGTGCTGGCGGAGACCGATCAGGTTCCAACGTTGATTTTTGATGAGATTGACACCGGTATCAGCGGACGGACTGCACAGATGGTATCGGAGAAGCTGCGGATCCTCTCCAAATGCCGTCAGGTCATCTGCATCACGCACCTGCCGCAGATCGCAGCGATGGCGGACCAGCACTTCGAGATCCGCAAATCCGCGTCCGATGGACGGACGGCAACCTCCATCCGCGCTTTAGACCGCGAGGCGATGGTGGACGAGCTTGCGAGACTGCTGGGCGGCGCGGAGATCACCGAGACCGTGCGGCAGAATGCGGAGGAGATGAAGAAGCTGGCAAAGAAGCGGAAGCTGGAGGTGTGATTATAAATTAAATATAAGATTCGGATTCAGAAAAATGTCGCGTAAGGCGGCATTTTTTTGATCCCCAGATACCAATTAGGTCGAAGTTTGACCGTTTGCGTCGAAGTGGTTTTGGAATAGATGCATATATGATAAAGTTAAAATAGAAAGTATTGGGGATAAAAATAGCAAATTTGAGTTTTTGTTCCATAGGACGCAATTTTTTATGAAATAAGAAAAAGTCATATGAGGGGAGGGATAAACATAAGAACGGCAGAAATCTTAACTGGAACAAAGACATTTCAAAAAGCAAAAACATGTATTTATAATACGGATGGAATGCCCGTTTATGTGGATATTCCGACCGAATATGGAAAAACATGGTTGAAGGATCTGGTCACAGGAAATGCATCTATCTGTCTTGAATTGGATCAGGAGTTAAAGACAGTGGATGAATGGATTACATGGCTGGAACGAATCTGTCAGAAAACGCAGGCTTTGGGAAGCGGTATGTCTACGGCGAGATTTCTGCTTTCGCCCCATGTGCTTTTGTATTTTATCGGAATTGTGATTCCGGTGGTTGCAGGCGGCTATTTTCTTGCCTACCTATACCCGCTGCTGGGTGAAAACTTAGGAATTTCAGAGACCAATATCGGATATTCATATCTGCTGAACGGTGTATGCATCATCTGTCTGGGCGGCTTCCTGACGAAACAGCTGACGCGCAGGCTGGGGCAGAAGGGTTCTCTGGCGCTGGCAGCGGTACTCTATGCGGGGGCATTTTTGATTTACGCAGTCTGGCCGGGAATCTCGACTTTGATGGTACTTCTGGTCCTTTTAGGAGCTTCCGACAGCTATGGACTTCCGGCGCAGTCTACATACTATACAGATATGAAGGAAGTACAGGCGTATGGGTACGATAAAGCGATGGGGGTTTACAGCCTGTTTGAAAACATGTCACAGGTATTTGGTTCTTTTATTTTCGGCATTATCTATGTCAATGGAGTGACAGTGGGACTGACGATCGCGGGCGGCGTGATTTTTGCCGCAGCTGTACTTTTCTTCCTCTTTGGTGAGAAAGTAGATGCAGGGGAGGAGAGCAACGCATGATAAAATTTGAACCATTGACACCGGAGAAGCTGATTGGTCTGCAGCCGTATTTTTCGCTGCGCCCGACGGACTGTGCAGAATCCCATTTTGCCTATCATCTGCTCTGGAGACCTTATTATGAGACAAAATACTATGCGGACGAAAAGGGGCTTGTGTGGCTTTAGAAGATCGATTATGATGAGCAGGCGACGATGGTCCCGGTCTGCGGCCTGGGGCATATGCGGGAAAACTTTGACCGTCTGCAGGCATATTTCACAGCAATCGGTGTGAAAATGCATATGTATCTGGTGGATGAGGCGGCGCTTGGAGCGATTCGTCCGGATCCGGAGCGCTATGAGGTGCTGGAGGATCGGGACAGCTTTGACTATATTTATTCCGGGGAAGAAATGCGTGTTCTTCCCGGAAGAAAATATTCAAAAATGAAAAACCGGATTTCGCGATTCCGTCTGGATTACGGGGAAACGGCAGAGTTTGTGATCCTGAATCCGGAGGATGAGGGCGAGATACGGACGTTTCTGGAACGCTGGTCTAAGAATAAGGAGAGCGACGATGATCTGAACCGGCTGGACAGCGAAGAACAGGGGATCTTTGAGACAATCCGTTTTGGACGCGAGGCGGGGATCACGATGGCGGGAGTCCGGATAGGAGGAACTTTGGAAGCATTTTCGATGGGAACGATGAATCAGGAGAGAAATATGACTGTTACCCATGTGGAAAAGGCGAATCTGGAGTTACGCGGGCTTTATAATTACCTGGAAAAAGAATTTTTAACGCACGTTTATCCGGAGGCGGAATTTGTAAACCGGGAAGACGATATGGGACTTGAAAATCTCAGGCGGACGAAAGAGAGTATGCATCCGGTTCGCCTGGAGAAGAAGTATACGATTTTAGAGCGATAATCATAAAGATTAGAAAAACAATGTTTTTGGAATATAAAGTACAGAAAGAATTGTTTTGGTAGTGTTTCGGATAAGAATGATTGGAACGAGGCAGCCACCGGATAAAAAATATCGGGCGGCTGCCTCGGGGTTCTTGTAGAGAATCAGGTAATTCAGTGCGGTAAATGTCAAAAAATTCGGTTCGGGTATTATTTTGATATATCATATAAGAAATTTGAATTAGAAGAAATTAGGGACTTATTTCACAGCCCCTTTGATATAAATTTGTACCTTGAAAATTTAACACGATATATAAAAACATTGGATTTTCTGGTAAAATATAGGTAAGATTTTGTGAGGTGAGCCATATGTCTTTTGTTAAAAATGATAATCAACAACTTACTCTTTTGGATAGCACTTTCAATCTTACAGAAGATAGAATTATAAGACTATGAAGCGAGGTAGTGGATATGGAGAAAGATCCGTTTAAGGAATATTTGAGGGAGTCTGAACCGAATAAAGCTTATAAAAGTTATGCTTGGAGTACAGCAATCGGACTTCAGGCGGTGGACGGACTCAAACCATCTAAATATCTGATTGATACCGCCATTCAGAATATTGAAGGCAAAATCACGATGAAAGAAGCACAAAGTCTTATTGATAGCTACTATGAAGAAAGACCAGTGCATTTGTCGGATGATGAGCGTACCGAAGAAGCAGATAAGGTTTCGTCCCGTATTGCTGAAATTCTTTCTGAAACAGCGTTCTCATTTTCTCCGAATGAGTATATCTCTATTCACCGCAAACTCTTTCAGGGCATTTATAAACACGCCGGAAAGATTAGAGATTACAACATTACAAAGAAAGAATGGGTTCTTGATGGGGCAACTGTTATGTACGGTAGTGCATCTGAATTGAGAGCCACACTTGAATATGATTTTTCGCAGGAGAAGGATTATAGTTATAAAGGACTTTCAATGGACGAGATTATCCATCATCTTGCGGTATTCATTTCAAGATTATGGCAAATTCATATCTTTGGGGAAGGCAACACGAGAACAACGGCAGTGTTCTTCATTAAATATTTAAGGACACTTGGGTTTTCTGCAACTAATGATATTTTTGCGGAAAATGCGTGGTATTTCCGAAATGCACTTGTTCGTGCAAACTATACGAACCTGCAAAAAGGTATTCATGAAACAACAGAGTATCTGGAAGCGTTTCTCAGAAATCTGCTTTTGAACGAGAAAAATGAGCTCCATAATCGAAATCTTCATATAAGTGGACTTTTGAATGAAGAAAAAGTGGACATTGGGGATACAAAAGTGGATATTGAAAATGAAAAAGTGGACATTCAAGATGAAAAAGTGGATATTGAAAGTGTACTTTCCGAAAAAGGCAGCGACTTCTCGGTGAAAACGACGGTTCATATCCATAAACTTTTTGAAAAGTGTGGCTCTGATGAGGTGTTTGGAAGAAGTGCAGTTATGGAACTTCTTGAGCTGAAAGGTTCAGGTGCTTCAAAACTTCTTTCCAATTTGGTGCAGGCAGATATTATTGAACCAGTATCCGGTCACGGAAAAGGAAAATATAAATTCAAGAAGTAGTTTAGATATTGTAGAATTTCCGCTCATCGAGTGGAAATTTTGCTTAATATGATAGAGATATTTTCCAGAAATCCGGATTTCATTATATTGGAAGATGATGCAGTTCTCACACCGCTTCTGATAGATGATGAAATATCTAGTTTGTCGGCAATCCTTTTAAATGAAGCGTATTATGAATTGCTAAAAACCGGACAAAAGATGGTTGATGGCATTCCGGTATTAAGTCCGACTTGCCTGATACCATTTAAGGCGAAAGCGTGGCAGGATTTAAAAGAATGCAAGTTAAATGGAGATCAGGTCGACAGCAAAAATATAAAGAAACATAAAAACGATGTGTTCCGATTAGCACTGTTAATCACAGCCAATGGGCTACACACTCAGCGCAAGAAGTATTGAGAATTTGCTGGCAGTCGGCTATAATGAGATCGAGAACATATGCGTGCAGAGGGGCGATGAATAGTCATCGACTGTGTGCATAAATATGATTAATTTTGGGGGTTTTATGGGAGCTGAAAGCAAAACGAGGATGACAGAGGGAAGTATCTCTAAGAAGATTATTTTATTTGCCATACCATTGTTTCTGGGGAATCTGTTTCAGCAGCTGTATAATACAGCGGATTCCCTGATTGTAGGTAATTATCTTGGCAGCAATGCGCTGGCAGCAGTCAGTTCGTCGGGAAACCTGATTTTCCTGATGGTAGGTTTTATTAACGGTATTGCCATGGGAGCCGGTGTAGTAATTGCCAGGTATTATGGGGCGAAAAACAAGGATTATCTCCAGAGAGCGATTCATACAACCACAGCCTTCGGTCTGGTGGCCGGAATCACACTGACGGCTGCGGGAATGTATCTGGCACCGAAGATTCTGGTACTGATGGGAACACCGGCAGATGTACTTCCAGAATCGATTGTATATTTTCAAACCTATTTTGCAGGTTCTCTGGGTGTAGTCATGTATAATATTTTCGTGGGAATCCTGCAGTCGGTGGGGGACGGCCGCCATCCGCTGATCTATCTGATTATTTCCTCCTGTGTGAATGTGGTGCTGGATATCTTCTTTATCGCAGGACTTGGCATGGGAGTGGGATCGGCAGCCCTGGCAACGGCTATATCCCAGTTTGTCAGCGCGATTCTCTGTATGGTGCATCTGATGCGGGTGAAGGAAGATTACCGGCTGGAGCTTAGGAAGATTCGTTTTGACAGACATATGCTGAGGCAGATTATTCAGAATGGTGTACCTTCCGGTTTCCAGAACTCAGTCATTGCCATAGCCAACGTGTTTGTACAGTCCAACATCAATGCATTCGGTAAAATGGCCATGGCAGGCTGCGGAGCTTATTCTAAGGTAGAAGGTTTTGCCTTCCTGCCGGTGACCTGCTTTACTATGGCGATAACTACCTTTGTGGGACAGAATCTTGGGGCAAAGCAGTATGACAGAGCAAAGAAAGGTGCGAAGTTCGGTATCCTCTGCTCCATCTCCATTGCAGAACTGATTGGTATCACCATATATACGGCGGCACCGGTGCTGATTGCAGCATTCAACCGTGATCCGGATGTGATACATTATGGGGTGATGCAGGCCAGAACCATTGCGTTGTTTTATTGTTTATTGGCATTTACTCACTGTATCGCGGCTGTACTCCGGGGTTCCGGCAATGCTGCCGTGCCCATGATCGTTCTGCTATGTGTATGGTGTCTGTTCCGTGTCAGCTACATCACACTGGCAGTGCGTCTGATTCCGGATATCCGGGTCATATTCTGGGCATACCCACTGACCTGGAGCATCAGCTCCGTGATTTTCCTGTTTTTGTTTTTAAGGGGAAATTGGGTGCATGGATTTGAGAAAAAAGTGACAGGGAGGTAACCATATTAATGAATTATGCAGAATGTTTAGAACTGGCAAGAGGAAAAATGGGAAATTACTGCAAGGCCTGTCCGGAATGCAACGGAAGAGCCTGCAAGAATCAGATGCCGGGTCCGGGAGCCAAAGGAATCGGAGATACGGCGATTCGGAATTATGACAAATGGAAGGAAATCCGTGTCCAGATGGATACACTGGTGGAGAAACGTCCCATCGATACCTCTCTTTCGTTGTTTGGAAAGAATTTTCAGTATCCTTTTTTTGCAGGTCCGGTGGGAGCCGTGAATATGCATTACGGCGATTCACTGAATGATGTTTCTTACAATGATATATTAGTTTCTTCCTGTGCAGAGTTTGGAATTGCTGCTTTTACAGGAGACGGAATGGACAGCAATGTGATGGTGGCAGCCACGGAAGCCATCAAAAAGGCAGGGGGACTGGGAATTCCTACAGTGAAGCCATGGAATGTGGAGATGATTCGTGAAAAGATGGCGCTTGTCAAGGATGCAGGTGCTTTCGCGGCTGCCATGGATATCGATGCGGCAGGCCTTCCATTTTTGAAAAATTTCAATCCGCCGGCCGGAAGTAAATCAGTGGAGGAGCTTCGTGAGATCGTGAAGGCAGCAGGAGTACCTTTTATTGTAAAGGGTATTATGACGGTAAAAGG
Source organism: Clostridium sp. AM28-20LB (assembly GCF_003480665.1). NCBI lineage: Bacteria > Bacillati > Bacillota > Clostridia > Eubacteriales > Clostridiaceae > Clostridium > Clostridium sp. AM28-20LB. The sequence goes on along the minus strand of NZ_QUJN01000001.1, from coordinate 890,499 downwards.
CGCTTTGAAGGCTAAAGAGGCCGGTGCGGCAGCTATCGTGGTATCTAACCATGGAGGAAGAGTCCTGGATCAGTGCCCGGCAACTGCAGAGGTTCTGGAAGAAATAGCAACTGCAGTGGACGGTTCCATGAAAATCTTCGTGGATGGCGGAATCCGTTCCGGCACCGATGTATTTAAAGCATTGGCACTGGGGGCAGATGCGGTTATCATAGCCAGACCTTTCGTCACAGCTGTATATGGCGGAGGCCGAGAAGGAGTTGAAGCATATATCCAGAAGATTGGAAGTGAGCTTGCAGATACCATGGCTATGTGCGGCGTATCTTCCCTTTCTGAAATTACCCGTGACTGTGTGAGAGTGTAAAAAAGTAAACTATCAAATATAGCAAAAATTAGTAGAAAGGGTGAGTGATATGCGTTTTAATCGTGTATTTGTAATCGTACTGGATTCCCTTGGAATCGGTCCCATGGCGGATTCGGCCAGATTTGACGATGCCGGTGCTGACACACTGGGACACATCTCAGAAACAGTGGAACATCTGGATATTCCGAATCTGCAGAGATTGGGACTTGCCAATCTCAAGGCCCTTAAGCAGGTAAAGCCGGCAGAACATCCGGAAGGATATTTTATGGCGATGAATGAGGCGAGCAATGGTAAGGATACCATGACCGGTCATTGGGAGATGATGGGCATCCGGACGGATAAGCCATTTATCACATTTACAGAACATGGATTTCCCAAGGAACTGATTGACGAACTGGAAAAGCGCTGCGGCAGAAAGATAATCGGCAATAAGGCAGCCAGCGGAACGGAGATTTTGGAGGAGCTGGGTGAACAGGAAGTGAATGAAGGAAAACTGATTGTCTATACATCAGCGGATTCTGTGCTTCAGATCTGTGGCAATGAGGAAACCATGGGACTTGAGACCTTGTATCATTACTGTGAGATTGCCAGAGAACTGACTATGCGGGATGAGTGGAGAGTTGGCCGTGTTATCGCAAGACCCTATGTGGGCAAAAAGCGCGGCGAATTTAAGCGGACGAGCAACCGACATGACTATGCCTTGAAACCCACCGGACCGACGGCGCTGAATGCACTGAAGGATGCCGGATATGATGTGATTTCCGTTGGAAAGATTAACGATATCTTTGTGGGAGAAGGGATAACAGAAAGCAATCATTCCGACAGCAGTGTACATGGCATGCAGCAGACCATCGATATCGCAAAGCGGGATTTCAAGGGACTTTGCTTTACCAATCTGGTAGATTTTGATGCGTTATGGGGACATCGCAGAAATCCGGTGGGATATGGGGAAGAGATCGAAAAATTTGATAAAAAGCTGGGAGAGCTTCTGCCGCTGCTCCGTGAGGACGATCTGCTGATTCTGACGGCGGATCATGGAAATGATCCAACCTACAAGGGAACGGATCATACGAGAGAGCAGGTCCCGTTTATTGCGTATTCACCATCGGATACGGAAAGTGGGAAGCTTGATACCAGTGACACCTTTGCCGTTATCGGCGCGACCATTGCGGATAATTTCGGTGTCAGAATGCCGGAGGGGACCATCGGAACTTCTATTCTGGATCAGATAAAATAAATGACATTGGACTTGAAGTTAAAAACAGAAAGGCGGCGATTATATGGTTGATTATACAGAAGGAACGGGAAAACAGTACCACACAGGAATCGGCCCGGAGGATATCGGCGGATATGTCATCATGCCGGGGGACCCCAAGCGATGCAAGAAGATAGCAGAACATTTTGAGAATCCGGTGTTAGTTGCGGATAATCGTGAATATACCACATATACGGGAACCATCGATGGGGTAAAAGTCAGTGTGACGTCAACCGGCATCGGTGGTCCGTCAGCGGCTATCGCTATCGAGGAGTTATCCAAGTGCGGAGCCCATACTTTTCTGCGTGTGGGCACCTGTGGCGGTATGCAGGAGGATGTACTGGGCGGAGATATCGTAGTTGCAAGCGGAGCTATCCGCATGGAAGGAACCAGCAGAGAGTACGCTCCCATTGAGTACCCGGCTGTTCCCCATGTGGATGTTATGAATGCCATGATCCGTGCAGCGAAGAATCTGAAGTTCCGCTGTCATGCGGGCGTTGTACAGTCGAAGGATTCCTTCTTTGGACAGCATGAGCCGGAGGTGATGCCGGTCAGCTACGAGCTTGAAAATAAGTGGCAGGCGTGGCTTCGGATGGGATGCCTGGCATCGGAGATGGAGTCAGCAGCACTGTTTATCGCAGGCAGCTTCCTTCGGGTGCGTGTAGGTGCCTGCTTTCTGGTTCTGGCTAATCAGGAGCGGGCGAAAAAAGGCCTGTCCAATGAACAGGCCCATGATACAGAGGCAGCAATCCGGACAGCGGTGGAAGCCATCCGTATCTTGATTCAGGAGGATGCGAAGAATGAATAATGAGAGGATAGAAACACTCATCGAGGAAGCATTCGCAGCACGGAAAATGGCCTATACACCCTATTCTCATTTTCAGGTGGGGGCGGCTCTGCTGACTGAAAAAGGCGGGATTTACCGTGGCTGCAATATTGAAAATGCGGCCTATACACCGACAAACTGCGCGGAACGCACTGCCTTTTTTAAGGCAGTCAGTGAGGGTGAACGCAGCTTCACAGCGATTGCAGTTGTGGGAGGCCCGGAAGGAGCTTCGGAATTTGACTGGTGTGCGCCCTGTGGCGTGTGTCGTCAAGTGATGAAGGAATTCTGCCATGAGGATGCGTTTCAGATCATTCTGGCACGTTCGGTGAAGGAATATAAGGTCTATACACTGGCGGAGCTTCTACCGATGGGATTCGGACCGGATAATTTGCAGTAGGAATGCCGATTGCCTCATAAAGCTGGTATGCAGGTGTCAAAGACCCGCGCACTGTAATCTTACAGTTTCATTAATATAACTTAATATATTGGAACACCTTTTGACATTGCAAAAAAAACAGGGTACACTGTATGACAGGCGGGGATGGATTCACCATTTCCGCCTGTATTCAGAAGAAAAAGCGGACGCAGGTCCGATGAAAAATAGAAAAAGTGTGGGGAGTTTGGACGGATGGCTCAGAAAGAGTGGAAACGGGAAGAAATGAAACAGAATCAGGGAAGAACAGAGCAGAACCAGAGAAAAAAGGTTCAGAAAAAGAAAGGGTATAGGGCAGTGCTGGCGGCTTCGATGTTTTTGATTGCTGCTTCGGCAGCCCTGTCAGCGTGCAAAAAATCACCGGCGGCTGAGACAACAGCGCAGACACCGGCGGCAGAGGAAACGGAGGGCGCGGTCAGCACGGCGCTCGGAGCAGCGGATCGGGTGCTGGAGGAGAATGGCATGCTGTACCTCAAATACCGCACGGAGATCCGTTCCCTTTCGAAGGAGACAGGCGAGATGAAGACGCTCTGCCAGTTTGACACAGGAGATGAAAACAGCACCTTCTGGGTCTACGGAGGCGGGCTGTATTTTGACCGGATACAGGCGGAGAGTGGCAGCACACAGGGCACGGAGCTTTATGGGCTGTACCGGCTGGATTTGGAGAGCGGTGTGGAAGAGCATTTAGCGGATCTGACGGATCAGCCGTCGGTGCTCTATGCGTCAAAGAACCGCCTGTATGTCAAGGGTTACAACATGAATGTCATTTATACGCTCGATGAGAATGGCAAAACAGCGGGAGAGCTGTCACCGTCAGACACGGTCTACGGGGAGATTCCGGCAGGCTGCAGCGAGCTGTTTAATGGGATTCTTCCATATTATACGGAACAGTTTGGGTATATGCCGGTGCAGAATGAAACCTGCCTGGTGATTGCGGATGCGGACGGCAGCCATCCGAGGGAGATTTCGGATATTACGAATACATCGTCGGTGCTGTTTGCGAAGGACGCATTCTTTGCCCTGCTTCGGGATGGCAATGGAAATACGCAGTGTTACCGCTATGAGGTCTCCGACCCGGAGAAACGGACGCTTTTATATGAGACGGCGGAAAATATCAGCCTGGTGCAGTATCAGGACGGATATTTGTATCTGATGGAAAATCAGGCATCCCAGACCAGCACGGGAGAGTTTTTGTTTAAGCGGATTGCGGCGGATGCGGAGGCAGATGCAGCGGCAAATGCCGCCGAGGCGCAGAATGCGCTTTTTACGGTCGAGGAAGAGCCGGGCATGACGAATGATTTTTCTATGTATGGTAATTTTTATGTGACAGGAAATCAGGCATACTGCCAGCAGTTTAAGGATTACGGCGTTTATCTGGGCGAAAAAACGCTGGATGATGCGGCAGGTGGGGAAGTGACGTTGTTAGAGCCGGTTCTGTTCCAGTCTCCGATCCGGGAGCTGGGGCATGTCGAGGCGCAGTCGGAGACGTTAAAGAGTGCGGATGGAAGCCGGGAGCTGGGAAGTGTGTACGCAGAGCGGCTGGTATTTGACGGCGAGGGCGATGCGGTCGAGGCGATGAACCAGACGATGCAGGAGCTGCAGGCATCGGTTCTGTCGGCGGCGCGGACGGATTCCATGAATCTGGACACGGAGATGAGCATAGATACGGCGGAATCGGACGGATCGGAGGAAGAGACACTTCCGCAGGAGGCGGATGCAGCGCAGCCGGTCTATTCGATGGCGCTTACGATCGACGGAGATGACGCGATTACGTATCTGGATGATCATTATGTCTGCGTCCGTGCGGATGGATATGAATATACGGGCGGCGCACACGGAACGCCGTTCCGCCAGTATTTTGTCTTTGACCGGGAAACGGGGGCACGCCTGTCTTTGAGCGATGTGGTTGAGAATCCGGTGGAGGAGCTGCAGGCGAAGGTTGGTGCGGCATTCCGGGAGCTGGCGGAAAAGACAAATTTTGCCTTTGAATCACCGGAGGATCTGGAACATACGGTGGCAGACGGCATCAGCTACGAATCGCCGTTTTATCTGAGCGAGACGGGCGTGGTTTTCTATTATGCGCCGTATGAGATTGCATCGTATGCGGAAGGATTCCCGGAGGTAACAATTCCGTACAGCGAGTTGGAAATGCGGATTGCGCTTAGCAAGTAGGAATTTTCTGAACTGCAACAAATGCGGATTGCCCTTAAGTAGAGAGCTTGAAGTTGAGAAAAAAATCGCTTATAATACTCCATAGAAAAATAGTGTCGAACGAATCTGAAAGAATGGCACAGGATGAGGAGGAAGCAGCATGAAGACAGTTGTTAAGGAAAATGCGAACGGCGGCAAAGGACAGGTAGTTGTAAAATACATTCTGGATGACAATGAGTTAAATGCAAAATGTAAGATGTTTGCCGAGGTAACGATCGCACCGGGATGTTCTCTGGGCTATCATGAGCACCACGGCGAGAGCGAGACGTATTATATCATCAAGGGACAGGGCGAGTACGATGATAATGGAACGAAACGTCCGGTTACCGTCGGCGATAAGACCTTCACGCCGGATGGCTGTGGTCATGGCATTGCCAATACCGGAGATGAAGATCTGGTCTTTATGGCATTGATCCAGCTGGATTAAGAGTGAAGAACAAAACAGAAAAAGGTAACTGTTCACAGTAACCAAAAAAGGCGCTGGCATGGGAAGTGGTTCGATGTGTCGGCGCTTTTTGCCATATATGTCCGGAAAATGTCTATATGTTTAAGCGGAAAAAATTGGAAATCAAAAAAACAGTGGATCAGAGAAAGAAAAAGGAGGTGTGCCTGCGTGAAACTATTTCATCTTTCTGATCTGCATATCGGGAAAATGTTAAATGGCTATAGCCTGCGCGAGAGCCAGAAGAATGCGTTTTTGCAGATACTTAAATATGCGGAGGAAGAGAAGCCGGATGCGATTCTGATATGCGGGGATATTTATGATAAATCGGTCCCGGCGGGGGAAGCGTATACGCTTTTTGACTGGTTTCTGACCGAGCTATCCGGGCGCTGTCCGGGAACGGAGATCCTGATCATTGCGGGAAATCACGATTCACCGGAGCGGCTGGCGTATGGCGCATCGTTTCTGGCACGCCACCGGATCCATATCGCGGCGCTGCCGCCGGCAGATCGGACGGAGTATTTAAAGCAGGTCACACTTACAGATGAGTGGGGACCGGTTCATTTTTATCTGGTACCGTTTATCCGTCCGGGTCATGTGCGCCATTTGTTTGACACCAATGGTTATACCGATGCATTCCAGAAACTCCTGGTGCGGGAGACGATCCGGAAGCAGGAGCGCAATGTGGTTCTGGCGCACCAGTTTTTTGTCTGGAACGGTCAGAATCCGGAAACCTGCGATTCAGAGACGGCGGTACTGACCTCCGGAGGATTGGATGCGATCGATGCGTCGGTGCTGGAACCGTTTGAATATGCGGCGTTAGGGCATATCCACGGGGCACAGAAGGTAGGGCAGGAGCGGTTTTGCTATTGTGGGACGCCGTACAAATATTCGATCAGTGAAGAACACCATCAGAAGGGGATCACGGTGGTGGAACTGGGAGAAAAAGGAAGTGAGCCGCAGATCCGCCGTCTGCCGATTCTCTGCCATCCCGATGTAAAGCGCGTGCGGGGGACACTGGAAGAACTCAAGCTGCTTTCAGATACGATGGAAAAGATGCCGGATGGAAGCGGACGCGCGGACGCGTATGTGAGCGTGGTCCTGACGGACGAAAAAGAAATGTACGATTTCCGGGAACGCCTGGAGGAGTTATTTGCGCATATTTTGGAGATTCGGGTGGACAATGAGAGGACGCGGAAACGACTGGAGGAAGAACCGGAGGAAACAGGGGCGGTGACGCCGTTTCAGGCATTTGCCTCTTTTTATGAGGCGGTGCGCCACTGCCCGATGACGGAGGAACAGGAGACGATTCTGGCGCGCATGGTGGAAGAGGCAGAGGAGGAGGAACGCGTATGAAACCGAAGCTGCTTACAATGTCGGCGTTTGGCTCTTATGGGGGCGTGACGCAGATTGATTTCGAACGGGCGGGGACGGGATTGTTCCTGATCACGGGCGATACGGGGGCAGGCAAAACGACGATCTTTGACGCGATCTCGTTTGCGCTCTACGGGGCGGCGAGCGGCGCCGGGAGAGAAGGCGCGATGCTTCGCAGCCAGTATGCACCGGAGGACGCGGAGACCTGGGTGGAACTGACGTTTGAGGATAAGGGGCAGGATTATACGATCCGCCGCAGTCCGGCATACACGCGCCTCAGTAAGCGGAAAAATAAGGACGGCGCATACACGGCGACGAGTGTGGCGCCGAAAGCGTCTCTGCTTTTGCCGGATGGAAGTGAGATGTCCGGTCGGATCCGTGAGATCGATGAGAAGATCCGGGCGATCGTGGGCGTGGACCGCGATCAGTTTTCGCAGATCACGATGATCGCGCAGGGCGAATATATCCGTCTGCTCCATGCATCCTCCAAAGAAAGAAAAGAGATATTTTCGCGCATTTTCCATACCGGGATCTACGGTAGAATCCAGCAGAAGCTGCGGGAGGCAGATCGGACGCTGTATGGAAGGCTGGAGGATAACAAGACCCGGTGCGAGGAAGTCATCCGGCAGGTGACGGTTCCCAGGACGGAGGAGGCGGCAGCTTTGGAGTGGGAAGAAAGATGGCAGTCTTTGAAAGAGCGGTACCGGACAAATGGAGCGGAACTGCTTGTATTTCTGCATCAGTTGTCGGAGGAAAGCCGGAGGCTCGAGGAAGAGACGGGGAGACTGGAAGAGAATGCAATCCAGAAGCTTGCCGCCGGACAGAACCATCTGGAGCTTGTGAAAAAGGAAAAACGGGTACTGGAAGAAAAGAGCCGTTTGGAAGCATTTGGACGGGAGATGGAGGCTAGGCGCCGGGAAGCTGCCGCAGCCTATGAGAGCCGGAAACCGGAGCTGGAGGATCAGATCCGGCGGATGCAGGATGCGCTTCCGCTCTATGCGGAGCAGGAGAAAAAACGGCAGGCATATGAAACTTTGGAACATCAGCGGACGGCTCTGACCCAAAACCTGAAAAAAATGCAGAATCAGCTGGAAACGTGCCGTACACAGGAAGAAATACTTCGAAACCAGGAGCGGGAGGCGGTAGAGGCGCGCGCTGCCCTGGCAGAATGCCGGGGACGGCGGGAGCAGATGGAACGGCGCCAGGCGGTTTTGCAGGAGTTAGGGAAATGCTGTGAAGCGGAGCGGACATGGAGAAAGTCACTGGAAAAACGCCAGGAAAAATTTCAGGCAGCCGCGCGGGCGTACCAGCAGTCAGATCAGTTGTATCAGGACGCGTCCTGCCGCTTTCTGGCGATGCAGGCGGGACTTCTGGCGGCAGAGCTGCAGGAAGGAAAACCGTGCCCGGTCTGCGGCTCGCTGGAACACCCGGCTCCCTGCCGTCTGGAGACAGAGCCGATCCGGGAGGAACAGGTGGAAGCGCTGCGTGCCGGGCGGGATGATGCCGATCAGAAGCAGAGGACAGCCGCTGAGGCGTGCCAGGAGGCGCAGATCTCGCTGGAACATGAGAGCAGACGGCGGATAGAGATCCAGGGGAAACTGTACGGCCAAAATCAGGACAGCCCGGCAGCCCAGCCGGATGCGGATGCTCTGGAGAAGGAGCTACGGCAGATGGCACAGGAAATCCGGCGATGCAGGCAGGCGGAAATCACTTATACTGACCGGATTGCCATGGAAGAAACGATCCGGCAGAAACGGGAGGCGAACGGAGCCGGACAGAAGAAGCTGGAAGCTGCGCTGGAGCTTAAAAGAAGTGAGGTGCAGCAGGCGGCGATCGAGAGCCAGACGAGACGTAATGAGCTGGAGGAACTCTCGAAGCGGCTGGAGTGGAAAGACAGCCGGACACTCCGGGTGGAGCTTGAGAAGCGCAGCCGGGAGCTGGAAACACTTGCAGAGGCGGTGACAGCGGCTGATAAGAAAGCACAGGAGTGCCGGGAAAAATGCCGGGAGCTGGAGGGAAGCTTATCTTCGCTCCGGGAACATATGGAAGCAGATTCGGAAACAGATCCGGAAGAAAAAATCCAGCAGGCGATCCGGCACTGGGAAGAGGAAAAAACGCGCTGGTCGCGGCTTCACCGGGAACATATGTCGGTGCGGACGCGCAACGAGGATGCATATGCGGCACTTCGGGTGTATCTGCAGGAACGGGAGCAGCTTGACCGGGAAAAACAGCAGATCAGCGAGCTTTACCAGACGGCGGACGGAAAACTGAGCGGCGCGGCGCGGATCGATTTCCAGACGTATGTACAGCGCCAGTATTTCCGCCAGATGATACAGGCAGCTAACCGCCGCCTGCGCCGGATGACGAAAGGAACCTTTGAACTTCAATGCCGCGGTCTGGCTGATCTGGGAAAACAGGGAGAAGTGGGACTTGACCTGGATGTTTACAGCTTTGTGACTGACCGGGTCCGGGACGTCAAAACGCTGTCCGGTGGAGAATCCTTTCTGGCGGCGCTTGCGATGGCGCTCGGCATGGCGGATGTCATCCAGAATGCGGCAGGCAGCGTGAAGGTGGATGCGATGTTCATTGATGAGGGATTTGGTTCCCTGGATGAGGAATCACGAACGCGGGCGGTTCAGGTGCTGCAGGAGCTGTCCGGAGGAAGACGCCTGATCGGCATCATTTCCCACGTGACGGAGCTGAAAGAGGAGATGGGACACAAGCTGGTGGTAAAAAAGGGAAATGGTGGAAGCCAGGTGCATTGGGAGATAGAAGATTAGTAGGACGGCGCAGAGCCGTTGTGTGACGAAAGAAAAGAGGCTATTTACATATGACAATCGTAATTCCAGGGATGGTGACGATATCGATTTTATCTCTGTTTTACTGCAGTATGCTGCCGGAGACGGGGCGGAAGGCGAGAATGCAGGCATTTGAGCGGCAATACATCGCCCACCGGGGATTTCATGACAACCGGAGTGAATGTCCGGAAAATTCGCTCCCGGCGTTTGAGAGCGCGATCCAGATGGGATATGGGATCGAGCTGGATGTACAGCTGACAAAAGATGGGGTTCCGGTCGTATTTCACGACTGGGATCTGAAGCGGGCGGCGGGCGTTGACCGGAAGATACGCGACTGTACCTTTGAAGAGCTGCAAAGCTATCGTTTGTTTGGTTCATCCCAGACGATACCAGCCTTTGAGACAGTGCTTGAACTGGCGGATGGACGCACACCGCTTATCATCGAGCTGAAAGCGGAGATTGTCCATCGGGAGCTGTGCGAGAAATGTGCGGCGCTTTTAGACCGTTATCCGGGTGAGTACTGCATCGAATCGTTCAGTCCGCTGGCACTCGGCTGGTTTAAGCGCCATCGTCCAAATGTTTTGCGCGGACAGCTTGCGACCAATCACCGCGGCGAGGGATTGAAAACGCCGGTCATTGTGCGGGAGATGCTTACATACTGTATGCTGAACGGATTTTGCAGACCGGATTTCATTGCGTACAACTGCCAGTTCAGCAACACGCTTCCGGTGGAAATGCTGCGTTATTTCTACAAATGTAAGATGGCGGCATGGACGATTAAAAACCAGGGCGAATTAAACCGGCACCGGAAACAGTTTGATGTTTTTATTTTTGACAGTTTCGAGCCGGATCAATTCGTAAATTTCAACAAAAAACATCCTAAAAGATAGTGAGAAAGTCCTAAATTATGCTGGAAAAGTTGATTTTCTATGAAAATCTGCTATAATGGCTAGGACAATTTAATAATGAGAGATTATTACGAATTCGAGAGGACAAAGATATGAAAAAGAAACAGCTTCTTTCAGGCGTAATGGCACTTTTGTTATCTGCTTCACTCTGTGCATGCGGAGGCAGCAAGACAGCAGAAGGTACCTCAGAAGCAGCTGGCGAGTCCAGCGAAGCAGAGACCAGTAATACTCTTTCAGAAGGAACACCAGTACCAGGCGGCAGCGTTGTGTATGGCATGACGCAGGACCTGGCTAGTCTTGACCCCCATGTAGATACGGACGCAGGAACTAGAGACGTGGTTTTCAATTTGTACGAAGGGCTTGTAAAGCCTACTTCCGATGGCGGATTTATTCCGGCTGTTGCCAGCGATTACACCATTTCCGATGATGCAAAGACTTATACTTTCACATTGAGAGATGGCATCACATTCCATGACGGCACACCGGTTACCATCGAAGATGTCAAATATTCCATCGATCGTTATGCGGAGATTCAGGGCGAATCCTCCGCTTTTTCTTCGCTTGTAGATAGTGTAGAGGTGCAGGATGACAAGACACTGGTTGTAAACCTGAAAGAAAGTTATTCAGAGTTTCTTCCGATGATGACAATTGCCATCATTCCGCAGTCCAACGAGGACCCGGCAGGCAATCCGATCGGTACCGGTCCATTCAAATATGTTTCCTACACACCGGGACAGAACCTGGAGCTGGAAAAATATGACGGCTACTGGCAGGAGGGCGTTCCGAGCCTGGACAGCGTGGAATTTAAATTTATTGCCGATGTGGACACCGCATTTGTAGAGTTGCAGGCAGGCACCATCGACATTCTGAAATATTTAACCGCCGCACAGGCGGAGACACTGGGCGATGAAGATTACAACATCGTACAGGGAAGCATGAACCTCGTCCATGCGATGTACTTAAACAGCGCTTACGAGCCGCTTTCCAAGCCAGAGGTGCGTCAGGCACTCTGCTATGCGGTAGACCGCGATGCGATCAACAACTTTATTTTCGGCGGAAAGAGCCACATCATCGGCTCCCATATGATCCCGGCAATGTCGAAATACTATGAGCCGGAAGCAGAGACCGTATACAGCTACGATCCGGAGAAGGCAAAAGAGCTTCTGGCAGATGCCGGATACGCAGATGGCTTTGATCTGGAAATCACCGTTCCGAGCTCATACAGCCAGCACGTAGACAGCGCGCAGATCATCGCGGATGAGCTGTCTCAGGTCGGCATCAACGTGACCTTAAATCAGGTTGAGTGGAGCACCTGGCTGCAGGATGTATACAAGGGAGGCAACTTCCAGGCGACCGTCATCGGTTTTGACGGAACGCTGGCACCGAGCGACTGGCTCAAGAAATATGTGACAGACGATGCGAAGAACTTCATGCATTACTCCAACACTGAGTACGACGATGTATTTAATACAGCATACACAACCGTTGATGACGATGTAAAAGTAGAAAACTACAAGAAGGCGCAGATGATCCTGGCAGAGGATGCGGCAGCCGTTTACATCGAAGATCCGGCGAACCTCGTAGCAGTCAGCAAGAAGTTTGGCGGCTACACCTTCTACCCGACGGCAGCAGAGGATATGTCCCTGTTATATCAGGTAGAGCAGTAAAATGTACAGTTACAATCCAGCAAATTCCTGTTGCTACCACGTTTTCTTACGGCACTTTCGGTTCCAGAAGTGCCTGCCCGTGAACAGTAACCAGGAAATAACAACAGAATAAGAAGCGGTAAACGCAGGAGGGAATTATGAAATTCTTTATAAAAAAACTGATAACTCTCATTATCACATTGTTGGTCATATCCTTCCTGACGTTTACCGCTTTTTCTGTGATTCCGGGCGATGCGGCACTTTCCAGGCTGGGAAAGGACGCGACGGAAGAGCAGTTAGAGCGGGCGCGGGATGAGATGGGATTAAATGATCCACTTCTGGAGCGGTATGGAAGATGGGTGACCGATGCGATGCAGGGGGATTTCGGGGAGTCCTACCGGTATGAGGGAACCTCAGTCCGCTCCCTTCTGGCACAGCGGCTTCCGGTCACGGTGCTTCTGGCAGTCATTTCCCTGCTCATCATCACGGTGATTTCAGTTCCGCTCGGAATCCTGAGTGCCCGGTTTGCCGGGAAATGGGTCGATACGCTGACGAACTGCCTGACGCAGATTCTGATGGCGGTGCCGTCATTCTTTCTCGGCATGATCCTGACCTACGTGTTTGGACTGATTCTTCATATGTTCCAGCCGGGTAAATTTATCGAACCGTCGGAAAATTTCGGAAAGTCTGCACAGTACCTTTTATTTCCGGCGCTCGCGGTGGCGCTGCCGAAGATTGCGATGGTGGTGAAATTCCTGCGAAGCTCGATTCTGACCGAGATGAACCGGGAATATGTGCGGACTGCCTACAGCCGCGGCAATACGGAAACGGCGGTATTGTACGGGCATGTGCTGAAAAATGCGATGATTCCGGTTGTGACGTTCTTTGCGATGGTAATCGCGGAGATCCTTGCCGGCAGCATCGTGGCGGAGCAGGTGTTCAGCGTGCCGGGAATCGGAAGACTTCTGATCAGCTCGATCTCCAACCGCGATTATCCGGTTGTGCAGGCGATCGTGCTGTATATCACATCGGTGGTCGTACTTATCAATTTTGCGGTTGATATGATTTATCAGGTTTTGGATCCGAGAGTCCGGACGACGGAAGAATAGAGGGAAGACGAATGAAACGAAAGAATTATAATCTGATGATAGGGGGCGCGATCACGCTGTTCTTTCTGGCAGTTGCCCTGATCGGACAGTTCTGGACGCCGTATGGGACGACGACGATGGACTCCATGGCAGTCAATCTGGCGCCGTGTGCAGCACACCCGCTGGGAACGGATAACTTCGGGCGCGATATTTTGAGCCGTGTGATGGCGGGAAGCGGCAGCACCTTTTTTGTGGCAGTCTGCACGGTTCTGATCGGGTGTGTGTTTGGCACGATCGTCGGTGCGCTGACCGGCTATTTCGGCGGCTTTTTCGATAACCTGATCATGCGTTTCAATGATATCCTTTTATCGTTTCCGAGCATTCTTCTGGCGCTTATCTTCATCAGCCTGACGAAGCCGGGAAGCTACAACATCATTCTGGCGCTGGGAATCCTTTTTATCCCGAGTTTTGCCCGGATCGTCCGCAGTGAGGTGATACGGTGCCGGGAACTGGATTTTGTCAAGAGTGCGCGGATCCTTGGCGCAGGGCATATCCGGATTATTTTCGCCCATATTCTGCCGAATGCGGCGGTCAGCCTTTTGACGGCGGCGGCGATCGGATTTAACAATGCGGTGCTGGCTGAGGCGAGTATGAGTTATCTGGGACTGGGAATCCAGCCGCCGGAGCCGAGTCTCGGGAGAATGCTTTACGAAGCGCAGTCGTACCTGTTCAATGCGCCGTGGTACGCGATCGGACCGGGCGTGACGATCATCCTGATTATTCTGGGATTCAGCATGGTGAGCGAGGGACTGCGCTCGATGCAGCAGTAAGGAGGCGAAAAGATGGAACCATTGGTTGAGATAAAAAATCTGTCGATCCGTTTTCCAGAAGGAAATTCGACCTTTGAGGCAGTCAAGGGCATCAGCTTTTCGATCGGAAAAGGCGAGATCGTCGGAGTAGTCGGCGAGTCAGGGTCAGGAAAATCCATGAGTGCGCTGGCACTGATGGGGCTGCTTCCGAAGGACGCCGAGATTGCCTCCGGATCGCTCTGTTTTCAGGGAGAAGATCTGGTGACCATGAAACCGGAAAAGCGGAGACAGCTATGCGGCAGCAAAATGGCGATGGTCTTTCAGGAGCCGATGACCTCCTTAAATCCGGTATTGAAAATCGAACGGCAGGTCGGGGAAAGCCTGCGGATCCATACGAAACTCGGAAATGCTGAGATCCATGAACGGGTCGTGCAGGCACTCTCAGAAGTCGGTCTGCCGGACCCGGAGGGGCTGTGCGGTAAATACCCGCATGAACTTTCTGGCGGCATGCGCCAGCGTGTGATGATCGCGCAGGCGATGATCAATTCTCCGAGTCTTCTGATTGCGGATGAGCCGACGACAGCGTTAGACTGTGTCGTTCAGGCACAGATCCTGGAGCTTCTGCGGAATATCCACCGGACCAAGGGAACGTCGATTCTCTTTATTTCCCATGATCTGAATGTTGTGCGTGCGCTCTGCAGCCGTGTGATCGTGGTTTATAAGGGCGAGATCGTGGAAGAAGGGCAGACGGAAGACGTCCTTCTGCATCCGAAGCATGAATATACGCGCCATCTGGTGGCGTCGATTCCGGAGGGAGAAAAAGGGGAAAGCTCCGGCGGGGAGATCCTGCGCCTGACGGATTTGAACGTATTTTACGATGTGCGTGGCGGTCTGTTCCGCAAAAAAGGAAAAAAACACGTAATTCACGATCTGAACCTGTCGGCAAGAGAGGGAGAGATTGTGGGGATCGTGGGCGAGAGCGGCTGCGGCAAATCGACGCTCAGCAAGACGATCCTGGGACTTCACGACAATTATACGGGTGAGGTGAAGGTGCGTGACGGCGTCCGTCCGCAGATGGTATTTCAAGATCCGGCGGGATCGCTTAACCCGGCGCGGACGATCGGATGGATTCTGGAAGAACCGCTGCGCCTGCGCGGCATCAGAGACCGCGCAGAGCGCAGGCAGCTAGTGAAAGAAATGCTTGAAAATGTCGGACTGGACGAGTCCTTTGCGGCGCGCCATCCGAGAGAGCTTTCTGGCGGTCAGAAACAGCGCATCAGCATCGGCGTGGCCCTTCTCATGGATCCGCGCCTGGTGATCGCGGATGAGCCTGTTTCGGCGCTTGATGTGACGGTCCAGTCCCAGATTTTGAACCTGCTTTTGAAGTTGCACGCCGAAAAGCAGATGACCATCCTCTTTATTTCCCACGATCTGAACGTCGTGCGCGGGCTCTGCAGCCGTGTCATGGTCATTTACAGGGGTGTGATTGTGGAAGAAGGTCTGGCAGAAGAGATCTATGAGCATCCGGCGCACCCGTACACGAAACTTCTGCTGGAAGCGGCGATCGGCGGGGATACAATGGAACTGGATGCGGAGGCAGGAAAGCAGAGTGCGGAGCCGGAGAGAGACAGCCGGATGGAAAAACCGGAGCGGGGACAGACGAAAGGGAACCTTTTGGAAAATCAGGAAAAAGAGCGGTCCGTCCAGAATGCACCAAAGAAGATAGCGGGCAGTGGGGAGAAGTGTATCTTTTATGAGCGCTGTCCGAAGAGAAGAGAGGCGTGTGCCCATGTGCCGCTGTCACCGGAGGCAGTACAACTTTCAAGGACACACTGGGCGCGGTGTATTCAGATAGAAGCATAATCTGATAAGCTGAAATAGAGAAAAACGAAATAGCAGCCGAAAAAAGACAGACGGTTCAGCCTATGCCAGGGAAAGCGGCATGGCTCGAATCGTCTGTCAATGTTTTTTCCTGCGGTGGGAAATTAAAGTGCGCGGCTGCTCACTGGAAGAATCCTGCTGCCCCTGCTGTGCCTCACCGGAAAGCTGCAGCGGCTCCCGGCGGTGCCGGAGTGAATGGTAAAAAAGCCAGATCAGATCCACCAGGGCGATCAGAAACGCACATCCGGCTAATAGATGAAATACCTCATGCGTCAGAGCGGGATACGGCAGAGCGGATATGATATAAGGAGAAGTCATGTTCCGCAGGGAGCTCACCGTCCAGGAGAGACTGTCCGCCATCGTCTGGAGAAGCGATTCATAGGTATCCTCGTTCAGGCGGATCAAACGCCCGTTTAATGAAAGTGCTTTGCGTTCGGGCGGCTCTGGATAGCCGGAAGACGGATCGAGCAGATAGAAATGGCAGGTTCCATTTTCCAGAGAGTAATAATAATATCCGGTCTCTTTCTTTCCATCGTAGGCAGCGCACCCTGTATAATATAAGGAAGGAGCGTTCACCGAGACATAGGGCTGAGCCGGGTTATAAAAATCTTCAAACTTGCACTGGCTGTTTATCGGCCGCGGGGAGTGTGAATTTTCCCCGGCATTCTGCCACAGGAGCAGGATGGACGCGATCAGCACCAGCGCCGGAAGCCACATCTGCCGGCGGTAAAAACGGCGGCTTTTGATGGGAGAATGTTTTTGTTTTTCAGTCAAATTTTTCATACGCTCTAGTATAGTCAGTTCTGCGTGGAACGTCAAGAGTTAGTGTATACGACAAAATCCTGCTGCCACCACGTTTTCTTACGGCACTTTCGGTTCTAAAAGTGCCTACCTGTGAACAATTACTCCATTCCTGGTCATCTGCGCGTGCTTTTTCAATTATTCTTGCAAACAGGGCGAAAAATTGCTATGATGGGAGTGCTGGCATCGGAAGGAGATTGTGCAGTAGGGGAAAGCTTTCGGTGCATGGCAGTCATTTTTGCATCGGCAATATAGAAGGAGAGGCTAAATGGACGCTTACACGAGTTTTGCGGAAGTATATGATATGTTTATGGATAATATTCCCTATGAGGACTGGTGCGGGTACCTGACTTCCCTTTTAAAGGAATATGGGATCAATGATGGTCTGGTGCTGGATCTGGGATGCGGAACCGGCACGCTGACGGAGCTTCTGGCAAAGGAAGGCTATGATATGATCGGCGTGGATGTCTCGGAGGATATGCTGCAGGAAGCAATCGAAAAACGGGCAGAATCCGGGCTGCCAATTTTGTATTTATTGCAGGATATGCGCGAATTTGAATTGTACGGGACGGTCCGGGCGGTCGTGAGTATCTGCGATTCGCTGAATTATATTCTGGATTATGACGATCTGGCGCACGTATTTTCGCTGGTCAACAATTATCTGGATCCGAAGGGAATGTTCATTTTCGACCTGAACACGGAGGCAAAGTTTCAGGCAATGGGAAGTGAGACGATCGCGGAGGTGCGCGACGAGGGGAGCTTCATCTGGGAAAATGAGTATGATGAAGAGGAGAAAATTAACTCCTACGATCTGACGCTCTTTATCCGCGAGGAGGATGACTTATACCGCCGCTATCAGGAGACGCATTTTGAGCGCGCGTGGTCGTTGGACGAGATAAAAAAGGCGCTCACAGAGGCGGGCATGGAATTTGTGGCGGCGTATGACGCATTTACGAAGAACGCGCCGCGAAAAGAGAGCGACCGAATCTATGTGGTTGCGAGAGAACATGGAAAAGAGGTATAAATGATGGAAAAGATAAAAGCAGGTGAAATAACGGGACAGACCGGAGATTATATGCTCCGTGCGACGGCGGCGAATGGTCAGATCCGCGCATTTGCGGCGACTTCCCGCGATTTGGTGGAGAAAGCCAGACAGGCGCACAATACCAGCCCGGTGGCGACCGCAGCGCTGGGACGCCTGATGACGGCAGGGGTCATGATGGGATCGATGATGAAAGCAGACAGTGATCTTTTAACCATCCGGGTCGAGGGTGATGGTCCGATCGGCGGTCTGACGGTGACAGCTGATAAGAACGGCAATGTCAAGGGCTACGCGTTCCACCCGGAGGTAATGCTGCCGCCGAATGCGAAGGGCAAGCTGGATGTGGGCGGTGCGCTGGGAGTCGGCGTCTTGAGCGTAATCCAGGATATCGGTTTGAAAGAGCCGTATGTGGGACAGACGATCCTGGTAACGGGTGAGATTGCGGAAGATCTGACTTATTACTATGCGACTTCCGAGCAGACTCCGTCCTCCGTGGCACTGGGCGTTCTGATGAATAAAGAAAATACGGTGCGCCAGGCAGGCGGATTTATCATCCAGCTTCTTCCGGGAGCAGAGGAGGCGACGATCTCGGCACTTGAAAAGACGATCGCTGAGCTGGAGCCGGTGACGACGATGTTAAATAAGGGAATGACTCCGGAGGACATTCTGGAGCTGATTTTAGGACAGTTTGGTCTGGAGATTCTGGATAAGATGCCGATTCAGTTTACCTGCAACTGCACCAAGAGCCGTGTGGAGAAGGCGTTGATCAGCATCGGTGGCAAGGAGCTGCAGGAGATGATCGACGAGGGCAAGAGCATCGAGGTCAACTGCCAGTTCTGCAACAAGCACTATGAATTTAGTGTGGATGAGCTGAAAGAACTGTACGAAAAAGCTAAGAAGTAAAAAGAAATGAAATAATAGATATGGCGGCTGTGCGGAAAAAGGATATTTGGATATGTTCCGCATGGCAGGACAGAAAAAAAGGTAATTGTTCACACATGTGTGAGCAATTACGAAAAAAGGGATACTGCCGAAGCGGTATCCCTTTTTATAATCACTTTACTTAGATCAATATAACGTATTCGCAAAATATATATCAAACATATTTGGAAAACAGGTACACTGGAAAGTTGATGATTAAAGCTTGGTTACGTTAGTAGCCTGCGGTCCCTTAGCACCGTTAACAACTTCGAACTCTACCTGAGCGCCTTCCTCAAGAGACTTGAAGCCTTCCATGTTCAGTCCGGAGTAGTGAACGAATACATCGTTGCCCTGCTCGTCGCAGATAAATCCGTAACCTTTCTGGTTGTTGAACCACTTTACAGTACCTCTGTTCATATGATACCTCCAAAAAAATATAAAAAATAGTGATGGTCGCATGGATTTATGACCTGTTCCAAGAATAGCATAGTTTCATATTGATGTCAAACGTTTTCGCATAAAATTTCTGGAAATTCAGACATTTAAAAATAGTTAAATTTTTGTGGAAAATAAGGGCATTTGTTACTGTGCACACATGTGCGCCCAGTAACGGGTATTTTCCAGAAAGCCGCGAAAGAAAGTGGGGTTGTCAAACCAGGATACGGGGGGTAAAATAGGAGGAAAGAAAAGGGGAAAGAGGTAGGAAAATGAATTATATTTACAATGCGTATCATCATTTTTTGACGATCACGAAACATAAATGCGAGGTCATGAAAAACTGCTTTGCGGTAGGTCTGTACCGCCAGGGACTTCTGCACGATCTCTCCAAGTATTCCTGGGAGGAATTTGCGACCGGCGTTAAATATTATCAGGGAAACCGCAGCCCAAATGCGGCGGAAAAAGAAGAAAAGGGCTATTCGGCGGCATGGCTGCACCACAAGGGACGCAACAAACATCATTTCGAATACTGGATCGATTTTGCACCAGACAAGTCCTGGGGGCTTGTCGGCAATAAAATGCCCCTTCGCTACCTGATCGAGATGGTAATGGACCGGATTGCCGCGTCGAAGGTTTACAAGGGAAAAGATTACACGGATGCGTGTGCGTGGGAATACTTTGAAAGAGGCAGAGATTTTGTCGTGATGCACCCGAGGACGAAGTACCAGCTGGAATATCTCCTCACGATGCTGAAAGAGCAGGGCGAGGAGAGAACCTTTGCGTTCATCCGGGCTCTGCTTGCGCGGGAGAGGGCGAAAGAACAGGCAGTCCGGAGAAAACGGATGGGACACGTGATCCGGGAGATAAGAGAGCGTGGACGGGTTCTGTAATTTATAAGGACAATTCTCTCAGATAATTATGTAAGTACAGCACTGCCGTCTTTGGATCTGTGAAAAGCTGTTCTGAATACGGCACAAACAGCTGCTTACTCTTATAGTCTGCTTTCAGGCATTCATGCCACATCGGAGTGCCATCTGCAAGAAGCGGCTGCGGCACAAACAGCCCGGCTGCGCGGGTGTAGCACGTTTTGGCGGTTGCCTTCTTGCGGGCGGAGCGATCCACATACTGACCGACACTTTTGTGGATGGCGCAGTCCTCGTAGATCATATAGTAATAATTCTCATAATCGCTGTAAAATCGTTTCAGTTCCCCGGAATATAATGGAAGGTCGAGCGTCAGGCGGTTTCCTTCCGCCGACAGCTCCAGCTCACCGATAGAAAACTGGAATCCACTTGTCAGAGAGACGGGGCTTTCATAGTGAAGCAGCAGGTGCTTTTCTGAGTTTCCGTCCGCATATGGGATATCACGGCTTTCTGAACCTTTGAAAGAAAAATCGCCGGTCAGAAAGTCCGGGTAGGCGAGAATCGGCAGAATCTGCGGCATTCCCTTTAAGTCATCCTCGTTATGGAGAATCAGAAGGTGTTTCAGCAGTTCAGAGTGCGTCTGTAAATATTCACCGTAAACCTCGATGAGCTGACCGCCGTTGTACTTATCTTCGCGGGCAATGCCGAGGAACCGCTCGATGCTTTTCTGTTTCAGATTTTCAAGTCCCAGCAATTTCTTTAATGGGCGTATTTTCTTATAAATATCAAAACTTTTAACTGCTTCAAAATTCCAGTCCTTTTTATAAAAAACACAGCGTTTCGTCAGAAATGGAATGTCAAACCCGTCGCCGTTGAAATGGACGAGGATGCGCTTTGTCCGGAGAAGTGCAAAAAAAGCGTCGAGAACCTCTTCCTCTGCATCCCTCGTCTCGGCAAAATACTGGGTCAGAATCCAGGTGTTTCCGTCGTGCCAGACGCAGCCGATCAGATAGACCGAGGCGTAGTCGCCGGAAAAGCCGGTTGTCTCGATATCGAAAAAGAGCAGATCGGAGATAGCTCCTAACCGTTTGGGCGGATAAGAGGAAGTAAAGGTCAGCGGATTTTGAATGGTGATCATTTGGCAGTATCCTCCTGTGTCGGTTTATAATGTCCGCCCCAGATCCGCATTGCGTCGGGGATTGGTTTCAGACTGTAACCTATGGCGTTATTATAAATTCATCGGAAGTGAAAAGCAACCGTTTAAAATGATAAAACAATAACACACCCGGTATCGTGAAATATCCGTTCTGGAAGCTGAGTAAAAAGAAAAACAATTTGTAAACCTTCAGTGGTACAAGTTTGGCAATCTTTTGAAATTCCGATATACTAGAAAATGTCGGAAGTGACAGCGGGAAATGTGGTTGTACCAATATGGCAATTTGGGAATTTTTGGCGGAAAGACTGGCAGATTATGAGAACCCGCGCAAATTTGCCTTGCTAAAGGAGTTTTCAAAGACTGAAAGCGGAAAGATTCGTAAAAAAGAACTGTGAAAATTGCTTTTTCTTGTCGAAAAAAGAAAATGATTTATTGTGCAAAATGACAAAAGTGACGTTGACAAAATTGGAAAAGGGTGGTATATTTACATACAGCAATCAAACTATTTAATGTAACGGTTGTGAACGTGACCGGAGAGCTGCTTTCTGTGGGGGAAAAGCGGCTCTCTTTTTATATATGTTTGACTTTTTGTATAGTGACAGCTACAATAAATTCGTAACTGTTCAGTACCTTCACAGTCACGCGCAAAAATCCATTTAAAATTGCCTACGGCAATGGGATTTTTGCCTGCTGGTCCATGTTTTCGTACGGTCAGCGCAGTAAATGCGCAGACCTATTGAACAGTTGCTATGTTTTTAAAAATTATTTATAAGGGAGACAAACCATATGATAAGAGATGGCTTTATCCGGGTTGCCGCGTCAACGCCGGAAGTGAAGGTGGCAGATGTAGAGTACAACCGGGAACAGGTTTGTGAACAGATAGAGGAGGGGCGCAAAAAGGGCGCTTCGATGATGGTATTTCCAGAGCTGGTGCTGACGGGATATACGTGCGGTGAGCTGTTTATCCAGAAATCGCTGCTGGCGAAGGCAAAGGAAGAGCTTAGGAAGCTGATCGCCTTTACAGCTGGCGATTCAATGCTTGTATTTGTAGGACTTCCGTGGGAATACAACAATAAATTGTACAATGTGGCAGCGGCGATCCAGGATGGAAAGCTGCTCGGTCTGGTTCCGAAGAGATGGATTCCAAACTATTCTGAATTTTATGAGGGACGTTATTTCAACCCGGGCTGGGAAAAGATAATCGACGTTTCCTGGGACGGTTATCAGGTGCCAATGGGAATGAAGCTTTTATTTTCCTGTGACAATGTGGAAAATCTCGTCGTGGGGGCGGAGATCTGCGAGGACGTCTGGGTTTTAAATCCACCGAGTATTGCACACGCGTCGGCGGGGGCAACGGTGATCGTCAACTGTTCTGCCAGCGATGAGGTGACAGGCAAGAGCGAGTACCGCAGAAGTCTGATCAGCGGTCAGTCGGCGCGGCTGCTCTGTGCGTATATTTACGCCAATGCGGGCGAGGGAGAGTCTTCCCAGGATCTCGTTTTTGGCGGCCAGAATATTATCGCTGAGAATGGCAATATCCTGTCGGAGTCAGCGCGATTTGAGAATCAGACGATCTACGCAGATATCGATTTGGAACGTCTGGAATGTGAGCGCCGCCGGATGACGACCTATCAGACAGAAGGCCGTGAGGATTACCGGTTTGTAAGCTTTACGCTGGATCGGAAACCGCTTGCGCTGGAGCGCGCGATCGATCCGACCCCGTTTGTCCCACACGATGCGGGCAGCCGGAACCGCCGTTGCGAGGAGATCCTTTCGATCCAGGCGATGGGATTGAAAAAACGTCTCAAACATACCGGATGCCGCCATGCTGTCGTTGGTATTTCAGGCGGTCTGGATTCAACGCTGGCCCTTTTAGTAACCGTGCGCGCCTTTGATCTGCTGGGGATTCCGCGTGAAAATATCCTGTCTGTGACGATGCCGTGCTTTGGTACGACTGACCGGACGTACCAGAATGCCTGCCAGCTCACGAAAAAGCTGGGTGCAACCTTGAAAGAAGTCGATATCCGAGAGGCAGTTACTATCCATTTCCGTGACATTGAACAGGATCCGTCGGTTCATGATGTAACGTATGAAAATTCACAGGCACGCCAGAGGACGCTGGTTCTGATGAATCTTGCCAATAAGATCGGCGGTCTTGTCATCGGCACCGGCGATATGTCGGAGCTGGCGCTTGGCTGGGCGACCTACAACGGCGATCATATGTCGATGTACGGTGTCAACTGCTCGGTTCCGAAGATGCTGGTGCGCCATCTGGTGCGCTATTATGCAGATACCTGTGGCGAGAAAGAGCTTTCTGATATTCTGCTGGATGTACTGGATACGCCGGTCAGCCCGGAGCTTCTGCCGCCGGAGGAGGATGGAAAGATCGCGCAGAAAACGGAGGATTTGGTTGGTCCTTATGAGCTGCATGATTTCTATCTCTACTATATATTAAGATTCGGCTACCGTCCGGGCAAGATTTACCGCCTGGCGCGTCAGGCATTTGACGGTGCTTATGATAAGGAAACGATCCTTAAATGGCTGAAGGTGTTCTACCGCCGTTTCTTCAACCAGCAGTTTAAGCGTTCCTGCCTGCCGGATGGTCCGAAGGTAGGTTCTGCTGCAGTATCGCCGCGCGGCGACCTGCGTATGCCGAGCGATGCGTGCAGCCGCCTGTGGCTGGAGGAGCTGGAAACACTGGATGAGGATTGCGTTTACGGAGTGCCGGAGACGAAAGCGGCAGGAGGCAGCCTGTGATCGCGAGCACGGGCAATGCCCGTGTCAGAGCGGTGACGGCGCTTGCAAAGAAAGCAAAAGCAAGACGGGAACAGGGCGTCTTTTTGGTGGAAGGTCCGAAGATGTTCGGGGAACTGCCGGTGGAGAAACGCCGCGAAGTCTATGTGTCGGAAAGCTTTCTGCGCCAGCAGGGCGAAAGAGCGGAAAAACTGCTGGCAGGCTGCCGATATGAGACGGTGACGGATGAAGTCATGCGCCATATGTCGGACACCCAGACACCGCAGGGAATCCTGGCGGTAGCGGAACAGTTTTCCTATCAGCTCTCAGATGTGCTGAAAAATAGCCTGGACGGAAAGGCACCGGAGCTTGTGATTCTGGAGACGCTGCAGGATCCGGGTAATCTGGGAACAATCCTGCGTGCCGGAGAGGGGGCGGGTGTGACAGGCATCATTCTTGACCGTGGTTCAGCTGATATTTACAGCCCGAAGGTCATCCGTTCCACGATGGGCTCGATCTACCGGGTGCCGTTTATCTACACGGACGACCTGCATCAGACGATCGGGGAAGTAAAAAAGCAGGGAATCCGCCTCTATGCGGCGCATTTAAAGGGGAAACATAACTACGAAGAAGAAAATTATACAGGTCCGTCCGGCTTCCTGATCGGAAATGAGGCAAATGGTCTGACCGAGGAGACGGCGGCGCTTGCTGACGCGTGGGTGAGGATTCCGATGGCTGGAAAGGTTGAATCCCTCAATGCAGCGGTGGCGGCTTCGGTGCTGCTGTTTGAGACGGCACGGCAGAGACGGCAGTAAATTGCATTTTTTGAAACAATGTTTTAAGCCGGATAGTTTGTGCAAATAGAGAGCTGTGAAGAAATAAATTGAACTGCAGATCGATATGTTCCATTAAGAAGTTTGTAATAAAACCGTAAGTTCAAAAACAGAGCTGATTGGTTGATAAATGTCAGAAAATATCGTATACTAGTTTTAAGATATCAGGGTCAAAAGACCTATATGGAAGGAGGAGATGACATGGCAGTATGGTGTGTCTGGCTGGCGGTGTTTGTAGTGTGTATCGGGCTGGAAGCAGCGTCGATGGCGCTGACTTCGATCTGGTTTGCTGGAGGCGCTCTGATTGCGTGTGTCCTGTCGATCGCGGGAGTGAATCTTTACATCCAGATGGCAGTGTTTGTCGTTGTTTCATTCCTTCTTTTGTATTCAACAAGACCATTGGCACTCCGGTATATCAATCAGAAGACGGTGCGGACCAATGTGGACGCGCTGGTGGGTAAAAAAGCGCGGGTAACCGCAGAGATTGATAACGACGAGGCGAGAGGGACGGCGATGGTGTCCGGCCAGGAATGGACGGCACGCTCGGCGGATGGAAGCCGGATTCCGAGGGATACGATTGTACAGATTCAGGCGGTCAGCGGCGTCAAGCTGATTGTCAGCAAATGTAAGGAGGAGTAGGAAATATGGGAGCAGTTATCAGTTTTCTTGTCATTGCGATTGTGGTACTTCTGATTTTGTCATCCTGTATCCGGATCGTGCCGCAGGCACAGGCATTAGTCGTAGAGCGTCTGGGTGCTTATCTGGAGACATGGTCGGTTGGCGTGCATTTCAAGGTGCCGTTCATTGACCGCGTGGCAAAAAGAGTCATTTTAAAAGAGCAGGTTGTAGATTTTGCACCGCAGCCGGTTATCACGAAAGATAACGTTACGATGAAGATTGATACGGTTGTATTTTTCCAGATCACAGATCCGAAGCTGTTTGCGTATGGTGTTGAGAACCCGATCATGGCGATCGAGAACCTGACGGCGACCACCCTTCGAAATATCATCGGTGATCTCGAACTTGACCAGACCTTAACCTCCCGTGAGACGATCAACACGAAGATGCGCGCTGCACTCGATGTGGCGACAGATCCGTGGGGAATCAAGGTAAACCGTGTTGAGTTGAAAAATATCATTCCTCCGGCAGCCATTCAGGATGCGATGGAGAAACAGATGAAGGCAGAGCGTGAGCGCCGTGAGTCCATTCTCCGTGCCGAAGGCGAGAAGAAATCGACGATCCTGGTAGCCGAAGGTAAGAAAGAGTCCGCGATTCTGGAAGCAGAAGCAGAGAAGGAAGCGGCGATCCTGCGTGCAGAAGCACAGAAGGAAAAGATGATCCGTGAGGCAGAAGGTGAGGCGGAAGCGATCCTCAAAGTCCAGAAAGCGGAAGCAGACGGACTTCGCTTCATCAAGGAAGCAGGCGCGGACAATGCAGTGCTGCAGCTCAAGAGCCTGGAGGCATTTGCCAAAGCAGCGGACGGCAAGGCAACAAAGATCATCATCCCGTCCGAGATCCAGGGCATTGCCGGTCTGGTAAAGGGTCTGACAGAAGTTGGCGCGGATGGTCAAAAGGCAGAGTAGCCGGGAGTGAGCGGCTCTAAGTTATAAAAAGAAGGTATAAGAAAAGGCTGGTGGTTATGTAAAGCAGGAACCGCAGCCTTTTTCGATTTCTTTTTTGACAAGCTTGCGGACATTCGGTATAATATCCCATAGTGATATGTGTACCCATATATGTTGATGAAAGGGTACGTGCAAGAAGCTATGTGCTATATGAAGAATGAAGCTGTTGTTTGCGAATATAAGTAAGGAGTGGATGCGTTGAACCTGCAGGAAAAAAGAAAGAAAAGCGCGAATATCGCGTTTGCCCTGGATATGCTTCATATCGTAGTGGGTATATTGATCGTGATATTTGCGGTTCTTGCGTTTCTGAACCCGGATGAAAACCGGATTTTGTTTCCGGTAATCTTTCTTCTGGCGGCGGTACTGAATCTTGCCAATGGCTATGACCGCTATCGCCGGGGAAGGGGAAGAAAGCATCTGCGAACCGGCGGAATGGTCCTGATGGCAGTGGGAGCAGGATTGTTCCTTTTATGTATTGTCAGTACACTTACAATATGGTGGGGGTAATAAAAGTGAAAACAGAAGTTTTGCGAATGTTAAAAGAAACGGATGATTACCTGTCCGGACAGGAGATCTGTGAGCGTTTAAATGTATCACGGACGGCAGTCTGGAAAGTTATCAAACAGTTGGAGACAGAAGGATATGAGATAGAGGCGGTCCGGAACCGCGGTTACCGGCTGCGTTTCCTGGGCGATGTTCTCAGCCAGGCAGAGCTGGAGAGCAGCATCGACAGCGAGTGGGCTGGAAAAAATATTTTATATTTTGACGAGACGGATTCAACCAATACCGAGATCAAGAAAGCGGCGGAGAAAGATGCCCCGCACGGTACGCTGGCAGTCGCGGATTATCAGTCGATGGGAAAGGGACGCCGCGGAAGAAGCTGGGCGGCGCCGCATGGCGTCGGCATCTGGATGAGCCTGCTTCTGCGCCCGGAGCTTCCTCCGACCTGCGCGTCGATGCTGACGCTGGTGGCGGCTCTGGCAGTTGCCGACGGGATTCGGGAGGTTTGCGATCTGGAGGCAAAGATCAAGTGGCCGAACGATATCGTCGTCAATGGAAAGAAGGTCTGCGGTATCCTGACCGAGATGAGCACGGAATTAGAGTGTATTAATTATATCGTGACTGGTATTGGCATCAACGTGGCAAATCACGAGTTCCCGGAGGAGATTCGGGATGTGGCAACGTCTCTGTATCTGGAGACAGGAAAAGAAGTGCGCCGCAGCCAGCTTATCGCCGCGATCATGCGTGCGTATGAGGGATATTATGATAAATTCATGGAAAACCAGAACATGAAATCCCTGATGGACGTTTATAACAGCCGTCTGGCAAACTGCGGTACACAGGTGCGCGTCCTGTCTCCGGGCAATGAGTATACGGGCATGGCGCTTGGAATTGACGAGATGGGCGAACTGCTGGTCCGCACAGAAGACGGAAAGGTGTGCAAGGTGATCTCAGGAGAGGTATCTGTCCGGGGCATTTACGGATATGTATAAAGATTTTTATGCGTCGTTGAAGCCTTTAGAGGGGGAAATACCTTATGCGGAAGAAGAGAGGCTGGCGGCATCCGGCGCTCTATTGCTCTCCTGGTACCGGAAAAACCGGCGGCTCCTTCCGTGGCGGGAGAATCCGGAACCGTATTCGGTCTGGATTTCGGAGATCATGCTGCAGCAGACGCGGGTAGAGGCGGTCAAACCGTACTTTGCCCGTTTTATGGAAGCACTCCCGGACATCACCTCGCTCGCGCAGGTGGACGAAGATCGGCTTTTGAAGCTGTGGGAGGGACTTGGGTATTATTCCAGAGCCCGGAACCTAAAAAAGGCAGCGGTCTGCCTGATGGAAGACTACGGCGGTCAGATGCCTGCGTCGCGGGATGAGATATTGAAACTTCCGGGCATCGGAAGTTATACAGCCGGGGCAGTTGCGTCGATCGCGTATGATCTGCCGGCTCCGGCGCTGGATGGAAATGTGGTGCGTGTTCTGACACGCCTGTTTGCTGACCCACAGGACAGCACGAAGCCGGCGCTTCGAAAGAAATATGAGCGGCGCCTGGAGGCGGAACTTGTGCGCCGGACGGAGGAAAGAGATTCCTATTTGTCAGCCGGTGATGATGCCGGTGAGGTTTCCACGGCATCACGGTCAGAAGAGCTATTTCATCCAGGTGAATATAATCAGGCATGGATTGAACTGGGCGCGCTTGTCTGCATCCCGGGCGGACGTCCGCTCTGTGAGAAGTGCCCGCTGGAATCCCTTTGTCTGGCGCACCGGCGGGGAGAGGAGGAGCAATATCCGGTCAAGCCGCCGAAAAAGCCGCGCCGGATCGAGGAAAAAACGGTCTGCCTGATTGAGTGGGAGGATACGGTGGCGATCCGCAAGCGCAGCAGCAAGGGATTGTTGGCGTCCCTCTACGAATATGTCAATCTGGACGGAAAAAAGAGTGCGGCGGAGGCAGCGAAAGAACTGGGGATCGCGGAGGCGGATATCAGGGAAACCGAGGATCTGCCGGATGCAGTCCACATTTTTTCCCATGTTGAATGGCATATGTGCGGACGCAGAATCCGCCTGAAACGGGCGTCCGGCTATCAGGATAAAGCAGTTTTGATGGTGTGTCGGGCGG
This sequence comes from Clostridium sp. AM28-20LB, assembly GCF_003480665.1. Lineage (NCBI taxonomy): Bacteria > Bacillati > Bacillota > Clostridia > Eubacteriales > Clostridiaceae > Clostridium > Clostridium sp. AM28-20LB. The sequence continues at coordinate 861,444 of NZ_QUJN01000001.1, read as the reverse complement.
AGCTGCAGGATCGCTATCCGATCCCCAATGCATTTCGCGTGTATACAAATATATTAATATGAAATACTGTTAGTGTGGGGGAGCAGGAGAAATGGCGATTATGAAAAAAATGCTTTTTATCATCAATCCGAGATCTGGCAAAGAACAGATTCGAAGTCGTCTTCTTGAAATTTTAGATAGTTTTGTAAAGGCGGGCTATGGACCGTCTGTTTATATTACGCAGGGCCCGAAGGACGCGGAGTATCAGGCGGCACGTGCGAAAACGAAGGAACTGGTCGTGTGCAGCGGCGGGGACGGTACGCTCAACGAGGTGGTATCGGGGCTGATGACGATCACCCCGGAAAAGCGTCCGGAGTTAGGGTATATCCCGTCGGGTTCCACGAATGATTTCGCATCCAGTCTGGGACTTCCGAAAAATATGCGGAAAGCGGCGCAGACAGCTGCGCTGGGAAAACCATTTCTGGTGGATGTCGGTGTATTCGGCAAAAACCGGTATTTCGTCTATGTGGCGGCGTTCGGAGCATTTACGGAGGTATCCTATTCGACCCCGCAGGAGACGAAAAATATTTTGGGGCATCAGGCATATATGCTGGAAGCCATCAAACGCCTGACAGGGCTTAAATCCTACCGGATGCGCCTTACGTGGGAACATCTGGGGGAGCAGAGAGAATTGGAAGAGGAATTTATTCTGGGAATGGTGACCAATACGACCTCGATCGGAGGTTTTAAAGGATTGGTTGGTATGGACGTGGCGCTGGATGACGGGGAGTTTGAGGTGCTTCTGGTCCGGAAACCGCGCACGCCGCTTGACATTGCAAGTATTGCTGCTTATCTGATTCAGAGAGAGGGCGAAAATGAATGCGTATTCAAGTTTCGCACCTCGAAACTGACGGTACAGTCGGAGGAGCTGGTGGACTGGTCGCTGGACGGTGAGTTTGGCGGAAGCCAGACAGAGGTCGTGATTGAAAATAAACCAAGAGAGATTGCGATCAGGGTGCCTGAAGTTACGGTTCGCGGGTAGGCACTTTTGGAACCGAAAGTGCCGTAAGAAAACGTGGTGGCAGCAGGAATTTGCCGTATTTAAATGCGAAGCCACGGCAAATTCCGTTACTGGGCATGTATGCGTGAACAGTAACTGCCTAAATAGAAATAGATCGAAAAATTTCGAAAATTGTTGAAAAATAGAATTTAATCGTATATAATGTACTTTCGGGATATTGCAGGGAAAGGTGCAGGGAAATAAAAGCACACAAACAATCGAGGGACAATATCACGTTAGATATAAAGAAACTTCTAAGCGAAATAAATCGAAAGGACGTTAATTCGTGGAGAAAGAAAATTTTTTAGGTAAGTTAAGGAAACTGGTAGAGTTAGCAAAGTCCAAGCAGAACGCGCTGGACGTGACAGAGATCAATAACTTTTTTATGGGCGATAATCTGCAGACAGAGCAGATGGAGCAGATTTACAATTATCTGGAGCAGAATAATATTGATGTCATTCCGGAGGTGATCGATGATTCGATCCTCAAGGAAAATGATTCGATGCTCGATGATGATGTGGATGATGAATTCCTCAAGAACGAGGAAGAGGATATCGATCTGGATGCGATCGATCTGTTAGAGGGAATCGGCACGGAAGATCCGGTCCGCATGTACCTGAAAGAGATCGGTACTGTTCCGCTTCTGAGCGCGGAGGAGGAGATCCGCCTTGCAAAGCGCAAAGCAGAGGGTGATGTGAATGCAAAAGAGCGCCTGATTGAGGCAAACCTGCGCCTGGTTGTCAGCATTGCAAAGCGCTATACAGGACGCGGCATGAGCTTCCTGGATCTGGTTCAGGAAGGCAATCTGGGTCTAATTAAGGGCGTTGAGAAGTTTGATTATACAAAGGGTTATAAGTTAAGTACATATGCGACCTGGTGGATTCGTCAGTCTGTTACAAGGGCTCTGGCGGATCAGGCGAGAACTATCCGTGTCCCGGTGCATATGGTAGAGACGATCAACAAGATGTCCAAGATGCAGCGTAAGCTGACGCTGGAACTGGGCTATGAGCCGTCGGTGGCAGAGCTTTCCGAGGCGCTTGGCATGTCCGAGGATAAGGTCATGGAGATCATGCAGATCGCACGTGAGCCAGCTTCCCTGGAAACCCCGATCGGTGAGGAAGACGATTCCAATCTGGGTGATTTCGTAGCGGACGGTAACGTGGTAACGCCGGAAGGGAATGTAGAATCTGTTATGCTGCGTGAGCATATCGATGCATTGCTTGGAGACCTGAAGGAGAGAGAGCGTCAGGTTATTATTCTCCGGTTTGGTCTGGAGGACGGACATCCGAGAACCCTGGAAGAGGTCGGAAAAGCATTCAACGTAACGAGAGAGCGTATCCGCCAGATCGAGGCAAAAGCACTTCGTAAATTAAGAAATCCGGTCCGGAGCAAGCGGATTCGCGATTTCCTGTAAGAGTTGTATCACTTTGATAAAAAGGGAAATTTGTTTGGAATTTCCTGAAAGGTTTAATAAAAAGATAAAGCAGTTTGTACCCGTCCGTGGGTACAGGCTGCTTTTTCAAGTTTTGAAGAATATGAATTATTGTGCATATCTTCATATGACGTCTAAGGATGGAAATGATGTTTGTCAGGAAAGAAGCGTTTCGGATAGAAGTATCGTGTGCTGGATGGAAAATGCACGGACAGATGGGAACTTATAGAAAGAGGAGAGAAAAATGTCGGAACCAATAAAAAATCCGCCAGCCAGAAAGACACAGACGGCGAAACGGAATTATCAGAAAGAAATGGAAAAAGTGCTGGATGCAGCAGTCCGGGACGGCAGAGTTCCGACTTTATTTCTCCACAGCTGTTGTGCGCCGTGCAGCAGCTACGTGCTGGAATATCTGTCGCAGTATTTTTCAATTACGGTGTTCTACTACAATCCGAATATTTCACCGAAAGAGGAATATGAGGCGCGCACGGAGGAGGTACAGCGGCTGATCCGGGAGCTTCCAGCGGTGCATCCGATCCGGTTTGTAGAAGGAAAATACGACCCGGAATGCTACTATGAGGCAGTCCGGGGGCATGAGAAGGATCCGGAGGGCGGCGAGCGCTGCGGTATTTGTTTTGAGATGCGCCTACGGGAAGCGGCGAAGCTGGCAGCCGAGGGCGGCTATGACTGGTTCACGACGACCCTCACGATCAGTCCGCTCAAAAATGCCGGGCGCCTCAATACGATCGGGCAGGCGATGGGAGAAGAGTATCATGTGGCATTTCTGCCGTCGGATTTCAAGAAAAAAGAGGGATATAAGCGCTCGATCGAGCTGTCGGCGCAGTATCATCTATACCGGCAGAATTACTGCGGATGCGTGTTCTCGAAGCGGGAGCGTGAAGAGCAGATGCAGAAGGAGAGGCAGGAAACATCGTGATTTGCGGGGCGATATGTTTGGTTGAAGATGAGTTTGTATGGATGATTGCCTGTAGCTGTGAAAGTATGAAACGGCTGTGAGGGGAAAAAAGTGGTACTGTTCACAGGTAGGCACTTTTGGAACCGAAAGTGCCGTAAGAAAACGTGGTGGCAGCAGGAATTTGCCGTATTTAAATGCGAAGCCACGGCAAATTCCGTTACTGAGCACGTATGCGTGAACAGTAACAAAAAAGTTACAAGAAAAGATGGAAACAGAAAGGAAGAAACGCAATGTACCGCTTATGTATATTTGATTTGGATGGAACTCTTTTAAATACGGTTTATGCGCTGACTTATGTGACAAATTTAACATTGGATGCATTCGGACTGCGCCATGTCACACCGGAGGAAACGAAACGGATCGTGGGAAATGGCTATCGGATGCAGATGAAGCGTGCGCTGATGCTGGCAGGGGATGAGAAGCTGGTTCATTATGAAGCGTCGCTTCCGATTTATATGGAGAATTTCTCTAAATACTGCCTGAAAGACGTAGAGCCATATGACGGTATCCGGGAACTGCTGGCGTCGTTAAAAGAGATGGGTGTACATGTGGCTGTCCTTTCGAACAAGCCGCATGATCAGGCAATTGTGAATATTGAGACATTCTTTGGGAAAGGATATTTTGATGTGGTGCGCGGCGAGCAGGCGGGAACGCCGAAAAAACCGGCTCCAGACGGGGCGTTCGCCATTTGCCGGGAACTGGGTATAAAACAGGAAGAGTGTCTGTATCTGGGCGATACGAATACAGATATGGAAACTGGGCTGAATGCCGGAATGGACACGGTCGGCGTGCTCTGGGGCTTCCGTGACCGGGAAGAGCTGGAAGGCTGCCATCCGCAGTATATTGTGGCACATCCGTCGGAAGTAGCGGAGATTGTGAAGAAAAAGAATGAGTCACATGGAAGAATGGAGTAGTGTCTGTGTTTGTTCATAGCTGTGAAAAGAGAAACAGTTGTGAAAGAAAATGATATTTGAAATAGTAATTCGAAATGTTTATTGAAAAACATTTACTGAAATAGAAGATAGTTAAGGGTAAAAAAGAAATATGGTAAAACACAAGAATGGATTTAAATGTAAATGGATATCATGGATGCTTGCTTTTTTGCTTGCCTTTTCCTGTGTTCTTACAGCGTGTACGCCACGGCGGGGAACCGCATCGTCTGATTCATCGTCGAATCCGTTAAAAGGGGCAGATGCGTCTGGTGATACGCGCTTAAACGTTGTGACGACGCTATTTCCGTATTACGATTTTCTCCGGCAGATTGCCGGGGATTCGATCCGGCTGACGATGGTTGTTCCGGCGGGCATGGACAGCCATTCGTTCGAGCCGACGCCGGCGGACATGATCACGATCCAGAATGCAGATCTGTTAGTCTGCAACGGCGGTACGATGGAACAGTGGCTTTCGCAGGTGCTTGATTCCTTCGGGGAAGGCACCGGACCGAAGCGCGTCGTGACGATGATGGACTGCGTGGATGTAGTGCAGGAGGAGATCGTCGAGGGCATGGAAGATGGAGAGGCGCACGATCATGGACATACGCATGTTCATGCGGATGGAACAGTTCATGCGGGTGATCACGATCATGAGTCGGAAGATCATGCTCACAGTGAAGAAGAACATGAGCCAGAAGACCATGTTTACAGTGAAGAAGAACACGACACAGAAGAGCATATTCACAGCGAGGATGAGCATGATATGGAAGATGTGGCGGGTCATGATGAAGATCACGCTCAAGAGTATCTGGATGAGGACGATGGTCACGGCGTCGAGATTGAATATGACGAGCACATCTGGACGTCCCCGGTCAATGCGAAAAAGCTGGCCGGCGTGCTGGCGGAGATGCTGGCACAGGAAGATCCGGCGCACGCGGCTTCCTATGCGGAAAACTGCGCGTCCTATCAGGATAAATTGACGGAATTGGATGCAGAATTCAGAGAAGTTGTCTCCCATGCCAAGCGCCGTCTCGTCGTTTTCGGTGATAAATTTCCACTCCGGTACTTTTTCGATGAGTATGGGCTGGAATACAGGGCGGCATTTTCAGGATGCAGTACGGATACGGAGCCGAGTGCCAAGACCATCGCCTACCTGATCGATAAGGTGCGGGAGGAACAGATACCAGCCGTCTATTACCTGGAGCTTTCCAGCCCGCGCGTGGCGGAGATCATCGGGGAAGAGACGGGCGCGGAACCACTGTTGTTCCACTCCTGCCATAATGTGACGAGACACCAGTTTGATTCGGGTGTTACCTATCTGGAATTGATGGAGCAGAACGTAAAGAACTTGAAAAAGGGATTGTCATAAAAAGAATAGATGATTATGGGAAAAAGTCTTTAGCCATGGTGAATGTTTATGACAATAGAAGAGTAGAGCAGTAGTGAAAGGAATTATAGATGGGATTACTCTTAAAATGTGAGCATGTAGGTTTTGGTTATGAAAACCAGGATGCGGTGCTGGATGTGAACCTGGAGGTAAATGAGGGCGATTACATCTGCATTGTCGGCGAAAATGGTTCGGGAAAAAGTACCCTGATGAAGGGCATTCTGGGACTTTTAAAACCGACTTCGGGCAGAATTGAATATTCGGAAGAATTAAAAAAAGCCGGTATTGGTTACCTGCCGCAGCAGACCGACGCGCAGAAGGACTTTCCAGCGACTGTGTTTGAGGTGGTTATCTCCGGGTGCCTGGGAAAACGCGGCAGCCGCCCGTTTTATTCGATAAAAGAAAAGAAAGAGGCGCGGGCAAATCTGGATCGTCTGGGAATCCGCGATCTGGAAAAAAGCTGTTTCAGAGAGCTTTCCGGCGGTCAGAAACAGCGTGTTCTGATCGCGCGGGCGCTCTGTGCGACGGATAAGCTGCTGATTCTCGATGAGCCGATCACGGGACTCGATCCGTCGGCGATTCTGGACTTTTACCAGCTGATCCGGAAACTGAATCAGGAAGAAAAGGTTGCAATCCTGATGGTTTCCCATGATATGGCAAATATTGTGCATCAGGGAGGAAAAATTTTGCAGATGCGGCAGAAGCCGCTGTTCTGGGGTACGATGAAAGAATATGTGAAGAGTGAGATTGCTCATTCTTTCCTGGGACGGGAAGAGCTGGCAACTCTGGGGCACAGATGCGGAGTGCCGATGCAGAAGGATGGAATCAGGAAGATGCAGAAGCCGGAAATGGGTTCGGAAACTGATTCTGAAACGAAACAGCATTTGAAAGACAGGAATGCGGAGAAGGAGGTGTAGAAGATGGGAATTATATCTGAAATGTTATCATACCCGTTTATGGTGCGGGCGCTGATCGGCGGTCTTTTAGTCTCTCTTTGCGCCTCTCTGCTGGGTGTCAGCCTGGTGCTCAAACGCTACTCAATGATTGGAGACGGTTTATCCCATGTTTCGTTCGGATCCCTTTCGATCGCACTGGCGGCAGGCTGGTCGCCTTTAAAGGTTTCGATTCCGGTGGTCGTGCTGGCGGCATTTTTCCTGCTGCGGATCACGGAACATGGAAAAGTAAAGAGTGACGCTGCGATTGCGATGATCTCGGCCAGTGCGCTTGCAATCGGTATTATCGTAACTTCCCTGACAACCGGTATGACGACCGATGTCAGCAGCTATATGTTTGGAAGTATTCTCGCGATGAGCCGGGAAGATGTCCAGTTTGCGGCGGTGCTTTCCATGGTGGTGCTTGGATTATATCTTTTTTGCTATAACAAAGTATTTGCGGTTACCTTTGATGAGAGCTTTGCCAAGGCGACCGGCGTCAATGTGTCGCTCTATAACGTGCTGATAGCGGTTCTGACCGCGATCACGATCGTGATTGGAATGCGGATGATGGGCGCGATGCTGATCTCCAGTCTGATTATTTTCCCGGCTCTGACCTCCATGCGGGTGTTCAAGAGCTTCCGGGGCGTGGTCGTCGCATCGGGGATTCTGTCGCTGATCTGTTTCTTTGGAGGAATGGTGATGTCCTACACGTACTCAACACCGGCGGGCGCGAGCGTTGTTGTGGTGGATCTGGCGGCGTTTCTGCTCTTTTCGCTGATACAGAGAGGGATCGCAGTTCGCAAGTAAATGTTTTTCTGATTGACAAATGTATTTTTCTGTGGTTATAATTAAAAACAGTTGATAAATTGAAAAGCTTGTCTAAGCGTTAAAGAGACTATAGGGTTTGTACTGTTTCTGAGATAAACAGTAAAGTCCGTAGTCTCTTTTTTATTTGATAAGAAATGCTTTGCGGAAGAAACCCAGGTGTTTTTTCTGCGAAGAATGTGTCAGAAACGCTCATGAAAAGTGGAAAATAAAAAAGGGAATGGAGACGGAAAAATGGATCAGACCTACATGAAAGAAAAACCAGTTGTCCCGCTGCTGCTTTCGATGGGAATCCCGGTCATCATATCGATGATCGCCGGGGCACTCTACAATATCGTGGACAGCATTTTCGTGGCAATGATCAGTGAGGACGCGATGACGGCGGTTTCGCTTGTCTATCCGATCCAGAACCTTGCGCACGCAGCCGGGGTTGGGTTTGGTGTTGGTATCAATGCGATGGTGGCGAGACGCCTTGGCGAAGGAAAAACACGGATGGCGAACCAGACAGCATCGCAGGGAGTATTTTTAAGTGCCTTACATGGAATGATTTTAACGATTTTAGGAATGGCGGTGATTCCGTATTTCCTGCGGATGTTTACGAGCGATGAGGTAACGATTTCCTACGGACTGACGTATTTTTGCAATGTGTTTCTGTTTTCAACGATCGATACGATGGGAATGGCATATGAAAAGGTCTACCAGTCGGTTGGAAAGATGAAAATATCGATGGCAGCCGTCTTGATTGGATGCGGCGTCAATATCGTGTTGGACCCGATCTTTATCTTTGGATTAGGCCCCATGCCGGAACTGGGAATCTGCGGTGCGGCGTGGGCGACAGGAATCGGGCAGACGGCGTCGCTGCTGTTTTATTTGATTTTAAACCATGTGAAACCGTTAAATGTGGAGATTTCGCTGCGGGAAATGCGTCCGTCGAAGGAGATCTGCGGAGGTATGTATTCAGTCGGAATCGCGGCAACACTCAATATGGCGCTGACATCCCTGCTTCTGACGGCGCTCAATGCGATTCTGGCACCATTTTCGCAGGTATATATTCTGGTGCTGGGTGTTTACTACAAGCTGCAGGCACTGCTTTATCAGGGAGCCAGCGGCGTGGTGCAGGGAATGCGCCCGCTGATCGGTTACAATTACGGTGCAGGCGAGCAGGAGAGGGTGAAAAAGATCTTCCGCGCGGCCCTTATGATTGTTGGCATTATCATGACAGTGGGAACCCTGCTTGGCGAGCTGGTGCCGGATTTCCTGATGGGGCTGTTTACGCAGACGCCTTCGACGGTGGAGATCGGCAGAACGGCGCTCCGGATCATCAGCCCGGGCTTTGTCATGTCAACGGTTTCCGTCATTGCTTCCGGCGCGTTTGAGGGACTTGGAATGGGACTTAAATCTCTGAAAATTTCCCTGATGCGCTATGCCGTGATTATCATTCCGATCGCATTTGTGCTCAGCCGGATCATCGGTCCTACCGGTGTATGGCACGCGTTCTGGCTGGCAGAGCTTATTACGGCAGTGTATGCTGGGGCGAGCTGGAAGCGGACGATTACTGTGTCTTTATAGGGCGTTTTTGGTCTCAAAAAGGCTGCATATATGTGAGGCTAAAAACGTTACTGTTCACACGCGCCCAGTAACGGGATTTTGCCGATGCTTGACTTTACTAGGTATTTGTGTAAAATAATAAGTGGCTGATCGGAACTTCGGCAGATTCGGGCGATGTAAAGCTATGCATTGCCGGGATGCCAGGTACCGGGCGGACAATGATTTACAGTCAGTACACATTTGTACAGAAAAGAAGGTAAGTAAAATGACAAAGATTGATATTATTTCCGGTTTCCTGGGTGCAGGAAAGACTACGTTTATTAAACAGCTTTTAAAAGAAGCAATTTCAGGCGAGAAAGTCGTTCTGATTGAAAATGAATTTGGACAGATCGGCATTGACGGCGGTTTTTTAAAAGACGCTGGCATCGAGATCCGTGAGATGAACTCCGGCTGTATCTGCTGCTCTCTGGTCGGCGATTTTGGACGTTCCCTCGAGGAAGTTCTGACCAAATATCAGCCGGATCGTGTTATCATCGAGCCGTCAGGCGTCGGCAAGCTGTCTGATGTTATGAATGCAGTAAAAAATGTAGCTTCTGAGATTGAGGTTATGTTAAACAGTGCGGTTACCGTGGTAGATGTCAACAAATGCCGTATGTATATGAAGAACTTCGGTGAGTTTTTCAACAACCAGATCGAAAATGCAGGCACGATCGTGTTAAGCCGTACCGATGTAGCAGATCCGAAAAAGGTACAGGGCGCGGTTGAGATGCTTCGCCAGCACAATGCAAAGGCAACCATCGTGACCACTCCATGCAGCGAGCTGACCGGCGCACAGCTTCTTGAGATGATCGAGCAGGAAGATGATATGGCAGAGGAGCTGATGAAAGAGGCAAGAGAGCATATGCATGAGCATCATCACCATCATGATCATGACGATGACTGCGATTGCGGCTGCCATGACCACGATCATGAGCATCACCACCATGACGATGACTGCGACTGTGGCTGCCATGATCATGATCACGAGCATCATCATCATGACGATGACTGCGATTGTGGCTGTCATGATCACGATCATGAGCACCATCATCATGACCATGATGATGACTGTGGCTGTCATGATCATGACCATGAGCATCATCATCACGACCATGATGACGAGTGTGGCTGTGGCTGCCATGACCACCACCACGATCACGAAGGACACCATCATGCAGATGATGTATTTACAAGCTGGGGCTTGGAGAATGTCGGCGTGATGAAGAAAGAAGATCTGCAGAAGATTCTGGATGATCTGGCTTATGGTGATAAATACGGCGAGGTTCTGCGTGCGAAAGGCATGGTTCCGAGTGAAGAAAAGGGCGTATGGCTGCATTTTGATATGGTTCCGGAGCAGGCTGAGATCCGTGAGGGAGCACCGGATTTTACCGGAAAGGTGTGCGTGATCGGTGCCGAGTTGGACGAAGAGGGTCTGAAGGCAGCGTTCAACGCGTAAATACAAGGAGAATGAACTATGAATGAAGATAAGATGCCGTTGTTTCTCATCAATGGTTTTCTGGAAGCTGGAAAAACCCAGTTTATTAAATTTACAATGCAGCAGGATTATTTCCAGACCGAAGGAAAAACACTTCTGATTGTCTGCGAAGAGGGCGAGGAAGAGTATGATGAGGAGCTTTTAAAGCAGACTCATACAGCGGTTGTCTATATAGAGGAAGCGGAAAAGCTGACGCCGGAATACCTACAGGATCTGGAGCTTCTTTACAATCCGGAGCGAGTTCTGATGGAGTGGAACGGTATGTGGAATCTGGATGCCCTGAAACTTCCGAACGATTGGGATCTGTATCAGCAGATCACGATCATCGATGGTTCCACATTTGATTTATACCTGCAGAACATGAAACCATTGATTGGTGCCATGGTCCGCAACACGGAAATGATTATCATGAACCGTTGCGACGAGATCGAGGATCTGGATGTATACCGCCGTACTTTAAAGGGCATGAACCCGCAGGTTCAGATCGTATTTGAGGACGCAGAGGGCGAAATTGAGGAAGTGACCGAAGCGGATCTTCCATTTGATGTCAATGCCGAAGTGATCGAGATTCCGCCGGAGGCATATGGTATCTGGTATATTGATGCGATGGATAAACCGGACCGTTACCGTGGAAAGACTGTTGAATTTACCGGCATGGTACTGAAAACCCCGGATTTCCCGAAGAACAATTTTGTTCCTGGACGTATGGCGATGACCTGCTGCGAGGCAGATATGACGTTCTTAGGTTTCATGTGCAAGGCAAAAAATGCCCGTCTGCTTGAGACGAAAGACTGGGTCAAAGTACGTGCCCGCGTAGAATATGAGTATATGCCGGAGTATGAGGGCGAAGGTCCGATGCTTTATGCAGATTACGTGGAAAAGGCAGAGCCGATTGAGGAGATTGTGCAGTTCTAAGATTTGCAACGGAAAGCTGTGTTAAAAAGAAACGGCGTTTTGTGTTATAATGTCTGTAGGTAAAAAATGATGTAAGAGTTCCAAGTGGAACAGTGAAAACTCCGGAGTGTGGAAGACTCCGGGGTTTTTAAAAAAGAAAGAGAAATCGAACAAATGCTCGATTTCTCTTTCTTTTATTTAAAATTGGATTACAGCTTTATCTTACTCCGTCATCTTCGGCACCGGAGTAGGTCTTGACCGGTCAAATACCTCGTTGACATCAAACAGGTCACTCAAATGGTCGCCGCCGACTCCACTTTCCGGAAGGTCATAATACATCCGGTAGCCGTCGAGGTTCCGGCGCCCCTGTCGCATATAATCGTCGCCGATCTGGACGAAATACTGGGAGGAATCTACGTTACAGAAGTAACGGAATCCCTTGTTGTACAGATACTGAAAGCGCTCGCTGCTTGTATCATACGGATGCCAGTCCCCAATATCGCTTCCAAACGGGAAGAGGATGATATCACATGGACCGGTCAGCGTTTCGACTTCATTTGCCCATTTATCGGTATCTTCACGGAATTTATCCATGGAGATCGTACCCATGTTGCGGTGTCCCCAGCTGTGGGAGGCAATCTCAAAACCGTCGTCGCGCAGGCACTGGACGACTTTTGCTGCGTTGGCGCGTTCTTCCTCAAAGTTGAAATCCGGGTGTTCCGCTTTGTACTCGTCAGTATTGTAGGCGGAATCGGTGCGGTAGCCCAGGATGCCATTGTAACCGGTAAAAGCAATGCACGCTTTTGCGCCGCGGTAGGAGAAATCCGGGTGCTCTTTGATGAAATCATCCAGTAACGGCACCAGATCATAGGAACCGACGGAAACAGAACCGTCGTCCATCTTCATCTCGTTCGTTGGCTTGCCATCCTCGCCGATAATCATACGGGAGGCAAAGCCATCGCCATCCATGTATTCGTAGTAGCAGACATCATCCTGTGACATGACGAACGGCTTCTTACCTTCCGGAAGCATGATATCGCCCTCCTGGAAATGCTTGGAACCGTCCTCTGCGGTCACCTCATATGCTACATCGTGCAGACGTACCAGAACGAAACCGCGCTCATACATCGACTGGAGAATCTTCATAAATTCATCCTTGGTCGTCATGACCTGATTATAACCCTTTTCGCGGCTGTCGCCGTCAAATGCTTTCGAGGTATCCATAATCAGTGTATGGAAGAATACATGCGTTACCTTGCGCGGATCAGCGCGCACCAGTGTTTCTTTGGTGGCGTTGTATTCGTCGATCGCTGCCGTCACGGACTTGTCAGATGCGTATGTACTGCTGGACAGGAGATTGATTGCTCCGTCATAGTCATAACCGTCTGCCAGAAGCTTTGCCTGAGCGATGACACCCTCGAGGCTGTCATCGGCAGGTGCAGATGCATTATCAAGGGAAATTACTCCATTTTCAGAATCCGTTTCGGTTGACGCTGGAACCGAAGATACATGTTCTGCCGGAGAGCGGCGCACCCAGAGGAACGCGGCAATTCCAAGCAGTACAATCAGAATGCCGATTAAAATTAAATACGGAAGTTTGGAGGAACCGCCGTGCCGTCGCCTGGAACGTCCGCCACGTGCAGAAAATCCAACGCTTCCAAGGGAGGAATTTCTTCTCATCATAGTTTTCACCTTTTGTTTATTCATATTTATCTGTCGTTTTTTGCGTCAGATAGTAATAACAGGCCGAGAAAGTTTGCCACCGACTCGACACAGCAAGAAAGAGAGCGGAAAACGTTTTTATAAGCCTGTCTGTGTTCTTATAGTATACCATAAAAAGGAAAGGTGGTCTATGACAGTTTCTTACAATTCTCTTTGGCATAGGGACGGGCGGATATGCCATATCTTGAGAAGAGAGTATGTGCAGGCCGAGGAAGATATGAATGAAAAATGTATCATGCAGGGAGAGGCGTGGTATTTGAAATGGAAGCGCGTGGAAAAATGGTGTTGGTTTGTGAAAAAGAAACTGTTTCGGGAAAAAGAATGTATGTGTTGGGACGAAGGGGGCAGAGACAGGAGAAGAGTGTATTTAAACAAAAATGCTTGGAGAGGGCTGGCAGCGATTGGTGTAGTGGTTGTGCTTACGATGGGAGAATGTGTGTCAGGCATACAGCTTGGAATTGGTAAATTGGGGGGAAATGGTATGCTCACATCTTACGCGGAGGAACTGTGGATTCCTGTTTCAGTAACCGCAGAGACAGCGCAGGCAGCAGAAAATGCCGCTGAGCTTCCCGTCCAGGCACCGGAGGCGATCCTTATGGAGGCCTCCACCGGAACTGTTTTGTATGAAAAAAATGCGGACGAGGCGCGAAATCCAGCCAGCGTGACGAAGATTATGACGCTGCTTCTGATTTTTGATGCGTTACATTCGGGAAAAATTCATTTGCAAGATGAGGTCACGACCAGCGCGCATGCGAAATCTATGGGGGGATCCCAGGTATTTTTGGAAGAAGGGGAGGTACAGACGGTCGAAACGCTGATCAAGTGCATTGTCATTGCATCGGGAAATGATGCCAGTGTGGCAATGGCAGAGTATATCGGCGGCAGTGAGGAGGCATTTGTTGCGATGATGAACGAGCGGGCGAAAGGGCTTGGAATGGGGACAGCAAAGTTTGAGGATTGCTGCGGTCTGACGGCGTCTACGACGCACGCGATGTCGGCGCGCGACATTGCCCTCATGTCGCGGGAATTGATCACGAAGTATCCGGAAATTTTTCAGTATTCAACGATCTGGATGGAAAATATAACGCACCGGACCAAGCAGGGAGAGAAAGAATTTGGACTTTCCAATACGAATAAGCTGCTGAAAATGGTGACAAATTTTGAGGTGACAGGACTGAAAACAGGTTCTACATCGCTGGCAAAATATTGCCTGTCCGCAACCGGGCGGAAAGATGGTGTTGATCTGATTGCCGTCATTCTGGCAGCACCGGATTATAAGGCGCGGTTTGCGGATGCGGTCACATTATTAAATTATGGGTTTGCAAATTGTCATCTTTACAAAGATGAGAATCCGGGAGCTGTGCCGGAAACGACGGTGGCAGGCGGCATCCAGGAACAGGTTGCAGGGCGTCTGCGGGGAACCTTTTCTTACCTTTCGATGGAAGGAGAGAATCTGGATGGAATCGAAAAAGAGTGGATGATGGAAGAATCCTGCAAAGCACCGGTTCGGGAAGGTGATGTGATCGGACATCTGGTCTACCGGCTGGATGGACGGGAATTGGGAAGTGTGGAGATAGAAGCGGCAGAAACGGTGGAGAAAGCGGGACTATGGGACTATTTTAAGAAGGTAATGGGAGTGTTTGCGGCATAAAAATAAAGAGCTGTCATGTTTGAATAGTGATACATGACAGCTCTTTTTTGTGTAATAGGAAATTCCTTGGAATTTCCTATTACACAAAAAGGCACTAACGTGCCAATGATGCGCACTCGCGCGAAGATGTAGGTTGTCGCAAGCGACCGCGCTCGGCGCGAGAATGTGCCAAGGCACATTCTTTTTTGCTAGTTATTCATTCTGCAATCCAGCCGCTTTTTCAGAATACGTGGTCGTTACCAGTTTTTCATAAGGAATCCGTTCCTTGAGTTCACCTGCTTCTTCCAGAATGTTTTCCAGAAGCTCAAAGCTGTCCCTGTGGAAAATGGTATCATTTTTCCAGGTGTCCTGCGCTTTGTAGCGTTCAACGATGCGGGCGATTGCCGCGCGGTCTGTTTCCGGAAACTGAGGTTGGATTGTCTCGGCGATTTCATCCGCACTGTGGGAGTTGACGTAAGCTAAGCCCTTCTGGATGGCATTCGTGAACGACTGGATAATTTCCGGATGCCTATTTAGATAGCTCTGCTTTGCACAGTAGGCGGTGTAGGGGACATAACCGGAATCGACGCCGAGCGAGGCGACAACGGTGCCATTTCCTTCGGTTTCAAGGGTGGTGGCGAAGGGCTCGAACTCGATCGTGTAATCCGCATCATTACTCGTAAACGCCGCCGCTGTCAGCCCGAAATTGATACTCTGATCGATGGTCAGGTCATTTTTTGGATCGATGCCATTTTTCTTTAAAATATACTCAAAGACCATTTCCGGCATTCCACCCGCACGCCCGCCAAGCACCTTTTTGCCTTTCAGATCCTGCCAGGAAAAGTCTGGTTCGGCGCTGCGTCCAACGAGGAAGTTTCCGGCACGCTGGGTCAGCTGGGCAAAATTGACAGCATAATCGGCGGAACCTTCCTGGTAGACATAGATACTTGCCTCTGAGCCCATGAATCCGATATCGGCATCCCCGGAGATGAGCGAGGTCATAACCTTGTCGGCACCGGCACCGTTTACGAGTGTCAGAGCGATGCCTTCATCCTTAAAATAGCCCAGCTCGATCGCGGCGTACTGTGGCGCATAAAAAATCGAGTGGGCTACCTCATTGAGTGTGACCGGTTCAAGCGCCCCGTCCGCCTCCTTCGCCTGTCCACACCCGGTCAGGGTGGTAAGCAGAGTGAGCACAGCCAGGGCAGCTGCAAATTTAGTTCGTTTCATGGTTGCCTCCTGCGGTTCGTTCATACTATTAAGATATGGGGAATACAGGAAGGTGTGAGCGGTCTGCTGATTTTTCTTTCTGTCTCCAGAGAAGTCCAATACAAAGCCCGACAAGCGACGGCAGAATCCATCCGAGGTTCAAATCAAACAGCGGAAGCGTATGTCTGGCAAATGCGATGACGGGTTCCAGATGTAGGGCAGACTGCATTTCGTCTGGCAGAGCTGCTAAAAAGTCAAAGATGGAAGCTGCCCAGGAACAAATGGTAACGCAGACATAGACTTTTTTGTTATGCTGGAATGCATTTCCAACCAGCGCGAGGAGAATCAGCGTGATGGCTGGCGGGTAAATCAGCATCAAAACAGGAACCGAGTAAGTGATGATAGCGGACAGTCCTATATTTGACACAATGAGTGAAAAAAGGGTAAAAACGACCGCCCATGCACGGTAGGAAAGGGCATGGGGAAACAGTTTCACAAAGGTTTCCGCACAGCTCGTTACAAGCCCGATGGAGGTCTTGAGGCAGGCGAACGTGATCGCGATGGCGAGGATCCAGGTGCCCATCCGTCCAAGGTAGTAGTCTGCAATCTGGGAGAGGGCGATGCCGCCGTTTTCTGAAAGTTCGAATTGTCCCAGTGACTGTACTCCAATCAGGATGGTAAGCAGATAGATAAATGCCATCAGAAGCCCAGCCAGCATACCGGAATGCAGAACCTCTTTTGCAATGGTTGAATCTTCCCGCACGCCCATCTGGCGGATAACCGAAATGACCACGATCCCGAATGCGAGTCCGGCAATCGCATCCATGGTTTCATAGCCCTGGGAGAGCGCGGAAAAGAAAGCTCCATTCTGATAAGAGGCATCGGGAACTGCCGCTGAAACCTCGATGCTCGGATGAAGCAGGGCAGTCACAATCAGAACGCCTAGAAACAGAAGAAACAGCGGATTGATGATTTTTCCGATCCAGAGCGTGATGCTGCCTGGACGAATGGAAAATACAAACACCAGCGCAAAGAAGATCAGCGAAAACAAAAGCAGCATAGTCTGTTCGGAAAGCTGTGTTCCCAAAAGGGGTCTGACTCCGGCGGTAAAGGAGGTCGTAGCGCACCGCGGAATAGCGAAAAACGGTCCGATTGTCAGGTAGAGCAGACAGGTAAAGAAATAGCTATATCTGTGTCCGACGCGGCGGGACAGATCCTGAAGTCCCTCCGAATGCGTGCTTCCGATCGCGGCAACACCCAGGATCGGAATGCCGACGGCAGTCAGAATAAATCCAATCGCTGCCGGGAGAAACTGGCGTCCGGCAAGCTGACCGAGATGTACCGGAAAAATCAGATTTCCGGCGCCGAAGAACATGCCGAATAATGTTCCGGCAACTAAAAGCCGCTGCTTATGGGAAAGACAGGTCTGCGTCATAGATATTCACTCCTTTTACATGAGAATTGAAAACTTTTTTGTAATCATCATTATAAAGCCTTCCTTGTGGTTTGTGAAAATCTAGTTTATAATAGAAATATGACAAAATGTAATATTCTAAAAGGAGGTGCGGCATGGATGCCAAAAAACTGGAAATATTGATGACGGCGGTAGATCTTGGAAGTTTTTCGAAAGCATCCGAGGTAGTTGGCTACACGCAGTCGGGGCTGACCCATCTGGTGGACAGCCTGGAGCGGGAGATTGGATTTCCGTTGATCCGCCGCAGTTACAGCGGCATCGCGCTGACGGAGGCGGGAGAAAACCTGTTGCCGGATATCCGCCAGTTTTTGCAGGCAAATGCCACCCTGGAAAATAAGATTCAGGCGGTGCGGGAACAGCAGGAGGAGTCGATCCGTGTGGCGGCATATGCGAGCATCGCGATGTACTGGATGCCGGAGATTTTATACCGGTTCCGCCGCCTCTGCCCGAAGGTGGACGTTGATCTGCGCATGGTTGATCATGCGCTGGAACCATTTGAATTATTACAGAGCGGAAAGACGGATGTCATTTTTGCGAGCAGACAGAAAGAACCGAAATGCGAGTGGATTCCGCTGTATCATGAACTTTTGTATGCGATTCTGCCAAAGCAGTATCCCTTAAATGGGCGCAAAGAATTTCCACTGCGTGAATTTGAAGGAAAAGATTTCCTGATGCCGTACGGGCGGTTTGACATCGATGTACACGCCGCATTTGCAAAAGAGGGAGTCAGGGCAAAGGAGCAGTCCGTCTATGTGGATGACGAGACGGTGATCCGCATGGTGGGAAAAGGACTGGGCATTTCAATGATGTCTGAACTGATGATCCGCGGAAATACGGAAGATGTCTACTGCGTTCCGGTTTCCCCGACCTGCATCCGGGAAATAGGAATGGGTATGAAGCCGGGGACGGAGGAGAATGGGAGCATTGCAAAGCTGAGAGAATGTGTGATGCAGTTTGTGAGCACGTTAAACAAAGGCGGAAACGTCTCTTTGAAATAACCGGAATCACAGACCAAACAGTCCCAGCCTTGCCATTTTCCCAGTATAGAGTATATAATTAAATACAGATAAATATATGGAAGGAATACACCGTGAGCATAAATAAAAACCTTTTTGACACTCTCCCAATCGGCTTTTTCAACTGCCTGGCAAGCGGCAGCAGCAACCGCATTTATTCGGACTGTCTTCTGCTCATTTATCATGAGTATGACCGGGAGATCACCTACCGCATTGCCCGCAGCCGCATCCGGGATGCGCTTGCCATTTATCTTCTGGAAAATCACATTGATTATTTGGACGATGAGATGACAACCGACCGGAATTACAACCAGCTTGCCAATTCTGTGATCCGCAAATTCTGCTCGAAAGAGGTCGGATGGCTGGAGGAGGACACGGACGATGCGACGTATGAGAAGCATATCATGATGACGGAGCAGGGCGTCTTTCTGGCAGAATTTCTCCAGAAGATGATGAAGCCGGAGTGGGAAGAATTTTCAAGTTATATTTTCAATATTTATAATATTTTGCAGAATCCCGACCAGTGGGAACCGGATATCTATGTCAATGCGCTGCGCTCGGTCTACCGCAACGCGAAACAGCTCTCCGGTGCGCTCAAGCGCCTGGCGACCTTTATCAAAAAAATCATCGAGCGGATGGTGCGCGAGGAAAGCCTGGAAAGTCTGACCGAGAACGTCCTCGAATACTGTGAGGGCGATTTTATCCGCGAGTACGCGCGTCTGACGAAACAGCAGAATATTCATATGTACCGTTCCTTTATCCGGTCAAAGCTGGAAGCGATGCAGAACCGGCAGGAGCTGTTTGAGGGCCTGGTGGCGGGATGCGCGAAGGAAGAAGAACTGGAACACATTGAGGCGGAGAATAAGGTGCTGGATATGATCCAGACGATTCTGCAGTTTTTCTCAGTCGATTACGACCAGATCATGCGGGATATCAAGCATAAAATTAATATCTATTTACAGATTGCGATTGGACGCGCGAGATTTCTTCAAAACCGGGACAGCGATGTGCGCGGGCATGTCGAGCAGACGATCCGCGTGATTGCGGCGGAGATGAACACACTCGGTTGGAAGGAAGAACTGCCGGAGTCGATGAACGGGTTGTTTTTGCTGGAAAATAATGAGTTTATCGATACCGACTCGATCCGCTATCCGCGACGGGAGCAGATGATCCGCGAGGCAACCTATGCAGAGCTGGAAGAAATGACACAGGAGGACATCGATCGTGCGAGGGAGGCACAGGAGAGGGAGGCAGAGAACCCGTATTCGAAGGATAAGATGAAGAATTATCTGGAGGCGCTTTTAGGAGATCGGACGGAGATATCCAGCGAGGAGGTTCCGATGAAGAGCAAGCGGGATCTTTTAAGCGCGCTCTCGGCGGTTGCCTATGGTTCGGAAAATGGGTATGAGATACAGGCGGAGGATGGTTATCTGGAAACGCAGCAGATGCTTCTGCGGCGCTTTAAAATCGAACGCCGGAAGGAGAAATAAAACATGGGATTTGAAGAAATATGGAATGAATATACATCCTCTGAGAAGGACATGTTCCAGAAAAGTGTCAGGCGCCTTCTGAAGCAGACCTTTATCGTGCGCGACCGTGACGAGGACAGCAAAAAAGCGTACTATTTTGTCTCCAAGCGTTCGGAACCATTTTCAGCGTACCTGGGATATATCGGATACGATATTGTAATTGACCGGGAAAATGGCGTGATTATGCTGCAGAACTGCCGGGATCTCGGCGAGAATGGAAAACTGCAGATCAACCATGTGACACTCAAAAAGATGGAGAGTGTGGTTTTATGCTGCCTCTGGACTCTCTATGCGGACCGGGTGCGTTCTGGAAATCTTTCGAAAAATATTGAGATTTCGGTGACCGATCTGCGCTATGAGATGGAAAAATACGGCATTCGGGATCAGATTGACAAGAGCAGTTTTGCATCGATTCTGACGCTGTTTACCAAATATCAGCTTCTGCAGGTGATTGGAAAGCTCGGCGAGGAGGACTGCCGGATCTGTCTTTATCCGTCGATGCAGTTTGTGCTGGAACCACAGGAGTTTGGCAAATTTGTGGAAAATGTCAACCGGCGGATGCAGGAAAAGTGGAGCCGTGAGGACGAATGGGAAACGGAGCTGACAAAAGAGGAGGAAGACGGCGATGAAGAATCAGACGATCATGAATAGGAAATCGGCGAAAAAACTTTTGATGGTCCAGTGGTCGCGTTTCCAGAATGTCTGTATCGAGCTGGAAGGTTCGACCCTGGTGACCGGTGTCAACGGAAGCGGAAAATCGACGGTACTTGATGCGATGACCTATCTCCTGACGGGCAACACGCAGTTTAACAAGGCGGCGAAGGACCGAGACCGGACGGTGCTTGGTTATGTGCGCGGCGACACGCGCAGTAATGGCGAGGCGCGTTATTTGAGAAATGGCAGCGTTGTCAGCTATATTGCGATGGAATTTTCCGATCCGACGCTGGGAGTGCCGCTCACGGTCGGAGTATGCATTGAGTCTCCAAGTGAGTCTGGCAAGCCGGTCAGCAGCTGGTTTATCTGTCCTGGGGCGGCGATTGACGATATCGATTTTACACGGATTGAGGGAAATGCACTCCGCATCACGCCGAAAAATGAGCTGACAGTGAATGGCGAGGCGATGAAGCTTTCCTCTTTTATGGGACGGGACCGCGGCACGGAGGCGGTACTCCGGGCGCTGGGACTCCGCGTGGATGCAGTCAAATACCGGACAAAGCTTCTGAAAATGATGGCATTTAACCCGGAAAATAATATCGACCAGTTTATTCAGGACTGTGTCCTGGAACCGGGAAAAGTCCAGTCGCTGGAGGAACTGCGCGAGCAGAAGCGCCAGTTTGAGCGCCTGCGGGAACTCTATGAGAGTCTCAGACAGGGCAAAATCCAGCTCGAAGAGGTGCTTCGCCAGAGTGACGAATACGAGAAGAAAAAGCGGGTACTCCGCATCCGGGAGCTGATGCTTTCGTACCAGGCACTCCGGGAGAAGGAAGAGGAAGAAAAGCAGACGAAAAACCGTTATCAGGCTTTAAAAGACCAGTACGGGCGCCTGACCGAGCGGGCGGGAGAGCTCGCAAGACAGCAGGAAGCCGCACAGGAACGCCTGCGAATTGCAGAAAATAACGATATGGTCAAGGGAATGCAGGAAAGCCTGGATTCCCTGAAACGCCAGATCGAGGAAGCGGATCGTGAGAAAAAGAACTGGGAGGACAAGCTGGCGCAGATTTTGAAATTGAAGAAGAAGATAAGCGCGCTTATCAAGCTTCTGGAAGCAGATCTTCCGTCCTTATCCTCGGAAAACACCTATCTGGAGACACTGGAACAGGCGGATGGGGAGACGGCGAAGAAGCGGGAGGCGTTTGACGCATTCCGCGAGAAGGTGCACCGTCAGGACGGCATCTATGAGGAAAATAAGATCCACCTGCAGGATCAGTGTAAAGAGCGCGAAAAAGAGATAGGGGCGCTGCAGGAGAAGATCCGCCGTCTGGAATCGAATATCCTTGTGTTCCCGGCGGAGGTGGAAAATGCCCGGAATAAGATTCAGAGAGGGTTAGAAAAACAGGGTATCCAGACCGAGGTCCACATTTTTGCCGAATTGGTCCAGGAGGTGACCGCTCCGGAGTGGAGAAAGGCGGTTGAGACATTTCTGGGAAGAAAGCGTTTCTATATCATCGTGGACGGCGCGCACTGCCATAAGGCGATGCAGATTTTACAGAAAGAGCGGATCTATGATGGAAATGTCGTGATCACGGATAAGCTTCCGGAAACAGAGGCGGTGGAAGGTTCCGCGGCGGAGATTCTGCGGATCCCGAACGTCTATGCGAGACGTTACGCCAATTATCTGTTAAACGGCATTCATCTCTGTGAAAATCTGGAAGAGCTGCATGAATACCCGAAGGGCGGACTCATGCGGGATGGCATGCTGGCGAAGAGCTATGCGGTTGCGATGATGGATATGAGACGGACCGAGCTGTGTCTCGGCGCAGACGCGATCCGCTGCCAGCTGGAACAGTCCAGAAAAGAACTGGAAGAATTACAGGTGGTTCAGCGGGCCGATAAAGAGGCACTTTCACAGGTTATCAAATACCGTGATGCGATCAAGGAGATCGACTGGGACGGCGGACACTACGATTTCGGCGCGGCATATGGGCTGAAGGACTGCAAAAAGCGCAGGGACAGCCTGGTAAAGGACCGCGAGGAGATAGAGGCAAATCCGGACTTTACCGCAGTCCTGAAAGAACTGGAGACGGCGGGACGGCTGGCACGCGAGGCAAATGAGAGTGTGAACCAGAACCAGAGTGAGCTTGGCGGCTGTAAGAATGATTTAAAGGGCTGCGAAGGAACACTGAGCCGTATCAGCACGGAGATCTATTTATGCCAGAAGGCATATGAGGAAAAATGCCTTGTCAACATGGAACTCAAGGAGGCGATGCTGGAGGAATATAACCGCGAAAGCGAGAAGCGCGGCACGATCCGCGTGACGACACAGCTTTCCATCGACAAGAGCAAAAATATGCTGGCAGAGCGGGAGCGCCAGCTGGAGGACGCACAGCTGGCGTATTGCCGCCTGGCGGGAATCGACGTCGGAAAGCGCGGCATCGGTTACATCCCGTGGTACCGGGAAGAATACCGGAACCTGGCGCACGTCAAGGTGGAGGAAGCCCAGCAGAAGCTGCAGGAGCAGGCAGGACGACTGGAGAGCGCGTTTATGAACGATTTCGTGGCGGAGATTGACGAGAATGTCCGCGAGGCAAAACGTGAGATGGACGCGATTAACCGTGAACTGCGCCATATGCCGTTTGGCAACGATACCTACAAGTTTGTGATGAAAGAAAAGCCAGACCGCGCTCTCTTCTTCCGCATCTGCAGGCGTCTGGAAAAATATATGAGTTCCCCGCAGGTCTATATGAATTCGGCGCGCGACGACGAGGAGATGGAGAATGATATTCAGGAGTTTATGAGTATCATTCTGGCGGAAGAGGATGAGTGGGAATACACGGATTACAGGAGATATTTCTCTTACGATATGGAGATCAGCAGCCGTCAGGGACAGACCGAGATCACGGCAGAGTTATCAAAAAAACAGGGTTCCGCCAGCAACGGCGAGAAGCAGACCCCGTATTTCATCATTCTGGCGGCGAGTCTTTTGCAGTGCTACCCGGCAAACACTTGCTGCGCCCGTCTGGCATTCATCGACGAGGCATTCTCGGCATTGTCGAGAGAGCGGATCGAGCAGATGGTCCGTTATTTCGAAGAAAATCACTTCCAGGTATTCTATGCAGCTCCGCCAGAGAAGATCAACAGTATCGGTCAGTTCATCGATTCAACCGTCAGCCTGATCGTGACAGGACGGTATACGAATGCGGTAGAAGGATTGGTGAAGCAGGCATAGGAAACGAGGAGAAAAAATGGCGGATCGGAAAGAGTGGAAAGAACAGCTTTTAAGTAAATTGCTGGATCAATACGAAAAAAGTGTCACCTACGCCGGTGAAAACAAGGTAAAACAAGTGTTTTCGGTCAAACCATCCGATATTTTCAAGGGCTACAACAAAGATTTTCTCCCGCCGGAACAGCTTTTCCAGGAAAAAGAATTTGAACGGCTGATCCGCCAGATGGAATCGGAGGGACTTATTCATGTAGTTCCTCCGAATACTGGTATTCTCCGTCAGATCTGTGCTGTCCCGGAATGCTGGGAAGATTACTATGCCTGCCTGAACCGGACAGAAAAGAATATTCTAAAAAAACGGCTGGAAGAGGTTTATCATCGCTTCTGCCAATGTGATTTATTGGAGGCATATGGAAAAGAAAAGCTTCAGACACTGAAAAATAGCCGTGCGAGAAAGCTGGATGAAAAGAAGGTAGAAAAAGAGATAACCGAGGCAGAAGCTATCTGGAATCTGGTGCAATTTTTAAAAGAAAATCAGGAAAAGCAGAGAACTACGCTGGAGCGGGAAATGTCAGAGGCAGTTCTGCATGACAGTAAACAGTGGGAAAAGATATACCGGAAAAAGGTGTGTGGAATTTTGGAGCACACAGGGTGGTATGATGAACCGCTTGCGGAGCTGGAAGAAGAACGGGAGCGGCAGACGGCGCTTCTGGAGGAATTTTACATTTATTCCAATCCGGCGTATATCTATCTGAAAGGGGATGCGCGGATCTGCCTTGAAGATGGACGCGAACTTCGGATTTATCACGATCTGCCGATGTCGATCCCTTTTGAGACATTCCAGAAGGCAAAAAGCATCCACATCCGGGATGCGGCGCTGATGACGGTGGAAAATCTGACCTCGTTTCACCGGCTGGAGCGGGAACATATATTTTACCTGTTTCTGAGTGGTTACCATACCCGCACGAAACAGGCGCTTTTGCAGCGGATCGCCAGAGAAAATCCGGGACTTTCCTGGTATCATTTTGGCGATCTCGATCCAGACGGTCTGGCGATCGCGGGACATCTGATCCGAAAAACGGGACTGCCGTTTCAGCTGTGCGCTATGGGCGTGCAGGAATTGCAGCGGTTTCAGACATATGCGAAGCCATTGGAAGCACCCGATCGGGCGAAGGCGGAAGCGATGATAAAACAGGGCAGCAGCTATGCGGGAATATTGCGGTATATGTTGGAGCACAACTGTAAATTGGAGCAGGAGATTATAAGCTGGCAGGAGACGAGGTTGGAGAGCTTTCTGTAAAAAGAATCTTTTCGGTTCAATCCGGATTTTTATATATGATATGATAAAGACAAAGTGAAAGGAATGCAGCGTCTATGGAAAAACAGGAAAAAGCCTACAAAGGCGTCATCGAATATTTCAAGAATCGCATCATGGCGGGCGAGCTGCGTCCGGGGGAGAAGCTTCCTCCGGAGCGGGAGATTGCGCAGATGCTGGAAGTCAGCCGCAATTCCGTCCGGGAAGCGCTGCGGATCATGGATATGACGGGAGTGATTTCCTCCCAGCAGGGCTCGGGGAATTACATCACTTGTGAATTTCAGAAAAGCATTGCGGAGACGATGGGGATGATGTTTGCGATGTCCCAGATTAATTATCAGCAGATCAGCCAGATCCGCTATGCGCTGGAACAGCAGGCGTTTTCCCTGGCGGTTGAACATGCGTCGGAGAGCCAGATGGACGCGCTGGAAGAACTGGTAAAACGTCTTGACCGGAGCATGGACGAGCAGGAAAACGCCCGGATTGATAAACAGATCCATTTTACACTGGCACAGGCGTCGGGAAATGTGCTGCTGCTCAATATTTTAGAGGCGTGTTCCGGCGTGATCGATACCTTCATCCGGAATATGCGCGCGGAAATTCTGCGGACAAAAGAGGCGAAAGAAGCACTGAATCTCTGTCACCGGCAGATTGCGGAAGCGCTGCGGAACAAAGATAATGCAGCGGGGAAGGATGCACTGGACCGGCATTTCCGGATGATAGATGAAATTTTGGAAAAAAATGAAAAAACACATTTTATGTGAAAAGATAAACAATCGTTGACAACCAGAACGCAGCCCACTATACTAACGAATAAAGAAAATTGGTTCTACCAAAATTCTTTTTTCTTTTCAATAAATTGGTAGAACCAATATGCGGATTAAAAATTCTTTATATCCATCATTTAAAGATTTTTACAAAGCATCCACATGAAGGAGGAAACAGAATGAAGATTCTTGTCTGTATCAAACAGGTACCGGAAAGCAATAAAGTAGAAGTCGATCCGGTTACTGGCGTGCTGAAACGAGACGGCGCGGCTTCGAAGATGAACCCATACGATCTGTACGCGCTGGAGACGGCGTTCCGGATCCGGGAAGAAGTGGGCGGAAGTGTTCACGTCATTTCCATGGGACCGCCGCAGGCGCAGCAGGTGATCCGCGAGGCATTTGCGATGGGCGCGGACGGCGGAACGCTTTTATCGGATCGCAAATTTGGCGGTGCGGATGTACTGGCGACCAGCTATACACTTGCGCAGGGCATCAAGAGCTGCGGCGATTTTGACCTGATCCTCTGCGGCAAACAGACAACGGACGGCGACACCGCGCAGGTTGGTCCGGAGATCTCCGAGTGGCTGAATATCCCGAGCGTGGCAGATGTTGTCAAGATCAATCAGATTGATGAGGACGGCATCACCGTCAGCATGGATCTGCCGGAAGAGGTCGAGGTGGCGAAAGTGCAGTTCCCGTGTCTCTTAGCCGTTGACAAGGACATTTTCCAGCCAAGACTTCCTTCGTATGTCCGGAAAATGAACACGAAAGACCGTGAAATCCGGATTCTTTCCCTGGCGGATATGGATGATAAAGACGCGATGCACTATGGACTCAATGGTTCCCCGACGCAGGTTCAGCGCATTTTCCCACCGGCTGTCAATGACAAAAAGGAAATGTGGGACGGAAGCGGCGAAGAGCTGGCGGACCGGCTGTATCAGAAGATCGTGGATATGAAATTCGTGTAGGAGGTGGAATCATGGCTGAGTTAATCATACATCAGGACAAAATCCCGGATAATCAGGAACTTATCAAGCTCTGTCCGTTCGGGGCGATGGAAGAAAAAGACGGAAAGGTGACGATCAGCGCCGCCTGTAAAATGTGCCGTCTCTGCGTGAGAAAAGGTCCGAAGGGCGCGGTTGAATATGTAGAAGACGCGGTAAAACCGAGCATCGATAAGAGTGCATGGAAGGGCATTGCCGTTTACGTAGATCACGTGGATGGAAAGGTGCATCCGGTTACATTGGAGCTTCTTGGAAAAGCAAGAGAACTTTCCAAGGTAACGGGACATCCGGTTTACGCCCTGTTTATGGGAAATGGAATCGAAGCGGCTGCCCACGAACTGCTTCATTATAATGTAGATAAAGTATTCGTCTATGATGCACCGGAACTGGCACGTTTCCAGATCGAGCCGTACACGGCTGTTTTTGAAAACTTCATCCAGACAGTAAAACCATCGTCTATTCTCGTCGGTGCGACCACGGTGGGTAGACAGCTGGCGCCGCGTGTGGCTGCCCGTATGAAGACAGGTCTGACCGCGGATTGTACGATCCTGGAAATGGATGAAAATACTGATTTATCCCAGATTCGACCGGCTTTTGGCGGCAATATCATGGCACACATCAAGACCCCGAACCACCGTCCGCAGATGGCAACCGTGCGCTATAAGATCATGAACGCACCGGAGCGTGCCGAGAAAGAGAGCGGTGAGATTGTGGTCTGTACAATTGAGAAGGAAAAACTGCTTTCCCACGTGAGGGTTCTGGATATCGTAGAAAAGCCGAAGGAAACCTTTATCGAAAATGCTGACGTCCTGGTGGTAGCCGGACGAGGCGTGAAGAAGCCGGAAGATTTGAAAATGCTGGAAAAACTGGCAGATCTGCTGGGAGGTCAGCTTGCCTGCACCCGTCCGATGGTGGAAGCCGGATGGCTGGATGCCAAGTGCCAGATCGGTCTGAGTGGCCGTACGGTCCGCCCAAAACTCATCATCACCTGCGGCGTGTCCGGTGCGGTCCAGTTTACTGCCGGCATGAATCACGCGGAGACGATCGTCGCGATCAATAAAGATCCGAAAGCGCCGATTTTCAAGACGGCACATTACTGCCTGACTGGTGATCTCTATGAGATTCTCCCGAGACTGATTGAGAAGATTGAGATGGGAAGATAAAGATTCACAGGAAGGAGAGCAGGATATCATGGGAAATTACAAGAAAATAGATAAAGATGATATTTTATATATAAAAAACACAATTCAGGATGACGAGCGTGTCCTCGTAGGTAAAAATATCAACGAAGAGTACAGCCACGATGAGCTGAGCGGCACCAGCAGTTATCCGGATGTGGTGGTAAAGGCAAAATCAGCCGAAGAGATCGCGGCGATCATGAAATATGCATACGAAAATACGATTCCGGTGACACCGAGGGGCGCCGGAACGGGTCTGGTTGGTTCTTCGGTTCCGATGGAACATGGCATCATGATCGATACCACCCTGATGAACCAGATTCTCGAATTGGATGAGGAAAATCTGACGGTCACGGTGGAACCAGGCGTCCTTTTGATGGAATTGTCCGCTTATGTAGAAGATCACGATTTCTTCTACCCGCCGGATCCGGGTGAGAAATCAGCGACCATCGGCGGCAACATCAGCACGAATGCGGGCGGTATGCGTGCGGTCAAATACGGTGTGACGAGAGACTATGTCATGGGGCTGGAAGTGGTTCTGCCGGATGGCACGATCACTCAGTTTGGAGGCAAAGTCGTAAAGAATAGTTCAGGCTATGACTTGAAAGATCTGATTATTGGTTCCGAGGGAACGCTTGGCTTTATTACCAAGGCGATCTTAAAGCTTCTGCCGCTTCCGAAGCGTGTCATCAGCCTTCTGATCCCGTTCCCGACCCTGAAACAGGCGATCGACACCGTCCCGGTTATCATCAAATCTAAGACGATCCCGACCGCGATCGAGTTCATGCAGCGGGAAGTGATTGAAGACGCCGAGGAGTATTTAGGAAAAGCGTTCCCGGATAAACAGTCGGATGCGTATCTGCTTTTGAAATTTGATGGTAATTCCACCCAGGAGATCGAAGAAGCGTATGACAAGGTGGCCAAACTCTGCCTGGAACAGGGCGCACTGGACGTGCTGATTTCCGATACCCAGGAGCGTGAGGAATCCATCTGGAAAGCCAGAGGCGCTTTCCTGGAGGCAATCAAGGGATCCACGACTTACATGGATGAGGTCGATATGGTTGTTCCGAGAAGCCGCGTCAATGAGATGGTGACGTATCTGCACGATCTCCACAATGAAATTGATATCCGCATCAAGAGCTTCGGTCATGCGGGCGACGGAAATCTGCACGCCTACATCCTGAAAGACGATTTGAGTGATGAAGAGTGGGAAAAACGGATGTCTGCTGCAATGGAGAAGATCTATCAGAAGGCCCATGAACTCGAAGGTCAGGTGTCCGGCGAGCACGGCATCGGATATGCGAAAAAGCCGTATTTAAGAGAATCCCTGCCGGAGAAGAACCTGGATCTGATGAACGGAATCAAGAAAGTGTTTGATCCGAAGAATATTCTGAATCCGCATAAGGTGGCGCAGAGATAGAAGAAAATAACTGCATTGATATTTTTTTGAGCACCACGCGGTAAGGCTGATTCTAGGAACTGCAGAAGATTTTTGGCAGAAAAACAGAATAGAACAGCAGGTTTTTGAGAAAGCCACGATCTGAATCAAAGAGTTCAAATCGTGGCTTTTTAGAGTGGTTGAACTATTTTATAGTTTATATCTATCGACCTATCTTTTCTTCTTCAACGCCTGCATCACCCGAACCAGCGGAATCGTCTTCCTATAAATCCGTTTCCCACTCTTATTTTCCAAAAATTCCCGAAACGCGCCAATTGCTTTCAAATTTTGGCTCTCATCCGAATTTGAACAGGACCCCGCGCTTGCGTCAATCCCCTTTTTCGGCACCATATACCCGCCGTAGGAATCGCGGAACAGATAGAAATAATCGCGGTCCTCCCCCAGCTTTTCAAATTCATTGTAAGCCAGTGTGCTTTCGCGTGTGTTTTTCGGAAGAGAATAGACTTCCAGATGATTTTCACGGAATTCATAGCGGGACGCCGGGAACGGCATGCCGCTTTTTTTGATCTGTTCGGCGAGCTTGTGGGCGGTGTGGTTGGCGGAGCTGTAGGTGCTGGTCGTCAGATAGCAGCCGTAGGCGGCTAAGAGGATGCCCCACCACTCGCTTAGATTGATGATACCTCCGGCGATGAACAGGATACTTAAGATCGTCCGCGTGATCCGGTTGGAAGCGCAGAAGAGATCGTACTGCATCCGGGACAGGGATTCGAAGGTTTTTTCGTTGTGGTGCATTTCTATTTTATAGTAAATCATGGTAAGCCCTTTCATATAAAAAATCAATCATCACCTATATAAAAACAGTATATAGAAGCATAGAAAATATCTTAAGAAGTAGTATACTGTTTCTTCCCTGTTTCCGCAACTGGATCTGTTAAATCTGTAATGTTGATAAAAAATAAACAAGATTGTTACAAAAATATCACACAAAAATCGACTAAAATCGAGAAAAAATTATATAATTTCGACAAAATAGCTTGCCTAATCGTAAAATAAGTGTTAAAATTAGGTAAAAGATGAATAAAGGACCAAAAGCAGAGACGAAGAGATGCGCCATGGTTAGAAACAGCTGGAAAAGACTGTTTTTTAAAAATGGTGCTATTTTTTTGCCTAAATGCTGAAATGGTAATTTATTTAGAAAGTAGTAGAAACTGTTGATGAACCGGTCAGAAAGATGACTGGGGGAGGTTAAGAAGAAGGAGAGAAAACGTATGAGAAAAGTATTATCAGTAGTACTGGCAGCGACGATGGCGATGAGCCTGGCGGCCTGCGGCGGCAGCGGCGCAAAGACTGACACAAAGACTGACACAAAGGCAGCAGACGCAGGAACGGCAGCAGGTGACGAGGCATCTGCAGATGATTACTACATCACCATCAAGTTTTCCAACGTATTTCAGCCGGCAGAGTGGAACTACAAAGCCAGCGAATATCTGGCAGACCTGGTAAAAGAGAAGACCGATGGTCATATCACTCTGGAGTATTACGGACAGAACCAGCTTGACTGCTACGCGGAGTCTGTAGCACAGGCACACAACGGCGCTGTCTGGATGGGTCTGGAGGAGCCGTCCTACTTTGCTGATTACATCGGCGATTACAACGTATTAGTTGGACCGATGCTTTACAAGAACAATGCAGAGTACAATGCAGTGATGGATTCTGATATTGTAAAAGATCTGAATGCAAAACTGGCAAGCGAGCACAACATCCACGTTCTGGATACACATTATTCGTTCGGATTCAGAAGCGTATGTACGAACAAGGTAGTTGAGAAACCGGCTGACTTAAATGGTCTGATCATGCGTTCGACCGAGTCTCCGCTGTTTGTTAAGACGATTACCTGTCTGGGTGCTACCCCGTCTGCAATGAGCTTTACGGAGTGCTTATCTGCTATGTCCAGTGGTGTTGTTGATGGTTTCGAAGGTTCCATCTCCACCCTGAAGGATACAGGTGCTTATGAGTACACCAAGAAAGTTGCAAACACGAACCACTTCATCGCAACCCGTTGGTTATTCATGGCTGAGGACGTATATCAGTCCATCCCGGAAAAATGGAGAAACATCCTGGATGAGTGCTGTGTAGAAGCTGGTAAGTGGGAGCAGGAAAATGCTGAGAACGACGAAGCTTCCATGATCGAGTTCCTGAAAGACAAAGGCGTTGAGTGGAATGATGTAGATGTTGATGCATTCACAGAGGCTTGTGCTCCGGTTTACGACTGGATCGTAGACGAGTACGGCGCAGATCCGGAACTTCACCAGAAGCTGGTTGATTTCCTGAATGACTACCGTGCAAACAACGAATAATGTAAATTATTCCGAACAAATACAGTATTTTAAAGCAATTATGAAATGGTAAAACGTAACGGTTATCAGAACCGCTGCGGAGAAGAAAGTATATCTGCCCGGGCTGTCAGAACGAAGAAGATTGTCTGAGGTCCGGGCAGGCTTCCGACAAACGTATAGTGCCGGAAATATGAAACTGCTGGTAACTGTTCAGTAGGTCTGCGCATTTACTGCGCTGACCGTACGAAAACATGGGCCAGCAGGCAAAAATCCCATTGCCGTAGGCAATTTTTAATGGATTTTTGCGCGTGACTGTGAAGGTACTGAACAGTTACAACTGCTGGAATGATGACTGTATGACAGAACAGTCGTCGGTTATGCAAAACTGACTGCCATTATGAATGCATGAGGATAGACTATGGAAAAGAAAAAAATCACACTGGGGTCGGTGCTGGTAAACCTGGATGCAATTATTACCTGCGTGACACTGACACTCTGTACAATCGTTGTAAACGCAAACGTCCTTATGCGCTATTTCCTGAAAAGACCGTTGTATTGGTCGGAAGAGGTCGCTACGGGGCTCTTCGTCTGGACCGTCTTTATTGGAAGCGCATATGCGTACCGTAAGCACGCACATCTGGGCGTAGACATCCTGATCAACATTCTTCCGGAGAAGATAAGAAAAGTTGTTAAGGTTATTATGGATCTTCTGGAGCTTGTTACTCTGATTATGCTGACCAGAACAAGCGTCCAGTATGTGATGAACACGATGGATAAGCTGACTAATACGCTGCGTGTTCCGAGCTGGTATATTTCCGGCGCGGTTCCGATCGGATTTGGGCTTTCATTGATTTTCTGTATTTACTTTTTGGTTAAGGATATTATCAAGGTATTTAAAGGGAAAGGGGGAAATAACTGATGGGACTCGAATTAATTGAACTCGTTCCGATTTTTATGGTATTTATTCTCTATTTCCTGGGAATGCCGATTGTATATGCGCTGTTTGGTTCAACCTTCTTTTATTTTACATTTATTGATACAACCAGTAAAAACTGGCTGATCTTACAGAAGGTTATGACCTCTACACAGTCGTTCTCGATGTTAGCGATTCCATTTTTCGTTATGGCTGGTTCCGTCATGAACTACGGCGGCATCAGTGACAAGATGATGGATTTCGCGGAAGTGCTGACCGGTCATATGAAAGGCGGTCTGGCACAGGTAAACGTAGTACTTAGTATGCTGATGGGCGGATGTTCCGGTTCGGCCAACGCAGATTGTGCGATGCAGTCCAAGATGCTGGTTCCGGAGATGGAGAAGAGAGGTTACTCCAAGGCGTTCTCCGCAGCGATCACAGCGGCTTCCTCGGCTGCTACACCGGTTATTCCGCCGGGAGTAAACCTGATCGTTTTTACACTGATTGCACAGATTTCCCTGGGTCGTACGTTTGCGGCTGGTTATATTCCGGGTATTCTGATGGCAATCTCGATGATGATCGTTGTTTCGATTATTGCACATAAGAGAAACTACCCGACCACCCGTGAAAAATTCCCGTCTCTGAAAGAGATCGTGAAACAGGGTATTACCTCTTTCTGGGGTCTGTTCTTCCCATTTGGTATCATCCTGGGAATGCGTTTTGGCATGTTTACCCCGTCTGAGGGCGGTGCGGTAGCCGTTCTTTACTGTATTATTATCGGACGTTTCGTTTACAAGAAACTATCCCTGAAAGAGCATCTGGTTCCGATCCTGCTTGACAGTATCGCCGGTACTTCCAGCGTTGTCCTGATCATGGTTGCAGCGAATGTATTCGGTTACTACATGACCTGGATTAACCTGCCGAGAGTCGTGGCAACTGGTATGTTAAGCCTGACAACTAACAAGTGGCTGTTCCTTATGGCATGCAACGTAATTCTTCTGATTATGGGTATGTTCCTGGAAGGCGGCGCGGCGCTGATGATTATTACACCTCTGCTGCTTCCGGTTGCAAGACAGCTTGGAATCAATGATTACCACTTTGGACTGGTAGCGATCGTTAACATCATGATCGGTGGTATTACACCTCCGTTCGGTTCGATGATGTTCACGACCTGTGGTATCACGGGATGTCCGATCAGTGAGTTCCTGAAGGAAGTATGGCCATTTATCGTGTCCCTTCTGGTTGTTCTTCTGCTTCTGACCTTCTGCCCGTTCTTAATTACATGTGTACCGGATCTTCTGTACGGCGCAGCATAGAAACAGATTGACAAAACGTTAATAAATTGGATATAATAAAGCCTGTGAGATTAAGAGCAGAAAGGCAAACGTAGAAATACGGATGCTTTCTGCTCTTTTTTGTTCCATAAAAGATACCGGTATCGGTCATGGAAGAGTCTTGTGGAGCGAAAAAGAACTGTGTTCTAGAAGCTTTACGGGCTTGCAGAGGGAGAAAAAATGGCAGTTTGGAAATGGATTGTGGAGACGGCGGCGACCTGGACAGCGGTCGGCATCTGGATTCGTCTGCTGTTTTCGCTGGCAGTGGGAATGTTCATTGGAATTGACCGTGGTTTGAAACGGCGTGGTGCGGGTATCAAGACGCATGTGCTGGTCTGCCTGGGTTCAGCGCTTGTCATGCTGACGAGTGAATATATGTTCCGGACATTTCCGTCCGCGAAAGCGGACATGGCGCGGATGGGCGCACAGGTTATCAGCGGCATCGGATTTTTAGGAGTCGGCACGATCATGGTAACCGGGCGCAATCAGGTGCGTGGACTGACCACGGCGGCATGCCTATGGGTGTGTGCCTGTGAAGGACTGGCAGCCGGTATCGGATTTGTGGACGGCGCGTTTTATGGTCTGATTCTGATTGCAGTTACCTTGAAGCTCCTGACACGCGTGGATACAATGATTCACGAGCATGCGAAGGTGTTTGATTTCTATCTGGAATTTACCAGCAGCCGGTGTGTTGGGGCGTTCATGGATACCATGCGTTCCAAAGATGTGAAAATCGTGTCTTTTGATATTGCCAAGAATAAGTTAAAGGGCGAGGGTCCGTCCGCGACGATGTCGGTCGAGGTGCAGGACAAGTCGCTCCGGAAAGCGCTTCTGGGCGACATTCAGGCGATGGAGGAGATCCGGTTTGCAGAGGAGCTGTAGCAGCTAAAGGGTTCAGATGGTCTTACGCACGAAATGCAGCAGAAATAGGATGAATTGTCTAAACAAACAGGATAGTTGAAACGAGAACAAGAAAACATTTAGTATAAATAATGGAGGATCACAGTATGAACGGAAATACATACGACGTAGTGATTATCGGAGGCGGCGTCATCGGCAGCAGCATCGCCAGAGCGCTTTCGAAATATGAGTGCCGCACCGTGCTTCTGGAAAAAGAAGAGGATGTCTGCTCCGGCACATCGAAGGCAAACAGTGCTATCGTCCATGCGGGCTATGACGCAAAGACAGGTTCTTTAAAAGCAAAGCTCAATGTAAAAGGCAACGCCATGATGGGAGATTTATCCAAAGAACTCGATTTTGATTTCAAGCGGAATTCCTCCCTGGTACTCTGCTTCGCGCAGGAGGACCGCCCGGCGCTGCAGGCACTCTATGAGAGAGGCGTGGCAAACGGTGTGCCGGATATTTCCATTCTGACCGGCGATGAGGTCCGCAAGATGGAGCCGAACGTCAGCGGGGAGGTTGTGGCAGCGCTCTATGCACCGACCGGCGGCATCGTATGTCCATTTGGTCTGACGATCGCGCTGGCAGAGAATGCCTGTGATAACGGCGTTGAATTCGTATTCAACACAAAAGCAGAAAAAGTTGAAAAAACGACAGAAGGATACCGTGTGATAACCAACAACGGTGTCTTCGAGACAAAATATGTCGTGAACGCAGCCGGCGTGTATTCTGACGAGATCCACAACATGGTTTCGAAAAAGAAGCTTCACATTGTGCCGCGCCGCGGCGAGTACTGCCTGCTCGATAAAGAGGCTGGCAACCACGTATCAGCGACCGTATTCCAGCTTCCGGGCAAGTATGGCAAGGGAATCCTCGTCAGCCCGACGATTCACGGAAATCTCTTAGTCGGACCGACCGCGGTGGATCAGGAAGATAAGGACGGAACCTACACGACCGCCGAGGGACTGGCAGAGGCATGTGAGAAGGCAACCAAGAGTGTTAACAACATTCCGTTCCGTCAGGTCATCACTTCCTTCTCCGGTCTGCGTGCCCATGAGGACGGCGATGATTTCATCATCGGTGAGGCGGAGGACGCACCGGGCTTCTTCGATGCAGCCGGAATCGAGTCTCCGGGACTTTCCTGCGCACCGGCGATCGGTGAATATCTGGCTGGGATGATCGAGGAAAAAGCTGGATTGGGCAAGAATCCGAATTTCAATCCGGTCCGCAAGGGCATCGTGAAAGCAGCACGTTTAAATACGGAAGAACGCGCAGAACTGATCCGCAAGAACCCGGCATACGGCGCAATCGTCTGCCGTTGCGAGACAATCAGCGAGGGGGAGATCGTGGATGCGATCACCCGTACACTCGGCGCACGCTCGATGGATGGCATCAAACGGCGCGTCCGTCAAGGTATGGGACGGTGTCAGGCAGGCTTCTGCACTCCGAGAGCGATGGAAATTCTCTCCCGTGAGACGGGAATCCCGATCACAGAGATCTGCAAAAACCGCAAAGGTTCCGAAATGATAAAAGGTGAGGAGGCATAACCATGATTCAGCATGACATTGTAATTATCGGCGGCGGTCCGGCTGGACTGGCAGCGGCAGCAGCGGCAAAGAAAAGCGGCGCAGAGGATATTCTGATTCTGGAGCGCGACAGCGTGCTGGGCGGTATCTTAAATCAGTGTATCCACAATGGTTTTGGTCTTCATACCTTTAAAGAAGAGCTGACCGGACCGGAGTATGCGGCACGTTATGAGGAAGAAGTGAAAAAGCTGGAAATTCCGTACCGCTTAAACAGCATGGTACTGGATATCAATAAAGACAAAGAGATCACAGTCGTAAGCCGCAGCGAGGGACTGGAGCTCATCAAGGCAAAAGCGATTATCCTGGCGATGGGGTGCCGCGAACGTCCGAGAGGCGCCCTGAACATTCCAGGGTATCGTCCGGCAGGTATCTACACTGCTGGTACGGCACAGCGTCTCATGAACATCGAGGGTCATATGGTCGGTAAAGAGGTTGTCATCCTCGGTTCCGGCGATATCGGACTGATCATGGCGAGACGTATGACACTGGAGGGCGCAAAGGTTAAGGTCGTAGCGGAGCTGATGCCGTATTCGGGCGGTCTGAAGAGAAATATCGTACAGTGCTTAAATGACTTTGATATTCCGTTGAAGTTAAGCCATACGGTTGTGAATATCGAGGGAAAAGAGCGCGTGAAAGGCATCACGCTGGCACAGGTCGGACCGGACCGCAAACCGATTCCGGGTACCGAAGAGCACTATGACTGTGATACGCTTCTGTTATCCTGTGGCCTGATTCCGGAGAATGAGCTGACGAGAAATATGGGCGTGGCGATGAACCCGGTTACCTCCGGCCCAATGGTCAATGACCGTCTGGAAACAGGCATCGAGGGTGTATTTGCCTGCGGCAACGTGCTTCATGTACATGATCTGGTTGACTATGTATCCGAGGAGGCAGCGCTGGCAGGACAGAACGCAGCGAAATATGTGAAATCCGGCGAGACGAAGAAAGGTCACAGCGTGACACTCAAGGCAGAAAATGGCGTCCGCTACACGGTACCACAGTCGATCGATACCGAGGCGATGGCAGACAAGCTGACCGTTCGTTTCCGTGTGGCAGATGTTTATAAAAACCGCAGCATTTCCGTTTATTTTGACGGAGAGCGTGTGAGCAGCCGCAAAAAACGCGTGCTGGCACCGGGTGAGATGGAGCAGGTAATACTGACGAAGGAAAGTCTGGAGAAATATCCGGATCTGAAAGAAATAACCATTTGCACGGAGGTGGATGAGTGATGGAAGTAAGAGAACTGACCTGTATCGGATGTCCGCTGGGCTGTCAGCTCACTGTGACGATGGGAAATGGCGAGATCAAGGTAGAAGGAAATACATGCCCGCGCGGCGAGGCGTATGCAAAGAAAGAGGTAACCAATCCGACGAGAATCGTTACCTCAACGGTACGCGTCGAGGGCGGCACGATCGAGAGAGCAGCGGTCAAGACGGCTTCGGATATCCCGAAGGGCAAAATCTTTGATTGCATGAAGGAGATCCGCGCCGTGAAGGTGGCAGCTCCGGTGCATATCGGGGATGTGATTATCGCAGACTGCGCTGGAACCGGGGTTGCGGTTGTGGCGAGCAAGAATGTAGGGCGGGCGTAAAAAAACGTAAAAGTGACGCCGCCAGCCTGTTGCAGAATATAAAGATGAGAGATGGGAGGTTGTACAGACTCATAGAAGAGATTTGTACGGCTTCCCATTTTTGAAATTAAGATTTATGAAAAACGTGCTTGCATATTTGTGCAGGATTGGATAAAGTTGTTTTGGAAAAAAATTTAGTGTTTACATATTTACAGAGATAAAAATTACAAGGAGAGAGGCATGGAAAAACGTGAAATTTTAAAGGAGACAGAACTGTTTGTCCTCGATATGGACGGGACGTTTTATCTGGATACGGATGTGCTCGACGGGGCGTTGGATTTTCTGGAGGAAGTGAAGAAAGCAGGGAAGAGATATGTATTTTTTACGAATAATTCGTCGAAATCTTCGAAAACATATATTGACAAACTGGCAAAAATGGGGTGTTATATTAAAAGGAATCAGATCATTACATCCGGGGATGTGATGATTCAGTATCTGAAAGAGTATTATCCTGAAAAGAAAGTCTATCTGGTGGGAACGCCGGACCTGGAGGAGAATTTCCGTGAAAATGGCATTCTTCTGACAAGGGAGATGCCGGATGTGGTCGTGATTGGCTTTGATATGACATTGACCTATGAGAAGCTGGAGCGCGCCTGCACGTATATCCGCAACGGCGCTGTGTTCCTGGCAACGCATCTGGATATCAACTGCCCGACGAAGGAGGGATTTATCCCGGACTGCGGCGCAATGTGCGCGGCAATCTCCTTATCGACCGGAAAGGAGCCGAAGTATGTCGGAAAACCATTCAAGGAGACCGTGGATATGGTTCTGGAGATGACCGGGGCAAAGCGCGAGGCAATGTCGTTTGTCGGCGACCGGATCTACACGGATGTGAAAACCGGCGTGGTAAATGGGGCACACGGAATCCTGGTGCTGACCGGCGAGACGAAGCTGGAGGATGTACCGAAGGCGGATGTCGTGCCGGATGCGATTTTCACAGGGCTGAAAGAGATGGGAGAAATACTCAAGACTATGAGAGAAGAGGAAGCATAGAATGACAATGCTTGAATTACTGGAGGAATCTCCGATAATCGCAGCGATTAAGAGCTGGGAAGGGCTGGAAAAAAGTCTTAAATCTGAATGTAAGGTAGTATTTGTGCTGTTTGGCACGATCTGTGATATTGATCAGATTGTAGCGCGCATCAAGGACGCCGGGAAGGTGGCGATCGTCCACGTGGATATGATCCAGGGACTGAGCACCAAGAGGGTGGCGGTCGATTTTATCGCCCACAATACGCGGGCGGACGGTATTATCAGCACAAAAAATACACTGGTGGAGCGCGCGAAGGAGATGGGACTTTATGCGATCCAGAGAACCTTTGTTGTGGATTCGATCGCACTCGATACATTGAAAAAACAGATCGAAATGTTCCGACCGGATGCAGTCGAGATCATGCCGGGGGTGATGCCGAAGATTCTTAAGATCATGCGCGAGTACACCGATATTCCGCTGATCGCCGGGGGACTGCTGTCTGACAAAAAAGATGTGATGGCGGCCTTTGAGGCGGGTACGGATGCCATTTCAGCGACGAATGAAGCGGTGTGGTACGTGTGATTTTAAAACTTAAACGATTTAGACGCTGTGAGTGACAGATATATTTGAAATAATGAAATTGATAAAAAAATATCAATCATTTCGCGATTTCGCTTGATTTTTTATCATGAATGCATTAGAATGATGAAGTAATCTCTTTTGGTAAAAATAGATAAAGAGAAGAAAAGGCGAGCTTTCACAGTGTACAAAATATAAGAACCGTGAAAAGGTAAAGCGGTTGCAAACTATACATATGTACAGTGGGGGACACTGAAATCCCTGGTTTGGTGAGAAATGTCAGACAAAATTCAAGTCGAACGTCCGCGAGACTTGGCGCGTGATTCTGGTCAGCGAAGCTGACAATTTCACACAGACGGGAGCTGCCGGATAACAGGAAAGGGGTATTAAGATGGCTAAGATCGATTTAAGCAAGTACGGAATCACAGGAACAACGGAGATTGTTTACAACCCTTCTTATGAAATGCTGTTTGAAGAAGAAACCAAACCGGAGCTGGAGGGCTATGAAAAAGGTCAGGTCAGCGAGCTTGGTGCAGTAAACGTTATGACAGGTATTTATACCGGACGTTCCCCGAAAGACAAAT
The DNA here is from genome assembly GCF_003480665.1 of Clostridium sp. AM28-20LB. NCBI lineage: Bacteria > Bacillati > Bacillota > Clostridia > Eubacteriales > Clostridiaceae > Clostridium > Clostridium sp. AM28-20LB. The sequence goes on along the minus strand of NZ_QUJN01000001.1, from coordinate 820,984 downwards.
TCATCGTTATGGATGAGAACTCTAAGGACACAGTATGGTGGACTTCAGACGAGTACAAGAACGACAACCATGTAGCATCCAAAGAGACCTGGAACGCAGTAAAGGATATCGCTTTAAATGAGCTCTCCAACAAGAGACTGTTTGTAGTAGATGCTTTCTGTGGCGCAAATAAAGACACCCGTATGGCGATCCGTTTTATTGTGGAGGTTGCTTGGCAGGCTCATTTCGTAAAGAATATGTTCATCGTTCCGACCGACGAAGAACTGGCTAATTTCGAACCGGACTTCGTAGTATATAACGCTTCCAAGGCTAAAGTTGAGAACTACAAAGAGCTTGGATTAAACTCTGAGACAGCTGTTGTCTTCAATATCACAAGCCGCGAGCAGGTTATCATCAACACCTGGTACGGTGGAGAGATGAAGAAAGGTATGTTCTCCATGATGAACTACTACCTTCCGTTAAAGGGCATCGCTGCTATGCACTGCTCTGCTAACACCGACTTAAATGGCGAGAACACCGCTATCTTCTTCGGACTTTCCGGAACCGGCAAGACTACCCTTTCTACCGACCCGAAACGTCTTCTCATCGGTGATGACGAGCACGGCTGGGATGACAACGGTGTATTCAACTTCGAGGGCGGCTGCTACGCGAAGGTTATCAACCTGGATAAAGAGTCTGAGCCGGATATCTACAACGCTATCAGACGTGATGCACTGCTTGAGAACGTTACCCTGGATGAGAACGGCAAGATCGATTTCGCTGATAAGAGCGTAACCGAGAACACCCGTGTATCCTACCCGATCGATCATATTCAGAATATTGTACGTCCGGTATCCTCTGCACCGGCAGCTAAGAACGTTATCTTCCTGTCTGCAGACGCATTCGGAGTACTTCCGCCGGTATCTATCCTGACACCGGAGCAGACACAGTACTACTTCTTATCCGGATTTACAGCAAAACTGGCTGGTACCGAGCGCGGCATTACCGAGCCGACCCCGACCTTCTCCGCTTGCTTCGGACAGGCTTTCCTGGAGCTGCATCCGACCAAATACGCAGAAGAGCTGGTTAAAAGAATGGAGAAGAGCGGAGCAAAAGCTTACCTCGTAAATACAGGCTGGAACGGAACCGGCAAACGTATCTCCATCAAAGATACCCGTGGTATCATCGATGCTATCTTAAATGGTGACATCCAGAAGGCTCCGACCAAGAAAATCCCGTACTTCAACTTCGAAGTACCGACCGAGCTTCCGGGCGTAGATCCGGCTATCCTGGATACCCGCGATACCTATGCAAACGAGGCTGAGTGGGAAGAGAAAGCAAAAGATCTGGCAAGCCGTTTCATCAAGAACTTCGCTAAATACGAAGGAAACGAAGCTGGCAAGGCTCTGGTAAAGGCTGGTCCGCAGTTATAATGCCAGAAATAAATGGTAAATAAATCCAAGAGGTAAACCTGGTGAGATAGAAAACCTCCAGTTTGTTTGGATGAGAAATGTGATTCTCATTCGAATGAACTGGAGTTTTTTGTGTTACTGTTCACGGGTAGGCACTTTTGGAACCGAAAGTGCCGTAAGAAAACGTGGTGGCAGCAGGAATTTGCCGTATTTGAATGCGAAGCCACGGCAAATTCCGTTACTGGGCACGCATGCGTGTACAGTAACGTTTTTGTTTCTGCAAAACACATGTTTGGATTTGGGTATTTCGTGAAGTTCATGGATATGTTATAATATATACTCTCGGAATCTTTCTGCGCTTGATTTTGTGAGATGATTTTTTGTCAGTTGTTCCTGAATTTCTGAGGCATATGCGGTGCGTACGCCTCAGAAATTCGGGTGCGGCTGGCGGAAAATCAGCCACAAAAGCAAGTGCAGAAAAGACTTCTGGAGTTAATAGAGAAGGGAGGATCCTGCCATGCAGAAACCAGTTTCCAGGCGTGCGTATATTGCCATCGATTTAAAATCGTTCTACGCATCGGTCGAGTGCGTAGAGCGCGGTCTGGATCCGTTGACGACGAATCTGGTCGTGGCGAATCCGTCGCGGACGGAGAAAACGATTTGTTTGGCGGTGTCACCGTCACTGAAATCCTATGGTGTGCCGGGGCGTCCTAGGTTATTTGAGGTGATTCAGCGGATTAGGGAAGTCAATGAGGAACGCCGCAGACTGGTGCCGGGACGTCAGTTCCGGGATAAATCGTGGAGAAATGAAGAATTAAAGGCGGATCCGTCGCTGGCGGTCAGCTATCTGGTTGCGCCGCCGAGAATGGCATACTATATGAAATGGAGCACGCAGATCTACCAGATTTATCTCCGGTATGTGGCACCGGAGGACATCCATGTGTATTCGATTGACGAAGTGTTCATGGATGTGACGGAATATCTGGGGATTTACAAGGTTTCGCCGCGCGAGCTGGCAAAGGGGATCATCCGCACGGTGTTAAAGGAAACAGGCATCACGGCGACGGCGGGGATTGGGACGAACCTGTATCTGTGCAAGGTGGCGATGGATATTGTGGCGAAACACGTGGAAGCGGACAAGGACGGCGTGCGGATTGCCGAGCTGGATGAGCAGAGTTATCGGGAACTTTTGTGGACGCATGAGCCGCTGACTGATTTCTGGCGGGTTGGACCGGGCTATCAGAAGAAACTCTGGCAGGCGGGACTTCGGACAATGGGCGATATTGCACGTTGTTCACTGGGAAAACCGGGCGAGTTTTACAGCGAGGAACTGCTGTACCAGATGTTCGGCATCAACGCCGAGCTTCTGATTGACCATGCGTGGGGCTGCGAGTCGTGCACGATCGCACAGATACGGGCGTACAAGCCGCAGAGTAGCAGCCTGGGCTGCGGACAGGTGCTTCACTGTCCGTACACGGCGGACAAGGCGCGGATCGTGGTTCAGGAGATGATTGACGGGATCTCGCTGGAGCTGGTGGAAAAACGGCTAGTGACCGATCAGCTCGTTCTAACGGTCGGATATGACATCGAAAACCTGACCCGCCCGGAGATACGGAAAGTATACAAGGGACCGGTAACAACCGATCGCTACGGGCGGCGTGTGCCGAAGCATGCACATGGAACGTGGAATCTGCCGCGTGCGACTTCGTCCTCAAGCGAGCTTCTGGAGGCGATGGCGGCTCTGTATGATAAGATTGTCAACCCGGCACTTCTCATCCGCCGGATGTCGCTCTCGGCATGTCATGTGGTAAATGAGAAAATGGCGAAAGAGCGTGAACAGAAGGAAACATTTGAACAGCTTGATTTGTTTACCGATTACGCAAAAAAGGAAGCAAAAGAGAAGGAAGAACAGAAAAAACGCGAGCGGGAGCGCCGGATGCAGGAAGCGCTTCTGACGATCAAGAAAAAATACGGAAAAAACGCGGTGCTGCGCGGGATGAACTTTGAGGAAGGCGCGACCGCCAAGGAGCGCAACGGGCAGATCGGGGGACATCAGGCGTAGATGGAAGATCAATATAGAGTGAATGAATTTGAAAACTTAAAAGGTGGACGAAGCCAAACCCAAAAAGGGCAGGAAAGTGACGCCCAGCGCCGCTACGGCGATATCCTCGGTCATTCTTACCCATTTCCCTTGCGCCATGCACGGATGCCGGTGGAGGACCGGGCGGCGCAGTTCGCCTCGTTTGCGGCACTGAATGGCTATGAGGAGGCGGTAGAGGAGGAAGCGCGCCTGACCGAGCGGGAGATCGATCTGGATGACAGCGTGCGCGAGATGATCAATCAGACGCTTGTAGAAGCGGAGGAGCAGCTGATGCGTGGCGAGACGGTTCGGCTTTCTGTGACCTGGTTCCAACCGGACGTGCACAAGGATGGCGGCGCTTACCGAACGGCAGCAGGACGATTGAAGAAAATCGACTATTACCGGCAAGTTTTGTGGTTGGCGGAAATAAGGAGTGGAAATCAGCCTGGACTTGAAAATATAGGCGGGGAGATCGCGGTAAATTTTCCACAGATCTGCCGTGTGGAGCTGATAGAAGAGGAAGTGGAGTGAAATGTTACATGGCAGCACAGTTGCTGAAGCTTTGTATGGACCTCCTGACCGGCAAAGGAAAATATCGTTACTGTTTACGGGTAGGCACTTTTGGAACCGAAAGTGCCGTAAGAAAACGTGGTGGCAGCAGGAATTTGCCGTATTTAAATGCGAAGCCACGGCAAATTCCGTTACTGGGCACGTATGCGTGAACAGTAATAAAATATCAGAAATCCGTAAGAAAAAAGCACTTTTACTTTTGAATGAAATAGGGTAGACTGTTAGAACAGAGAAAACCAGATAGAAGAGCTGAATACGGAGTATAAAGAAAAATATTTCACTGGTTTTAGAAACTAAAAAGTGCCTGGGAAGTTTTGAAAAATTTCAGAGAAGTCCCTGGGAACAGACAGGGAGCAGGCATAAGAACAGTCGGAAGGAGATTCAAATTATGAAAAAAAAATCGTTATATATTGCAGGAATTTGTGCAGCACTGTCGGTAGGTGCGCTTGGGTGCGCTTCCAGTGCAAAAGCGGGCGATGAGGAGAATAAGACGGCTGTCGAAGATACGAAGGCAGCTGGGGAGACTACTGCAGCGGAAACCAGCGAGAGTAATACGGTTATCGAGAAAAACGCCTCGTCCGGTCCGGCATCCGGTACAGGAAAGAAGGTTTCATCCGAATTTATTTGTGTTTATGGTCCGGTTTCGGAGGTTACCAGCGATTCCGTCACGATTGACAATCAGTCGGGAATCAGCAGTGCCGGCGAGATGGTGATCACATTTTCACCGGAAACGCCGATTTTTGACGCAGAGACAGGCAATCCGGTCGATATGACCGAGGCGGAGACGGGAACAGTTGTATATGCCTACATCGGGGAGGCGATGACGATGAGCGAGCCGCCGATCACGAACGGACAGCTCTTCTTCGTCCATGTAACCGATGTGAGCGCCGTGCCGGTTTACACGGAGATCGGGTCGGTGAAAAAGAGTGCCGAGAATGATGATACCGTCTGTGTGAAAGCAAAGGATGGCGTGACCTATACTGTCAGCGCTGAGACACGTATTCTGCCGTATTTAACCCGGAACATCGTGACCGCAGACGATCTGGAAGCGGGAAAGAAATGCGCGATCTGGGCGGACGCGGAAGGAAAGGTATCGAGACTGGTGCTGTTTCAGCAATAAGGGCGGATGTGCATAAAGCGATAAAATTATAAATATGTCATGTAGATCGGACGGTTTGAACAGTGAAAAACACAGCGAAAAACCGTCCGATTTTTGGTTTGACTTTTTGTTGCACAGTAAAATACATTTGTGAAACAAAAAAATTGCATAAATGCATATTGGCTGCTCTGGTTGAAGCGCCGGAAAAGCAGACTTTCAGTCTGTATATAGATGAATTGCTATATGACAAGACAGATGTAATAAAAAGTGTCAAAATTTCATTGACACAGCTTTTCTCTTAGAGGTATAATCACAGAAGTTTACCGTGTGGAAGCTATATGGACAGAGAAATATGGCGTGGCAAAGATGTCGGATACATTGTAAAGAAGAAAATGAACCGCAGCTGTCGGAAAAATGGTATGGTTTCTGTCAATCGATGGGGATTCGGAAGCGTGAACAGAGCGGTGAAAAAAGGAGAGGGAAAAGAGATGGATCAGGAGATAAAGCAGCGGATCGAGACATTAAAAAAAGAGAAGGATGCCGTGATTCTGGCACATTATTACGTAGATGGAGAAGTGCAGGAGATTGCCGATTATGTGGGCGATTCGTATTATCTGGCGGAGCTGGCGACGACGGTGCCGCAGAAGACGATCATTTTCTGTGGCGTGTCATTTATGGGCGAGAGTGCGAAGATTTTAAGCCAGGAGAAGACGGTTATCATGGCAGACCGGAGCGCGGACTGTCCGATGGCTCACATGGTTGAGGTGGAGAAGATCCGCGAAGTACGCAAAGAGTATCCGGATGTAGCCGTTGTCTGTTATGTGAACTCGATGGCGGAGATCAAGGCAGAATCGGATGTCTGTGTTACCTCATCGAATGCACTCAAAATCGTGAAAAAACTGCCGAACAAGGATATTTTCTTTATTCCGGATGAGAATCTGGGACGTTTTATCGCAAAAAAAGTGCCGGAGAAACATTTTATTTTCAATGACGGTTTCTGCCATGTACATAAGAGTATTCATGCGGAAGATGTAAAGAAAGCAAAAGAGCTGCATCCGGAGGCAGTTGTGCTGGCGCATCCGGAGTGTACCGGCGATGTGCTGGAGCTGGCAGATTTTGTCGGAAGTACCTCCCAGATTATTGATTATGCGACGAATTCGGATGAGAAAGTCTTCCTGATCTGCACCGAGATGGGCGTGTTCTATGAACTGCTGCAGAAGAACCCGGAGAAGAAGTTTTTCTCCGTAGGTCACCGCCAGTTTTGCCCGAACATGAAGAAGGTTCATCTGGACAGCGTACTGCGGGCGCTGGAAAATCCGGAAGAGGAAGTGGAGATGGATGAGGCGATGCGGCAGAGGGCGGTTGGTCCGCTGGCGCGGATGCTGGAATTGGCAAAATAAAGGAATAAATAAAGATACAATATAAACAAATAGACCAAAAAGGATCATTCAAAGGATTCCCACAGAAAATGCTGCAAATCAGCGTTTTCGGCTGTGATTGCCTGTCAGGAAAACATACAATCACAGCTAGAGACCAGACAGCGGCATTCCCTGTGGGATTTAAATTTTAAATGGAACGTCTCTGCTTATTCAGCCACAACCGCTTTCACAATCTCCGCAATATACATATCATGATAGTCCTTTTCCGGATAGAACTTGCTGTCAGCGTCCTTATCAATAAAATCTGCCGGATTCATGGATGTGCGGTACATTTTGCGGCAGATGAGGATGGTGTCAGCTTCTTCAAATGCCGGTACGCCGTCGATGAAGACCGGGGTCAGGCCGGCTTCCTTGATTTTGTCGTGGTCACGGCCAGATACGGAGCCGCAGAGTTTGAGAGCATCGCGGTGTCCGTCTTTTAAGAAGCTGACGGAGAAGAGTTCTTCTTTGTCTATAAATTCTTTGGTGTAGCGCTGGGGACGGATATAGCAGGTAACAGCCGGTTTGCCCCAGAATACGCCTGCGCCACCCCAGCTGGCAGTCATGGTGTTGAATTTATCCTCGGTGCCGGCGGTTAAAAGCATCCAGTCGGAACCGATGCGGGTAAACGGGTTAAAATTTAATTCTTCTGGCTTTATTTCTTTGAAGCTCATCGAAAAATCCTTCCTTTCCTGTCTGAATTGATTATTCTGTGAGTACCTTACCATTATCAGAGAAGAAAATCAAATATATTTTCGAAAATTCATTGACAGATGAGAAAAAAAGAGGTAGTCTTTAAATTAAGGTTAGAGACATCTAACTTGAGTTGCGGCATTCTAACCCGAGTTTGTTCATGCTAATTATGTTTTGTTTTTGATGAAACACAATATAATATGAGCACTTAGTGCGAGTCGTATCTAAGGACTTAATGAGGCTGAGCCAGAGGCAAAAGCGGAATTTAGTACTTGCAAAAAGAGTGGCAAGCAGAGTATGCTATATATTTTAAACGAACAGTTAGTCTGCGCTAATAAAAAGCCGGGTTGTGGACGGAAACGGCAGATGTGCGGAAAAATAATTTAGAAGATATGGAAAGAGAGATGATACGATGCAGCAGAGAGAGCAGATTATCAGCGAACTGAAGAGACGGGGGAAACGGATGACCGATCAAAGAAAGATCATGTTGGATGTGATCTTGGAGGGAAGATGGAGCAGTTGTAAGGAGATCTACTACGAGGCATCCAAGCGCGACCCGGGGATCGGCAAGGCAACGGTGTACCGGATGATTGCAGTGCTGGAAGAAATCGGCGTTTTAAACCGTTGCCGCCAGTATTCTCTGCGGAATGAGGATGAGCTGTCAAGTATAACTTCGGATGCCAGTTGATAAAAAATCTCAATAAGGAAAGTTAGGTTTGACTATCATGGGGGTAAGCTGTTACCATCTACTTGTACCTCAGAAATGAGTCATTAAACGCAGCTATATTCGCATTTGAAATGGAATAAATAGTTTTCAAAAATCATATGTGAATATAATTTAGATAATATCAGAGGAGGAGTAATCATGATGGACATTTTCAAATTAAAAAAATTAGGTTTATTTGCAGGCGGCGTTTTGTTCGGAACAGCAGGTGTTAAGATTCTTGGCAGCGAGGATGCAAAGAAATTTTACGTAAACTGCGTAGCAGCCGGACTTCGTGCACGTGATTGTGTGATGACCACCGCTACCAATATTCAGGAGAACGCTGAGGACATCCTGGCTGAGGCAAAGCAGATCAACGAGGCTCGCGGCTATGAGAGCTTTGGTGAGGATGAGGATTTCAACGAGACTGCTGAGGCAACCGAGGCCGCACCGGAGGCTGAGAAGGCAGAGCAGTAATAGCAACTCCAAGAATACATGAATCTAAATAACAGGGGGGGCTGCCGCAAGATAGCATGGGATGCTATCTCGCGGCAGCTCTTCTATAACCGGAGGAAGATGAATCATGAAATTCATTATAAAGCATGAAATCAAAGGAAGAATCCGTATCAGCCTTGCCCGGAAATTCCATACCGTGCGCGAAGCGGACGTTTTGGAACAGTATCTGCTTGGTCTGGACGGCGTGACGGCGGCTAAGGTGTATGAGCGGACAGCAGATGCGGTTATCTATTATAAGGAGGATCGGGAGGCGGTACTCGTACAGGTAGCGGCGTTTGATGGTCAGATTACCGAAAAACAGGAGATGGCAGTTAAAAGCAGCGGACGCGCCCTGAATCAGGAGTACAAAGAAAAGCTGATTCAGAAGGTACTGACCCGCTTTGCGACGAAGACATTTCTCCCGGCGCCGGTCCGTGCGGTATACACGTCCGTGCAGGCGATCCGTTATATCGTGAAAGGTATCCACTGCCTCGTATTTAAGCGCAAGCTGCATGTGGAGGTGCTGGATGCGACGGCGATCAGTGTTTCCCTTCTGCGCCGCGATTTCAATACGGCTGGCTCCGTTATGTTCCTGCTCGGCGTCGGTGAGCTTCTGGAGGAGTGGACACATAAGAAATCCGTTGGGGATCTGGCGCGGAGCATGTCCTTGAACGTGGAAAAGGTCTGGAAAAAAGTGGACGGGACCGAAGTCTTTGTACCGCTTTCGGATGTTACCGCGGGCGACGAGCTGACCGTCCATATGGGTACAGTGATTCCACTGGATGGTGTCGTAGTAAGCGGCGAGGCGATGGTAAACCAGGCTTCGATGACCGGCGAATCCCAGCCGGTCAGAAAAGAGCCGGGCAGCTATGTTTACGCAGGAACCGCGCTGGAAGAGGGAGAGATTACCTTCAAGGTAGAAAAATCCGCCGGTTCCACCCGTTATGAGCGTATCGTACAGATGATCGAGGATTCGGAGAAGCTCAAATCATCCGTTGAAGGCAAGGCGTCGAACCTGGCAGATGCACTCGTTCCGTGGAGTCTGGGCGGTACCGCGCTTACCTATCTGTTGACCCGCAACGCGACGAAAGCACTGTCGATCCTGATGGTTGATTTCTCCTGCGCACTGAAGCTGGCAATGCCGCTTGCAGTCCTGTCTGCGATGCGTGAGGCAAGCCAGCATCACATTACGGTCAAGGGCGGCAAGTTTCTGGAGGCTGTTGCCGAGGCGGAGACGATCGTATTTGACAAGACCGGAACCCTGACCAAGGCAAAACCGGTTGTATCTGATGTAGTATCTTTCAATGGCATGGAGAAGGAAGAACTGCTTCGTATCGCAGCCTGCCTGGAAGAACATTTCCCGCATTCGATGGCAAACGCGGTCGTACAGGAAGCGAAAAAACGTCATCTGGTACATGAGGAGATGCACTCGAGAGTGGATTACATCGTAGCGCACGGTATCGCTACCTATGTGGGCGAAGAACGCGTCGTGATTGGAAGCCACCATTTCGTATTTGAGGATGAGAAGTGCACACTGCCGGAGGATGGAAAAGAGAAGTTTGAGAACCTTCCGGAAAATTGTTCCCATCTTTACATGGCAATCGGCGGACAGCTTGCAGCCGTTATCTGTATCGAGGATCCGCTGCGTGAGGAAGCGCCGTCTGTCATCCGCCAGTTAAAAGAGGCTGGATTTAAGCGCATTGTCATGATGACTGGCGACAGCGAGCGGACCGCAGCGGCGATCGCGAAGAGGGTCGGCGTGGATGATTATTTCTCCGAGGTACTTCCGGAGGATAAGGCGCGCTTTGTTGAGGAGGAGAAGGCGAAAGGCCACAAAGTTATCATGATCGGTGACGGCATCAACGATTCACCGGCTCTGTCAGCGGCAGACGCGGGCATCGCAGTCAGCGAGGGCGCGGAGATTGCCAGAGAGATCGCGGATATCACGATTAAGAAAGATTCCCTGGATGAAGTCGTGCTTCTGCGTCATCTGAGCATGGATCTGATGAAACGTGTCCATGGAAACTACCGTTTCGTCATCAGCTTCAACCTAGGTCTGATTCTCTTAGGCGTGGCTGGTATCATCACACCGTCGATGTCGGCGCTGCTGCATAACAGCTCGACACTGGCGATCAGCTTAAAGAGCATGACGAACCTGCTGCCGGAGGAAGAGCGGGAAGAGGCGTAAGGAGTCTGGATACGGGCTTGATTGTATCCTCAATTATAAAATAAGTATAGTGAAACAGATGTAGAATGGGAAGAAAAAAGCCTGTTTTACATCTGTTTTTCTGCTATCTATTAACATTTGTTTTTTTATATAAATAATGCTATAATCGAAAAGCATCAGGGAACGTAAACTAAATAGGAGGATAAACCTTTCATGAAAAATGACTTATTCACAATCGGCAGCATCACGATCCACGGCTACGGTCTGATGATCGGCATCGGCATTATCGCTGCGTATTACCTGGCAGAGTACCGGGCAAACAAGCGGGGGATGGATGTCGATATGATCCTCTCGATCGCGATCTGCGGTGTTGTATGTGGAATTTTAGGTGCAAAACTTCTGTACTATGTCACAATCTTTGACGAAATTCTGGCAAACCCGAAGAAATTGTTAGATATCAGCGATGGATTTGTTGTGTACGGCGGCATCATCGGCGGCGTGCTGGGCGGCTATGTGTTGAGCCGGATCAAGCATATTTCCTTTTTCCAGTATGCGGATCTGGTCATGCCGTCGGTTGCGCTCGCGCAGGGCTTTGGACGGATCGGCTGTTTCTTGGCTGGCTGCTGCTACGGTATGCCGACCCACAGCCATTTTGCGATCGTGTTCCACGATTCGGACTTTGCCCCGAACAACATTCCCCTGGTTCCGACCCAGCTCATCTCAAGCGGTCTGGATTTCCTGCACTGCCTTCTGCTTCTCTATGCGGCGAAAAAGTGCAAAAAACAGGGGCAGGTGGTATCACTGTATCTGATCTGCTACAGTCTGGGACGCTTCGTGCTGGAATTTTTCCGCGGTGATTTGAACCGGGGAGCGGTCGGATCCCTCTCGACTTCACAGTTTATCTCGTTGTTTATCTTTGCGGCGGGCGTGGCGATGTTTGCGTTCTGCGGGAAGAGGACGGAAGTACCGTTAGAAAAGTGAAAATTTTCAAATGTCAACCCAAATAAAAATCATTCTTGACATTTTACCAAAATTGCTGTATGATACCTCTGATATGGAAAGTCTTAACATTTTAAGAGTCATCCATGCAAATATATCTGACCACCTGTGAAACAGGGAATGGCCATACGGACAGCCGGGTCAAATGCCGATTGGCAGTGCGAACTGCCCTATTGATTGAGTTAAAAGCTCAATTTTATAAGTTGGTTACTTTACAACCAGTGCTCATGCACATCAACTTGTAAAACGGTCAATAAGAGTGGTAAAAGTAGATATTTGCTATATAGACTCTGAATGTGAGATTTCTGTGGATAAAAAGGTTTGAAGCAATGTGCAGTATATGCGGTAAATAGAGACAAGGGAAGATTTCGCAGGTATACGGCAGATTTGTAAAAATAGTGCGAAGCAGAAAAAGAACGTTTTTGCGGATGATGTGGAGACACATCATCCGCTTTTTTGATCAACACCATTTATATTTCAGGAGAAGGAAGATATGGATCACAGCGAAAAATTAAAATTATACGGCTTTAATAACCTGACAAAGGCGCTTAGCTTTAATATCTATGATGTCTGTTATGCCAAGACACCGAGGGAGCAGAAGGATTATATTGCCTACATCGATCAGCAGTACAATTCGGAACGCCTGACCCGGATCCTAACATCGCTGACGGATATGATCGGGGCGCGGGTATTGAGTATTTCCCAGCAGGACTACGATCCGCAGGGGGCTTCGGTCACGCTTCTGATTGCGGAAGGCTCTATGGTGCCGGTGCAGGGGGAGACGCAGGTGGCGCATCTGGACAAGAGCCATGTGACCGTCCATACCTATCCGGAATACCATCCGGAGACCTGTCTGGCGACCTTCCGGGTGGATATCGACGTGGCGACCTGCGGGGAGATCACGCCGCTTTCGACACTCGATTACCTGATCGGTTCGTTTGATTCGGACATCATCACGATGGACTACCGGGTGCGTGGGTTCACGCGGGATGTGGACGGAAAAAAGTTGTTTATGGATCGTGAGATCCGCTCGATTCAGGATTATATCTCCAAGGAAACGCTGCGGCGCTACGATGTGGTCGATATCAATGTGTACGAGGCAAATCTGTTCCATACCAAGATGATGCTGAAAGAGATCGACCTGCAGAATTATCTGTTTAAGACAGATGTCTATGAACTTCCGCCGACCACCAGACTCAGTATTATGGACAGCCTGCGGCGGGAGATGATTGAAATTTTCAGCGGAAGAAATGTGTTTTAAAAGAAATGCTTTTTGAGAGGAAAGAGAATGGTTTGACTGGAAAATACGATAGAAGAAACGAATGAGTGAGTTTCAGGAGGAACGGCAGATGGAAGAAGAGAGAAGAAATCTGGAGCCGGGCGTCGGAAGGAGTACACGGCGCAGAAGGGAAGCTTCAGGACAGAAGGAAACAGGGGAAGGCAGTCGAAGAGATGACGCGCTGACCCAGGAGCGCGCGCCGATCTATGAGGCGCTGGAAGCATTTCAGAAGATGCGCGTGGTGCCGTTTGATGTTCCGGGGCACAAGAGGGGGCGCGGCAACCCGGAGCTGACGAAACTTTTAGGGGAGACCTGCATGCGGCTGGACGTCAATTCCATGAAGCCGCTCGATAACCTCTGCCACCCAGTGTCTGTCATCGCGGATGCGGAGCAGCTGGCGGCTGAGGCATTCGGGGCGGCACACGCATTCCTGATGGTCGGCGGTACGACATCGGCGGTCCAGAGCATGGTGCTGACGGCAGTCAAGCGGGGCGAGAAGATTATATTGCCGCGAAATGTCCACCGCAGCGTCATGGGTGCGATGGTGCTTGGAGGCGCGGTTCCGGTCTATGTGAATCCGGCGGGTGATAAGAGACTGGGGATTCCGCTTGGAATGCGTGTGGAAGATGTGCGCCGGGCGATCAAAGAAAATCCAGATGCTAAGGCGGTGTTTGTGAACAATCCGACGTATTACGGCATCTGTTCGGATCTGCGCTCGATCGTAAAGCTGGCACATGAGCATGGGATGTTGTGTTTAGTTGATGAGGCGCATGGAACCCATTTTTATTTCGGGGAAAATATGCCGGTTTCCGCGATGGCAGCTGGGGCGGATATGGCGGCGGTTTCGATGCACAAATCAGGCGGAAGCCTGACGCAGAGCTCGATTCTTCTGACGGGTCCGGGTATGTCCGCCGGGTATGTCCGCCAGATTATCAATCTGACGCAGACGACGAGCGGTTCCTACCTGCTCCTTTCCAGCCTCGATATCTCCAGACGGAACCTGGCGCTTCGCGGGCGTGAGGCATTTAAGCAGGTGGTGGAGCTGGCGGAGTATGCGAGAACAGAAATCAACCGGATTGGCGGTTATTATGCCTATTCGAAGGAGCTGATAAACGGCGACAGCATTTATGATTTCGATGTGACCAAACTTTCAATTCACACGCGCGATATCGGGCTGGCGGGGATCGAGGTTTATGATCTTCTCCGGGACGAGTACGATATCCAGGCGGAATTTGGTGATCTGGGAAATATTCTGGCATATCTGTCTATCGGTGACCGGCAGCGGGAGGTAGAGCGCCTGGTCAGCGCACTGGCGGAGATCAAGCGCCGGTTCAGCCGGGATAAATCGACGCTGATGGATTTTGACTATATTGACCCGATCGTGGCGATGTCGCCGCAGGAGGCATTTTACGGAGAAAAAGAATCTCTTCCGATCCGCGAGACAGCCGGACGTGTGTGCAGTGAGTTTGTCATGTGCTACCCGCCGGGCATCCCGATTCTGACGCCGGGCGAGCAGATCACGGAAGAGATCATTGACTACATTGCGTATGCGCTGGAAAAAGGATGTTCAATGACTGGACCGGAGGATCCGGGGATTGAGCGCCTGAATGTGCTGAAATAGATAAGCAGTAGATAGAAAGGGGAAAATTATGAATTTCTGGTTTTCAGAGAATCATACGCCAAATGTAAAAATTTCTATCCGGGTGGATCGCCAGCTTTACAGCGGAAAGAGCGAGTTCCAGCGGATCGATGTCTTTGATTCGCCGGAATTTGGGCGGTTTCTGACTTTGGATGGATATATGATGATGACGGAAAAGGATGAATTTATCTATCACGAAATGATCACGCATGTGCCGATGGCAGTGCATCCGTTGGTCAAAAAGGTACTGGTAATTGGAGCCGGGGATGGAGGCGTGATCCGGGAGCTGACCCGCTATCCGGAGATCGAGCACATCGACATGGTGGAGATCGACCCGCTGGTGGTGGAGGTCTGCCGGAAATATCTGCCGAAGACAGCGTGCCGTCTTGATGATCCGAGACTCTCGATCCACTATGAGGATGGGCTGAAATATGTCCGCTTTAAGGAAAATGAGTACGATCTGATCATCGTGGATTCAACCGACCCCTTTGGACCGGGCGAAGGGCTTTTTACCCGGGAATTTTACGGGAACTGCTATAAGGCGTTAAAAGAGGACGGCATCATGGTCAATCAGCATGAAAGCCCGTTTTATGCCGAGGACGCGGAGGCGTGCAAGCGGGCTCATAAGCGGATCGTAGAGTCGTTTCCGATTAGCCGCGTCTATCAGGCGCATATCCCGACCTACCCGTCCGGGCACTGGCTGTTTGGATTTGCGTCGAAGAAATACCATCCGTTAAAGAATTTGGATGAGACAAGATGGAACCTGCGGGGGCTGGACTGCCGGTATTATACGACGACCCTGCATAAAGGGGCATTTTACCTGCCGGCATATGTGGAGGAGATGTTAGAAGATGTTGAAGGCAAATATTGAGACGTTTCTGGCGTGTGACGCCAGCTATGAGGAGGCGGGGATCGTGCTCTACGGCGCGCCGTTTGACTCAACCACTTCGTACCGCCCGGGCACCCGGTTCGGCTCACGGGCGATCCGCTCGGAATCCTATGGGCTGGAATCGTATTCGCCGTACCAGGACCGTGATCTGACCGATTACGCCGTGTTTGACGCGGGCGATCAGGAGCTCTGCTTTGGTGACGCATCGTTGGCGTTAAAGGATCTGCGGGAACGGGCGGTGGAGGTTGCCGGGGATGGCAAGATACCATTTATGCTGGGCGGCGAGCACCTGGCGACGCTGGCACCGGTGCAGGCGCTGGCAGAGAAATATCCGGATCTGCATATCATCCATTTTGATGCACATGCCGATCTGCGGGACGATTATCTGGGTGCGAAACTTTCGCACGCCTGTGTGCTGCGCCGCTGCTGGGAAGTCCTGGGAGACGGCAGGATCACGCAGTTTGGTATCCGCTCCGGCGACCGGGAGGAATGGCGCTGGGGAAAAGAACACGTGACGACGCATCCATTTATTGTGGATATGGAAGTCCTTCAGGAAACTCTTCGGAAACTGGAAGGAAAACCGGTGTATTTTACCCTGGATTTGGATGTGCTGGATCCGAGTGTGTTTCCGGGAACAGGAACGCCGGAACCGGGCGGAATCAGTTTTGAGGAACTTCGACGGGCAGTCACGCAGATCTGCAGTGCAGCTTGGATTGTTGGATGTGATGTGAATGAATTATCCCCGGCGCTGGATGCGTCCGGTGCATCGACGGCGGTGGCGTGCAAGATTGTAAGGGAGATGCTGCTGGCGCTGTTGGGAAATCCAAAGATTAAGTAAGAAATGTTTTTGGCGGGTTCCAAGGTCAAAAATTCTCCTGCAAGCAAGCTTGCGTCGAACTTCTGACCTTTTGACCCTGGTATCATCAAATAAAAGTGTGTGTTTGAGACATGAACTGAAAAGTGTTTGAACAAAAGCAAATGTGAAATTTGGATTATAAAATGGAACAAAAACAGAGTACATTTCAGAATACAGGAGGAAAAAAAGATGGGAAAAGCGTTAATTATCGGATGTGGAGGCGTAGCTTCCGTAGCAATTCACAAGTGCTGCCAGAACAGCGAGGCATTTGAGGAGATCTGCATTGCAAGCCGGACGAAGTCCAAATGCGATGCGCTGAAAGAAAAATTAGAGGGAACCACCAAGACAAAGATCCAGACCGCACAGGTGGATGCAAACAACGTGGACGAGTTGATTGCCCTGATTGAGAAATTTAACCCGGATGTGGTGCTGAACCTGGCGCTTCCGTACCAGGATCTGACGATCATGGATGCCTGCCTGGCGACGAAAACCCATTATATCGATACTGCGAACTATGAGCCGGAGGACACGGCAAAATTTGAGTATAAATGGCAGTGGGCATACCGTGAGAAATTTAAAGAGGCGGGCATTACCGCACTGCTGGGAAGCGGCTTTGATCCGGGTGTAACCGGTGTGTTTTCGGCATATGCGCTGAAACATGAATTTGACGAAATCAACTACATCGACATTCTGGACTGCAACGGCGGCGACCACGGCTATCCGTTTGCAACCAATTTTAACCCGGAGATCAATATCCGGGAGGTGTCGGCAAACGGTTCTTACTGGGAAGATGGACACTGGGTAGAGACGAAACCGATGGAGATCAAGAGAGAGTATGATTTTGACGGCGTCGGCATGAAGGATATGTACCTGCTTCACCATGAGGAGATCGAATCGTTGGCGCTCAATATGCCGGGAATCAAGCGGATCCGCTTCTTCATGACCTTCGGTCAGAGTTACCTGACCCATTTAAAGTGTCTGGAGAACGTCGGCATGACTTCGATCGAGCCGATTATGTACGAAGGAAAAGAGATCGTACCGCTGCAGTTCTTAAAGGCAGTGCTTCCGGATCCGGCATCCCTTGGTCCTCGTACTGTTGGAAAAACGAATATCGGATGCATTTTCCAGGGTAAGAAGGATGGAAAAGAGAAGAAGTATTACTTATATAATATCTGTGATCATCAGGAGTGCTACAAAGAGGTTGGTTCCCAGGCGATCTCCTACACAACCGGTGTACCGGCGATGATCGGTGCGATGCTGGTGATGAATGGAACCTGGCAGAAACCGGGCGTTTATAATATTGAAGAATTTGATCCGGATCCATTTATGGATGCGTTAAATAAATGGGGACTTCCGTGGAAGGAATCCTGGGATCCGGCACTGGTGGATTAAGATAAAAATACCTCCATGTAAGAAACTGGTTTTATTTTGCGTTTTTTAGGCGCAGGAAGAGAATGGACAGGGAAGATGGAAGCGAGAAGGAAAGGAAGGAAAACAGATGCAGGAACGGGAGGCGGCTGGGGTTCTCCGGGACACGGCGGCGATCCGCACGCCATTTTATGTGGTGGATGAGACGCTTTTAAAGAAAAATCTGGAAATTTTGAAAGATACGGCAGAGCGGGCTGGATGCCGGATTCTGCTGGCACAGAAAGCATTTTCCATGTATTCGGTCTACCCGCTGATTCGTCAGTATCTGTCGGGAACCGCGGCGAGCGGGCTTTATGAGGCGCGGCTTGGAAAAACGGAGTTTGGCGGGGAGACCCATGTGTTTTCTGCCGCCTATCGCCCGGATGAGTTTGATGAGATTTTAAATTATGCCGACCACATCGTTTTTAATACGCCGGGGCAGGTGCTGAAATATGGTGAAAAAGTAAAAAAAGCCGGAAAACAGGCGGGACTCCGGCTGAACCCGGAGTGTTCCACGCAGGAGGGGCACGCGATCTATGATCCGTGTGCGCCGGGATCACGCATGGGGACGACTCTTCCGATGCTTTCGGAGGCGGGGAACTTTGAAGAAACTATCCTTCCGTATCTGGATGGATTTCATATGCATACGCTCTGCGAGCAGAATTCAGATGACCTGGAGACGACGCTGCGGGCAGCGGAGGAGAACTTTGGAGCCTGGTTTTCAAAGGTAAAATGGCTGAACCTGGGCGGCGGACACCACATTACGAGAGAAGATTATGACCGGGAACGCCTGATCCGCCTGGTGCGCGGGCTGCGCGAAAAATATGGTGTGGAAGTATACCTGGAACCGGGCGAGGCAGTTGTCTTAAACGCGGGATTTCTTGTAACTTCCGTGCTGGAGACGATGGAAAACGGCATGCAGATTGCGATTCTGGATACCTCGGCAGCCTGCCATATGCCGGATGTGCTGGAAATGCCGTACCGTCCGCCGCTTATCGGAGCGGGAGAAGCGGGCGAAAAGCCGTATACGTTCCGCCTGGGCGGACCAACCTGTCTTTCGGGGGACTGCATCGGGGATTATTCGTTTGATGCACCGCTAAAAGAGGGTGGACGGCTGGTGTTTGGCGATATGGCGCTCTATACGATGGTCAAAAATAATACCTTTAATGGAATGCCGCTTCCGTCGATCGTATACCGGCATGAAGATGGGACAGCGGAAGTGGTGCGGGCGTTTGGATATGAGGATTTTGTGGGACGGTTGTAAGTCTGGGGCGAGCCGAGGAATTGTATTTTTTTAATAAAAAGAGTAAAATGAAGAGACTTACAGAAAGATTACAAAGAATGTCTGCGAGGACAGCCGTTACACAGTATGGAAATAACGGTTGCACAAGTTTTGGAGAATAAAAGGATAGAGAGATAAAGTTATGATACAGGACATCGCACCACATCGCTACGACAATACATACCACATTCAGAAACCTGGAGCACAGGACTACGTCTTCTGCATCCAGAAAAGCCGGATTCTTCTGCGTGAGACCGCGGAGGAACATGTGCTTACTATCCCGCGCCGGGAGGAGATTGAGGCGGCAGTTCCGGAACTGATGGATCGGGCGGTCTATCTCTTTTCGGTTGATGAGAAGCCATATTTTCTGGTCAGTGTGCCGGAGAAAGAAGCAGAAGAGATTCTGGCAAAGCTAAAAGAAGGGGCTGGTCAGATGCCTGTTTCGGACAAAAATAATATGGAAGCTGGGAAGACGGATTCTGGTACCCTGAAAGGGGCAGAAAAAGAGTTGGAACAGCTTTACTATGCATGGAAAACGCCGACCGACATCCGTGCGATGGAGCCGATGCACCAGGCATTTGCAGCGATCACGGCGGTACAGCTGTGGCGCTGGAGACAGAGCCGTCAGTTCTGCGGGCGCTGTGGGGCAAAGACGGAGGACAGCAAGATCGAGCGGGCGCTCGTCTGCCCGGTCTGCGGCCAGACGGAATATCCAAAGATCTCCCCGGCAGTCATCGTGGCGATCACGAACGGGGACAAACTTCTTATGTCGCGCTACCGCGTCAACCACAGTACTTACCGTGGATATGCGCTGATCGCTGGATTTGTCGAGATCGGGGAGACATTTGAAGAGACCGTCCGCCGCGAAGTGATGGAGGAAGTCGGGCTGAAAGTTAAAAATATCCGCTATTTCAAGAGTCAGCCGTGGGCGTTTACTGATACGGAGATGATCGGATTTTTTGCAGAACTGGATGGGGACGATAAGATCCGGCTGCAGGAGGACGAGCTTTCTGAGGCAGGCTGGTATACGCGTGAAGAGATCCCGGACGATGCACGCCTCATCAGTGTCGGAACCGAGATGAAGATGTATTTTAAATACGGTCCGGACTGGGAAAAAAAGTGGCAGGAACATCAGAAATGATGAGTTGATATATCGTTAATGTACACAGGTAGGCACTTTTGGAACCGAAAGTGCCGTAAGAAAACGTGGTGGCAGCAGGAATTTGCCGTATTTAAATGCGGAGCCACGGCAAATTCCGTTACTGGGCACGTATGCGTGAACAGTAATGATATATCTCTGAGGAATACAAAGCATTCCTTTTAATTAGTTGACAAACTAAGAATTGGTTGCTATCATTAAGGCTATACGAACAAGACAGAAGATCAAGGTGGGAAGATTGCATGAGCAGAATTGTGTTATCATTGCTGGTAGATAATACTGCCGGCGTTTTAAGCCGTGTGGCTGGACTTTTCAGCCGCCGCGGATATAATATCGAAAGTCTTACAGTTGGCGTGACCGCGGATCCGAGATACTCCCGTATGACGGTTGTATCGCTGGGCGATCATCAGGTTCTGGAGCAGATTCAGAAGCAGCTTGGAAAACTGGAAGATGTACACGACATCAAGGAACTGCGGGAAGGTCATTCCGTATATCGTGAGCTGATGCTCGTCAAGGTGAGGGCAAATGCGAACCAGCGGATGGCGATCAATGCGATTTCCGAGATTTTCCGTGCGTCGATTGTCGATGTGGGAAAAGAATCTGTCACTGTTATGCTGACAGGCGACCAGTCCAAACAGGACGCGCTGATTAATCTTCTGGAAGATTATGAGATTCTGGAATTAGCCAGAACAGGTCTTACCGGTCTTTCCAGAGGTGCGGATGATATCCGCTATCTGCCATAGTACATCCGTCGATAGACTGGATACAAGGCATTCAACAGGTTTACAAAGTTTGGTCCAAAGACGCACAGAGAGGCGCCGGTCTATGCTTTATAATAAATTTATTTTATTTTTGTTAGATCCAAGGAGGAAATGAAAAATGGCAGCAAAGATTTACTATCAGGAAGATTGTAATTTATCCTTATTAGAAGGACAGAAGATTGCTATTATCGGTTACGGCAGCCAGGGTCATGCACATGCCCTGAACTTAAAAGAGTCCGGATGCGATGTTATCATCGGTCTTTACAAGGGCAGCAAGTCTTGGGCAAAAGCAGAGGCACAGGGATTTAAAGTATACACCGCAGCAGAGGCTGCAAAACAGGCTGATATCATCATGATCCTGATCAACGATGAGCTTCAGGCAGATATGTACAAGAAAGACATCGAGCCAAACCTGGAAGAGGGCAACATGCTTATGTTCGCTCATGGCTTTAACATCCACTTCGGATGCATCAAACCGCCGAAGAATGTCGATGTAACCATGATCGCTCCGAAGGCACCGGGTCACACTGTAAGAAGTGAGTATCAGGCTGGTAAGGGTACACCGTGTCTGGTAGCAGTAGAGCAGGATTATACAGGCAAGGCACTTGACCGTGCACTGGCTTATGGTCTTGGTATCGGCGGCGCTAGAGCAGGTCTTCTGGAGACTACATTCCGTACCGAGACTGAGACAGACCTCTTCGGTGAGCAGGCAGTTCTTTGCGGCGGTGTTTGTGCTCTGATGCAGGCTGGTTTCGAGACTCTGTGTGAGGCTGGTTATGACCCGAGAAATGCTTACTTCGAGTGTATCCACGAGATGAAGCTGATCGTAGACCTGATTTATCAGTCTGGTTTCGCTGGTATGAGATACTCCATCTCCAACACAGCTGAGTACGGCGATTATGTAACCGGACCGAAGATCGTTACCGCTGAGACAAAGAAAGCTATGAAGAAAATTCTGTCCGATATCCAGGACGGTACCTTTGCAAAAGAGTTCTTACTGGATATGTCCCCGGCAGGTCGTCAGGTACACTTCCAGGCTATGAGAAAGCTTGCTTCCGAGCATCCGTCTGAGAAAGTCGGCGCAGAGATCCGTAAGCTTTACAGCTGGAACAACGAGAACGATAAGCTGATCAACAACTAATCGTTTTTCGAATATAGGAAATCTTATACAGGGCTGCTGCAGGTTTGCAGCGGTCCTGTTTTTTTGTTTCATAGGAAATTCTTTGGAATGTTCGATTACACAAAAAAGGTACATTCTTTTTATATGAATGGGAAAGGAAACGCGGATGAAACGCTATGATGACGTAAATATAATCAAGGCATACGCCTGTCTGGCGGTTTTTGGAAGTCACTGGTTCGGTACATTCGGGAGTTGGGGCAGCAATAAGGTAAATGCGCTGATGGAAATAGGACCGCTTCCCCTGCTCCGCTATGGAACCTTCGGGGTTAGTCTTTTTTTGATGATCAGCGGAATGCTGATAGCTGATAAGGTATATTCCGGGCGATTTACTTCGTGGAGCTTAGAGATCCTGCGCCGCTATCTGAAACTGACCTGCCCGTTGACGGTCACATTTCTGCTGGCATATCTATTTTACCGGAGCGGTCTCTTCTACACAGTGCGGGTTGCGCCGCGTCTGGAAAATGAGTGGCTGAGCAACTTTTACAGCTATCTGCCAGGCGGTCTGAAGGCGCTCCGCTATGCCTGGTTTGATACAATCTTCAAGGCTGATTCAACGTACTATGGTCCGTCCTGGATGCTGACCTACACTTTCATGGGAAGTATTCTGACTCTTGTACTTTCATCCGCCCTCCGGGAAGTAGGAACCCGCCAGAAAATTCTGATTCTGGCAGGCGTCGCGGCAGTGCTGATCGGAATGAACAGCTTTTATATCTGCCTGCTTCTGGGAAATGGGATCTGTCTGCTGATGCGGGCAGTTGAGAAGTCCATGAAAGAAAGAGAGCGAAAAGAGAATCTGCTTAAAGATGGAGAAGGAAAATATGGCATCTTTGGTGCTGCCCTCTGGATTTTCAGCATCTGGTTCGTTCGAAAATCTTTCTGGATCGGAACCACATTGGGAGCGCATGGATTTCCAGGCGGACTCGGAACCATGGAATTCTATGGTCATGTTGCTGCATTCCTGATGATTTTAGGCTTCCGTCTCTTCTGGCTCGGCGGTCTGGAGACCTGGCTCCCGGAGACCCTCAAAAAAATGATTCTGTGGATTGGCGAGTATAGCATGGGAATCTTCCTGACACACTGGCTTGTCATTGCCAGCTTTTCCTGTTGGTTTTATAGCATTTATTCTGAGGCGGGAGAGAAGCTGGCGATCGGGGTGAATCTGGTTCTGAGCTGTATTTTAATAGGAATTTGTTCGAAAGTGTATGTCTGGCTGGTAGATGGGAAAATATTTCCATGTGTGTGGAAATGTGCGAAGAATATTTTAAAAGAAAATTGATAAAAATAGGAACTAAACAGAAAAAGTCCGGCATATGGCAGCTAGACCGCCATGCGCCGGACTTTTTCGTTTCATAGGAAATGGCGTCCGTGTTGCCAATTATTTCATCATTCCGAACAAAACTGCACAAAATCATTCATCGTCCGCGTCATCGCCGTCGGATGATAAGCAAATCCAATCGTTCGGTTTCGGATTGGCACTTCCAGCGGGAGTTCGATCAGCGAACCATCCTTTAATTCTTCCCGCACAAACTCGCGGATCACACATCCGATTCCGAGTCCCGTTTTGGCAAATTCAATCAGAAGATCCATCGTCGTTGCCTCTAAAATCTGCTTTGGTTCAATTCCGTGCTCTGCAAAGTACGCATCAATGTGGGTGCGCGTCATATTGCTGCGGTCGAGCAACAGGATTGTCCCGGATTCGAACGGATCGACATCGGCACCTTCGCGGATCCGCAGATTTTCCAGATAAGACCGGGTACAGACAAAGGTGTCCTCGATTCGCATGACGGGAAGAAACGAAAGGTAGCGGCGGTTTTTGGGCTCGGCGATCAGACCGATGTCGAGCTTCTGCTGTTCCAGCATCGAGATTGTGCGTGCGGTGTCCTGACTTTCAATCAAAATTCGGACATGCGGGTACTGTGCAATAAATTCTTTTAAATAAGGAAGAAGAATATATTTGCACAGAGTGTTGCTAACGCCGATCTTGAGCTGTCCGATGTGGAGGTTCTGGATCTGTTTTAGCTCATTTTCACCGCGCTCCAGTGCTTCAAAGGCGGCTTCCACATGCTGAAATAAGACCTGTCCCTCTGCGGTCAGGGAGACGCCGCGGGAATTGCGGATAAAAAGTGCTATGCCGAGGCTTTCTTCCAGCTTGCTGATTGATTTGCTGATCGCGGGCTGGCTGATAAAAAGTTCCTTGGCGGCGCGGGAAATATTGCCGGCGCGTGCAACGGCGTAGAAAATACGGTACTGGGTTAAATGTTGTTCCATAATACTCCTTTATATCTATAAAGCTACAGTTCACACGTTGTGCAAAATGTGACAGGATTTTGCGGATGCTTCGTATTCCAATCGGAAAAATCGGTGACACTATAACGTTACTGGGCACGTTTTCTTACGGCCCTTTCGGTTCCAAAAGTGCCTACCCGTGAACAGTGACACTATAACTTCGACTCATAGTATCTATTAATAATATATATTTGTATTATAACAGAACCGGTGCTATAATACAAACATAAAAAGGCAAAAGATGGCAGCGGCACCGTTGGAACAGAGTTTTTTCCTATAACAGTAAGGGCATCGGAGCCGTTACCAAGTATGTATATGCAGGAGGAAATAAATCATGGGAATGACAATGACACAGAAGATCCTGGCAGCGCACGCGGGTCTTGCAGAGGTAAAAGCAGGACAGTTGATCGAAGCAGATCTGGATCTGGTTCTTGGAAATGATATCACAACGCCGGTAGCGGTCAATGAGATGAAGAAGATGGACAACCAGACGGTATTCAATCATGACAAAATTGCGCTGGTTATGGATCATTTTATCCCGAATAAGGATATCAAGTCGGCGGAAAACTGCAAATGCTGTCGTGAATTTGCCTGTCGTCATGATATCACCAACTATTTTGACGTAGGAGAGATGGGAATCGAGCATGCACTCCTTCCGGAAAAAGGTCTGGTTGTAGCAGGTGATGCAGTCATCGGTGCGGATTCCCATACCTGTACATACGGCGCACTTGGCGCATTCTCTACAGGTGTCGGCAGTACCGATATGGCAGCTGGCATGGTAACCGGTAAGGCTTGGTTCAAGGTACCGTCCGCGATCAAGTTCAACCTGATCGGCAAACCGGCAAAATGGGTCAGTGGTAAAGATGTCATTCTTCACATTATCGGTATGATCGGCGTAGATGGCGCGCTGTACCGTTCCATGGAGTTTGTCGGCGAGGGCATCAAGAACCTTTCCATGGATGACCGTTTCACGATCTGCAACATGGCGATCGAGGCAGGCGGCAAGAACGGTATCTTTCCGGTTGATGAGAAGACCATCGAGTACTTAAAAGAGCATTCTAAACGTGATTTCAAGGTATATGAGGCAGATCCGGATGCAGAGTATGACGAAGAGTACACCATAGACTTATCTGAGTTAAAGCCGACCGTATCCTTCCCACACCTTCCGGAGAATACGAGAACGATCGATGAGGTGGGTGACATTGCGATCGATCAGGTTGTCATTGGCTCCTGTACGAACGGACGTATCGAGGATATGCGTATCGCAGCTGAGATCTTAAAGGGCAGAAAAGTGAAAAAAGGTCTGCGCTGCATCGTGATTCCGGCGACACAGGCGATCTATTTACAGTCCATGAAAGAGGGACTTTTAGAGACCTTCATCGAGGCTGGTGCCGTTGTCAGCACTCCGACCTGCGGTCCGTGCCTGGGCGGTTATATGGGTATCCTGGCAGAAGGCGAGAGATGTGTATCCACGACCAACCGTAACTTCGTTGGACGTATGGGACACGTGGATTCTGAGATTTATCTGGCAAGCCCGGCAGTGGCAGCAGCCAGCGCCATTACCGGAAAAGTGAGCGGACCGGCGGAACTGGGACTGTAATAGGCATAAAAGTTTAGGAATAAGTAAAACGGATGTAACTGTTCAGTAGATCTGCGGGTGACTGTGAAGGTGCTGAACAGTTACAAACGGATATTACGGTTCGGGGAAGGGGTTCCTGCAATCGCAGGTGCCGTCTCGTGAATTGGAATAAAATAACAGGATAAATCGCAGGAGGATATAGAAATGAAAGCAAATGGACATGTATTTAAATATGGAGACAATGTAGATACAGACGTTATCATCCCGGCAAGATACTTAAACTCTCCGGATGGCAACGAGCTGGCAAAACATTGTATGGAAGATATTGATAAAGAGTTTGTAAATAAAGTACAGAAGGGTGATATCATCGTAGCAAATAAGAACTTTGGCTGCGGTTCTTCCCGCGAGCATGCGCCGCTGGCAATCAAATGTGCAGGAGTAAGCTGTGTTATTGCTGAGACGTTTGCACGTATTTTCTACCGCAACTCTATTAATATCGGTCTGCCGATCATCGAGTGCCCGGAGGCTGCAAAAGCAATCGCGGCTGGTGATGAGGTAGAGGTTGATTTTGACAGCGGTGTGATTACCGATAAAACCACCGGCCAGAGCTTCCAGGGGCAGGCGTTCCCGGAGTTCATGCAGAAGATCATCACAGCCGGTGGACTGGTAAACTATATCAACCAGAAATAAGAGGAGTGCACTAAATCTGTCTCCAGAAAGGGTTTAGCTTATGACAAAAACAAACGTAATGCGTCTTTTAGACGCGGCTGGAATCGATTATGAAGCAGGCGAGTATGAAGTAGATGAGGACGACTTATCCGGCAGCCATGCGGCGGATATGATGGGGATGGACCATGACACGATGTTCAAAACGCTCGTTTTAAAGGGCGATAAGAACGGCTATCTGGTCTGCTGTATCCCGGTCGATGAGGAGCTGGACCTGAAAAAGGTGGCAAAGGCTTCCAAGGACAAGAAAGTGGAGATGATCCATATGAAGGAACTTCTTCCGCTGACTGGCTATATGCGAGGTGGTTGTTCCCCGATCGGCATGAAAAAGAAGTTCCCTACTTATATAGAAGAAACAGCGCAGATTTTCGACAAAATCAGCATCAGCGCGGGTCAGAGAGGTGTTCAGGTCATTCTGAATCCGGAGGAACTTGCAAAATATGTGGATGCACAGTTTGTAGCGCTGATCTAGAGTGGTAAAGAGTTTGGGTGGCAGTGATCGGACACCGGACAGTGGATTGTATGTGTTGGTTTCACATAATCGGAGTTTGTCTGACACATTTACAGATACCATAATTGTTCTATTACAGTTGACATAAAAAACAGGCGACTTGATTCGCCTGTTTTTTTGACGGGCAGAATTTAACAGAATTGTAAAAAATTGAAAATTTTATACCAGCCAAAGTTTATAAAAATTGGGAAGAAAAAGCAAAAAAGTTTATAAAATGCTCACATAAATATTAAGGAAAAGTTAAATGAGAACGTGATTTGTCACAAAAATGTAAAAAAGACGTTGACTTTGAAGCCGGAAACCACATATAATGTCTCCCGTCACTTGAAGGAAGCGGCACAGGCAGAGAGGATCTGTCCTTAGCTGTCAGAAAAAATCAGACAGCCAAAGAAGATGCCGCAGATGTTAAATGGCAGTCAGACCGGTTTTGGGAGGACTGCACTGATAGAAAGAGGAGAGTGTATGCCAAGCATTGACACATTTCTTCAGACTGCTTATCAGTTTATAAAGGCATTATTTGTCCGTGTGACAAAAAGGATGTACCGGACCGCAGCCGTATTGATGACGGGGGCAGCGGTTGTGACGGTGATAGCATTTAATTCGGTCAGTTTTGGCGGCGTTGGCAAAAATGCAGCCTCGGCACACCGGGAATATCCGGATGATGTGGAACTGACAGAAATGCTGCAGTCAGAAGAAACGACAGAGACAGAGAGCTTATCAGAATTTACGATTCTCGCCTCCAACGAGGAAAGTCAGCATCTACTTGGACAGAGGCTGGAGCAGGGGATTCAGGATGAACTTGCGAAGGAAGCTCTGGAAGTAGAGGTAATCGAACGAGAAGTACGAATGCAGACCCAGCAGGCGGCGCAGGAAGCAGAAGAACGGGAGCGCCGGGAACGCGCAGTCATCTCTTACAGCGATGAAGATTACAGTGTTCTGCAGAAAATTGTGCAGGCGGAGGCGGGTGTGTGTGACGACAGGGGAAAGATACTGGTTGCAAATGTAATCATCAACCGGGTGAAAAACAAGAAATTCCCGAACAGCGTTAAAGCCGTTGTGTACGAACCATCCCAGTTCTCACCGGTACTGGATGGAACGATCAACAGCTGTAAGGTAACGCAGCAGACAATTGACTGCGTCAACCGTGCACTGGAAGGCGAGGATTACTCGGGCGGCGCCCTGTACTTCATGAACCGCGGAATCTCTGCTTCCTCCAATGTACGCTGGTTCGATGGCAAGCTGACCTATGTCATGCAGCATGGTGGACATGAATTTTACAAATAAAGAGTGAAAAGCAGAAAAGAAAGATGGCTGGAGAAAAGTTGTCTTTCTTTTTTGCGTAAAATGTATTAGAATGGTCGTAAGCAATGAAAATGTAGTTTTTTCAAGCTGGTGTGCTGCGGAGTAATGCACTGCGGACTACAATAAGGAGAACGAACCATATGAACCATATCATACTATTTGACCTCGACGGAACCCTTACAGATCCGAAGGAAGGCATCACAAAGTCTGTCCAGCATGCGCTGCAGGCATACGGGATCGATGAGCCGGATCTGGATAAACTGTGTCCGTTCATCGGACCGCCGCTGTCGGACAGTTTTAAAGAATATTACGGATTCAGCGAAGCGCAGGCGCGCGAAGCGATCGGCCATTTCCACGAATATTTTACGAAACAGGGAATGTTTGAAAATAAAGTCTATCCGGGAATCCGGGAGATGCTGACACGTTTAAAGGATGCCGGTCTTACGCTGGCGGTGGCAACCTCAAAGCCGGAACCGTTTGCTATTCAGATTCTGGAGCATTTTGATCTGCTTTCCTACTTTACCTTGGTTGGCGGGGCGGATATGGAGGAGATCCGGGTCCGCAAAGGCGATGTGATTGCCTACACGCTGGACCGTCTGGGAACAACACCGGAGGAATCGAAGGTTATCATGGTGGGCGACCGGAAGCACGATATTATCGGGGCGCATGAAAATCAGCTCCCATGTGCGGCAGTGCTGTATGGATATGGTTCCCGGGAAGAATTTACGGAAAATGGGGCAGACTACCAGATTGAGACGGTGGAAGAGCTGGGAGATTTCCTGATGAAGTGGGGAGAAGTATAAAAGACAAAAAGGAGCTTCTTAATCCGTTACTGGGCACGTATGCGCGAACAGTAACAACCTGACCGCATTATCAGAAAATGGAACTTGAAAAAACATCCGACTTGCGGTATAATAGCCGTATCAAAAGAGAATATTTGTAATTCCTGGGATGCTCGACAACTCTTGCTTTTTTTGAACCTACATTTTGACTAACGGGATTCCGATATTTTTAGATGGATGTCAGGCCTCCTCTCGAGTGGAAGACAGAAATCTAAGTGAGGTTGCCCACCTAGCAGCGCTAGGCGTCAATATGGTAAGAGCCGGCATTTTGGGGTTACAAAGGATAAAAGCAGCGAGCAATCGCTGCTTTCTCTGTAAAAGAAAGTGTGTAAAGAAAATGTAACATTTTCCAGAAGCACATTGTAAAATCAGAAAAGAGGAACGGATAAGAACATAAGTATGGAAAAAAGAGATTTCAAAGAATACATTTATATGGGTATGACGGCAGTTTCGGTGATTGCGGTCTGCATACTGCTCTGGTTCAGCATCCAACACTGGGATGTGGTGTCGGCGGGCACCCGCAAGGTTGTGAAAATCCTTGCGCCGATTCTCTGCGGTGCGGTGCTGACGTATCTGACCGCCCCGGCATATAACTGGGTAGCAGGGATCGTGGAAAAGACCCTTGGCTCTGTCACTAAGAATTCCAAATACGTCCGTGGTGCAGCCCGGATGCTTGCGACGGCAGCATGTCTGGGGCTGGTTATTGTGCTTGTGGTAGGGATGTTCCAGCTTATGATCCCGCAGCTGATCGAGAGTTTGATCGGTATTCAGGATTCATTTCCGCTGTATGTGCAGAATGTGTATGAATGGATTCAGCGTATTTTGAAAAATAATCCGGAGATCGAAAATATGGTTCTGAGCAGTTTTGAAAATAACCTGGCAGTTTTTCAGAACTGGGCGGAGAAATCGTTTACCAACATTGATATGCACCGGATTGGACAGATCGTGACAGGCCTTTCCAGCAGCGTGCTGGGTGTCCTGGAATTTATCAAAAACTGGCTGATCGGTCTGATCGTCATGGTGTATCTGCTAAATATCAAAGATACACTGGCAGCACAGGGAAAGAAGATTGTTTATGGCTGCCTGAATCTAAGACAGGCGAATCTGGTAATCGAGGAGCTCCGGTTTATCAATCAGATGTTCGGCGGCTTCATCATCGGCAAGCTGGTGGATTCCCTCATTATCGGTATTATCTGTTTCATCGGTGTGACGATCTTAAATATGCCGTTCCCGATGCTTTTGAGCGTCATTATCGGTGTGACGAATGTGATACCTTTTTTTGGACCGTTCATCGGTGCGATACCTGCAGCGTTCCTGGTATTCTTAGTCAGTCCGCTCCAGTGTGTGTATTTCCTCATCTGGATTCTGCTTCTGCAGCAGTTTGACGGCAATATTCTGGGACCGAAGATCCTGGGCAATTCGACAGGACTTTCGAGTTTCTGGGTACTGTTTTCGATTCTCTTCTTTGGCGGACTCTTTGGTTTCGTCGGCATGATTATCGCAGTACCGGCATTTGCGGTTATTTATGACTTGATCTCCCGCGCGGTGCACCGGTCGCTGCGGCTTCGGAAATTGCCGATGGAGACAGACGAATACCGGAAGTTAGACCACATTGATGAGAAAACAGGAACGTTTATGGAGTTAAATAAAAAGTGACTGTGAATGAGAAAGGACAGTTAAAAAATAAAGGCGGCTGGAGAAATATGGAAAAGAAAACAGGCAGATCGCGAAAGGCAGTACAGTCTCTGAAACCTAAAAAGCTGGTTTACTGGGCAGTGGCGATTCCGGCTTTTCTGGCACTCCTGCTCTTTGCAATTGTATTTTTGGATCACTCGGATAATGATATTTCACGCGCCATGGCATCGAAAGCTATGGCGTTATCATTTGCAGACCGGGACGACATCGTTGCGTCGCAGGGAGAACACGGAAGCCATTTTGGAACGCCGGATCAGGATGAATGGTATGCCAAATATATTGACTATATGATTGAGGAAGGCTATCTGGAGCCGGGAGACGAGAAGATAAGTAAAAGCTACGCGATGGGCGCACTGACCTATGGCGAAGCGGCATATGCGGCGGATCGTGTTTCCAAAGGGCTTTCGAGCGCCCTGAATGTATCTAAAAATAAATATAAAAAGGCAATGCCGAAGGAAGAATGGTGGCTGTTTTATGAGTCATTCTTAAAAAAGGCAGATTCGGAAAACGCGGTCAAAAAACAGAAGCTGGTGCTTTATGGAACACCAAAAAATGTGAAGGAAGCAGCGGCATGGACGGCATATACGGATCAGGGAACGATGAATTTTGAGGGCGTGTCGCTGGATGCCTGCATCGATCGGAAGATCGAGGTCTATGAGCGTGATGGTTCGATCATCACGCTGTGCGGCGTACAGTCTGAAAAAGTTACATATAAGAATGTCTGGATCGTTCCGGGAGAATCGGGTGGGATGGATGTGTATATTGGCACGATCGTCCGGACATTTCCAGAGGAAGAAAAGCTCAAGGATCGTACCGATGGCGTGCTGGCGGATGTCGAGCTGGATAAGGGCAAGATCCGCAAGCTGTCGCTCAAGGAAGACATGATCGAAGGAAAGGTACTCTCGGTCAAGGATGATACGATCGAGATTGACGGGTACGGAACGCTGAAACTGGACGATGATTTTAAAGTATATAAAACATATGGAGTCGTCAAGGAGCAGAAAAAGCGGGATGTGCTGGTCGGCTATGATCTGGGAAAATTTGTCGTGGCTGGCAAAAAGGTTTGCGCAGCGCTCTTAAATCATGATTTTTCAGCGACGAACATCCGCGTGCTGATCATGAATGATGATTATTCCTCCTTGTTTCACACGAAGGTGGTACTCCAGTCGGACAGCACGATGCATGTGACCTGGGGCGAATCAGAGGAGACTTTGAGCCCGGGAACGAAATTGTCCGTGAGTCCTGGCGATGACCGTCTGAAAGAAGGGCGCATGACGATCACGCTGGAAGATCCGCAGAAGGAGATCCGCATCCTGAGCACCAAGCGGGCGCAGGGAACGCCGTCGTATTTCGGCAGCTTCGAGTTGAGCGAGGAGTCGGATGGGCTGCTTCTGATCAATGAGCTGGACGTCGAAGATTACCTGACACGCGTAGTGCCGAGCGAGATGCCATCCAATTATGAGCTGGAGGCGCTCAAGGCGCAGGCAGTTTGCGCACGGACGTATGCCTACCGGCAGATCAAGGCGAATGCCTACAGCTGTTACGGCGCACACGTTGATGACAGCACAAACTATCAGGTGTACAATAATACAGAGAGCAGTGAGCGGACGAATCTGGCAGTCAAGGAGACGGACGGGAAGATCGTATATTACAACGATACCCCGGCGGAAACGTATTATTTTTCAACTTCCTGCGGATATTCGACCGATGGAACGATCTGGGGCGCCAGCAAAGACGAGGTTCCGTATCTGAAAGGGATCGGTTTGACGGAAAAGAAGAAGATTCCGGATTTGACGGACAACGACACATTCCTCAAGTTTATCCAGGGACAGGGTGAGCAGAATTATGATTCCTCGTTCCCGATGTACCGCTGGAAAACAACGATCACGAATAAGAAGCTGCAGCAGAAGGTAGATACCATCGGCGAGATTCAGGGTATTTTTGTGACTTCCCGCGGTACGGGTGGTATCGCCCAGACGGTGCAGATCGTCGGAAGCGAGGGAACCAAGACACTGAAAGGTCAGAGTCAGATCCGGAGTGTCCTCGGCTCGGAATCACTCGTTTATAAGAAAAATGACGGAACCGAACTGACAGGATGGAGTACGCTACCGAGTGCCTTTTTCTCGGTGGATGAAACTGCCAGGGATGAGGAAAAAGACATCCGCACATTTACCATCTGGGGCGGCGGCTACGGTCACGGAGTCGGCATGAGCCAGAACGGCGCACAGGAGATGGCGCGCGAAGGCAAGAATTATGAAGAGATTCTGATGTTCTTTTATGATGGGGTTGAAATTCGGGATTGTGAGGAAGATTAGATTTAGAAGATGGCTGCGCTGAAAGGGCACGGTCAGGATTCCTCCCCAAATGATAAGAGTGTGTGATTGGGGTAAATTAGAAAAAATTCAGGTATTATGCATTATTAAGTAGAAAAGAGACGCATTCGTAAAATGAAAGAAGCGTCTCTTTTTCTGTTGCTTGTATGGATTTCAAGGATGAAGCAGTTATACTGCGTGACGGACTATTTGCGGTACAAATATTTTGGAAGTCCGTTTTCCATAATATGGGAAACGTCCCCTTGGATCAGCGGCTGCGAGTAAGCCAGGAAATCATCGCTGACATCGGTACCGTTTTTCGTGATCCACTCAGCAGGTACTTTCTTTTCCTGATTGCAGATCAGATTGACATCCTTGAGAACTGGATGAATTTTATATACAGTGTTACGATGTTTTACGCATGAAGCGGATGCTGCGCCTAAGTCCGCAGCGTTTGAAACGGCAGCAGCTGCATGAACAGGTTCAGAAGCAGCTGTATCAGTCTCACGCTCAAATGCCACCATCTGCCCAGTATGACCGTCCAGGGCTGCCTGGACGCCGAAACGACCTGCCATTTCAGCCTCGTTTAAATCAGTACCGGAAACGGTGAGACCGGAGCAGCGCTGGTTGACGTTGAGCTCAACCGAGCGCACCTTGACGCCGAACTGGTTGCGGACATAATTTTCCAGAATTTTGCCGCATCCGGCTAACATTTTGTGACCGAAGGTGTCGACCTGGGCTTCGGTTGAATATTCGCAGATAAATCGACCGCCGTGGTCGCGGATGCCCTCGGAGACGCAGACGATGACATTCGCTGTCTTTTCAAACGCTTTCTTTAAGTCGTCATTAAATTGTGCCAGCTCAAATGGAGCTTCCGGCAGATAGATTAAGAGCGGATTGTCACCGGCTTCCTTGCGTGCTAAGGCAGAGGCAGCCGTCAGCCATCCGGCATGGCGTCCCATGATCTCAACGATGGTGACCGATTTCTGCTGATAGACAGAGGCGTCCAGCGCAATTTCACGGACGGATGCAGCGACATAGCGGGCAGCGCTGCCGTATCCCGGCGTGTGATCGGTCAGGACGAGATCGTTGTCGATCGTCTTGGGAATGCCGATAAAGCGGATCGGGCTTTTGATCTGCGCCGCATAGCGGGAAAGCTTGCTGACGGTGTCCATCGAGTCGTTGCCGCCGATGTAAAAGAAATAGCCGATGTCCAGCCGCTCCAGTTTTTCAAAGAGGACGCGGTAGAAGCTGTCGGAGAGGTTCTCAGGGAGTTTAAAACGGCAGGAACCCAGATACGCCGCCGGAGTCAGGCGAAGAAGTTCCAGATCGTCATCGGAGAGTGTTTCTGAAAGGTTCATATAAGAATCCGCGAGAAAGCCCTCGATTCCATTTATCATACCGTAGACGCAGCCAACCGCATCGCTGTGGCGCGCACCTTCGCAGATAACACCGTAAAGGCTCCCGTTGATAACCGCGGTCGGTCCGCCGGACTGTCCGACTAAGATGTTTTTCTTGTTCATAAGGTAAATCTCCTTTTTGTGAGGTAAGTACAAGGTTTATGATATAAAAAGTTTCAAATCAATATAAAAATGTACATAAAATGATTTGCTGGAGTTGTATTTTTCATAGAGGTAAAAATAAATTAAAAAGTACAACTCAAAACGTATCTATTGTAACGGAAAGAGAGGAAGAAAGCAAGGGAAAAAGGTATGTATGATAAATAATATGAAAACCGGATACTCGGAAGCAGATAAAAGGCGTATAAAAATTTGGAGATTGATGTATAGAATAACAGAAACGGGTCATACTGTTAGTATCACAAAAGAGAAATTTTTGAATACTTATCCTCCCCTTTTTAATACCCTGTTCGTTGGCTTTGTGCAGCGGACGGGGTGTTTTTTGTTTCATAGGAAATTACCGAAAAGCCTTTTTTAACAGGAAAACCGCGAATTTTAACCCAGATTAGCGGGCAGAGAAATGGAAGCTGCCGCTCAATCATCTATTTTTGGTAATGATTTTGCAACAGCCTCTTTGTTCTTGTGATTAAAAGTATTTCCGATTCCCCCACAAATTTGCCTTTTTCAGATCCAGATATTCATTGTAGGCTTTTTCCAGGATCTGTTTTTCGTTGGAAAATTTCAGAAGGTGGTAGGCTTCGTAAAATTTGTAGTAGCCGGAATCGACGAAGTATTCTTCGCGCTGCGGCTTGCTGTAGTAGCTGTCCGCCATCATCAGATACCAGTGCACGGTCTTTTCGATGGTATCCTGAGGGGTGTTGAAGGTGTACTGGCTTTTGCCAATGTACTTGATGATGGAGGCGGCGACGCCAGTCTCCTCATGAACCTCCCGGAGGGCGGTCTGCTTGAAGTCTTCGCCCGGTTCTACGGTTCCTTTGGGAAGAACCCAGCCTTCGTATTTGTTCCGGTAGTTTTTGTAAAGAACGAGTAATTTTCCCCGAAATATAACCACACCGCCGCAGCTCGTTGCTTCGATCATCTGCAATCCCTCCTGTCCTGGTGTGTGCATGGAAGTTGATTCGTGGCGTATATCCGTGTGCCGGGAACCAGCTTTATGCATATGATTTAAACTGGTTTTAGTATACCGCGTTTTGCATGATTATGCAAGATTGGAAAGTCACATAAGGCATCATGAGAAAATCCTGTTACAGTTTGCACAATGTGTGAACTGTAAAAAATCATAAGAAAGATATAAGAAACAGAAGAAAGAAAATCTGGTATGATGAAGATGGAAATGGCTCATATTACAAAAGAATGCAGGCATATGTGCAGCGGAACCTAAAAAATACACAGAATTTGGATGATAGAATTACGAAAAAAAGACAGGAGGCAGGAAAATGGCACAGACAGAACAGAAGAATCAGAATGTAAAAAAACAGTTTGAGGAGCTGCAGTCTCTTTTGGAGCGGGCGATGGCGCTTCAGACGTCGATGGTTTTGTTTGAGTGGGATGATGAGACGCTGGCGCCGAAGGGTGCAGCGGAGCATACCGCGCGGGTGATAGGTTCACTTTCGGAGCAGTATCAGGAGATTCTGGCGTCAATGCGTTTTAAGGAGCTGCTGGATGTCTGCCAGAAGGCAGAAAAAGAGAATGCGGGCGTATTTGATGAGGTGCAGTCGGCAATTCTCCGGGAAGCAGCCGAGGAGCAGGAGCGGCTTTCCTGCATTCCGCCGGAGGAATACCGTGCGTATGCAGAACTTACGGCGCGTGCGACGGGAATCTGGACGCGTGCGCGAGAGAAAAATGATTTTGCTTCATTTGCCCCTGTTTTGAAGGAGATTATTTCCTATCAGAAGAAATTTGCGGCGTACCGGGCAAAGCCGGGACAGAAGCTTTACGATGTGATGCTGGATACCTACGAAAAAGGTTTTAATATGGAGATGTTAGATCCATTTTTTGAGCTGATGAAAGGGAAAATCGTGCCGCTTTTGAAAGAATCGGCAGATCGCTCGAAGACGGTTCCGGACGCCTTTTTATCCGCAGATTATCCGGAGGCGGCGCAGGCAGAGGCGGCGCGTTTCCTAGCAGAGTATGAGGGCTTTGATTTTGACCGGGGAGTACTGGCACTCAGCGCCCATCCGTTTACGACGAATCTGCACAATCATGATGTACGGATCACGACGCATTATCAGAAACGGATTGATTCTTCGATTTTTTCCGTGCTGCATGAGACGGGACATGCTATCTATGAATTTGGCATCCGGGATGACCTGACACAGACGCTGGTGGGGCAGGGAACTTCGATGGGAATGCATGAATGCCAGTCCCGTTTCTTTGAAAATATCGTGGGGCGCAGCCATGCATTCTGGAAACCGATTTATGGAAAAGTGGCGCAGATGTTTGGAAGCCCGCTGACGGAGACGAGTCTGGAGGATTTTCTGGCGGCGGTTAATAGAACCGTTCGGGGGCTGATCCGGACGGAAGCGGATGAGCTTTCTTATCCGCTGCATGTGCTGGTGCGATATGAAATTGAGAAAATGCTGATTGAGGAGGATCTGGAGGTGGAGAAACTGCCGCAGATCTGGAATGATAAGTATGAAGAATACCTGGGAGTACGCCCGTCCACGGATCGGGAGGGCGTACTGCAGGATATTCACTGGTCACAGGGATCGATCGGCTATTTTCCGTCCTATGCATTAGGAAATGCCTTTGGCGCGCAGATTTATCACCAGATGAAGAAGGAATTGCCGGTAGAAAAACTACTGGAGGCTGGAAACCTGGGAGAAATCCGCGAATATCTGCGGAAAAATATTCACCAGTATGGCAAATTGAAGGACAGCCGTCAGATCCTGCGCGATATGACGGGGGAAGATTTTAATCCGTCATATTATGTGGCATATCTGGAAGAGAAGTATGGACGGCCGGAAAAAGAGCAGTAAGGCGGTCGATCTGTTCTTTCTTGAATTCCAGAGAGGAATGAAAATAGTATTCAAGCGTGACTTTCAAATCGGAGTGTCCCAGAATTTCGCTGAGCGTTTTGGGATCCATGCCATTTGTGATACAGCGGGTGGCAAACGTGTGCCGGATTGCATGAAAATTCAGATAGCGCAGTCCGGCTTGTGATAGAATGCGCTGGTAGTGATTCTGGAAGGTTCGCG
Source organism: Clostridium sp. AM28-20LB (assembly GCF_003480665.1). NCBI lineage: Bacteria > Bacillati > Bacillota > Clostridia > Eubacteriales > Clostridiaceae > Clostridium > Clostridium sp. AM28-20LB. Next base: position 783,046 of record NZ_QUJN01000001.1, on the reverse strand, counting down.
GATCCATCGGGGAGCTGGCAGATTGTGACAGCAGAAAATAATCCGGGTGTTCCGGATGAGAATATGGCTGTAGGATCGGCAGAAGGAAAGCGGGCAGGGGAACCAAACGGTTGGAGGAGATGCTTTTGGGACCGGATAAAATGAGTTCTGATTTATGGGTTGTGTCAAGGCGCGTCAGGCGCTGTACCGTGTGTCGGACATGGAGATAGCGATCGGAAAAATGAATATTTTCCCAACGCAGGGCGCAGAGTTCTCCAACCCGCAGCCCTGTATAGAGTCCCAGATAGATGACGGCTTCGGAGATTCCTGTATGGGCAGTTAGATAGTGTTCGAGCTGTTCCTGTTCCTGAAGGGTAAAAACAGGTACTTCAGGGCGCTTTTTTGGAAGACGGGGCGGGAGATAGAGAATGCCGTTTGTCTGCCCGGTTTCATAGGAAAGACGCAGAATGGAGTTGACGAGCAGAAGAATACAGCGGATAGTTCCGTTCCCAAGCGGATGCAGGGAATCCGGGGATAAAAGGGAATTGCGGAATGTCTGAAGCATAGGCAGATCGACCTCTGAAAGCTGGATGGCTCTAAAATAAGGGGAGATATAACGGTCTGCCAGATGCCGGTATTTCACATAGGTAGACAGGGCTCGCGCCTGTTTCTGCTTTTCCAGCCAGATGGAAAGAAGATCGTTAAAGTACATTGTTTCGTTTTTCATGATGAAACCTCCTGTATAAAAAATAGTTGTCGTGGACAATCGTTATTTTACAGGTAGATATGCAGAAGAAATATGTGACTGCTTATGGCGGATGGTTTTGAAAAGAGATGTGTTTATATGATGACTGACGAAAATATTACAGCAAATGCTGACAAGAAGATTCTTTTTTGGTATAATGAGACAGAATATGTACATGACTGAGAAGAAAGTCTATATCGAAGGTGCCGGTCAGGCGCTATTTAGGGATAAACGACATATTTTATAGAAGATTCTATTTTGAAGAATCAATAGATTTATCATATTCTTGAGATAGAGATACGAAGGCGGGAGTGTCTGAGGCGGTATGATGGCAGCGGCTCGCCTGGTTGGAAAAAGGAGGAATAATTGTATGTGTGGTATCGTAGGATATACAGGAGACCAGCAGGCGGCTCCGATCTTATTAGCGGGTCTGGAGAAGCTTGAATATCGTGGATACGATTCAGCAGGTCTGGCAGTCAGAGACGGAGAAGGTGTACCGGAGGTTGTAAAGGCGAAGGGACGTCTGCGCGCGCTGGCAGAGAAAACAGACAATGGACGCGCAATGCGGGGCAACTGCGGTATCGGTCATACCCGCTGGGCGACACACGGGGAGCCGTCTGAGAACAATGCACATCCGCACTGCACGGATGACCGCAGCGTGGTAGCGGTTCACAATGGTATTATCGAAAACTATCAGGAAATTCGCGAAAAACTGATTAAAAATGGATATACGTTTTATTCAGATACTGATACAGAGGTGGCTGTAAAGCTGATCGATCATTATTATAAGAAATACAACGAGGGACCGCTCGATGCGATGGCGCGTGCGATGATGCGTATCCGTGGCACGTATGCACTGGCGGTTATGTTTAAGGATTATCCGGAGGAGATCTTTGTAGCCCGTCAGGATAACCCGATGATCATCGGAGTAGGCGAGGGTGAATCCTTTATCGCGTCGGATGTTCCGCCCCTGCTTCCATATACCCGCAAGGTATACTATATCGGCAATCAGGAATTGGGACGCTTACATAAGGGAGAGGTTACTTTCTATAATATTGATCAGGAAGAGATTCAGAAAGAACTTGTGACGATTGAGTGGGATGCAGAAGCTGCTGAAAAGGGAGGTTATGAGCATTTCATGATTAAGGAGATCCATGAACAGCCGCGTGCGGTTCGGGATACATTAAATTCAGTCATCCGCGATGGTCATATTGACCTGACCGAGGCGGGACTTTCCGATGATGTCATTCGTTCGTTAAAGCGTATTTATATCGTAGCGTGTGGTTCTGCTTACCATGCAGGCGTGGCAGCGCAGTATGTGATCGAAGATCTGGCGCGTATTCCGGTCCGCGTCGAGCTGGCTTCCGAGTTCCGTTACCGGAACCCGATTCTGGAAGAGAACAGTCTGGTTATCATCATCAGCCAGTCGGGCGAGACAGCCGACAGCCTGGCAGCCCTGCGTCTGGCAAAGAGCCAGGGCGTTCCTACGATGGCGATTGTCAATGTAGTAGGTTCCACGATTGCACGTGAGGCAGATCATATTTTCTACACACTGGCAGGGCCGGAGATTGCGGTGGCGACCACCAAGGCATATAGCACACAGCTGGTTGCCGGATATCTTCTGGGCGTACAGTTCGCCCATGTGCGCGGTACGATCACAGAAGAAAAATATGAAGAACTCCTTGCAGCCCTGCAGGAACTGCCGGATCAGATTGCGAAGCTGCTCGAAAATGACAAAGAACGCATCCAGTGGTTCGCAGCGAAATATGCCAATGCAAAAGACGTGTTCTTCATCGGTCGCGGCATCGATTACGCAGTCAGCATGGAAGGCAGCCTGAAATTAAAAGAGATCAGCTACATCCATTCCGAAGCATATGCAGCTGGAGAATTAAAACACGGAACCATCAGCCTGATTGAGGATGGTATCCTCGTAGTCAGCATCCTGACCCAGGAAGCCCTATATGAGAAGATGATCAGCAACATGGTAGAAGTAAAATGCCGCGGCGCTTACCTCATGGGACTCACAACTGCAGGCAACTACAATATTGAAGACACCGTCGATTTCGCAGTCTATATACCGAAGACTGACGAGCACTTCACACCGAGCTTAGCGGTTGTGCCGCTGCAGCTGCTGGGATATTACGTAAGTGTATCGAAGGGACTGGATGTAGATAAGCCTAGAAACCTGGCGAAGAGTGTTACGGTAGAGTAATAGAGCTTTTTATGGTGTTGTTATAGATCTAGAAAAAGTAATATAAATGGAAAGAAAAGACAAGGTTTGCAAAAAGGCATAAAATGCCAGACGCAGACCTTGTTTTTTGCTTGAAATTAAACAGAAAAAGAGAGTCCTCCGTGTGATTTTGCAATCACGCGGAGGACTCTCTTTTTCGTCTCATATGCGATTTCTTTATCGTCCTTATTTTTTCTCCACCCCATGCTCACTCATCAAAGATTTCATCACATAAGCATAAATCTCTTGGCTTCGATCCTTCCAGTGATTGCACATGATTTCCGCCTGCTCCTTATCCGGAACGGAGATATCGAGATTGACAAGAACGGCTTTTCCTTCCCGCACCTCGCAGTGAACGATGTAGTCCTGATTGGTCGATTTATAGAAATCGGAGATCAGTCCTACCTCGTTTCGCATGCGGAAGCGGTTCTGTTTCAGGTATTCATCCATGTCGCTGACGATGGCAGGAGAGATGTTTTTGCCGAAAAATTCCAGCGTTTCCTCGCCCTCCTTAGTGATCTCATAGCGGGAGCTGTTCCGCATCGTCTCCTTTTTTACCAGACCTGCATCCAGAAGCTCGTTCAAGGCCTGCTGGAGTGTGAAATACGTGGTGTACTCACGATCCAGGAAAAAATTGGAGAGCTGCGCGTTGGTCAGCGGAAAATTGACCTGGTGTAGCATATAGAGATTCATCAGTTTGTAAAGTGTCATCGGTTCAGCCAGCATGGAAAAACTCCTTTATTATTATTTCGTAACTGTGTAAATTTTGTGCGGTTCTTACGGTAAATGCGAGAATCGCTTGAATTGTTACGTTTATTTCTTAATGTGTTCCTTCACAGCCTTGGAAACAGCGTCAGCTACACGCGGATCAAATGCTGCCGGAAGAATGTTCTCGTCGCTCAATTCGCTGTCATCAACCAGAGCAGCAATTGCGTTGGCAGCAGCCAGTTTCATTTCTTCGGTGATAGCGGTTGCGCGTCCTTCCAGAGCGCCGCGGAAGATGCCTGGGAAGATGAGAACGTTGTTGACCTGGTTCGGGAAATCGGAACGTCCGGTTCCTACGACTCTTGCACCAGCAGCTTTTGCCAGATCCGGCATGATCTCCGGAACCGGGTTTGCCATTGCGAAGAGAATGGAATCCTTATTCATGGAAGCAACCATCTCCTGGGAAACGATGCCCGGAGCAGACACCCCTACGAAGATGTCAGCGCCTTTTAATGCATCGGCAAGTGTGCCCGTCTTGTGCTCTAAGTTGGTAACTTCGACCATCTTTTCCTGCATCCAGTTAAGCCCTTCCATGCCCTTGCAGAGCATACCGGTCTTATCACACATGGTAATATGCGGGAATCCGTAGTTTAAGAGCAGTTTGGTAATGGCAACGCCTGCGCTTCCGGCGCCGTTGACAACGACGCGGCAGTCTTCCTTCTTCTTGCCGGTTACTTTCAGGGCGTTGATGATACCTGCCAGTACGACGATGGCGGTTCCGTGCTGATCATCGTGGAAGACCGGAATGTTTAACAGTTTCTTTAAACGTTCCTCGATCTCAAAGCAGCGCGGTGCGGAGATGTCCTCCAGGTTGATACCGCCGAATGCCGGAGCAATGCGGACAACTGTCTCGATGATCTCCTCGGTGTCCTGTGTGTCGAGGCAGATCGGGAATGCATTGATGCCGCCGAACTCTTTAAACAGAACGGCTTTTCCTTCCATAACCGGCATAGCTGCTAACGGTCCGATATTGCCAAGTCCCAGAACGGCGCTTCCGTCGGAGACAACGGCTACAGTGTTGGACTTGATGGTGTAGCGGTATGCAGCTTCCGGATCTTTTGCAATTACCTTACATGGTTCTGCAACGCCCGGTGTGTATGCCAGAGCCAGATCCTCTCTGGTTTTTACCTGTACTTTGGAGACGGTATCGAGCTTGCCGTTCCATTTTTCATGAAGTTCGAGTGCTTTTTCATTGATCGTCATGGTTTTTATCCTTTCGAATGCTTTCATTTTATTCTTACATTATAATAGCAATTTTGACATTTTAAATCAAGATGCATATTTTAGAATGCAGGAAGGGCAGTACCATGTTACTGTACACACACAGTACCACTTATTTATAATACTTATGCCTATCATATAGCATAGCATATAAATGAAGTCCGTAAATGTCATTTTTATGCATAAAACACATGAAAAATGCATAAAACACGTTTTTATACAAAAATTATTCATAAAAATGCAAAAAAAGTATTGCATAATTAGGATCAAGGAGGTATAATCTGGGTAATTTCACGTGAGGCATATAAATCTGCCGGTCTTAGTTGACTGGATGGACAAAGAAAAAAGCGTCACGCAGGCAAATGATTGGAGGAAATGAAAAATGGCTAAGAAATATAATAAAATTGTTCTTGCATATTCAGGCGGTCTGGACACATCGGTTTTAATCCCGTGGCTGAAAGAAAACTATGGCTGTGAGGTTATCGCAGTTTCCGCTGACGTAGGTCAGGGTGCGGAGCTGGATGGTCTGGAAGAGAAGGCATTAAAGACAGGTGCTTCCAAGCTGTACATCGAGGATCTGAAGAAAGAGTTCGTAGATGAGTACATCATCCCGACCATGAAGGCTGGCGCTACTTATGAGCATTACCTGTTAGGTACTTCCTTCGCTCGTCCGATTATCGCTAAGAGAATCGTTGAAATTGCGAAGAAAGAGGGCGCAGACGCTATCTGCCACGGCTGTACCGGTAAAGGAAACGATCAGGTTCGTTTCGAACTGGCTATCAAGGCATTTGCTCCGCAGATGGATGTTATCGCTCCGTGGCGTTTCTGGGAACTGAATTCCCGTGAAAAAGAGATCGAGTACGCAGAGGCTCACAACATTCCGTTAAAGATTACGAAAGAGACCAACTACTCCAAGGATAAGAACCTGTGGCATCTGTCCCATGAGGGTCTGGATCTGGAGGATCCGGCAAACGAGGCTCCGATCAACAAACCTGGATTCCTTGAGTTAGGCGTATCTCCGGAGAATGCACCGGATAAAGCTGCTTATGTAACCATCCACTTCGAGAAAGGTGTTCCGACCAGTGTAAACGGCGAGGAGATGGATGCAGAGAAGGTAATCGAGGTTCTGAACAAGGTAGGCGGTGAGAACGGCTGCGGACTTCTGGATATTGTAGAGAACCGTCTGGTTGGCATGAAGAGCCGTGGTGTATATGAGACTCCTGGTGGAGCTATCCTTTACAAGGCTCATGAGAAACTGGAAGAAATCACTCTGGACAAAGAGACACAGCACTACAAACAGCAGCTGGCTCTCAAGTTCGCTGAGTTAGTATACAATGGTCAGTGGTACACACCGCTGCGCAAAGCAATGAGCGCGTTTGTTGATTCCACACAGGAGACCGTAACCGGTGATGTAAAACTGAAACTTTACAAGGGCAACATCATTCCGGCATCTGTTACATCTCCATACACCCTGTATTCCGCAGGCATGGCTACATTTGATGAGGATGACTGCTACAACCAGGCAGATTCCGCTGGATTCATCAACCTGTTCGGACTTCCGATCAAGGTTCGCGCCCTGAACGACGAAGTTCTGGCAGTAAAGACCGGCGAGCATTTTCCGAGCGTAGAATAATTTAGGAAAATAATAAATAATCTGCAGGCGACAAGCCCGCAGCCGATGGTGACCATTGGTTTTCCGGTATCTGCCGGTTCCAATGGTCGCATTGGTTCTAAATCAGAGAATAAAAAGGAGTTTACACTTATGGCAAAGTTATGGGCAGGACGATTCGGAAAAGAGACAGATCTGGAGGTAAATGATTTTAACTCATCGATTTCCTTTGACTGTCGTCTTTATAAGGAAGATATCACAGGCTCCATGGCCCATGCGGCTATGCTGGGCAAGCAGGGCATCATTGCGAAGGAAGAATCAGACAAGATTATCGAAGGACTGAAAGGTATCTTAGCGGATATTGAGGCAGGTAAGATTCATTTCTCACAGGATTATGAGGATATTCATATGAATGTAGAGCAGATTCTGACCGAGCGCATCGGCGATGCCGGAAAACGTCTTCACACGGCGAGATCCAGAAATGATCAGGTTGCACTGGATATGCGTCTTTACGTGAAGAAAGAGATCGTGGCGATCAAAAAGGAAATTCTCGATTTCATGGAAGCACTCTGCGAGAGCGCAAAGAACAATCTGGAAACTGTTATGCCGGGTTATACACATCTGCAGCGTGCACAGCCGGTTACATTTGGACATTATATGATGGCATATGCCAATATGATGCGCCGTGATGTAATCCGTCTGGAGAACTGCTTAGAGGGCATGGATGATATGCCGCTCGGATCCGGCGCGCTGGCTTCCACGACTTATCCGATCGACCGTGATTTTGTACGCCAGCAGCTTGGATTTGCCAGAGTGACCAACAACTCCTTAGACGGTGTTTCCGACCGTGATTACTGCGTAGAGCTGACGGCAGCGTTATCCATTCTGATGATGCATCTGTCCCGTTTCTCTGAGGAGATTATTTCCTGGTGTTCCTGGGAGTTCAAGTTTGTAGAGCTGGATGACGCATTTTCAACCGGTTCCTCCATCATGCCGCAGAAGAAGAATCCGGATGTCTGCGAGCTGGTCCGCGGCAAGACCGGTCGTGTGTACGGCGATCTGTTTACCCTTCTTACCATGTTAAAGGGTATTCCGCTGGCATACAACAAGGATATGCAGGAAGACAAAGAGGCAGTCTTTGATGCGATTGACACCGTAAAACAGTGCCTGCGCGTGCTGACTCCAATGTTCTCCACGATGCAGATCCTGAAAGACAATATGAAGAAAGCGGCTCTGAAAGGCTTCATCAACGCAACGGACTGTGCAGATTACCTGACCAAGAAGGGAATGCCGTTCCGTGATGCATACAAGACCGTCGGACAGCTGGTAGCCCAGTGTGTACGTGAGGACAAGTCCTTAGCCGATCTGACACTGGAAGAGTACAAGACACATTCCGATGTTTTTGAAAATGACGTATATGAAGCGATTGATTTGAAGACCTGTGTACGTGGACGTAAGGTAATCGGCGGACCGGCTCCGGAAGAAGTAACCCGCCAGATTTCTGTGATTGAGAAATTTGTAAGCGAACACAAGGTTCAGGAGTAGGACAGGAAACGGGGGACGAACAATGGCGAAACCGAAGATTTATATAGACGGAAAAGAAGGAACAACCGGGCTGCAGATTTACGATCGTCTGGCAAAAAGAGAGGACATCGAGCTGCTTCTGATCGATGAGGCAAAGCGCAAGGACACGGAAGAGCGAAGAAAGCTGATTCATGCGGCGGATATCGTATTCCTGTGCCTGCCGGATGCGGCAGCGGTTGAGGCAGTTGCACTGGCGGAAGGTTCTGGGGCGCGCATCATTGATGCATCTACCGCGCACCGGACAGCCAAAGGATGGGCGTACGGCATGGCAGAACTTTCAAAGGAGCACCGCGAGGCGATCAAAACGTCCAGCCGGGTGGCGAATCCAGGCTGCCATGCAACTGGATTTATCACTTCTGTTTATCCGCTGGTGGCGCAGGGAATCATCCCGAAGGATTATCCGATGACAGTCTTTTCCCTGACCGGCTATTCCGGCGGCGGCAAAAAGATGATTGCCGAGTATGAATCGCCGGAGAAGCCGCAGAGCTATTTCGCACCCCGTATTTATGGTCTGACGCTGAAACATAAGCATCTACCGGAGATGCAGAAGGTCTGCGGACTTGATTATCCGCCGGTCTTTAGTCCGATCGTGGATGACTACTATAAAGGAATGGCGGTCACGATCCAGCTTCAGAACCGCCTCTTAAACGGCGGGCCGACCGCGGAAGATATCTATGAGAAGCTGGCTGGCTGGTATGACGGACAGAAGCTCATTAAGGTACATCCGTTTGGATATGACGGTATGATCGCGGCGGCAGATATGGCAGGTCGAGACAGTCTGGAGCTGATTGTCAATGGTCACGGGGAACAGACCATGGTGACGGCGCTCTTTGATAATCTTGGAAAGGGTGCTTCAGGCGCAGCCGTTCAGAACATGAACCTGATGCTCGGATTTGAGGAGACAGCTGGACTGGCACTATAGAAAAGTGCTATAATAAAAGAATGGCAGATGGTTTTTTTAGATATTTTGGGGTTGAGAGATAAAACCATAAAATAGCTGCGGGGGACTATAGAGACGAAGTTATATAAAAATGTACTCTCGGAATCTTTCTGCACTTGCTTTTGTGGCTGATTTTCCGCCAGCTGCACCCGAATTTCATCAACGTACGCACCGCGTACGCCTCAGAAATTTGGGCACAACTGACAAAAAAACATCTCACAAAATCAAGCACAGAAAGATTCCGAGAGTACATTAAAAATGACAGGAGGAATGTCATATGAAGATAATCGAAGGCGGTGTTTGTGCTGCAAAAGGATTTAAAGCGGGCGCGATGCGCTGTGGAATCCGCAAATCTCATACAAAAAAGGATCTGGCGATGATCCTTTCGGACTGTGTCTGCAACGCATCGGCGGTTTATACGACCAACCGCGTCAAGGCATCACCGATTTTACTGACAAAGGAACATCTGGCCGACGGAAAGGCACAGGCGGTTATTGTCAATTCCGGAAATGCGAACGCGTGCGCTCCGTTTGGCATGGAGAATGCAAGAAGACAAGCAAAGGCAGGCGCGCGTGCGCTGGGCGTTTCGGAGGAAAATGTAATCGTAGCATCGACCGGCGTCATCGGTCAGACGCTTCCGGTTGAGGCGATCGAGGCTCATGCAGGCGAGATGGAGATGAAATATGACAACTCCCTGGTAGCTGCAGAAGCGATCATGACGACCGATACAAAAGTGAAGACGATCGCTGTTGAATTTGATGTAGATGGAACAACCTGCCACATCGGCGGTATCTGTAAGGGTTCCGGCATGATTCACCCGAATATGGGAACGATGCTGTGCTTCATCACAACCGATTGTGCAGTCAGCAGCGAGATGATCCGCAAGGCGCTGTTATTCAATGTAAAACGTACCTTCAACCGTGTGACTGTTGACGGCGATACTTCCACCAACGATATGTGTACCGTTCTGGCAAATGGTATGGCTGGCAATGCGGAGATTACTGCAGAAGATCCGGCATACGAGGCATTCCGCGAGGCATTGCAGACGGTTATGCAGGATCTGGCTCGTAAGATTGCGGCAGACGGCGAGGGCGCAAGCAAGCTGATGACCTGTACCGTGAAGGGAGCGAAGGACGAGGAGACAGCCGAGGTACTGGCAAAATCTATCGCCGGTTCTTCCCTGACCAAAGCAGCAATGTTCGGTTCCGATGCGAACTGGGGACGCGTTCTCTGCGCGATGGGCTATTCCGGAGCTGCGTTTAACACGGAGAAAGTGTTAGTCGAGTTTGCCTCCAAAGAGGGCAGCATTGCAGTCTGTGAGGACGGCAGGGGACTCGATTTTGATGAAGCTCTGGCAAAGAAAATCTTAAGCCAGGATGAAGTGGAGATCAATGTAACACTTCAGGAAGGCAGCGGAAGCGCTACCTGCTGGGGATGCGATTTGACCTATGATTATGTGAAGATTAATGGAGATTATCGGACGTGATGAAAACAGGATCAAAAATGAGCGCAGAAGTCCTGGTAGAGGCACTGCCTTATATTCAGGAATATGCAGGTAAAATTATCGTTGTAAAATACGGCGGAAACGCCATGATTAATGAAGATTTAAAGCAGGCGGTGATCGAGGATATCGTCCTTTTAAATCTGGTAGGAATCAAGGTCGTGCTGGTACACGGCGGCGGTCCGGAGATTTCGGAGATGCTCAAAAAAACCGGAAAAGAGTCTAAATTTGTCAAAGGTCTGCGCTACACAGACCGCGAGACGATGGATATTGTCCAGATGATTCTCTGCGGTAAGGTCAACAAAAACCTTGTTTCCCTGTTTGAGAAAGCAGGCGGACGTGCCGTTGGTCTGGGCGGCATGGACGGCGGACTCTTCAAGGCGATCCAGTTAGTCGATCCGGATGGAACGGAATACGGCTATGTGGGAGATATTAAAGAAGTCAATGAGAAAGTCGTTCTCGATGTTTTAAATGAGGGCTTTATCCCGGTTGTTTCCTCCGTGGCAGCAGGCATGGACGAGGAGACGAACTATAACATCAATGCAGATACGGCAGCGGAGAAGCTGGCGGTGGCATTGAAAGCGAAAAAACTGATTCTTCTGACGGATGTATGCGGTCTGATGCGCGATCCGAAAGACGATTCGACACTGATTCCGAGACTGAAAGTTTCTGAGGTTCCGGCGCTTATCAAAGAGGGTGTGATCTCTGGCGGCATGATTCCGAAGGTAGACTGCTGTGTTGAGGCAGTACGCCAGGGTGTAGAACGTGCCAATATCCAGGATGGCCGTGTGCCGCACTCGATTCTGGTCGAGCTTTTGAGCGATGACGGTGTAGGAACCATGTTCTCGTAAACAAAGTTTGAAAGATGCATGGAGGATTTTTATGACATTTGAAGAAATCAAACAGGGCGAAGAAACTTATATTATGCACACATACGGACGTTTCCCGATTGCGCTGGATCACGGAAAAGGCGCGACGCTGTGGGATACGGACGGAAAGAAATACATTGATCTGACCTCCGGCATCGGTGTCAACAGTCTTGGCCATGACAACGAGGCGCTGACGACTGCGGTATCGGAGCAGGCACATAAGCTGATGCATGCCTGCAACCTGTATTACACCGAGCCGATGGTGCAGGTAGCAAAGAAGTTGGTCGATGCAGCCGGAATGGGAAAAATCTTTTTTGCAAACTCCGGTGCGGAAGCCAACGAGGGCATGATCAAGCTGGCAAGAAAGTATTCCTTTGACAAATACGGCGAGGGAAGAAATAAGATTATCACGCTGAAACAGTCCTTCCACGGACGTACCGTGACGACATTAAAGGCAACCGGACAGGACAAGTTCCATCAGTATTTCTTCCCATTCACGGAAGGATTTGATTATGCGGCAGCCAATGATATCGAAGACATGAAGCGCAAGATTGATGATACGACCTGCGCTGTCATGATGGAGATGATTCAGGGCGAGGGCGGCGTCCTTCCGCTTGATAAGAAATTTGTACAGGCAACTGCCGAGATCTGCAAGGAGAAGGACATCCTGCTTCTGATTGACGAGGTTCAGACGGGCATCGGACGTACCGGAAGCCTGTTCTGCTATGAGCAGTACGGCGTTCAGCCGAACATCATCAGCATGGCAAAAGGACTCGGCGGCGGCGTTCCGATCGGTGCTGTCATGGCGGATAAGAAATGCCAGGATGTACTGGGCGCCGGTACGCACGGTACAACCTTCGGCGGCAATCCGCTCTGCTGTGCGGCTGCCAATACCGTATTAGATATCGTAAATAAGCCGGAATTCCTGAAATCGGTTCAGGAAAAGGGCGAGTACCTGAAAAAGGAGATTTTAGCGATCGGTTCTCCGAAGGTAAAAACCGTTCGTGGCATGGGACTGATGTTAGGCATCGTAGTGGACAAAGACGAGAGAGCTGCGATGGTCAGTCAGCTGATGGAGAAAGGCGTCCTGGTTCTGACAGCCGGTACAGAGGCGATCCGTCTGCTTCCGCCGCTTGTTATCACGAAAGAGGAGATGGACGAGGCAATCGCTGCTATGAGGGAGGTATTTTAGACATGAAGCATTTATTAAAGCTGTTGGACTGCACACCGGAGGAGATTACCTCGATTCTGGATCTGGCAGATCAGTTAAAATATGAGCGGAAACATCACATTTCACATCGTCTTCTGGAGGGCAAATCCATCGGTCTGATTTTCCAGAAGTCATCCACCCGTACCAGAGTTTCGTTTGAGACCGGTATGTTCCAGCTCGGCGGACAGGCACTGTTCCTTTCCTCCCGCGACTTACAGATCGGACGCGGTGAGCCGGTACAGGATACCGCACGCGTACTCTCCCGTTATCTGGACGGCATCATGATCCGTACCTACGAGCAGAAAGAAGTGGAGGATCTGGCAAAATACGGTTCTATCCCGATCATCAACGGTCTGACTGATTTCTGCCATCCGTGCCAGGTACTGGCTGATCTGATGACGATCCGTGAGAAATACGGCGTACTGAAAGGGCTCAAGATGTGTTACATCGGCGACGGCAACAACATGGCGAACTCCCTGATCGTAGGCGGTCTGAAATCGGATATGCAGGTATCTATCGCAACTCCGGATAATTACCGTCCGGCGAAAGAAGTGCTGGATTTCGCAGCTGGCAATGACGCATTTACACTGGTAAATGATCCGATCAAGGCAGTGGAAAATGCAGACGTTGTCATCACAGATACATGGACTTCCATGGGTCAGGAAGAAGAGAAGAAGATCCGCCAGCAGGCATTCCAGGGATATCAGATCAATGATGAACTGATGGCTGCGGCAAAACCGGGGGCGATGGTAATGCACTGTCTGCCGGCTTACCGTGGACAGGAGATTACCGAGAAGATCTTTGAAGAACATGCGTCTGAGATCTTTGAAGAGGCGGAAAACCGGTTGCATGCCCAGAAGGCGGTTATGGTTACGCTGATGAAATAGAAGATAAAAAGCGGCAAAGGTGACGCGCGAGAAGCCCCTTGTGTTTCGTTGCGGTTTCGGAGACGGTAACACTAGGCTTGCATAGATTTGTTAAAAGCAGAGTCCAAAATACAAACTCGCTTCGCTCAGACAGGTGTATTTTGAACTCTAACACAAATCTCTGCGAGCCAAGAGTTACCAAGACTCCTGCAAATGCAACGAAACGCAAGGGGCTTCTTGCGCTGAGAGCTGCGTGATTTTGGTGTTGTGAATTGGATGTTTCAGAGAGTGGAATGTATGTTATAATGGATTTAAATATATAATATAAAATTTAGAAAATCATGAAAGTTTCAGGAGGTATCAGTATGACAAAAGAGGAGATTTCAGCGCGTCAGCAGCAGGCGGCTCAGTTTCATGCAATGGGGTATAATTGTGCCCAGTCGGTGGCGTGTGCGTTTGCGGATAAGGTGGATTTGGACAAGGTGGCGCTGTTTAAGGTGACGGAGGGGCTTGGTCTTGGCATGGGCGGCATGAATGGTACCTGCGGGGCCATTTCGGCGGCGGCTGTGCTGGCGGGGCTGAAGGATAGTACCGGGGATCTGGAGCTGGCGAATTCGAAGGCGGTTTCTTATAAGGATGCCAGAGAGTGCATCGCGCGTTTCCTTGAGAAGAACCAGAGCGTGGTCTGTAGGGATTTGAAGGGTGTGGAAACAGGAAATGTGCTGCGTGCCTGTCCGGACTGCATCAGCGATGCGGTGGAGATTATCGGAGAAGTATTGTTCTAATATATCCTCACAAATTGGCACGTTTGAAACTGCAAGTGCCGTACAGCAACGCGCGGGCAGCCGATTTTGTTACTGTTCACGCATACGTGCCCAGTAACGGAATTTGCCGTGGCTTCGCATTTAAATACGGCAAATTCCTGCTGCCACCACGTTTTCTTACGGCACTTTCGGTTCCAAAAGTGCCTACCTGTGAACGGTAACCCGATTTTGCCGATGATAAAGAAAAAATCGAAAATAGGGTTGACAACTTAAAAACATAGTGGTAAACTATGAAAAAATTAAATACGACACTACAAAGTCAATGAACAAAACGAGTACATACAGAGGTACATCACAGAGAGCCGGGTTTGGTGGAAACCGGTATGAAGGGCTGTATGGAATGGATTTGGGAGATGCGAGGTGAAAGAGTGATTCAAGTAGCTGCAGCCGTAGCTCTGCGTTAAAGAGTAGGGTATCGAGAGCATATCTGATTTCGCATTATCAATCACGTTTATGTTTTCCGTACCGTAGAATGAGTCAGACTGGATGGCAGATATTTTCCATTGTGTGGGAATATCTGCTTTTTATATATAAAGTTTGAAGGTCTGAGAACAGGGGTGGCACCACGATATTTGTTTATTCGTCCCCGGCGCAGGAGTTTGTCTGCGCCGGGGATTTTATATTTCGTTGGGAATCAAAATCAGCGAGAGCCAGGATGGCGGAAAGGGAGAGTATTATGAGAAAAATGAATGGATTTGGAATGATGGCAAAAAGAGGCACAGCAGCAGCGATGGCAGCGGCAATGGCACTGACGATGGCAGGCTGTGGCGGCTCGAATGCGGCAGAAACGACAGCAGCGGCTGATTCTGAGGCGGCTTCTGAAAATGGAGATGCATCGGAGGCAGCAGCCAGCGAGGCAAAGGGCGATATCAAGGTTGGCGTGATCCAGATGATTGATAACGGTGCATTTGCAGATATGCGCGATGGTTTCTCGGAGGAGCTGACTGAAAAATATACAGGTGGTAAAGTCGATATTGTTTACAAAAATGCACAGGGCGATGCGGCAGCGCTGAATACCATCTGCCAGGAGATGGCAGACAGCGGTGTTGACCTGATTGCAACGATTGCGACTCCGGCGACCCAGGCGATGGTAAACCTGGAGACGGATATTCCGGTATTCTTTATCGCTGTTTCCAATCCGGTCGGCGCGGGTGTCATTACCGATATGGAAAAGCCGGATAAGAATGCAACCGGTACTTCCAATGCGATTCCGGTTGAGGATATTTTCGCACTGAGCGATAAGCTGACACCAGATTGTAAGACCTACGGAATGTTGTATAATACAAGCGAGATCAATTCCGTCAGCACCGTGGAGAATGCAAAAAAATATTTAGACGATCAGGGACTTTCTTATAAAGAGGCGGTTGTTACGAACTCATCTGAAGTACAGCAGGCGGCACAGTCTTTAGCGGGCGAGGTTGACGCGATTTTCGTACCGAATGACAGTGTCATCCAGAGTGCAATGCCGATGGTAACGGAAGTGGCAAGAGATGCGAAGATTCCGGTATATGGAAGCTCCGCTGTTATGGTTGATTCCGGTGCATTTGCAACGATTGCGATCAGCGATACCGAGATCGGCGCACAGACCGCAGATATGGCACTGGAATACTTAAACGGAACTGCGATGGAGGATATTGCAGCTGTTGTGGTACCGGCTTCCAATATGGTAATCAATCAGGATACAGCCGATGCACTGGAAATCACATTCTCGGATGAGGTGCAGAACGAGGCAACCTTTGTAAAGGATGCGGAGTAAGATATATAGCAGTCTGGCTGGTACACACATTCATTGATTGTGGAAATTTGCGGAGTAATTACAAACGAACTTGAAAATAGGAGGAAGCACACATGA
Organism: Clostridium sp. AM28-20LB; assembly: GCF_003480665.1. Lineage (NCBI taxonomy): Bacteria > Bacillati > Bacillota > Clostridia > Eubacteriales > Clostridiaceae > Clostridium > Clostridium sp. AM28-20LB. The sequence goes on along the minus strand of NZ_QUJN01000001.1, from coordinate 766,851 downwards.
CACTGGTGATCGGATCCCTGCAGTTGGGATTTTTATATGGAATACTGGCGCTTGGAATATACGTCACATTCCGCATTTTAAATATTCCGGATCTGACGGCGGAGGGGAGTTTTACGCTGGGACTGGCAGCCTCGGCAGTCTGCACGCTGGCGGGGCATCCGGTTGCCGGGATTGTGGCAGCAGCTGTGGCCGGGGCGCTGGCTGGCTGTGTGACAGGCGTACTCCAGACGAAGATGGGGATTCATGCGGTATTAGCTGGCATCCTCACAATGTGCGGGCTTTACACCATCAACCTGATTGTGATGGGAAGCAGCCCGAATGTTTCCCTCATCAATGTTCCGACCATATTTAAAGCGGCAGAAAGCCTGGGACTTTCAAAAGAGGCGGCAAGACTCGTGATTGCGGTCGCGGCAGCAGCAGTCTGCCTGGTGCTGCTGATTCTTTTCTTCCGGACGCATCTGGGACTCTGCATCCGGGCGACGGGCGATAATGAGGCGATGGTGAGCGCGTCCTCCATCAATGTAGACGCGATGAAAATCACGGCGCTGGCATTCAGCAATGCACTGGTAGCGGTCAGCGGCGGTCTGATTGCCCAGTATCAGGGATTTGCGGATGTAAACTCCGGTTCCGGTATGCTGGTCGTAGGTCTGGCATCGGTCATCATTGGCGAAGTGATTGTTGGAAAAAGAGGTCTGGAAATCGGATTTTTTTCCTCGATTTTCGGTTCGATCATCTACCGTTATATCATCGCAGCGGCAACCAAGAGCCAGATTTTTCCGGCATATGCGTTAAAACTGGTATCAGCGTGCATCGTAGCGGCGGCGCTGGCGCTTCCGGCGATCCGTTATCAGATGGGGCTTTTAAAGATGAAGCGGACGAGAGAAAGAGAGATGTGTAAACAATAACCTGGAAAGCAGTTACAAACAGGGATAAAAGATGGAGATGTACTATGTTAGATGTAAAACAGGCAACCAAAGTATTTTCCGCTGGTACGGCGAGCGAGCACCACGCTTTGAACGGACTGAACCTGCATCTGGATGATGGGGAGTTCGTGACGATCATCGGTTCCAACGGAGCGGGAAAATCGACGCTTTTTAATGCGATCTGCGGCAATTACTGGCTGGATCAGGGACAGATTTTCCTGGATGGTCAGGATATCACTTTTCTGTCGGAGCACCGCAGGGCGCGCCAGATCGGGCGCGTGTTCCAGGATCCGATGAAAGGAACGGCGCCGCATCTGACGATCGAGGAAAATCTGGCGCTGGCATATACCCGGAAGGATCGGAAGCCATTTCGAAGTGCGGTCCGCAAACAGGAAAAGGATCTATTCCGGACAGAGCTTGAGAAGTACCATATGGATCTGGAAAACCGTATGAAGACGAAGGTAGGGCTTCTGTCAGGTGGTCAGAGACAGGTTGTGACGCTTCTCATGTGTACGCTTGTCATGCCAAAGCTCCTTCTTCTGGATGAGCACACAGCGGCGCTTGACCCGGCGACGGCGGATAAGGTCATGGAGATCACGCGGTCGATTGTGTCGGAAAACCACCTGACGACGCTGATGATCACCCACAATCTGTCGCAGGCGCTCACGACCGGAAATCGGACGATCATGCTCGATGAAGGGCGGATCATCCTGGATCTGGGCGGTGAGGAGAGAGCGAAAATGGGGGTGAATGACCTTTTAGACTGCTATGCGGAGAAAAAGAAGAAGGCATTTGATAATGACCGGATGATGCTGGCGTAGAAGATAAAACGAAATGGGGATGTGAAAAATTCGATTGAGTTTTTACATCCCCATTTTGTTTAGGGACTTATTTCACAGCCCCTTAAATTTTTCTTAGAATACATCTAAATCCTGTCCATTTACAACGGCACCTTCATATCCGGCATCATGGATTTCCTGCAAAATGGCGGTGTTTCTGCGCGCCATTTCAGCCTCGACATCGCGGGTGTTGTCCTGGATTTCCATGTGATAGATACGGTGGTAGGTAACCAGAAGCCGCGGGTGCGCTTTGGCGGCAATCTTTGCCAGATCAACGCTGAGAGTGTGAACTTCCTGGTGGTATTTCTGCCATTTTGGTTCTCTGGCGGAGAGTCCGGCGGTGTACTCGACCTCATGGAGGAGAATATCGCAGCCTTCCGCTTTCTGCGCCACGATCTCAAGCGGAGCCGTGTCACCGCTGATCACGATCACCTTATCCGGCGTTGTAAACTTAAATCCGTAGCTTTCAAGCGTACCGTGGCTGACTGGAAATGCCTCAACCGTCACGCGGTCATCCTGATAAATGATACCAGGCTGGATATCGGTAGTTTCGACTTTGTAGCCATTTTCGTTGGCTTTTTCAAAGCCGTGGATACGGAAGTCGATGTCCGTCTCATATGCTTTTAAAATATGCTCGGTCATGTTCTGGATGCCTTTTGGACCGAATACTTTCAGCGGCTTCGGGCGTTCCAGCACCCACGGGGTAAAAATGAGATCCGGATAGCCGGCCGTGTGGTCGGTGTGCAGATGTGTGCAGAATGCGATCATCAGCCGGTCCGGGCGCAGGGCATCAATTCCCTGTTGGTATGCTTTCGCCGCCTGACGGACAACGCCAGGACCAAAATCTACAAGATAAGCGCGGTCGCCTACGACAACTGCGGAAGAAGGACCGCTGGCATTCGGGCAGGCATTCGGGGTGCCGGTTCCGAGAAGTACAAGCTTTGTTTCCATCATAAATATTCATCTCCTAAATTCATATGTAATATATTTTGCGCGAAATCATGAAAAAAGTTCGGGCAAATTAGATGTGTTCAGCCTTTGCACAGGTAAACACTGTGTCAAAGGCTGCATATATGTTTCGATCCTTTTGTTTTCATCAAGTGAAAGGTTTAATTTTGAGCGTCGTCTGTATGCCGGATGGAGATTCCCGTAAATCCATAGAAAATACTGAACAAAGGAGTTAAGTACAGTAAGAACAGGTATGGGAAAAATACTGACCAGGCAACGCCGAGGGTTCCAGACATGTATACACAGTAACCGTGCCACGGAATCATCGGACCGGATAAAGTACCTGCGTCCTCAAGGGTACGGGAAAGGATTTCCGGTGCGATTTTTCTGGATTTGAACAGCGGTTTCATCATATTTCCAGTCAGGACGTGGGACATCGGCTGGGAACAGCTGATTAAGCTGGTTACATAGCCGACTAAAAGGCTTGCTGCAATCAGGCTGCCATCGCTGTTGATGTGATTTACGATGGCGTTTAAGAGATTGCCGAGAACGCCGAGGCGATCCAGCATACCGCCCATACCAACTGCAAAGCAGATGATTGCCACATACTGAAGCATGCTGCTCATACCGCCGCGGTTTAAGATGGTCTGTAAAATACCTTCCTCAATGCTGGTACTGTATCCGTTGTAAGCAACACGGATGATACTCTGCAAAGTTGCGCCCTGATAGAAGAAAGAGACAGCTCCGGCGCAGATGGCGGAAAGACCAAGGGAGACAACCGCGTTTACTTTGCATAAAAGCAGAATAATGATTGCGATGGCTGGCAGCAGAGTGATGAAGCCAAGTTTAAACTCACCTTGCAGGGCATCGATGTATGTCAGAAGATTTCCAGTTTCATAGTTTCCTGAAGTCTGGCTGATGCCAAGAATTACAAAGAGAACCAGGCTGATGACAAAGGTCGGAAGCGTGGTCCAGAGCATGGAACGCACGTGGTCGTTTAATTTAGAGCCAGCAACCGCTGGAGCCAGGTTGGTTGTGTCGGAAAGCGGGCTTAATTTGTCACCGAACATCGCGCCGCAGATGACAGCACCTGCCACCATGCCAGGATGGATGCCCATCGCGTTGCCGATTGCCATCATGGCAACACCGGCACTGCCGACGGAACCGTAGGAGGTTCCGGTCACAAGGCTTAATACGGCACAGAAAATCAGGGTCAGAGGCAGCAGCCAGGTCGGGTTGATCAGTTTTAAACCGCCGACAATGATGGTTGCAATCGTGCCGCTTTGCAGCCAGGTACCGATCATGACGCCGATTGTCATGAGCAGGCACAGGGTAGGAACGACAACCCGGATCGCGTCGTAAGCGCCGTTTACAACATGCTCATAATTTATGCGTAATACCTTACAAAACAGATAGATGATGATCCAGCTCATAAATAGTCCAATCATCGGTCCGCCCGTTTTCAGCCGGATGCAGACTGCAACCGCTCCGATGATTAGGAGCAGAAGCAGAAGCGACTGAGGCATGTTTAATTTTTTGTCTTCGCTCATAACATAGTTCCTCCCTAATGTGAAAGTCGTGCTTTTTTGAATTTAATGCGTTGAGGTTTAACGCGTTAAATTGTAAATTTATTTTCATTATACAGAATAATTCCGAAAAAATCAACCGTAGGAATAATAATTATTTGGCTCAAGGGGAGAGTATTCACGGGTAGGCACTTTTGGAACCGAAAGTGCCGTAAGAAAACGTGGTGGCAGCAGGAATTTGCCGTATTTAAATGCGAAGCCACGGCAAATTCCGTTACTGGGCACGTATGCGTGAACAGTAACGGAGAAGAGGTGCAGGTGATGTTCCGTGATGTGAAGAATTATGATATAATGAGCGCAAGTGAGCCAGAAAGCTGCTTGCAGATTTATGGCGAACGGCGAATGGCGATCACGATAGCTGCGTCAGCAGCGGTAAGCATCGAAGATGCGAATCGTGATATAATGGCAGAATTACTTAAAAATTTGACAGGAGAATGTTATGGAACAGAGGATTCAGTTATCGGATCATTTCGGTTTTGGGAGATTGATCCGGTTTACAATTCCATCTATTTTAATGATGATTTTTACCTCCATTTACGGAGTGGTAGATGGATATTTTGTATCGAATTTTGTAGGAAAAACGCCGTTTGCGGCGGTCAATTTCATTATGCCGTTTCTGATGGTCGTAGGTGCCATGGGATTTATGTTCGGCACGGGTGGAAGTGCCCTGATCGCCCGGATTATGGGCGAGGGCAGGCGTGAGAAGGCGCAGGAGATTTTTTCCCTTCTGATCGCTGCGACCTTTGTTTCTGGTCTGGTAATTGCGGTTATCAGTATTCTGTTTTTACCGCAGATCGCTGCCTTTCTTGGCGCGGAGGGAGAGATGCTGGCGGACTGCATCCGGTATGGACGGATCATTCTGGTGGCGCTTCCGTTTTTAATGTTGCAGTATGCGTTTGGCAGCCTTTCCGTGACGGCGGAGAAGCCGAAGCTGGGGCTGATTGTAACGATCATTTCGGGTGTGCTCAATATGACGGGAGATGTTCTGTTCATGGGAGTGTTCCATTGGGGAATTGCCGGAGCGGCGATGGCGACTGCGATGGGACAGATCATAGGCGGAACGATACCGCTGGTTTATTTCCTGCGGAAGAACAGCAGCAGCCTGCGCCTTCGCAGACCAAAGTGGGATGGAGGAGCGCTCAGACGTGCCTGCACCAACGGTGTATCGGAATTGATGAGCAGTATTTCCATGTCCATTGTCGGCATGCTGTATAACGCGCAGCTGATGCGCTACGCGGGAGAAAACGGAGTCGCAGCTTACGGAACCATCATGTATGTGGATTTTATTTTCCTTGCGATTTTCATCGGTTATGCGACCGGCGTAGCTCCAGTTATCAGCTATCACTACGGCGCAGGAAATAAAAAGGAGTTAAATAACCTGCTAAAGCGCAGTGTGCTTCTGATCGCGGCGGCGTCTCTGAGCATGCTGCTGCTGTCCGAGGTGATGGCGGCACCGTTGGCAGCTATTTTCGTAGGATATGATGCCGGGCTTCTGGACATGACGGTACATGCGTATTCCATTTATGCGGTTTCGTTCTTATTCTGCGGTTTCTCCATTTTCAGTTCCGCCTTTTTTACGGCGCTGGGAGATGGACTGACCTCGGCGCTGATAGCATTTTTGCGTACTCTTGTGTTTGAAAGTGCATCGGTTATCATTCTGCCGCTGCTCCTGGGCTTGAACGGAATCTGGGGTGCAATTATCGTGGCGGAGTGTATGTCCGTGACGGTGTCAGTTATCTTTTTGGTGGCGAAGAGAAAGAGGTATCAATATTTTTAGAAGCAGCGGATTTATAACCGGCTGGATGGTATGATTTTTAGCGCCCTTTCTAAAATCGGAAAAGCAAGTGGTGCACTGGAAAAGCCACCGAAGCATAAACTATCAGTAAGTAAGCTTCAGGGTGGCTTTTTCTTTGCATACATTTCCAAAGCCTTTGACACCTGGAGAGGAACGGTCCTGTCTGGAACGCATGAAAGAGGGAGACCATGAGGCACGCAATACTCTGATAGAGCGAAATTTACGGCTGGTGGCGCATGTGACCAGAAAATATCAGGGTACAGATTATGAAATGGAAGATCTCCTGTCGATCGGCACCATCGGGCTCATTAAAGCGGTCAATACGTTTCATCCGGAGCGGGGATCGCGGTTGGCGACATATGCGGCGAAATGTATCGAGAATGAGATTCTGATGACCTTCCGTGCTGGTAAAAAATATGCAAAGGATATCTCGTTATATGACCCGATCGGGGTAGATAAAGACGGAGAAACCGTCAGCCGGATGGATGTGCTGGAGGCAGAAGGAAAAGAAGTTCTGGAAACCATTATTTTAAAGCAGGAAATTGAACAGCTTTACCGCGCCTATGAAGCGTGTTTAAAAGAAACAGAGAAAATCGTCTTACGCAGCCGGTACGGGCTGTTTGGCGGAAAGGAACAGACGCAGCGGGAGATTGCCGCCAGACTTGGGATTTCGCGTTCTTATGTGAGCCGGATCGAGAAGCGGGCGCTGGAAAAAATGCGGCGGGGATTTGCGGAACACAAATAAAGAACAGAAAAAGCGGCTGGCAGATGTTAGGATGGACATCTGTCAGCCGCTTTTGTCATGTAATAGGAAATTTTCTGGAATTCCCTATTACACAAAAAGGCACTAACGTGCCAATGATGCGCACTCGCGCGAAGCAGAAACATGTCGCAAGCGACCGCGCTCGGCGCGAGAATGTGCCAAGCACATTCTTTTTCATCTCTTAGTCCTCAGCGTCCCGATATCCGTTCGGGTTCATCGACTGCCATTTCCAGGAGTCAGCGCACATCTCCTCAATGCCGTACTGAGCTTCCCAGCCGAGTTCATTTTTCGCTTTGGTAGCATCGGAGTAGCAGGTTGCGATATCGCCGGCGCGGCGTGGCTTGATTTCATAAGGAATTGTTTTGCCGCAGGCTTTTTCGTAAGCCTTGACAACATCGAGTACGCTGTAGCCTTTGCCGGTGCCGAGGTTGTAGATATATACGTCTGGCTTATCGTTAAATTTTTGGAGTGCTTTTACATGACCGACTGCAAGGTCAACTACGTGGATGTAATCGCGCACACCGGTTCCGTCCGGAGTCGGGTAATCATTGCCGAAGACACCGAGGCATTTCAGCTTGCCGACAGCAACCTGTGCGATATAAGGAACCAGGTTGTTCGGGATTCCCTTCGGATCCTCGCCGATCAGACCGCTCTTGTGTGCACCGATTGGGTTGAAGTAGCGGAGCAGAACGACATTCCATTCCGGATCTGCCACGTGCAGGTCAGTTAAAATCTGCTCAAGCATTCCCTTTGTCTGACCGTAAGGGTTTGTGATTTTGCCTTTCGGGCATTCTTCGGTGATCGGGACGAATGCCGGATCTCCGTATACGGTAGCGGAGGAACTGAAAATGATTTTCTTGACGCCATGATTGCGCATTACGTCGCAGAGAATCAAGGTTCCGGTGATATTGTTGTGGTAATATTCCAGTGGCTTCGCAACGGATTCTCCGACTGCCTTTAAGCCTGCAAAATGAATGACCGAATCGATGGATTCTTTCTCAAAAATCTCATTGACTGCCTCGCGATCCAGCATATTTGCCTTGTAAAAGGTTACATGCTTGCCGGTGATTTTCTCCACGCGGCGCAGCGCTTCCTCACTGGCATTGTAAAGGTTGTCCATGACAACGACCTCATATCCGGCGTTTAAAAGTTCGATGCAGGTATGACTGCCGATGTAACCGGCGCCTCCAGTAACTAAAATAGCCATTGTAAACTCCTCCTTCATCCTACCTATAAGAATAATTCATTTTATACCTTCAATCTTTCTTTATTATAAATGCGGCTTGCGAGGAAAACAATCGGAAATATTGTCATGTGTTATCGAAATTATATTTTAAGAGGAAGTTTAACAACGCTTTGCGTAGAATTGGAAAGACTCGGATACAGTGTGCGTGATGATAGAATGTGCGTTCGAAAAACAGCTTGCATTTAAAAAGAGGGTGTGATATGATAAATACAGAACGGATGTTCGAGAAACGGGAGGAGGCAGAACCTCATGCTGATACAGGAAAATCTTTCAATCGAAGAAAAGTTAAGAATTTTATCGGATGCGGCGAAGTATGACGCCGCCTGCACATCCAGCGGCGTGGGTAGAAAGGGAAAGGAAGGCTTTCTTGGAAACAGCCGGGTGGACGGCATCTGCCACAGTTTTGCCTCGGATGGGCGCTGTATCTCCCTGCTGAAAATTTTATTTACGAACCAGTGCATCTATGACTGTCATTACTGTGTCAACCGTCGGAGCAATGACACGGTCCGTACCTCCTTTACGCCGGAGGAGGTCTGCCGTCTGACGATGGAATTTTACCGGCGCAACTATATAGAAGGATTGTTTTTAAGTTCCGGTGTGCTGGAGACACCGGATCACACGATGGAACTGCTGTATCAGACCTTGTACCGCCTTCGGCGCGTCCATCGATTTAACGGTTACATCCATGTGAAAGCAATTCCGGGGGCAGATCCGGAGCTGATTGAGAGAGTGGGCTTTCTGGCGGACCGGATGAGTGTGAATCTGGAGCTTCCGACGGCTGATGGTCTGGCGCGCCTGGCACCGGGAAAGACGCGGGACAAGATACTGCGCCCGATGCGCCAGATCCAGACTGGGATCGCGAGACAGCTGGAGCAGGAAGGGCGTCTGGAGAGCAGAGGGGCATGGCTTCCGCAGAAAGAGCGCGGAGAAATTCAGATTCCGGGAGACGGGAGAAATGGAATTGGTGGTAAAGCGATAGGAAAAGGGGAAAGGGAATGTCTGCAGGCTGACAAGGGAATTCTGAGTCCGAATCAGACAGAGACAAAGATGGATTGGGGGCGGAATGGAGACAAGGTAAAAGGATTTATGAGGTCGAAAGAGCCGGGGAAAATGGATGAAAGGGTTGGAAGGACACATACACCGGAGATCCCCCGTGTCATCCCAGGACGATCGATCTATGGCAGTTTCGGACTGGGAAATATCTCAAACCGCAAGAATTATTTCGTCCCCGGCGGTCAGAGCACACAGCTCATTGTCGGGGCGACTCCGGAGAGTGATTATCAGATGGTTGCGGTCGCGGAAGCGCTGTATCGGAATTTTGGATTAAAGAGGGTCTTTTATTCGGCGTTTATCAAGGTGAATGAGGACAGCCTGCTTCCGGATCTTCCGGACGGACCGCCGCTTCTGCGGGAACACCGTCTGTACCAGGCGGACTGGCTGATGCGCTACTATGGCTTCCGGGCATCGGAACTTCTGAGTGAAAAGCACCCTAATTTTAATGTGTTTCTGGATCCGAAGTGCGACTGGGCGCTGCAGAATCTGGGTGAGTTTCCGGTGGAAATAAACCGGGCACCGTATGAGACACTTCTGCGGGTTCCGGGCATCGGGGTAAAGTCTGCGATGCGGATTGTCGCAGCGAGAAAACAGGTGGCGCTTCGGTTTGAAGATTTGAAGAAGATGGGAGTTGTGCTGAAGCGGGCAGTATACTTCATTACCTGTTCAGGGCGGATGATGTACCCGGTGCAGATCCATGAGGATGCGATCGCGGCACAGCTAATCAGTGAAGAGAAGCGGAAGCAGTGGCAGCTGTCACAGAGCGGGCTGTACCGCCAGATGTCGCTGTTTGATGATTTTCATATGGCGCAGGCATGAAGCAGACGGAGGAGAGAACAATGGTTGTATTTGTATGCGAAGACAGTCCGGAAGGTATATTCACAGGAGTATATGATGCCTGGAACAGCCGCTTAGGGCATGAGAACGTGCGGCTGGAAGTACAGGGCGAATATAATTACAGCCTGTTTTCGGAGTATCGAGAGGTAGCGGTGGATCGGCTCAAGGCACAGAAAGTCGTGCGCTCGGTGCGCCGATCCCTGTCAGAACTGGCGTACAGCTGGATTTACCGCACGGCGCTGAGTGAGCGGGAGGATCGGGCAGAGGCGGTCTACCGCTTTCTGGTCTGTGGGTTTAGCGCAGGGGCAGCAGGGAGGCGTATCACGGAAAATTTACAGATACCGGCGGTGCAGACAGTCTTTCAGATCAACCGCGCGGTTGCCAATGAAGCGCATTTGCAGACAGAATTTTTGCGGTTTGCAGAATATTCCGATCAGGTACTATTTTCTGAGATTGGTCCGAAAAACCGGGTGACGGCATTGCTGATGCCGTATTTTACAGATCGCCTGCCCTCGGAACCATTTATTATCTATGATAAAAATCACCAGGAAGCGGGAGTCTGGACAGGAAAGGGGCGGTGGTATATGATGCGTGGGGCTGAGACAGAACCCCTGCGGGCGCTTTCCGGGAGAACCGATCAGAGCGAATATGCGGCGCTCTGGAGTGCATTTTTTCATCAGATAGGAATTAAGGAGCGGGAAAATCCAGCCTGTCAGCGGATGCACCTGCCGCTTCGCTACCGGAAATATATGACGGAATTTCAGTTCGGTTCCAACTGTTCAAATTTGGCTAAATTGTGAACAAATCGTAAACACAAAATCGAGAACCTTGTTCATAAAGAAACGAAAAAAGAATAAAAATAAGCCGGAAATCGGGAAAAAACAGCATTGAAACGAGAAAACTGCTGCATATATATTAAGATTTAAAGACCTTAAAAAACAATGTAAAATCAACAGAAACAAGGATTTTTCTTACGAAAACTTTCGATTTTTGTAAGAAATACTGGATTTATTTAGTGAATGTTAATTATCTGTTCATATTTTGGACATAATTTGTTTTTATTATAAGTCACGTACCGATGAGGTACAAGAAAACATAAATCGTATGTTTTAAAGAGGAGAGAATAATTATGAGAAAGAATCTTACAAAAACAGCAGCAATCTTAGTTATGAGTGCAATGGTAGCAGCATCTGCTCTGACCGCTTGCGGCAGCAAAGCAGAGGAGACAACTGCAGCAGCAGAGGAGACTGTAGAGGCAGAAGAGACTGAGGCAGTTGAGGAGACTGAGGCTGAAACAGAAGAGACTGAGGAAGTTTCCGAGGAAGAGACCGAAGAGGCATCTGAGGAAGAGACTGAGGCAGCTGAGGAGACTGAGGCTGAAACAGAAGAGACTGAGGCAGCTGAGGAGACACAGGCTCAGTAATCAATCTTTGATTGCAGAAGTTTGTTTCTATTCGGATATAACCAAAAAGGTTGTTAAGAAAATCGTAAGAGGGCAGTCGGTTGACAATCGGCTGCCCTTTTTGTATACTATAACTGTATTGAATGAACTAATACACTTATGATTTTTGATACAGGGCAGAATGGAGGAAAGGAGAATGTGAGCATGATTCTGATTGATTATAAAGATCGACGACCTCTCTATGAGCAGATTGTTGAGAAGCTGTCGGATCTGATGGTCCGGGGGATTTTGGAGCAGGACAGTCAGCTTCCATCCGTGCGGAGTCTGGCAACGGAGCTGTCGATGAATCCGAATACGATCCAGCGGGCGTATGCAGAGCTGGAACGCCAGGGATATATTTATTCGGTTAAGGGCAGGGGCAGTTTTGTGGCGGACAACCGGCAGATTCGGGAGAGGAAGCGGCAGGAGATCTGGGATCAGCTGGAACTTCTGATCCGGGATGCAAAAGGAACCGGCATCACGATGCTGGAGTTCCAGGAGCAGGTCATCCAGAGCTATGGAAGTGAGGAAGGAGGAAACAGAAATGATAAAGGCTGAGAATCTGACGAAGCGTTTTTATGATACAGTGGCAGTCGATCATATCCATGCGGAGATTCACAATGGAAGTGTCTTTGGTCTGATTGGAACCAACGGCGCCGGAAAAAGTACTTTTTTGCGGATGGCAGCCGGTATTTTAAAGCCGGACGAAGGAAGCGTTACGGTTGATGATGAGACGGTATTTGAGAATACAAAGGTAAAGGCACGGTGCTTTTATATCCCGGATGAGCCGTATTTCTTAAGCAATGGAACGGCGGAAGATATGAAGGTGTTTTATCAGGGAATTTATCCGAAGTTTGATGCAGCCCGGTTTGATAAACTGCTAAAGAATTTTGAACTGGAAAGCCGGCGGAAGGTGCAGACCTTTTCGAAGGGTATGAAAAAACAGCTCGCTGTGCTGCTGGGCATTTGTGCGGGAACCGATTATCTGTTCTGCGACGAGACGTTTGACGGGCTGGATCCGGTCATGCGGCAGACGGTCAAGAGTCTTTTTGCCAATGATATCGAGGAGCGGAACCTCACGCCGGTCATCGCCTCCCATAATCTGCGGGAGCTGGAAGATATCTGCGACCATGTAGGTCTGCTTCACAAGGGAGGAATGCTTCTCTCAAAGGATCTGGACGATATGAAGTTAAATATTCACAAGATTCAGTGTGTGCTTCCGGCGGGAGTGGGGAGCAGCGATTTGCAGGGAATCGATATTATAAAGACGGAACAGAGGGGAAGTCTCCTGACGCTTACCGCGCGCGGAAAACGGGAAGAGATTCAGACAATTTTACAGGCGTATCATCCGGTGTTTTTTGAAATGATACCGCTTTCCCTGGAAGAGATCTTTATCAGTGAAACGGAGGTGGCTGGTTATGACATCAAAAGGCTTGTTTTTTAAATATATGAGAGAAAATACGAAGCAGCGTCTCTGGAGCGTGGCGCTTACCGCACTTTTGTGCTTCTTTCTGTTTCCGGTCCTGACAGCGCTGGAAACCAGCATAATGCTGCGTCCGGATAACTTGTCTAAAGAACTGAGCGTCGAAGCGGCGTTAGCAGAAGCAAAATTAAAGCTGACCAATGAGATGCTGCATATGTATTCGATCCAGAATGCAATGCTGGTATTTATCCTGATTGTGACGGCGGTGGTGCTGGCAGCGTCCGGTTTTTCGTATCTCCATTCGAAAAAGAAAACGGATTTTTTTCACAGCCTTCCGATCAGCCGTGAAATGCTTTATACTGTGACCTGCCTGGACGGTATCCTGTATCTGGCAGTCCCGTATCTGGTATTTCTGCTGGCGGCAGGAGTGATGCTGCAGGTAAAGGGCGCACCATTTTCATGGGGAACCCTGCTGATTGGGTATATACAGCATATGTGCTTTTTTACACTGGTGTACATGACGGTTGTGCTGGCAGTGATTCTGACAGGCAATCTGATCGTGGGTTTACTGGGAACCGGCGTGCTTTTTAGCTGGGGACCGGGTGTGGCTGCAGTGGTATCGACGTATTTTTCCGAATACTTCATGACGTTTTATGACAATGGCAATTTTCTGCTGCGCTGGTGCGAGCGGACCTCACCGGTTTTCTGGTACGGCACGGCAACTGGTTCGGAGCATCCCACCCGGATGGCAGTCATTGCATGGGCAGTGGCAGCCCTGCTCTTTGGTCTGGGAATGTTCCTGTACCGGAAACGCCCGTCTGAGGCGGCTGGAAGAGCGATGGCATTTAAGGTAAGTGAGCCGGTGATCCGTTTCCTTCTGGTTGTGCCGATCACGCTGTTTTCCGGAATGATTTTCCGGTCAATCCTGAATGATGATATCTGGACTGTGTTTGGCTTGCTCTGCGGACTGCTCATCACCAGCTGCCTGATCGAAATTATCTATCATTTCGATTTTAAGAGCTTGTTTGCGCATAAGAGACAGCTTGCCATTAGTGCGGTGGCAGTGGCAGCCATTTTCTTAGGGTTCCGCCTGGATGTGGCAGGATATGACAGCTATCTGCCGGATGCTGACAAGGTTGCATACGCGGGTATTTACTGTGATGCGCTGGACAACAATGCGGCAGGGGCTTACCATGTGACTCCGAGAATGTATAGGGATGGCTACAGTGTTGGAATGGAATGGGCGTCCCAGGGAGATGTGGCAGATAAAATGCAGATCTCGGATGAGGATGGAATCCGTGTCCTGCGGGAAATTGGCGCGCAGGGCATCGAGACAGCTTCCAGACAGCGGAAGCATTTGAACGGCGGACAGGATTGGATGAGTGAGGCGGATCTGGATTCACGCTATGATTCGATCGTGCTGTCCTGGCATCTGAACAATGGAAAAACCGTTTACCGTAATTACCGCACGATCAATGTATCGGAGCTGCGGGAACAGCTAGATTCCATTTATGAAAATCAGAGCTATAAACTGGGAATGTACCCGGTGCTGTCCCTACAGGCAGACGATGCCGCAGGCATCAATTACAAAGAGGAAGAGGACTGCAGCCATGTGAAGCTTCCGGATGAGCAGACGAAGGCGGCGCTTCTTGCTGCATACCAGAAAGAGCTGATGGCTCTGACGCCGGATATGCGCCGGGAGGAGATGCCGATCGCGGAGATTCAGTTTAAGACAAATGAGATGCAGGCGATGATTGATGTGATTCGTAAAAATGGCGGCTATTATGACACATTTAACCAGTTTGATTATTACCCGATTTATCCGTCCTTCCAGGAGACGATCGCGATTCTGAAACAGTGTGGTACCGAGGTCGGCAGCAAGGTGACGCCGGAAAATACAGAAAAAATCGTGCTTCAGTATCAGGGCGGCAAGATTCCGGAGGATCAGCTGGCACCGGCAGATACAGAGCTTGGAAAACGCCAGCGGGAGTATCTTCAGAATAACAGCAGACGCGAGGTAACGATTACAGATCCGGAACAGATTGCAGAAATTCTTGCAAACTCCGCTTCGGATGATATGGTGCAGATCAATCAAATGGCGGAGGCATATCAGGGGATCAATATTGCAGTATATGTGTCCGGTACAGAGGACACAGGGGCAGTTTCAGAGGATGATTTGAGGGATTCGGTAAATTCAATGGAGGAAAATGAGATAGGTCAGACATATACGGTGGATGCCGGTCAGAATGTCCTGTATGATGGGGAATATGCGGCGGACTATGAAATGGATGAATCGGGTCAGTATGGCATCTACCAGCGCTCGTTCCGCTATGGCAAGGTTCCGGAGTTTGTGAAATCGACCTTCGGCCTGACACCGGAATTGATGCGGCTGAACCGGGTGTTTGCGTATTAAAAAAGTTGCCTAGAGTTGATTTAGGGATGCAAAAGATTGACTTTCTCCCCTGTAGGGGCTAAAATAGGGGGAAACGTAGCGGTTCAGCCGGTTTATGTATTTGATGCAAAAACCGGCTGAATCGTTATGAGAAAATATCAGATGCCTTGGTTTTGCATGAACCTGCCGTTAGATTTAGAACAGCGATGCGCTGTCACATCAGGCAGAACGAAATTTGAGGCGTACATATCCCGCAGAGGAGGAAGAAATATGGCATTTTTCGATGAACTTGGAAAGGTGATCAGCGATAAGAGCAAGGAAGCTGCGAACCGGGTAAAGGACATTACAGGCGTATTACAGCTGAAATCGAAGTTGTCCGCCGAGAAAGATAAGATTAATAAGGCATATATCACACTGGGAAAAGCATACTATGACAGACATGAGGGCGAGCTGGAAGGGAAATTTGCAGATGAGTTCCACACTATCCAGGCTGGGCTTGTGAAGATTGCGTCCCTGGAGGATGAGATTGCCGAGTTAGAGGGCACAAGAGTCTGCGCGGAGTGCGGCGCAAAGGTGGAGAAAAATGCGGCATTCTGCAGCCGGTGCGGTGCGCCGATGGATTCGACGACATCTGCAGATGTGCATGAGCCGGAAGAACCAGAGGAGATGCAGGAGACTATCTTTGAAGAGAAGGATGAAGCTGCAGCAGATAAGGCGGTTGACAACGCAGAAACAGAAGGCGCGGCTGGCCCAGACGCGGATTCCGCGGATGCTTCGGACGCTGTTTCGGAGAACACCACCGATACTGCGGCACAGAATGAAAATAACAGCGGGGAGCAGGCATAATTTATGGATTCACTGGTACAATGGTTTACAGCTAATTTATCCGGAGTCATATCGAAGGAGGCAATTATCTTCATTATCTCAATGATTCCGATTCTGGAACTTCGAGGCGGGCTTCTGGCTGCGTCACCGGCACTCTTAAACGTGCCGATCCTGCGGGCGATCCCGATCTGTATCGTGGGAAATATCCTGCCGATCCCGTTTATCCTGCTTCTGATCCGCCATGTGCTGGAGTGGATGAAGAAGGTTCCGTGTTTCCGTGGTATTGCGCTGTGGCTGGAACGCAAAGCGATGAGCAAAAAAGGGCAGATCGAGAAATATGAGTTCTGGGGGCTGATGCTCTTTGTCGGCATCCCGCTTCCGGGAACCGGCGCATGGACAGGCGCGCTGGTGGCATCCCTGCTCCACATGAAATTTGGCAAGGCATTTGGCGCGATTTTAGTCGGTATCGCGCTGGCGACGGTGATTATGTCGATTCTGTCCTACGGCGTGCTGGGCATGCTGTTTGGATGATGCACAGATAAAAATAATAATGTCTATGCCTGCCAAAGGGCGGCATAGATGCGAATGTATAAAAGACTCTGTAAGGGGAAATTCTCCGGACAGGGTCTTTTTGCGTCCATTATTATTTTGTTGAGAAAAAGAGATCATAAATGAAATTGGGGTTGACATATACCCTATGGGGGTATATTATAAGGACAGTTAAGAGATAGGAGGAGACCATGAAGCAATATACAGTAACCGGCATGAGCTGCGCGGCATGCAGCAGCCGGGTTGAAAAGGCAGTATCGAAAGTGCCGGGTGTCACGGCATGCTCGGTCAGCCTGCTGACAAATTCGATGGGCGTCGAGGGCGATGTGCCCCCGGAGACCGTGATTCATGCGGTGGAAGATGCCGGATATGGCGCATCCCTGAAAGGACAGGGCACTGCAGCGCAGGCGCAGAGCGCGTCGGAGGCAGAGGACGCCTTAAAAGATCGGGAGACGCCGGTCTTAAAACACCGTCTGATCGCATCGCTGGGATTCTTAGCAGTCCTTATGTATATGTCGATGGGACATATGATGTGGGGCTGGTCGCTGCCGCACTTTATGGATGGCAACCATGTGGCGATGGGACTTTTGCAGCTCCTTTTGGCCGGAATTATCATGGTGATTAACCAGAAATTTTTTATCAGCGGTTTCAAGGGACTTTTACACCGCGCCCCGAACATGGACACGCTGGTAGCACTTGGTTCCGGCGCGTCGTTTATTTACAGCACATATGCGTTGTTTGCGATGACGGACGCACAGTTAAAGGGCAACGACACGGCAGTTATGTCCTACATGCATGAATTTTACTTTGAGTCGGCGGCAATGATTCTGGCGCTGATCACAGTCGGAAAAATGCTGGAGGCGCGTTCCAAGGGAAAAACGACGGATGCCTTAAAGGGACTGATGAAACTGGCACCAAAGACAGCTGTTATCATCCGGGATGGAGTGGAAACAAAGGTTCCGATTGAAGAGGTAAAGAAGGGTGATGTATTTGTTGTACGCCCAGGTGAAAATATCCCGGTGGACGGTGTGGTCCTGGAAGGAACAAGTGCGGTCAACGAGGCAGCACTGACCGGCGAGAGTATTCCGGTGGATAAGGCACAGGGTGACCCGGTTTCGGCGGCAACGGTCAACCAGTCTGGTTATCTGCGCTGTGAGGCGACCAGAGTCGGTGAAGATACCTCCCTGTCGCAGATCATCCGCATGGTTAGCGACGCGGCGGCGACGAAAGCGCCGATCGCCAAGATTGCAGATCGGGTTTCCGGCGTGTTTGTCCCGGCGGTTATCACGATCGCAGTGGTGACAACGATTATCTGGCTGCTGGCAGGACAGACGTTTGGATTCGCACTGGCGCGAGGTATTTCCGTACTGGTTATCAGCTGCCCGTGTGCACTGGGACTGGCTACGCCGGTTGCGATTATGGTCGGCAACGGCATGGGCGCGAAAAACGGAATCTTGTTCAAGACAGCTGTTTCGCTGGAAGAAACCGGAAAAATGGACATTGTAGCGCTTGATAAGACGGGTACGATCACCAGCGGCGAGCCGCGTGTGACCGACGTCATCCCGTCCGGAGGTGTGACTGAGAAGGAGCTGGTAAGCCTGGCGCTTTCCCTGGAAAAGAAGAGTGAGCACCCATTGGCGAAAGCTGTTCTTCTCTATGCAAAAGAACAGCAGATTGACGCGCCGGAGGCGGCTGATTTCCAGGCGCTGCCGGGTAATGGACTTTCCGGTACGTTAGAGGGCGCTTCACTGGCAGGCGGAAGCTTTTCCTATATCAGCGGACATACGACGGTGTCCGCACAGGAACAGGCATCCTTTGAGCGCCTGGCATCGGAAGGCAAGACACCGCTGTGCTTTATGAAAAATGGTCGTCTGGCTGGTATGATTGCCGTGGCAGATGTCATCAAGGAAGACAGCCCGCAGGCGGTCAAGGAACTGCAGAACATGGGAATCCGTGTGGTCATGCTGACCGGAGATAATGAGCGGACCGCCCGTGCGATTGGGGCACAGGCTGGTGTGGATGAAGTCATTGCCGGAGTACTTCCGGATGGGAAAGAGAGTGTCATCCGCAGCCTGAAAGAACAGGGCAAGGTGGCAATGGTCGGTGATGGTATCAATGATGCCCCGGCGCTCACGCGTGCCGATATAGGTATCGCGATCGGAGCCGGTACAGATATCGCGATTGATGCCGCGGATGTGGTGCTGATGAAGAGCCGTTTGAGTGATGTTCCGGCGTCAATCCGTCTAAGCCGTGCGACGCTTCGAAATATTCACGAAAACCTGTTCTGGGCATTCTTTTACAATGTTGTGGGTATTCCACTTGCAGCCGGTTTGTGGTATCCTATCTTTGGATGGAAATTAAATCCGATGTTCGGCGCTGCAGCGATGAGCTTATCCAGCTTCTGCGTAGTGACGAACGCGCTGCGGCTGAATCTGTTTAAGATGCACGATGCATCGAAGGATCATCCGATGCGGAAGAGGGCTGAGAAGGCTGCTAATAAAGGTGGAGAAAAGGCAGAAAATGCAGGTGCAGTTAGGATGGGGGCAGAAGACACCCGGTCAATTGGGCAAACAGCAAATGGAAATGAAACTGTTTCAAAAGAAATGCAAAAAAGTGAGAATCAAAAAAATAATATAAATATGGAGGGAATAACGATGACAAAGACAATGAATATCGAAGGAATGATGTGTGGACACTGTGAGGCACGCGTAAAGAAGGCGTTGGAGGCACTGGCAGGCGTGGAGAGCGCAGAGGTCAGCCATGAGAAAGGAACCGCGGTCGTAAGCATGAGTGCGGATGTGGCGGACGATACGTTGAAAGAGGCGGTTGAGGCACAGGATTATAAGGTGAACTCGATTCAGTAGGATGAAAAAAGCTGCGAAATGGTGGAATTAATATGCCATTTCGCAGCATTTTGATAAAAGATAGGAGAAAAGCATGGGCTGTTGTAAATGTGAATCACAAGCGCAGGTCTGTCAGGGAGGAGAGACGGAACGCCACAAACACAGAAATCTGACCGAAGAAAAAGATCTGCTGAAACGTTTAAACCGGATCGAGGGACAGGTGCGCGGTGTGAAGGCGATGGTGGAAGACGAGCGATACTGCGTCGATATATTAAACCAGGTATCAGCGGTTCAGGCGGCGCTGAACAGTTTTTCCAAAGTCCTGCTGTCCAACCATATCAAAACCTGTGTGGTCGATGATATAGAGGCGGGAAATGGGGAAGAAGCGGTTGAGGAGCTGTGCAAGACGATTCAGAAGCTGATGAAGTAAATATAAATTTATTGAATTGAGCAAACACAAGCAACTATAGCGAAATATTAAACATAATAAATATTTTTAAAAATTCTTCAAAAAAAGTGTTGACATTCTCCTGGATTTATATTATACTACGTCATGTAATCGAGGCGTGGCTCAGTTTGGTAGAGCGCTGCGTTCGGGACGCAGAGGTCGCGTGTTCGAATCACGTCGCCTCGATTCTATTATAAAACATACGGCCTGTTGGTCAAGCGGTCAAGACGACGCCCTCTCACGGCGTAAACCCGGGTTCGATTCCCGGACAGGTCATCGAAAGTTGCTTTGGGTTTTCCAGAGCATTTTTCAAATTAAAATGCTTCCTTGGCTCAGTTGGTAGAGCGACGCATTCGTAATGCGTAGGTCGCCGGTTCAAGTCCGGCAGGGAGCTGATGAGTGGAACCCCTCTTGATTATCAAGAGGGGTTTCTTGATTCCATATAACCACTTGCATGATCTCCGCAAATGATATAAAATAATAACATACAAAAGATAAGGCGGCAGACGGCAGAGTTCGTACTGCCGCTTCCGTTTGCCAGGAAAGGATATTTCACGCCATGAGACAAGAAGAATGGACGGTAGAAGCGGCAGATGCATATCTGAATGAGATACCGAAATTTACCAGTGAAAAACATACAGCGGAGGGACTTCGCAGGATGCTTTCATATCTGAATGCATTGCCGCAGGAGGAAAGAATCGTACATGTGGCCGGAACGAATGGAAAAGGGTCGGTCTGCTCGTTTCTCGATGCGATTTTGCAGAAAGCCGGGAAGCAGACGGCGCGGTTTACGTCTCCTCATCTGGTACGCGTGACGGAGCGTTTTTCCTTTGATGGACAGGAAGCAGACGATGCACTGTTCCTGGAAGCATTTGAGGCGGTTAAGGCATCATATGTTCATTTTGAGCAGGAAGGACTGGGGCGTCCGACGTATTTTGAATATCTGTTTTTGATGTTCATGTGGATGGTGCGCCGGAAAAAGCCGGAGTATGTCATTCTGGAAACGGGGCTTGGCGGACGGCTGGATGCAACGAACTGCATCGAGCATCCAGCGCTTACGGTTATCACTTCGATCAGCCTTGACCATATGGAATACCTGGGCGACACGGTGACACAGATCGCGGGCGAAAAGGCGGGAATCTTGAAAAAAAATGTGCCGGTGGTGTACGATGATACGGATGCGGAGGCTTCAGCAGTTATCAGAAATCGGGCGTCGCAACTTTCCTGTCCGGCATATCCGATCAGCCCGGAAGTGTATACGGATCTTCGGCGGGGACATGGCGGGATGAGCCTGATGATAAAAGAGAAAAGCCAGCGTCTGTTTATTCCCTTCGAAGCGGAATATCAGGCGGTCAACGCCTGCATCGCTTACCAGGCGGCACGGCTTCTTGCAGTGGACGGGGAGACAGCGGCAGCGGGCATCCGGAATGCGGTATGGCACGGACGCATGGAGGAGATCCAGGACGGAGTTTATCTGGATGGCGCTCACAATGAGGGCGGAATCCGTGCGTTTGTGGGCGCGGCGGCAGAGGTGGCAGCGCGCAGAAGAGAAGAGTCCGGGAAAGATGGTCGGATTTTTCTGCTGTTTGCAGCCGTTTCAGATAAAAATTATGAATCGATGCTGGAAACACTGATGCGGAAACTGAAGCCGGATCGATTGGTGCTGACTCATTTATATACATCGCGGGCACTTTCGATGGAGGCGATGGAAAAAGCAGCACACCGGGTGGCAGATGGCTGTGAGGTTCAAAGTATACCAGATGTAAAAACAGCTTATCAGACACTGGTTCAGGAAAAACGTCCGGAGGATACCTGCTTCTGTGTGGGTTCTTTGTATTTAATCGGAGAGCTGGAGAAAAAGATTTCCCGAACTGGATTTGACAGCACCGCCAGAATGGTGTAAGATTAGCGGGAATGTATATCCATGTAATAAAAGGAAGAAACTCTGGAGGAAAAACATGAGTGGCGAAGGAATGACAATCAATTTCGAGGAAGAAATCGAACATTTTAAACCGAGTCTGGAGGTCGAGGAGGTCGGCGAGGCGATCGTGAAGAGTGACCTGACAGATATGTCGGATATTATGATGGAACTTTTAAAACATATGAAGGAATAGGCGGACATGATGGATCGAACAAGAAAAATTCGCCTGATTTCCAACAGCTTTTACAATGCCGGGCTGGAACGGGCAAAGAGACGGGATTTAACAGGGGCGGTCGAGTATCTGAAAAAATGCCTGAACCTGAACAAGTATCATATTGATGCCAGAAATCTTCTCGGACTTATCTATTATGAGATGGGTGAGGTGTCGGAGGCGCTGGTGCAGTGGGTTATCAGCATGAACTTTAGGGAGCAGGATAACCGGGCTGATTATTATTTAGACCAGATTCAGCGCAAGCAGGATCGTCTGGATCAGGCGAGCGCGACGATTCAGAAATATAATCAGGCGCTTCTGCAGGCGCAGACCGGAAGCGACGATCTGGCGACCTTACAGCTTACAAGAGTTGTAGAAGCTAATCCGAGATTTGTAAAAGCACATCTTCTGTTGGCTCTTTTGCATATTAGTCATGAGGATTATACGAAAGCGGGCAAATCCCTGTATAAGGTACTCAAGATTGATAAAAACAATCCCAAGGCGAACTGGTATATGGAGATTGTTAAGGAACATACCGGCAAGGCGGATATCGAGCGGAGAAAGCTGAAAAATGCATTTTCCCACCGCCAGATGCGGGATGATGATGTCATTATGCCGCCGACGTACAAGGAGAATACGGGACTGCAGTCGGTGCTCAATATCGGCGCGGGACTGCTTTTGGGCGCGGCAGTTATCTTTTTCCTGGTGATGCCAGCCAAGATTAAGCAGGCAAATAATGCACATACGCAGGAAATGCTCCAGTACAATGAGCAGCTCAATCAGAAAAATGAAGAGATTGACAGTTTAAATGAGAGCATTGAGACCTCGAAAAAGGACAAAGAAGAGGCGGAGAACAAGCTGGATACGATGCTCAACAGCAATGACAGCGTTCTGAACCAGTATGCGAAGCTCGTCAAAATGCTGCAGGCATACCGCAACAATAACCTGGCAGAGGCGGTTACCTATTATGAGGGCTTTGATCCGTCATTATTTACGGACGAGACGGTCGTTTCCATTGCCAACGGGGTAAAGCAGGACATCGAGACAAACGGCTACCAGACGCTGGAGGATCTGGCATACACGATGTGGTCGGCAGGCCGTATGGAGGAAGCGCTGGCAGATTACCAGACCTGTCTGGCGATCCGTCCGGCAAACCCGAAGGTTATCTTCAGCATGGGTATGATTTACCGGGCACAGGGCGAGACAGACAAGGCGGTCGAAATGTTTACGCAGATTGTGACCCAGTATGCGGATTCCGAGCAGGCGGACAAGGCAAGACAGCAGCTCGCCGAGCTTGCGCCGGATAACCAGCAGGCTGCAGTTCCAGGTCAGTCCATCATCAGTCAGGGAGAGACTGCGGCGGATGAAACGGCAGCAGGCAGCGGAGCGGAGACGCAAGCGGCGCAGTAAGTACAAATATAATACGACAGATAATTAAGAAGAAAAGCACTGTAAAGATAAAAACTTTACGGTGCTTTTTGCTTTCCTAGGAAATCATGTCCTATGAAACAAAAAACGCTCCGTGAGGATGCGCACTCGCGCGAAGCAGAAACATGCTGCAAGCGACCGCGCGAGACGCCCGAATGTGCCAAGGCACATTCTTTTAGGCCTATAGGAAAAGGCCGCATAAAAAATCGAAAAAGGGGGAATCCTGATATGGAACGAAATATGTTTACATACGAAGCGATCGATTCGGCGCTGGTGATTCATCTGCCGAAGGAGGTAGATCATCATAACTGCCTGACACTCAAATATGAAACAGACCTGCTTCTGGCGGAAAATTATATTAACCGGATTATTTTTGATTTTTCAGGGACGGAATTTATGGATAGTTCCGGGATCGGTGTAATTCTCAACCGGTATAAGCAGATGGAGGGCAGCAGCGGCACGGTGGCGGTGTACGGGGCAGGCGAGCGGATGCGCCGGATTTTGCGGATCGGCGGCGTGTATCGTTTGGTGCAGTCGTACCGGACGAGAGAGGAGGCACTGGATGGGAGACATTAAAGGAGAGATGAATATGTATGCGGATGATATATCTGTATCAGAAACGGAAGTGAAAGGAAAACTTAAAAAAATAAAAGATTCAGAAGAATACAGAAAATTTAAACAGAATGAACAGAGACAAGCAGAGAAGAATGGCACGTGGATGCACCTGGAGATAGACAGCCATTCATCGAACGAGGAGTTTGCCCGTGTCACAGCGGCAGTCTTTATGAGCCGGATGAATCCGACGATGGAGGAGCTGGAGGATGTGAAAACGGCGGTCTCGGAGGCGGTGACAAATGCGGTGATTCATGGGTATAGCGATGAAATCGGAATTATTTACATAGAAGCGCGGATTGAGGGAGAAGAACTGATAATTTCGGTCCGGGATGAGGGAAAAGGAATCCTGGATGTGGAAAAGGCGATGGAGCCGATGTATACGACAGACACGACCGGCGAGCGCTCGGGGATGGGCTTTTCGTTTATGGAAGCGTTTATGGATAAGGTCGAGGTGGAGTCCAAGGTGGGCTGCGGAACGTGTGTGACGATGAAAAAGCGAATTGGAAGGGGATATATGAATAAAGAACAGGAAGAAAAAGAAACGGCGGAGTTCTATGGATAAAACCATCGAGCAGATCAAACGGGCACACCAGGGCGATAAGACGGCGCGGGAGGCGCTGGTAAAAGACAATCTGGGGCTTGTATGGAGCATCGTCCGCCGCTTTGCGGGGCGGGGGTGTGAGACGGAGGACTTATTTCAGATCGGAAGTATCGGGCTGTTGAAGGCGATTGATAAGTTTGACCTATCATATGAGGTGCGTTTTTCGACGTATGCGGTGCCGATGATTGCGGGGGAGATCAAACGTTTTCTCCGGGATGACGGGATCATCAAGGTCAGCCGTTCCATCAAAGAGCAAAACCAGCGGCTCCGGGCAGCGCGGGAAGCGCTCTGCACGGCGCTTGGGCGGGAGCCGACGCTGGAAGAGCTGGCGGCGCAGATTGGAGTGAGCTGTGAGGAAGCTGCCGCATCGATGGCGGCGGACAGTCCGGTTGAATCGCTCTCTGCACCAGCCAGCGCCGGGGAAGAAACTGGCCTTCTGCTTCAGGACCGGATTGCTGGGGAGACAGCGGAAAATGAGGTTCTGCTTGACCGGATGCTTTTGGGAGATTTACTGAAAATGCTCAATGGACGGCAGCGGGAGATCATTGTGCGGCACTATTTTTATGATCAGACACAGACTCAGATCGCGGCGCAGCTCGGCATTTCACAAGTACAGGTGTCGCGGATCGAGCGGAAAATATTAGGGCAGATGCGCGCAAAGCTGGAAGAAACATGAGAAAAAAGACAGGCTCATAATTCAGAATATATGAATGTGCATACTCCATTGAAAGACAGCCATACTACTGGATACAGGAACTTTTGGAGTTTCCAGAATACACAGGAAGGATGGAAAAAAATGACGGGAAATGTGAAAGTGACAATGAAAAAAAAGATGGGAATCTGTATCTGGGTCGGATGCATGATTCTGATTGTGGCAGCGCTCTGTCTCTGTCTGATGGCAGTGGGGCGGGACAGCGTCTACATTGACGGAACCTTCGTACAGCATTCCGGGGACAGCGCGGAGGCATTTTTGAGACCGGAGGCACAGACGGAGAAGGCAGCATTATGACACAGACGGTCTATCTGAAACTCAGCCAGATCACGCAGGTACATGAGAAAAATGTACCGCTTGCAAGCCTGGGAGAAGTTTATTGCAGTGAAAAAAGCGTGGAAAGCCGCTGCCGTGCGATGATCGTGAAGAGGATCCGCGGCGGCGGGAAACAGCGCGAAAGCCGTCTGGTTGGAAACGTCATGGAGATTATCCAGCAGATTGAACGGGAAATTCCGGGGACATCGGTGCAGAATCTGGGGGAGACGGATTATGTCATTCATTATCAGCCGCCGCACCGTCAGGCGCTTGTCTGGCAGTGGTGCAAGACGCTGTTCGTCTGCCTGATTTGCTTTTTCGGGGCGGCATTTGCGATCATGACATTCAACAACGATGCAAACGTGCTGGATGTATTCAAGAAAATATATGAGATCACGACGGGGCAGGCGTCGGACGGAACAACGGCGCTGGAGATCGGTTATTCGATCGGGCTTCCGGTGGGGATTTTGCTGTTTTTTAATCATTTTACTTCGTGGAAATTCAGTCTCGATCCGACGCCGCTGGAGGTAGAAATGCGCCTGTATGAGGAAAATGTCAATAAAACGCTGATTCAGAACGAGGAGCGGAAGGAGGATGACATCGATGTTTCTTAAAGAAGCGCTGCTTTTGCTGGCGGGGCTGGCGGCGGGAAGCACGGTGGCAGCGGGAGTCTACGCCTTTCTGGTGGTCATCGGCGTTTATCCGCGCCTGATTGGAAAGACGGCGACGGCGTCGAAGGGGAAAATCTTCTTGTATGAGACGATTATCGCGCTGGGAGGATTGTTTGGAAATGTGGTGGATTTATTTACAGAGAAGGTGAAACAGCTGACCGCGAGTTTCCTGAGAATAGCGTGGTCAGCGGCAATGCCGGAGGCAGAGTTGTGGCAGAAGGCAGCAGAAGGCGGTGGCAGAACGGGAGCTGGTGCTGGATTTCTGGTGATGCTTGGAAATGTCTCCGGACAGCTGCTTCTAGCGGCTGCGGGACTTTCCTGTGGTATTTTTGTGGGCTGCCTCGTCATGTCGCTGGCAGAGACATTGAAAGCCCTGCCGGTGCTGAGCCGCCGCCTGCGTCTGGCAGTGGGGCTGCCATATCTGATTCTCGCGATTGCAGCGGGGAAATGTGCGGGTTCGCTGTATTATTTCTTACATGGAATTGGAAGACAGTAGAAGAGAGGAGAAACCATGGAAGCCAGAAAAGATCAATATGAAGCATATGTCAAATCGGTTACGCCCGTCCACAGTACATGGAAAAATGTGTTGATGGCGGGTATTTCCGGCGGGCTGATCTGCCTGGCGGCGCAGATCAGCACAAATTGTCTGGTTCAGACAGGCATGGAGGAGAAAACGGCGGCGCTCTGGACGATGCTGGGACTGATTCTGCTCAGCGTTATCCTGACAGGGGCAAATGTATTCCAGAGGCTGGCTCGTGTTTTTGGAGCTGGTGTGCTGGTTCCGATCACCGGATTCGCCAATTCAGTTGCATCCCCGGCGCTGGAATACAAGGCGGAAGGACAGGTGTTTGGTGTCGGATGCAAAATATTTACAATCGCGGGTCCGGTGATCCTGTATGGGATTCTGAGTTCGTGGGGATTAGGGGTTGTGTATTGGGGGTGGATGATGCTGACTCAATAATAAACGAGAAAAAGTCTCAATAATATAATAAGAATCTTTCTTGTTTTATGAAAAATGAGGGTTTACAATCCGGAAATAAATACCTATAATAGCCATAGGGTAATCTGACCGTCTGAACAGCCAGATTCATTATAGAAAAAAGGAACCAGAGAGATGGACGTTTGCTAAGAAGGATAACCGCTTTCGTGACGAGGCGGCTGTCACAGATCAGACAGACCGAGCATGAATGTCTCAGCCGGTCCCGGAAATGGAGTGCTTTATGGCAGAAAAAGTGTTAGAAGTAAATCAGATAAAGGCAAATATAGAAGAAAAAGAGATTCTGCACGGCGTTGATTTAAGCGTCGGTGCAGGGGAGGTACATGTCCTGATGGGACCGAACGGCGCTGGAAAATCGACGCTCGGCAACGTCCTGATGGGAAACCCGAGATACCAGATCACGGGCGGTCAGATCTTATTTAAGGGCGAGGACATCACACATGAGTCCACGGACAAGCGTTCCAAAGCCGGTATGTTCCTGTCCTTCCAGGAGCCGCTGGAGGTGCCGGGACTTTCGCTGGAAAGCTTCCTGCGGAGCGCGATGCGCCAGCAGACCGGCAAGAACTTAAAGATCTGGGAATTTCATAAACAGCTTAAAAAAGCGATGGACATTCTCCAGATGGATGAATCGTATGCACAGAGAAGCTTAAACGTGGGCTTTTCCGGCGGTGAGAAGAAAAAATCTGAGATTTTACAGCTGATGCTCTTAAATCCGAGCCTGGCAATCCTTGATGAGACAGACTCCGGTCTGGATGTTGATGCAGTCCGTCTGGTTTCTAAGGGAGTGGAAGAGTATCAGAAGAACCAGAACGGCGCGCTTCTCATCATTACGCACAGCACCCGGATTCTCGATGCGCTGCATGTTGACTATACACACATCATGGTAGATGGAAAGATCGTGGCAACCGGTGACGGCTCTCTGGTTGATAAGATCAACCGGGAAGGCTACGAATCCTTTATCCGTGAGGCGGGTGTGGCAGACGCCCAAAACTAATCGTTACTGTTCGCAGGCAGGCGTTTTGGGAATCGAGAGTGCCGCAGGATAATGCGACAGTAATAACGAATCAGCACGGGTAATATGGAGGCATCAAACATGAAAGAAAAAACGTATGTAGATGATATTGATCGCAGCATCTACGATATAAAAGACAAAGAAAATGACGCATATAAAGTAAAAGCAGGTCTGACTCCGGAGATCGTTGAGAAGATTTCTAAGGAGAAAAATGACCCGGCGTGGATGCAGCAGTTCCGTCTGCAGTCCTTACAGATTTACAATTCCCTGCGGGTTCCGAATTGGGGACCGGATATCGAGGATCTGGACATGGACAACATCGTAACCTATGTCCGTCCGAAATCCAAGATGAGCGCCAAATGGTCCGAGGTTCCGAAGGACATCAAAGATACCTTTGAACGTCTGGGAATCCCGCAGGCGGAGCAGAAATCGCTGGCAGGCGTGGGCGCCCAGTATGACTCGGAGTTAGTATATCATAACGTGCGCGCGGAGGTAGCGGCGCAGGGCGTTGTCTACACCGATCTGGAGAGTGCGATGCACGGCGAATATGCGGACATGATCCGAACGCATTTTATGCATCTGGTCAAACCGCAGGAACATAAATTTGCAGCACTGCACGGGGCAGTCTGGTCCGGTGGCTCTTTTGTGTACGTGCCAAAGGGCGTGTCGGTTACGATCCCGCTTCAGTCATATTTTCGTCTCAATGCACCGGGAGCCGGACAGTTTGAACATACGCTGATCATCGTTGATGAGGGTGCATATCTGCACTTCATAGAGGGCTGTTCTGCGCCGAAATATAACGTGGCAAACCTGCATGCGGGCTGTGTCGAGCTGTATGTCGGCAAAAATGCGAAACTCCGCTATTCGACGATCGAGAACTGGTCGAAAAATATGTACAATTTGAACACCAAGCGCGCGATTGTGGAAGAGGGCGGCACGATCGAGTGGGTATCGGGTTCCTTTGGTTCCCACGTATCGTATCTGTACCCGATGAGTATCTTAAAGGGCGACGATTCAAGAATGGAATTTACCGGCATTACTTTTGCCGGAGAAGGTCAGAACCTCGATACCGGTGCGAAGGTAGTCCACACGGGCAAACGGACTTCTTCCTATATTAATACGAAATCTATTTCCAAGGACGGCGGTGTCAGCACGTTCCGAAGCAGCGTACAGATTGGAAAACAGGCATCCGGTTCTAAGGCATCGGTTTCCTGCCAGTCCCTGATGCTGGATGATATTTCACGTTCCGATACGGTTCCGGCGATGGATATCCGAACCCGCGACGCGAACGTCGGCCATGAGGCAAAGATTGGACGGATCAGCGACGAGGCTGTTTTCTATCTGATGTCACGCGGCATCAGCGAGGAGGACGCGCGCGCAATGATCGTCAGCGGATTTGCGGATGATGTATCGAAGGAGCTGCCGCTTGAGTACGCGGTTGAGATGAATAACCTGATTCAGCTTGAGATGAAAGGCAGTATCGGATAATAGATGGTTACTGTTTGCAGCGGGGATTTTGAAATAACAGATTCTGCTGCGGGGCATGCAAGTGCATGAATGGTAACGACAGGAGGAAACAATGGGACAGAAAGAAATGATAGTAAACATTCTTCCGACCCGAACCTGGAACCGGCTGGGAATGAACGAAAGCCAGATACAGATTGAGTGGCCGGAGGAAAGTGTTTTGATAAAACCGGAGCGCCTGGCAGCAGGTGTGACCTGGGAAAAAGAAATTTCCGGAAAAGAGTGGGACGAGATCCAGACCGGCATGGGACGCGAGTACGATGCGATGGCGGCGGAATGCGGAACGGCTGGCGCAAATAAAACGGACACTGTAAATGGAACGGCTGTTGCAGAAGAAAATGCCGGTGCGGGAAGTATCTACCGGCTGACAGCGGAAGCGGCAGCTGTGCTTCAGAATGAAAATACAGAATGGACGGTTCTCTGCGTCGATTACAAAAACGGCAGTTACCAGAACCGCCTCTGCCTGGATGCAAAGGAAAACAGCCGCTTAAACGTGCTGATCGTATTCCGCTCCGGGGAGGACGCACAGGGAACATCCTCGTTCCAGGTAAAGGTTCATGCGGAAAAGAATGCAAAGGTACAGCTTCAGGAAGTGCAGCTTCTCGGCGCAGGATATACCTGCCTGAGTGATATCGGTGCGTCCTGCGGGGAAAATGCCACATTTGAGCTTTTGAAACTGGAGCTGGGCGCAGGCAAGGTCTACGCGGGCTGCCTGACCGAGCTGGAAGGAAAAAAGAGCGCATTTGACGCGAAGATCGGCTATTACACCAGTGTAAACCAGAAGCTGGATATGAACTATACAGTACGCCATCGCGGCAAAAAGACAGAGAGTATGATGGAAGTCTCTGGCGTTTTGCAGGACGGTTCCTCCAAGCTGTTCCGCGGAACCATCGATTTCGTGCCGGGATGCGCCGGGGCAAAGGGAACTGAGCGCGAGGATGTGCTGCTGCTCGGCGATGACATCGTAAACCAGACGATTCCGCTGATTCTGTGTGCGGAAGAAGATGTCGAAGGAAATCACGGCGCTTCGATGGGCGATCTGGACGATGCAACGCTGTTTTATCTGTGCTCCCGCGGACTGTCGAGAGAGGAAGCTGAGCGCATGGTAGCGCGGGCGAGAATCGACGCGCTGAATGAGCTGGTAGCTGACGAGGCAGTACAGAAGCAGGTTCAGGAGTTCATGAACCAGAAGCGATAATAAAATGAAAAAACTGTAAGTTGGCTGCGGTTTGTTTTTGCAGCAAGTATACAAACAAATATATAAGAAGGAACAGAACATGACAGATTACAAGAAAGATTTTCCCCTGCTTGCGGGTTCGGATATCGCATATCTGGACAATGCGGCAACGGCACAGCGCCCGGAGGCGGTATTAAAGGCAGTGGAAGATTTCTATACAAAGAAAAATGCCAATCCGCTCCGCGGGCTCTATGAGCTGGGAATCGAGGCGACGGAGGCATATGAAGCGGCAAGAGAGCGCGTGCGGGAATTTATCAATGCTGGAAAGACGAGCGAGGTCGTGTTTACACGCAACAGCACCGAGAGCCTGAATTTGATCGCGTACAGCTATGGTTTAACCAGTCTGAAAGCAGGCGATGAGATCTTAATCAGCATTGATAACCACCACAGCAATATCCTGCCGTGGCAGATGGTATCCAGACAGACAGGCGCGAAGCTCGTTTATCTGGAATGTCAGCCGGATGGTTCCTACCGGGATGAGGATATGGAAGCCCTGGTGACAGAAAAGACAAAGATCGCAGCCATGCCGCAGATTTCCAATGTCCTTGGCCGCAGAAATCCGGTAGAGAAGCTGACGAAACTGGTGCATGAAAAAGGCGGTGTCATCGTCATCGATGCGGCACAGAGCGCCCCGCATATTCCGGTGGATGTGCAGGCACTGGATGCAGATTTCCTTGTATTTTCCGGTCACAAGCTGATGGCACCGATGGGAATCGGCGTCCTGTACGGAAAAGAGACCCTTCTGGATGCGATGTCGCCGTTCCTGACGGGCGGCGAGATGATCGATTCGGTCAGCCGGGAATCCGCAGTCTTTGCCGAACTGCCGCACAAATTCGAAGCCGGTACCGTCAATGGCGGCGGTGCGGTCGGCTTACAGGCGGCGATCGATTATCTGATGAACGTCGGATTTGACGAGGTGCGGAAGCGTGAGGAGCTGCTGACAACACGGGCAATGACGGCGATGCAGCAGATTCCGGGCGTTCATATCCAGGGAAGTGATAAGCCGGAAGAGCACAACGGAATTATCAGCTTTACCGTGGACGGCGTACATCCGCACGATATCGCGTCGATTCTGGATGCCGCAAATGTCAATGTGCGCGCAGGCCACCATTGCGCCCAGCCGCTTTTAAAACATCTGGGTGTATTTGCAACAGCGCGTGCCAGCTTTGCGTTCTACAATACGGAGGAGGACATCGACCGTTTTGTCCAGAACCTGAAAGAAATCCGGAGGAAAATGGGATATGGAGAATAGAACCTTTTACAATGAAATACTGACGGATCACAATCTGCATCCGTTACATAAAGAAAAGCTGCCGGATGCCAATCTGGTATTAGAGGGCGTCAATCCGAGCTGTGGAGATGACATCATTCTTCAGCTGAAGGTCGAAGATGGACAGGTGGTAGACGGTGCTTTTGAGGGAAGCGGCTGCGCAATCTCCCAGGCATCCGCTGATATCATGCTGGATCTGATCATCGGAAAATCCGAAGAGGAAGCACGCCATCTGGCGGATCTGTTCCTGCGGATGATCAAGGGCGAGGCAGGCGAGAACGAGATCGAAGAACTCGAGGAAGCCGGTGCCCTGGTCGATGTTTCCCATATGCCGGCGCGTGTCAAATGCGCGGTGCTGGGATGGCATACGATGGAAGAGATGCTGGATAAGGAAAACGAGAAATAAGAGAGAAGATAAAAAGAAACGGGAGCTATTCTTTTGGGAGTGTCAGGGCGGGACGTACCATTTCCGCTCTGATGATCTATATACCTGAAATAGTCTGGAAAAGAAAGAAAAGTCAGATGTGTTGGTGAAAATATATACAAAAATAGATTGGCAAAAACAAAACACGTATAGAGAAAATAGCAAAAAAAAGCCGATCTAGATGCGTGTTTCGTATAAAATATCCAAAAGATTGACGGCATATTTACAAAAACAAACAAAGATGTTAAAATAATGATAAAAAGGATGCAGATGGCGATGTACATACGGATGGCGTACAGCTGAATCCTGTGGCTGGAGGTATGAGAGATGCCAAATTTTTCATATAAAGCGCTGGGACGGGATGGAAAAGAAGTCCGGGGAGTGCTCCAGGCTGAGAGTGAAGCGGCAGCCGCTTCCAGAATCCGGGAAAACTATCCGATTCTTTTGAGCATCAGCCAAAAGAAAGAGAAGAAAAGACCTGATGAGGGCAGTCTCCTGGAAATGGAGATCGGAAGCAGGCGGATCAAGACGAAGAAGCTGGCGATCCTGTGTTCACAGTTTGCGCTCACCCTTCATTCGGGCATGACAGTGGCACACGCGATGCGTATGCTGGCAGATCAGAATGAGGACAAGCGGATCCGGAAGATCCTGGGGGCTGCGGCAGAGGAAGTAGCTGCAGGAAGTACCGTTGCGTCGGCGCTGGAAAAGTATAGCGACCGTTTTCCGCTCACATTTATCGAGACGATCCGGGCAGGCGAGCAGTCTGGTACGCTGGAACGATCCTTTGACAGGCTTCAGAAGTTTTACGAAAAGTCCTACAAGACGACGGAGAAGATCAAGGGAGCGATGACCTATCCTTTGTTTGTCGTTGCGGTTGCGGTGGTTGTCCTGATTATCGTCATGGCGAAGGTTATCCCGACACTGGCAGATGTATTTGCCGATCTGGGCGGTACGCTGCCGCTGATGACGCGGATGCTGATCGCGACTTCTCATTTCTTCGCGAAGTGGTGGCTGCTGATGCTGGCGGTGCTGGCGTTTTTGAAGATTGGTTCGCAGGTCTACGGCAATACGCCGCAGGGACGGATTGAGAAAGAAAAGATCATGTTATCCCTTCCACTTGTGGGCGCGATCAACCAGATGAACGGCGCAGCGCAGTTTGCCAATACAATGTCGGTGCTTCTGGCAGCGGGTATCACGATCAATCAGGCGGTTGACACGACGGCGAAGGTCATGGACAATGCACTTCTGAGCGAGGATGTTCGCTCCATGCGCGAAGGAATCGAGCGGGGACGCAGTCTGGTGGAATGTCTGCAGGGAAAGAAATATTTCCCGCCGACGATGGTCGATATGTGTTCCGTCGGAGAAGAAACCGGTGAGCTCGAGGAGACACTGGACAATGTTGCCGATTATTACGCCAACGAGGCGGATTATCGAATTCAGCGGCTTCTGGCACTGCTGGAACCGACGATGCTGGTGGTGCTTGCGATTTTTGCGGGTATCATTGTAGTGTCGATTTATCTGCCTATCTTTACGATGTACGATCTGATGTAAGCGTAATTGACTGCACACATGTGAAATGTGATACAGCATAGGCTGGATGGCGCAGAGATAATTCTCTGTTCATTAATATAATACTATACAAGGAGATTGATTTTATGAAAGGTTTAATCAAGAAAGTTCGTGGGAACAAAAAAGGTTTCACACTGGCTGAGCTGTTGGTGGTTGTTGCAATTGTGGGCATCCTGGTTGCAATCTCGATTCCGGTATTTACGGCACAGCTGAGCAAGGCTAGAAAGGCTACGAATCAGGCGAATATGAGAGCAGCAAAGGCGGCAGCGGTTGCTCAGTATCTGACAGACAGTGCAGATTCAGCTTCAAAAATTGAATATGATTATGACATTAGTACAGGACAGGCTACTGTAGTAACGGGAAACAAAAAAGCTACTACAGAAAAAACTCTTGATGATGTTGATGGAAAAGAAAAGTACGATTTGTTTAGTGTATCAATTGAGCCGAGTAAAAATGGAACAGCATCTACTGATAAAGATGCAATCAATGGTGCGATTATTAAACTGTATGTTGGAAAACAATAAAATTAGTGTTCATAAATAACCACATACGTGGAGAAAATGGATGGGGTTTTTCCCATCCATTTTTGCTAAATGCGCCTGCCAGAGCTTTCATTTGTGGTGGTACACCTGACTGCCAGGCGCATGAAGGTTTAGAAGTAACTGTTCACAGGTAGGAATTTTCTGAACTGAAAATTCCGTACGATACAGTTCTGGCAGCAGATTTTGCCGATTTGGAATGCGCAGCATCGGCAAAATCCCGTTGCTGGGCACACGTGTGTGAACAGTAACGTTTAGAATGGAAGTGATGTTCACATCAGAAATTTTTCAGGATTTAAAAATCCATTCATTGTCAGATACATAAGCGTGACCTGCAACGCACGAATCAAAACAAAGTCAGCAGGTCATTTTGATAAAAAGTGGGTGAGCAAATGAAAAAGAACCAACACGGTTTTACACTGGCAGAGCTGCTGGTGGTGATAGCGATCGTAGGGATCCTGGCGGCGATCAGTATTCCGATTTTTACGGCACAGCGGAAAAAAGCGGTCATCGCAGCCAATCAGGCGAATGTCCGTGCGGCGAAGGCGGCGGCCGTGGCAATGCTGTATGGAAGCAAGGAAAGCCTGGAACGCTACGAGAACCAGCCGCAGAAGCAATACCGCTATTACCGATACAATGTAAAAGAGGGAAAGATTGTCTGTCAGGCAGAGGGAGAGAACGCGCACATTGAGTACGCACAGGGAAGTGGAACAAAGAAGGTAAATGACCTGGGGCAGGAATACCGGAAGACGGCGATGGAAGCCAAGACACCGTGTACAGATATTCTGGTTTACATCGGAAATCCGGCGGCTAATCCATATGCGAATACGTCTCCGCTTCAGACCGCTCCTTTCTATGAGGGAAATGAAGTTGGGGGAACCAGCCAGAATCCATTTGGTCCAAAGCCGGGATTTGGCGCCAAATAAAAGAAATGAAATTGGGCGTTTTAAGATAAAGATAGCGTTTTACATATCTTGGAAGATATAAAATATTGGGGATTTACAAACAGACAGAACATGGGTACGGACAGGAGATATTCCATTGATGCTGCATCAAACCACATTTTTAACAATTTACATTTTGATGATTACTTTTATTCTGGGCTGTGCGCTCGGAAGTTTTACAGACTGTCTGGCAGGGCGGATGTTAAACGGAACGTCCGTTTTGAAAGGGAGATCCCACTGTGATGCCTGCGGTCATGTGCTGGGAGTACTGGATTTGGTACCGCTTTTTTCACGGCTGTGCCTGCGGGGCAGGTGCCGTTATTGCGGAGCGAAGATCCCGGCGGAGGCATTCTGGACGGAACTTGTTTCAGGAATTGCATGCTGCCTGATTATGTACCGGTACGATGTCTCGGTGCTGGCACTGCGGGGAATTCTGCTCTGGATGGTGCTTTTATGTCTGACACTCACAGATCTGCATGCGTGGATCATACCGGACCGGCTTCAGATAGCCGGAATCCTGATCTTTTTCGGCACGGCGCTGGGCTTACCGGAACCGGGAAGACAGATGCTGCGGGGAGTTCTGACCGGTGCCGGACTGGCTGTCAGTATGCTGGCACTTTCCCTGCTGTTTGACCGCCTGACCGGAAAAGAAAGCTTGGGGGCGGCGATGTAAAACTTTTTTTTGTGACGGGACTGTATATGCGTTCCGCCTGGGAGGTATTATTTTTCCTGATTCTCAGCTGTGTGCTGGGAATTGCAGGTTCTGTCATCGGTCGGAGGGAGAAAATTCCGTTTGGACCGGCGATTGCGGCGGCATGTTTTTGTATGCTGCTGTATGGAGATATATGGACACAATGGTATACAGGGCTCTTTTAAAGGGAGTGCAGAGATGAAGAATTGTTTAGGAATTGAGATTGGACATTACCGTATCAAGATTGCATATGCGGAAAATGGCGAGCTTCGCGAATTTATCAGCGAGCGGGTCGAGGGGATCGACCGGAACGATATGCGTCAATATGCGGATTTAATAAAGGATTTGTTGAAGGAGTATGCGATCCGCTGCCGGAACGTCGTGTTTGTCATCCGGCAGGAGGATGCGTATGTGCGGCGCTTTGAGCTGCCGCTGATGACGGAGGAACAGCTCCGGCTGAATCTTCCATATGAGTTCCATGATTATATCGGAAACGAGATGGATAAGTACGTCTTTGATTATGCGATGATCTATGCGGATCAGGAAAAAATGGATTTGATTGGTGCGGCGTGTACGAAAGAGCTGTCGCAGCAATTTGAAAAACTGGCCAAGATGGCACACTTGAAATTGGTCGGTCTGGTTCCGGCCGTGCTGGGACTGGAATGGATTCTGGAATATGCAGAAGAGAGAATGGCGGATGAGAAGAAGGCTTTGGAGACAAAGCTGAATGCAGAACCTCATAAAAAGGAAGAAAAAGAGAACGCAAAGGGGGCAGAAAAATCGGAAACTGTGAAAGACTATGCGATTCTCGATCTGGGAACCCAAGCATTGCGGATCCATTTCTTTCGCCAGGGGATCTATGATATTACCCGTACCATGGAGCCGGGCTGTGAGGAGATCGAGCAGATCCGTTTGGGAGATAAGAACAAGATGCAGGAACTGGGAATTGAGGTGGAGGAAGAAAACCGCGAGGAGACCGACAAAGAAAAGATGGCGGCTGTGCTGGAGGAGCAGTACCGGACCCGCGCCGTCCAGGTCATGCGAGTTTTGAACTTTTATAGCTTCAACAATGTGAATAATACGATCGACAGCCTCTATTATTGCGGCGGAGGCGCACGATACGGGGAATTGATTGATGCGCTGAAAGAAACGCTGGATCTGCCGGTGCGGAGTGTGGCGGAGCTTCTGCCGGAGGTCTCTTTGGATGAGGAAGACGAGTGGATCGACAGCCCACAGGCATACGGTGTATTACTTGCATAAGGAGGAAGAGCGGTGGCTGATTTAAAATCAATCGCGAATATGCAGATTGGCGGTCCGAAGTATCCGAAAAAACGGCGCATCAATCTGTATCAGAAGCAGGTTAAAAAAGGAAAGATAGCGGCAGAATTGGGTGTGTTTGTCGTATTTATGGGACTAGTTTATGGGTTTTCGCAGTTTGGCGTGGTGCGTCTTCTGAGAAAGGCAGACCAGGCGGAGGCAGTCTATGCGGCGACTGAGCAGCAGCTTTCGGCGCTTCAGAAGTCCAACGAGGTGTACAGTGAGGTTCAGGCGGAATACGCACATTATGGAAATGGGTACCTGAATGAGGAAGAGAGACAGCTTCCAGACCGGAGAAAGATGTTGGATTCGCTGAAATCACAGATTTTCCCGCTGACGGCCGTTTCGACGGTTTCGATCACCTCCGATCAGATGGCATTAGAGGGAAGAATTCCCAATGGTTCCTCCTTTCCGGAGCTGGTTCGCGATGCGGAGGCGGATCCGGATGCACGCTATGTGACGGCGTCTCTGGAAGAGACGGTTCAGAAAGAGGGGGAGGAGCGGGTTCTTGCGGCTTCCAAACCGGTGGGCGTGTCGATGACTGTATTTTTTAACG
This sequence comes from Clostridium sp. AM28-20LB, assembly GCF_003480665.1. NCBI lineage: Bacteria > Bacillati > Bacillota > Clostridia > Eubacteriales > Clostridiaceae > Clostridium > Clostridium sp. AM28-20LB. The sequence goes on along the minus strand of NZ_QUJN01000001.1, from coordinate 728,386 downwards.
TACCAGAAGAGGACGGAGAAAAACAATGAATTCGTTAAAGAAATATATCTTATCAAGAACGCAGAAGATTGTACTGCTTCTGTTTGTAATCATATTGATCGCGGCGGGCTACTATGCCGGATTCTATCTTCCGGTGCAGAGGCGGATCCAGGCGGCGGATACGACGGATCTGGAGGCACAGATCCAGATGGAGCAGGTAAAGTCGAAGCAGATCCAGCAGATGAAGAAGGAGATAGAGGAAAATAAGGCATCCAATGCGCCGATGGTTCCGGCTTACAATCATTTTAAGGAAGAGACGGAAGAGCTGAACCGCATTTTTGCAGATGCGTATAATTTCAGCTTCCAGTATTCGGAACCGAAGGTGGATGGGATGCAGATCCGGCGTGCGATGAATATTTCTTTTACGGCAGATTCGTTTGATCACGCTGTTTCGATGCTTCATGAGGTAGTGGAAGGATCATACCGCTGCCTGATCGAGGATCTGAGCATTCAAGATGATGAAGATCTGGAAGATGAAGAGTTAAAGGATATCCGCATCCACCCGGTAGCAGTGACGTTCCAGCTGACTTATTTTGAGACCCGATACGATGCGGAATCAGAAGAAGGTCTGGATCTGGAACCGGAGGAAACGCAGGCACCGTCGGGACTGGCGAATGCGGATGTGTCGAACCTGCAGCGTTCGGACCTTGAGACAGCGGCAGAGGCGGCGCTGGGAGAATAAAGCATGAAAAAAGCAGAGAACAGTGAAAAACACCCGGAAATCTGGAAGCGGGTTTTCAGCTGTATGAAAAATCAGGATGGCGCCAGCTTGATGGCGGCGCTCCTGTTTTTTGTGTTTTGCGGGGTGGGCGCGTCGATCATTCTGGCGTCCGCCTCTGCATCGGCTGGTAAGATCCGGAATCTTCCGGGAGAAGATCAGAAGCGGTATGCGGTGGACTCGGCGGCGGTATTTCTGCGGGATGAACTGCAGAAGACGGAAAATATAGTCAAGATCAAGGAAGTGATCGTGCATGACAGCCGGGAAGACGAGGAAAACGATAAGGATGATTTTTACTGCTACTACGTCGGCAGCTGGAAAAACACGGATAATGAGGCGTCGTGGCAGAAGTTCTATGGAACGGATTCGGGTTTGTCAAGCCCAGAGAGTGGGAATAGCGCGATTCTCGATTCACTGATCGTGGATATTTATAGAAATAATGAGTATCGGAAGCTGGCAGACGGGGACGATGCGTCGGAGGAAGAAATGGCGTACAAAGATTTTACCCTGTCAGTGAAGAAAGACGGAACGACCGGGGACACGATTGACCCGTTAAAGACCAGTGTACGTCTGTGGATGGCGGATGATTATAAAATCAAGGCGGTTATCTCAGATACAGTAACGGCGGATGACAGGAAGGAAGAGCGGTGCGAGAAACGGCTGGAGCTGGAAGCAGCACATAGCTCCGAGCATAAGACGGTCACAGTACGGGGCGATGACGACGAATCGGACGACGACGATTCCTACACGATCACGACGACGACCATCATTACGACGATCCGCTGGCAGAACGGAACAATAGAGAAGGAGCTGCTGCAGAATGATAAGTAGAATGAAATGGGCAGCTGGAAGAAAGCTGCGTGCCAATACGGGCGAGACACTGACAGAGGTACTGATATCGGTTCTTGTGATTGCACTGGGAATGACGATGTTTCTGAGTGCATTTCTGGCGTCCGGCAGGATGCTGCGGCAGGGCGAAGAGCAGATGGCGAGCTATTATGACAGCCGCAATCAGCTGGAGAACAACCGGACAGCGAAACAGGCGTCGGGCAGATATGTTCTGGAGCTGGAGGCATCTGGAACCGGCGGCATGAAGAAAAGCCTGGCGTCAAATGCCTACCAGACAGGCACACAGACGAATTACCGGACGGGACAGTATCCCATCGTGCTGTATGTGAGCCAGGCTGATTCGGATGCAGAAGAGGAAGAGGTAAACTTACAAGAGCTGCTTTACAGATACCGATAGAGGAGACAGAGATGGGACAGGAGAGATGTGAATGCCGCAGATGCAGAAATAGGCATTGCAGGCAGCAGAAACAGACGGCATCCAAGGGTCACCGGAAGCTCTTTTCAGTATGTCAGAAAAAACTCCGGTCACAGAACGGTATGACGCTGACGGAGCTTCTGGCGGCGATTGTGATTCTCGGTATGATCGGCACGGTGCTTGGAGGCGGCGTGATGATGGTAAAAAATGTTTACCAGAGGACGCAGGAACAGGCAGATGCAGAGCAGGCGCTGTCGCTCACGGCGCAGCTGATGACCGATGAATTTGCGAATGCGCTGGAAGTGAAAAATTCTGCCGGGACTTCCGCAACAGGAGAATTGGTAACACCTCTTTTGCGGAGTGGAAACAGCCACCTGTGGCTGCACTTCAGTGCGACAGACTGGTCTGGCACGGGCATTGAAAAATGGTATGGGGATTATACTTACGATGATGCGTATAATAAGATATCCTTGCTGACGCAGGCGGCGATTTCGGATGAATACTATACGGCATTTGACGGCTATACCTATTCGGAGGAGACAGCATGCTTTACGGTTCAAAATTTGGCGATCTACCGGAAAAAAGATACGATGGGAACTTCCCGGAAAGCGGTGGTAAAGCCGATTAACCTGACCGTGCGTGCAGTCAATCTGGATCAGAAATAAAATAAAAACTAACTGTTCAGCAGGTCTGCGCGTGACTGTGAAGGTACTGAACAGTTACAATAAAAAGAGGAACGAGGACAGATGGAGCAGAAGAGACAGAACAAACAGAAGAGAAGGGCGGCGTTTACACTGGCGGAATTTTTGACGGTGATTGCGATTGTCGGTATTCTTGCCAGTCTTTCTTTTGTTGCGGTGATTCATTACCAAAGAAAGCTCCGCCGTCTGGAGATGGATCAGACGGCGAAGGAGATCTTTCTGGCGGCGCAGAATCATCTGACACTGGAGGTCTCCAGTGGGACGATTCCGCGTCTGCTCCATATGGAGGCACAGGGGGAATTTTCAGACGATCAAAAGCAGGCAAAGCTGGGAATTTCGGTAGATAATACAGTGCTGGCGGAGGAGAAAGAGGGAAATATCTACGGGGTTCTCTATGTGCCGGAAAAACAGGCAGGGCAGCCTGAATCGGAACAAGAAGAGTCTGGCGGTGAGATGGCGCTGGCATCTGCGAATGTGACCGAGGAGATCCGGCAGCGCCTTCTTCCGTTTGGATCGATTGATGAGACCGTCCGTGGAGACGGGAGCTATCTTATTTTCTATGATCCGGAGGCAGGACTGGTCCGCGAGGTGTGGTATTCGGATCGTTATCAGTTTGTGCAGACGGATATCGGAAGCGAGGCACTTCTGGCGGCGGCGTCTGATGCCGGAAAACGGGAGCGGTTTACGGGAGCTAACTCCAATTATAAGGATCAGAAACTGCCGATCGGATATTACGCATCAGGAAATCTGGAAGTCCCGGAACTGCCGGTGGAGGAATTCGAGGCGCCGACAGTGAAACTGGTGAATGATGATATTTTATATGCAAAAATCGAGGATCCGAATAAAAATGAACATTCACTGAGTCTGTTTGTAAAGGGAGAAAAGAGCGGTACAACCGGATACATCGAGATCAATCCCCCGGAAACCAGCCGCTCGGCGCGTGTGGCGAAGGTGTCCGGAGCTTCGGGCAATTCGGATGGAACGTATCAGGTCATTCTGGATGACATAGCGGCGCCAGCCGGCACGGGCACAAGTACAGGATTCAAATTTATGGATTTCAACCAGCCGGCACAGACGGATATGATATTTCAGCAGGATGAAAGAGGTTTTGCCTCCTTTATTCCGGGCGAAAATATCTTTGTGTACGCGCAGGTTTTCAACAATGAAGCGCTTTCGCAGGTTAAGACGAGCAATATAGAATCCGGCAGCAGCCTCTTTGCATCGATCAGTACGGACCGAAGCGCGGAGATTGGCAGCTTCCGCCATCTGGAAAATCTGGATGAGCGGGTTTCAGGCTGGGATCCGGATCAGCTGTACACTGGGGCGGTGACTACATCCAAAACGGTTACGGCGATGCAGAATAGTGATCTGACCTGGAAAGCGGGAGAAAACATTGCGGACGAGAGCGGTTACTGCGGACATGTGGCGAAGCTGCATACGGCATTTGGCTCGAATTTTTTGAATCAGAATGCGGAAACCATCTCGATTGCCTACCGGGTGACGGATCAAACGAATGCAGATCGGACGAACCCGACGGCACAGGCATATACCACGGAGGCGGGAAGCTATCTTCCGCTTAGTCTGCCGTACCCACTGGACTATCAGGGAAATACATACCGGATCGATGGTCTGCAGGTAGGAAAAACGGCGGGAAGTTCAATCACAGCAGTAGATGGGACGGGTGGACTGTTTGGAACGGTAACACAGGATATGAGTGTTAAAAACCTGCTGATCTGCCAGCCGGTGGTCCGGACGAAGGCGAGTGCAGGCGCTTTGATTGGTGCGGTGACGCCGGGAACGGATTCCCGGGGAGCTACGAATCTGGCAACGGTAAAAATTAAAAATGTGCAGATTGAATATCCGCAGGTACAGGCAGAGCAGACCGGCGCTTCTGCCGGTGCGTTGGTGGGCACATTTGAGGGCGTCACTCTGACCGTCCAGGATGCGCTGGCGGAGAATCATTTCCGTGATAAGCTGGGAAGCAGCACAGAAAAAGCAGCCGATCTGAAGCTGGAGGAAGAAAGCAAATACCGGATCCGCGCTTTAAAGGGAACGGCGGGCGGCCTGATCGGCACGGCAAAGGGGAAAATTTCCCTGACCGACAGCGCAGCGGCACTCTATGTGGAAGGCATGTACGCCGGCGGTTTGGTCGGAACTGCTGAGAAAGCAGCAGCTGCAGCCGCCGCAAGCGGTTCCACGGTGCAGATTCAGAGCTGTTATGTCGGCGGTCATACAGCAAACAAGAAGTTTGATACCTCCCAAAAACCAGGGAATGGGGCAAACGCCAATACAGCCTTTGAGAATCTTACCGGACGTTATAACGTAGCGGCATATACCGGCGGATTCGCAGGGGGTCTCGCCGCACAGCTTCCGGCAGACAGTCAGATAGCGAATACATATGTGTCGGCGTCGGTGTATTCGCCGACGGCTGAGGAAAAATCGGATGAAACGGAAGGTGGAAGCGGTACGGCGGCGGATGAAACAGAGGATCTGGCGATGAAAGCACCTGCGTTTGTTGCGTTCTATGATTATGCAAGTAGAACGAATGGAATACTTCCATCGGAGACGAGTGGTACGGGGACGAACAAAAAATCAGTTTATCCGGGGTGCTATGTGTGCAGTAAGGTGAATGAGAAGTATGTGCTTGCATACGCAGAAGAACTTTCAGAACTGTTTGGTGCTGAGGGAACGGGTGCAGACAGCGAGAATACATATCCCTATGATCCGGAATTAAAGAAAGCAGAAATACCGATTTATCCCATGCCGACGATCCAGAAAGTAGCGGAAAAATTTGCTGCGCAGAACGCTTCAAAGGGATTTTCCTGGTTTCTGAATAACCATGTCGGGGACTGGGACAAGGAAGAGAACGAAGAGGCGCTGCATACTGGAAACAGGCTGTATATCGATTATGTCTCTCCGTCTCCGCTTGAAGAAAATCAGAGAATACATCTGATATTTTCGATTACCGGCGAATTGAGCGGTAAAACGATGTGGTATGTTCTCCAAGTCAATACTGGTGATTTGCAGGAAAATACTCTGAGAACGGGATCGAAATTTTGCTTTGTAGATACGAAAGAGAAAGCTGCCAGCTGTGCAGAAAATGAGGCAAATGGCAGTTGGACGAGCTTTGCTGCAGAAAACAGGGTAAATCGTTTTGAAATAGGCATAACGGAAGAGAAAAAGTTGAAATTGCGTTTCTATCTGGATGATTTATCACGTGAGGGTGGAAATTTCTGTAGTCTGGGTACCTGGGGAGGTTATCAGCCGGGCGGTTACATAAATGGAGAAAATGTTATCGTAAAATTGAGCGAGGATGGCTATCCGCCGACAGAAAATACAAAGCTCTCATACAAGTTCAACAGCTGCTTTGCCGATGTAATTGAACGAAATGGTGATGGAACGGATACCTATACGGTTAAGGTCGCCAATGGGCGTCATCTGCAGAATCTGAATTTCTGCGGAGAAGGCTATGGTGGTTTAAAGATCACACGGGTCATTCAGACCGATAATATTCTCTGGCAGGAGGATGATTCGATTACCTCACAGACGGAAGCGTATTGTAAAGAGGTGAAAGATGCATACGGAAAGATGACGATCTACAGTCCGGGAAATTCCAAGTATGAAGGTGGAAGTTTCTGGCCGATTAACAACCCGGATATTATCTCTTATGATGCGGAGGTGGATGAGAAAGAAAAAGCAAAACTGGGTGAATGTTATACGATTGCAGGCTTAAAGATAACTCCTGTTGCCTGGAATGGTGCGGCTTTATTTCAGAAGACGGATCATCTGACGATATCAAACTTGAATCTGAAGGATCCGGACATTTCCTGTCAGGGGCAGAATACAGCAGGGCTGGTGGCGCAGGCAGGCACTTCGGCGGACAGCTATCTAACGATTAAAAATATCCATATATATGGAGAAGAATCCCGGATTTCTGGAACGCTGGCAACAGGCGCGGTGGTTGGAAGCACGAATAGTGGCAGTCTGACACTCGACCATGTAGTTGTAGATGCACCGACGCTGCAAATAAGTGGAGGAAAAACCGGAGGCTTGATCGGGGAAGCAAAAGTAAGTGATTTAGTGATGAATCACGTATATGTTTCAGGAAAAAATGCACGGATACAGGGAACCGATGCTAGCGGAGGTCTGGTCGGCTTTGCCGAGAGCTCTGGTCAGATGAAGTTGGAAAACAGCTTCTTCTCTGGGTATGTGGATACAACTGGAACCGCCGGAGGTTTGTATGGATACCTGAAAAACAACCAGAATGGCGGAACTGCCGGGAAAGAATTCAGCATTGAAAACAGTTATGTCGGCGGACGGAACCGCTCTTACGGTTATACGGAAAGTGGTGCGGAAGTGCTGTCAGATAGAAAGAATGTGTCAGGCGGCAGGTGTGCCGGAGGCCTCGTGGGGTGGATGGATGGTCCGATTTCGGTAATACAGAGTTTCAGTGCAGCGGATGCGTGTGGAACGAATACATATAATGCCATCGCAGGCGGTTTATTTGGAAAATATGATTCTGCAAAACTGGTTCTTTCGAACTGCTACACAACAGGAAGTGTGAAAGCGGCTGGAACCTCAATGTTCCTTGGACACTATATTGGTCAGTTGAACAATACCTGGTGGTGGGGGCCAGGAGCCCAGCTGGAAGCTGGCATTCTTTCGGTCCCGGAAGAATGCTGGTATCTGCCAAAGCTAAGCGACGCAATCATTGGCGCACCTTATGTGGACAGCAGCTCTGTAAAGGACAGCTATTCCAGTATTACCAGGACAGGTGCCGCTGACCTGTCGTCCAAAACAGGCACCAATGGCGTTGATCAGACGATCGCAATAGATGATTCTCTGCAAGGAAAAGCATATCCATATCCAATTTGGACGATCTATGAACCAACAGTTTGGCAGACTGGCACACGCCTGTATGTGGGCGACTGGGATTAGGAAATTAAGAAAAATTAGAAAACGATTGAAAACTGGAAACAGGCGCTATTTTACATACCGGGCGGAACCATCAAATTTTTGCCCGGCAGGCAGGATAGCGCTTGTTTTTATCTCAGTCGAGAAGACTCCCACCTCTTCAGGTGGTGAGTAATAGCAAATTTGTCTCAGTGGGAGTTGGGTCTCCGACTGAGATAAACGCTCCGCGAGGATGCGCAGCGATTCTGCACAGAATAAGTGTTTTACTTGCATATAGGAATTTTCTGAACTGAAAATTCCGTACGATACAGCTCTGGCAGCAGATTTTGCCGATTTGGAATGCGAAGCATCGGCAAAATCCCGTTGCTGAGAACAGTATAAGTGAACAGCAACGAATATGTCAGCTTCGCTGACCAGAATCACGCGCCAAGTCTCACGGACGTTCGACTTGAAAAAAATGCCGGATGGGCAATCAGCGAAATTCTCCAATTCCCTGATGTAAATGCAGACAAAATATGGTATGATATAAGGTACGAGATTTCGAACCGACGGAACTGTGGGAAGACAAAGCAGTTACCGGGACAGGATAATGAAACGGCAGGTGATAGGAATGAAAGAGAGAATTAACCGGCTGGCGAAGGGAATCATCGATTCGGAACAGCCGAAGATGACCTGGTCGCCTGAAAAGATAGACGAGACGCTGCGGATGAATACCCTGATGCAGAGAAATTTATGGATCGGGAGCGAAAATGGATTAAGTGTGAAGGGATTTGTGTATTCCTCAAACCTGCGGGTGCGGATTCCGGGGGATAACAATTCGTTTGGCGGACTCCGGTGCCGGATCGTATATGAAGTGGACACTTCGTTCCTGACGGCAGGCGACACGATCACAGGTTCTTTTTATCTGGTGACAAACTGCGGGGAAGAGGAGATTCCGTATGAGTTTCACGTCGAGGTGGCAGACGCCGGGAAGACTTTAGGTGATCTGAAAACGGCGGAAGATTTTCTGCACATCGCGGAAAATGATATGGAGACGGCGCTCCGGCTTTTGGAGTACCCGGATTTTGTGGAAGTGCCGTTTATGCAGGATCTGCATGTGCGCGCACTCTATGACGGCCTGAAGGGGCACGGCAGCCGGGCAAATTTTATGGAAGAATTTCTGGTTGGACTGGGCGTGAAAAAGCCGGTCGGTCTGACGATTCCGGGCAGGGCGCGCGTATATGCCGAGCTGGCTGAGAATGCCGAGGACACGATCGAGATCCGGATGGATAACTGGGGCAGTGTGTACCTGGAGGTGACGGCAGACGGCGAGTTCCTCCATCTGCCGAAGAAGAGTGCGACGCAGGCGGATTTTGAAGATGGTCTGCTCCGTCTTCCGGTACGGATTCTGGCGGAACGGCTGCATGCCGGAAAGAATTTCGGTGCCGTCCTGATTCACACTGCCAGAGAAACCGTGCGGATCCCGATCGAGGCATCGGCTGCCGATGCGGGCGGATGCGACCGGGCACATATGTCATTCCAGAAAGAGCTTGGAAATTATCTGACTGCCCGTCTGGCGTATGAAAATGGGATCGGCGGCCCGGAGGCGGTTCACCAGATGCAGCGGGAGCTGGATCTGATGAAAATGACGCACTATGACGCGGGACTGCGGCTTTTGCAGGCGGAATTATACCTTTTGACTGATCGGCGTGAGAAAGCGCAGACGATTTTAAAGGAGCTGCAGGATTCAGCGGCGCTTAAAATATCGGGCGACCGGAAGCTTAACTGCCTGTACCGCTATCTGTACGTGACGCTGACCGGCAATGCCGAGCAGAAGGACACTTTGATCCGCCTGCTGCAGCAGTATGCGTCGGAGGAGACGGGCAGCAGCCTGTTTTATTATCTGATGCTTCTGCGTCTGGATGAGGAACTGCAGAAAAATCCGGTTACGGTGCTGATCAGCATGGAGCAGGAGTTTAAGGATGGCTGTCACAGCCCATTCCTCTATGCGGCGGGACTGAAACTTCTGGAGAGTGATCCGCTCCTTTTAGACAATGCGGGCAATTTTGAGCTTCATGCCCTGTACTATGGGGCACGCCGGAAAATTATCAGCCGCGAGCTGGCACTGGCGGCGGTCCGGGTGATGCGTGCGTCCCGTTCGTACCGGGAGTTTTACAGACGCCTTTTGACGGAACTTTACGGGCTGTATCCGGAGACGGAGATTCTGGAGGCACTCTGTGCAATGCTGATCCGGGGAGACTGCCGGGAGACAGCCTGTTTTGAATGGTATAGCCGGGCGCTGGAGGCAGATTTGAGTCTGACGCGCCTGTATGAATATTATTTATATGCGATGCCGGAGAATTATGACCGCCTGATGTCGCGTGAGGTATTTTTATACTTTTCGTATTCGGCAAATTTGGATGCGGGGTCACTGGCGAAGCTTTATGCGAACCTTCTTACATATGGAACGCCGGATTCGGATATTTACCGGATGTACGAGCGGGCGATGGAAGAGTTTGCGGTGGATCAGCTTTTCAAGGAACGGATAGACGGTGCCCTGGCGGTCCTGTACCGGAAATTGATCTATCCGGAACTGATCGATACGCAGATGGCGCGTGTCCTGCCGGGGATTTTGAAATCCTGCCGGGTAGAATGCCGGGAACCGGCGATGAAATACGTGGTGGTGCGCCATGAGGAGCAGATGACGGAGGACGCGTATGTGCTGAACGAGGGCACGGCGTATGTGCCGCTGTTTTCGGAGCGCGATCTGGTTCTATTCCAGGATGAAAATGAGACGCGGTATGCGCGGGTAAATTGCGCCATCCAGCCGGTATTTACGGATATGGAGGAACTTTTACAGACCTGTTTTGAAATGAATCCGATGCATCCGTTCCTCTTTATGAATGCGTGTGCAAAAGCCTGCCGCAAGGAGGTGCTGACCGGGGACGATGCGATCCTTTTGGAGCACGCGGATCAGAAGATGGAGCTGCACCCGCTGTTTAGGGCAAAGGTGCTGTCAGCGATCGTGCGGTATTATAAGAGGATGGCGGATGGGATTGAGGATGCGAAAAAGGATGGAAGTGTTTCATACCTTCTGAGTCTTGACAAGGACCAGCTGACGCGGGATGAGAGAAACGGCGTCTGCGGGACGCTGATCCGGTGCGGGCATTTCAGCGAGGCGTATGAGATGGTGTGCCGGTATGGTCTGGAAGGTCTGCCGGTCAATCTGCTGCTGCGGCTTTGCGGGAGAATGCTGCTTCAAAATCTCTTTGACCGGGATGACCACCTGCTTTATCTGACCTGGTATGTCTTTGAACACGAGAAGCCGGACAGTGTGATTCTCGATTATCTCTGCGAACATTTCAACGGTACGGTGGATCAGATGTACCGCGTCCTGATGCAGGGGCTGCGGCTCCGGGTGGAGACGTACGATCTGGAGGAACGGCTGGTGGCGCAGATGCTCTTTACCGGCAATACAGCAAAGTTAGACCGGGTGTTCGAGCTTTATGCGTCACGCAAGAAAACAGGGGAAAATATCGTGCGCGCGTATTTCACGGTCAAGAGCGTGGAATATTTTCTGGAAAACCGTCCGACGGACGACAAGGTGTTCGCATTTTTGGAGGGTGCTGTGCAGGGAAGCTCTGATCGGGAGCGGATCCCGGATATTTATCTGCTGGCGCTGACAAAGTATTATGCGACGCTGCCGGAGCTTTCGGAGGAACAGCGGCGCCTATGCCAGTCGGTGGTGGATGTGCTTTTAGATGCGGGTATGATTTTTGCCTATTTTAAGGATCTGGCGCGGTTTATCCATATCCCGGGCAATATTTTAGATAAAGAAATCATCGAGTATCACGGAAACCGGGCGGTGCGCCCGTATCTGCGGCTGCGGATTCTGCCGCAGGAGGAAGAGTTCCACTATGAGGAAATGCGTCTCGTTTACCGGGATATTTACATCCGTGAAAAGGTGATTTTTGAGGGCGAGACGCTGGAATATCAGATCGAAGAGGAAGAGGACGGCGTCCGGAAGACGAAAGAAAAGGGAGAGATTTCCTGCCGGGAGATTCCGGGACGCAGCCGGGAAAGCCGGTTTGCGGCGCTCAATGAGATGAGTCTTTCTTTAAAGGTAAATAACGAGACGGCGCTTCGGGAAAAGATGCGGGAGTACCAGAAGAGAGATGCGGCGGTAAGCGCACTTTTCCCGATCGCCTGAGGAAAGGGATAGACGGACAAACGATAGATGAATGGACTTATAATTGGCATGGATCTGTGTGATTCATGCACACATATATCCTGTCAGGGTCAGGAGACGATCTGGTCGGTTCCGACCCGGATCGGAAAAGAACCGGATTCGGACGTCTGGCGGGTGGCAGAGGAGAGTGCCGGGGGCGCGTTAGAGGGCATGGTAGTGGAAGATAAGCTGCTTTCCCTGGCGATGAAGGACGGCACCGCCACGATCGATGGTGTTCGCTACGAGGGCTTATATCTGCTGAAAATGTTCCTGAAGCAGGTGCTTGCGATTCCCAGACAGGCGTCCGGAAAAGAAGAGATAGAAAACCTGGTGATCACGGTGCCAAAGCTTGAGGTAAAGCTGGTGGACTGCCTGATGTACTGTGCCGATTTTCTGGAAATCGACCGGAGCCGGGTTCATGTGATCAGTCACGCGGAGAGCTTTGTATATTACGTGATGAGCCAGAAACGGGAAGTCTGGAGCAACCAGGTGGGAATGTTTGAGCTTTCGGAGAATGGTCTTCATTATTATGAATTGAGAGTGCAGCGCGGGCTGCGCCAGATGCAGGTGGTCGCGGATCAGGAGGAACTGGAGGAGTCATTCCACTTAAATGTGCTGGACAGCGACGCGGGCATCCAGATGGCAGACCGGATTCTTTCCTCCTGTGCGGAACGGCTGCTGCAGAAGCGCCTGTTTTCAGCGATCATCCTGACCGGCAGGGGATTTGCACAGACGGACTGGGCGGCAGATTTTATGCAGCAGATCTGCAAACGGCGCCGGGTGTTTGCGGAGATGGATGTATTTACCCGAGGGGCGCTGATCCGCTCGGAAGATCTCTGTGAAGCGCAGAGTGCGTACCATTTTACCTGTATCTGTGAGGGGCGTCTGAAAACAACGGTTTCCTTAAAGATTCAGGAGCGTGAAAAAGAGGGACAGCTGGTGCTGGCATCCGCCGGGGACAGCTGGTATGAGACGAAAATGACGGCGGAATTTATCGTGTCGGGCACGCCGGAGGTAGAATTTTCACTCCAGCCGCTGGAACCGCGCAAAAAGAAGACGGTGAAGATTCCGCTCGAGGGATTCCCGAAACGCCCGGACCGGACGACCCGGATCGAGATGGCATTTGGATTTACCGGGGAAGACACGATGATCGTCATGATACGTGATTTGGGATTTGGAGAATTGTTTCCGGCGACAAACCGGATGATTAAACAAGAGGTTTCATTATGAGTCTGATACTTTGCCGGCAGGAGCCGGTTCGACATCCTTTTTACATAGAACGGCTGGGCGTCCATATCGCATCGTCGCAGGAGCTGTGTTATGTCATTTATCAGAATCCGCTTCTGGCGCTGGATGGATTTGTGGATGACCGCCTGATTGAGTTTATCCGTTCGGAGCTGGGACTTTCGTTTCTGGCCGGCAAACTGGAGGCATGGCAGCGGAGCGGCGAGAGCCAGGACGAGCTGCCGATCGTGATTCTGCAGGAGTGCTGTTATTATACGGCAAAGGAGATTGCGGCATACCGCCAGAAATTGGCGGCATTTCGCAAAATGAATGCGGCGGAGTTCCAGAAGGAGACGGCGGATTACTATTTCCGCCTGCGGCAGTTTGGGACGGCGATCTATTACTACAACCGGATTCTGGAGGACTGGCGGGTCAAATCGCTGACGGACGAATTTACCGCGAAGATCTGGAACAATATCGGGGCGGCGTATGCCGGGATTTTCTGGTTTGAGAAAGCGTTTACCGCTTATGAAATGGCCTACAATTTCGACAAGAGCCCGGAGATGCTGAAGCACCTGTATCAGCTTGCCTTGATTAACCCGAAGCTGGAGCTTAAGGAGCGGCATGCGGCTGCGATGACGCCGGAACAGAAGGAGATCTGGAAACGGGAACTCGACGAGGCGAACCAGACCGCGGAGAAGTGCGGGAATGTCCGCATGGTCGAGACGATGTTTGACCGCAATCCGGTCCGGCGGATGGAGAGTGCGGGAGAACTTTTAAATGGGTGGAAGCAGGAGTATCGGAAGATGCTCTAATTTTGCTCGCGCCAGTGTCCTTTCCAGGTATACCCGGTCATCAAGATCATTCCTAGTTACCATTTCTTTACGAAAGGAGTTTTCCTATGCGCCTTCTGATTGTCCGCCATGCGGATCCTGATTACTCAATTGATTCCCTGACCCCGGCTGGCTGGGAGGAAGCAAAGCTTCTGGCAGACCGTCTGGCGCCGATTCCGGTGGCGGCTTATTATGTATCGCCGCTGGGGCGTGCGAAGGACACGGCGTCCCTGACCTTAAAAAAAGCCTGCCGCACGGCAGAAATCTGCAGCTGGCTGCGTGAATTTGCCCCGCAGGCGGTACATCCGGGAAAGGATTCCGGGCACTGTGTCTGGGACTGGCTGCCGGATGCGTGGATGGCGGAGCCGAAGTATTTTGATAAGGATCACTGGCATGAAACAGAAGTCTTTCAGAACGCCCATGTAAAAGAAGAGTACGACTGGGTGACTGGAGAGCTTGACCGGCTGCTCAGACGGCACGGATATGTGAGAAATGGATTGTTTTACCGGGCCGTGGCACCGAATGAGGACACGATTGTTTTATTCTGTCATTTTGGCGTCGAGTGCGTCCTGCTTTCCCATCTTTTAAATATCTCTCCGATGCAGCTCTGGCACGGAACCTGTGCGGCACCGTCGTCGGTGACGGTGCTCTATACAGAAGAGCGCCGCTCCGGCGTTGCATCCTTCCGCATGAGCCGTTTTGGGGATGTTTCTCATCTGTATGCGGGTGGACGCGAGCCGTCGTTTGCGGCGCGGTTCTGTGAGGTGTATACACGGTTTGATCAACGGCATGACTGATGGATGTTTCTGTTATTATGTATCGCAATCGTTTGAATCAGCCGATAAATAAATTTTGTGTGAGAGGCTATTTACTGCTCAGCATCCCAATATTTTTAATCAACACCGAGATTGTCCCGTCCATGTTGGTGATAAACTCCACATGGTCGGGATTTCTGTATTCTTCCATCGGGATCGTGATCTCGATGCCGGTGTCAGTGTACAGCTTCTGTTTCTGGAATTTCTTGATCGTCTGTTCATTTTTCGGCGCGACCGTCTCGTAGGAGAGGTTGTAGCGGTCGAGTTTTTCATCCAGCTCCTCGAGCATCTCCGGGCTGCCGGGAAATACTTTTTCGCGCAGTTCGGACACCTTGATTTCGCCCTGTTCCTCTAATTCATTACAGATAATGTCTTTGATTTCCATCTTTTTCTGTGCATCCTCGTCGCCGTAATATTTTTTGGCAACCTGATCGACGGCGCGGGTGACGATGTCGAGCTTGGATTTCTGGGAGAGCGGAGCGCGGCATTCGAGGAAGAGCTCGGAGAAATAGAAGCATTTTTCGCCGTTGACCTCATATTTTTTCTCAGCCAGAATCAGGGAGCCGTCGGAGAGATCGAGGACAAATGCCTCGGAGAGGCGCTGTCCCTGTCCCGGAAGCAGTGCGCGCTGTAAAATGATCTCGTTGCTGTTGCCGCCGTCCGTTTCCCTGGTCTGATGCGTGTAGGAGGTCTTGTAGTTCATCTTTAAGAATGCCAGATAATCCTTGCCCTTGCAGCCGAACACGGTCATCGCCACATCGGCGGCTGGAATGTCAATATTCGCATTCATGATGTCGTAGAGGCGCTCGGCGAGCTGTTTGCTCGTCTCGACGAAATTGTCCGGGGTGCAGTTTTGCAGCAGCTCTTTGACCTCGGATCCTTCTGCAAATGTACAGTGCTTGACATCGTCACTTTCCGTTATTTTCTCGATATGCGCTTTCAGGAAGTCGGAAAAATCGGGTCCGACCTCCATGCTCTGGTCGGAGAGAACCGGGATTCCCACCGAAGAATCGAGGATGTGTACGATGGCTGCCTTTAAAATCATATCTTCACTTTTCAATGTTATCTTACCTCCAGGTTATAACTTCTTTTGTAGAACCATTCTCGACGCACTCAAAGGAAACGGAGTCGCCCGCCTGCACGAACGGAAGCCGCTCGGAAACGGTGATCGCAGCGGTGTAGACGCTGTCGGTGCGGTCATCGGTCAGCGTGAAATAGTAGTAGGTGTTACCGGAAACGACGACATTCTCGATCGCCTCGACCGTGCCGGAGACAGTTTCGCTTGCCGCCGGTTCCTTGGCAGTCGGATCTTCAATTTCCTCCTGTCCCAGCGTCTCACGGTAATTGCGCTTCGCCTCATCGATCGTCTGTCCGGTGCCGACGATCTGGTACTGCGCGACATCGACGAACGCATACATTTTCACAAGCCCTGCAGCATCTTTCAGGGAAATGAAATATGCCGGTCGTCCGGAAATATTTAAGAGAAGCGGGAAGGTCGCACTGTAATTTAAGTGCTGCACCTGTCCGCGCGCGGAATCCATTGCGGCGAGCTCGGTGGCGCCCGGAACGGTGTAAAATTTCGTTTCTTTCGTCCGCAGGTTGACGAGGACGAAGCCAATGTTCGACTCATCTGAGGTTACAGAGCTCATGCCGGTGTACAGCCACACATCGTCGTCGATGGCGAGATAGTTGTAGCCGTAGGTCGTCCGACGCACGCCGCGCTGACCGAAGATAGAGTTTAAATAACCATTCTGGAATCTGCCGTTGTCGTCGAGCTGTTCCATGATGAGGTTCGAATCATAGAGCTGGTCGATCCACTGCGGGACATTCGCCTTGGCGTACCACTTAGATTCGCCGGTCTCAGCATTGACGAGGATCGCGCCGTCGATGTCCTTGCCGTTCCACCAGCCGATCCGGTAGGCGATGGTCGGCGCCACCCAGTATGGGTTTCCATCGTCGTCGATCTCGAAGGAGACCGTCTCAAACATCCGTGTCGGGTAGCAGAAACGGATGTAGCGGTTGATATTGCGGAAGAAATATTCACTGGTGGAATACTTCATGCCGGAGGACAGCCAGACGAGATCGGTATTCTGATCGACCATATTGACAGCAATGTATGCCGGAAGTCCCTTCTTCTGGTTGTAAAGCCATTTGATCGGGTCGGCATAGCGCAAAGGCGTCACGCGGTACGGTGTCCCCTTGTAGTTGATCTGTGTGTAATTTTCCTGAATCTCAAACTGGGAGACCAGGTCGGTCATCTCACCGAGCTTTTTGCTTCCGAGCCGGGAGGCGGTATCCTTATCAACGACCGGGATCTGCGACATGCCAAGCTCTGCGACATCTGAGGCAAAATCGCCCTCGGTAACGGTGATCAGATCGCGGTAGCGGGACGCATTAAAAAGCTGGATGCCCGCCGCCGAGGCGATCAGGGAAAAGAAGATCAGGACAGCGATCGCGATCATGCCATATTTGCACGGGCGTCCCATCGCCTTAAAACCGGCAAACGGACTGCCGGAGACGTTGGAGTACTTGCGCCGCAGAACCATCCGTCCGGTCACAGGATCGCGCACGACCTCGACGCCGCGGTTTTGCTGCACTGTTTTCAGGAATATGAGAATGCTTTCCATAAAGTTGACTGCCAGTACAATCAGAATGCAGATAATCAGGAATACGATGAAATCCTGATCGTGCAGATTGATGGCGGGCATCATGGTGTAGAACACCAGAAAAATAAGGACGGCAGAGAGAAACAGACGCCCAAACGCCGAAGTGAATTTTTTCAAAATAGAACCCTCCTGACTCGTTTTATGATAAAAAATAGCTGTTCCCATGAAAAAAAGGATTTCGCTGATTGTAAATGTGATAGAACTCTATTGTATCGCACGACGGGAGATAAAATCAAGCCCGGTAACGGAATTTGCCGTGGCTTCGCATTTAAATACGGCAAATTCCCGGGTTGAAGTCGGGAAAAAAACAGTTGTCCTTCCGCCGAAAATATGCTATGATTACTATGTTTATTCAGGAGGTGCGAAGATGATCAAGACGATCCTTACGATCATATTTATTATTATCTGTGTATTCCTGTCGGCGGTAATCCTACTGCAGGAGGGCAAATCGGCAGGTCTGTCCGGTTCCATCGGCGGTATGGCTGACAGCTACTGGGGCAGAAATAAAAGCCGTTCTATGGAAGGAAAGCTGGAGAAGCTGACCAAATATGCTGCAATTCTGTGGCTGATCCTTGCATTAGTTTTGAATTTGAAATTCCTGTAAGGAACCTTTAAGAGGCTGTCGCGTGGCAGCGGGATCTGTTTCCTGAATCTGATATTTGCCGGTGGTTTCCGAGCAGATGCAGGGGTGAGAGGCAGAGAGCGCTGGACGTGGCAGCTTTTTTTCATAGGAAATGGCGCGAGAATGTGAATTAAGAAAGAGAAGTGAGATAGATTTGAACATATTTGATAAAATCATGGGAAAAATAAAGAGAAGCGAGGCTCAGAAATACGCAAAACAGCAGAAGCGCCAGGCGCAGATGCAGAGTGCGGCAGCTTCACAGAAAGAGGAAGGACAGAAAATGCCGGAAAATCGCAGGAGAGAAAGAGAGGCGTTTGAAAAACGTCAGCAGACGGAGATGAAGCTCTCGGACGAGATGCTGGAGAGGATCCGGAAGAATGCAGAACAGCGGTTTGCGATGCGGAAAGAAGAAGCGCGGGAAGAGAAAATGTCCGGAGAAAGCCGGGAGAGCAGCGTACAGCGCCAGATTGACGGGGATGGGTTGATCGGCGAGTGGGAAGAGAGGTACGGAAAAAAGAAGAAAAAGCCGGAGCGTGCGAAAGGTCCGAAAGAGGAATCGGTGCGCCGGAAAAAGGATAAAGCGGGAAAGAAAGACCGTGATCGGAAGTTTGAGCGTGAGATGGATAAGAAGCGCGAAAAGCGCGGCGAGAAGAAGTGTGAGGATATTGGCGCTTCCGAGGAGGAGTTTACCCGCCGCTGCAAGATGATTCAGGATGTCATGAATGAACCGGCATACGTGCCGATGAAGCTGAAGGAGCTGGCACTTCTTTTAAATATTCCGAAGGAACAGCGCCGGGAGCTGCAGCGGGTTATCGATCATCTGCTGGAGGAGGGAAAAATCAGCATGTCCCGCAAGGGCAAGCTGGGACGTCCGGAGACATTTTCAGAGGCAGGTATTTATTCGGGACACCCGAAGGGCTTCGGTTTTGTGACAATCGAGGGACGTGAGCAGGATGTGTTCGTTCCGCGTGAAAAAACAAAGGGCGCGATGCACGGCGATAAGGTGCTGGTTGTGATTGAGCAGGAGAGCGACGGCGGACGCAGAGCCGAGGGAAGTATCGTGCGGATCCTGGAGCACGCCAATCAGGAGCTGGTTGGTCTGTATGAGAAAAACGGCGGTTTCGGCTTTGTGATCCCGGACAATCCACGGATTTCACGCGACATTTTCATCCCGCAGGGGTGTGACGCGGGCGCAGTGACCGGTCATAAGGTCATCGTGAAGATCAAGGATTACGGAAACAGCCCGGATAAGAAGCCGGAGGGCGTGATCACCAGCATTCTCGGACATATGAACGATCCGGGAGTCGATATTTTATCGATCGTGAAAGCATACGGTCTGCCGGAAGAATTTCCGCCGGAGGTCATGGCGCAGCTTGAAGAGATCCCGGATGCCGTCCGCGAGGAGGACAAGGCGGGACGCAAGGATTTGCGCGATCTGCCGACAGTCACGATTGATGGTGAGGAAGCGAAGGATCTCGACGATGCGATCACGCTGGAGAAGACGGAGCAGGGTTACCGGCTCGGTGTACACATCGCGGATGTGACCCATTATGTCCGCGAGGGCAGCCCGCTTGACCGCGAGGCATTAAAGCGCGGAACGAGCGTGTATCTGACAGACCGCGTCATTCCGATGCTGCCGCATAAACTCTCAAACGGTATCTGTTCCCTGAATCAGGGAGAGGATCGTCTGGCGCTGAGCTGTATCATGGAGATCAATGACAAAGGCGTCGTGATCGGACATGAGATAGCAGAGACATTGATCCGCGTCGATCGCCGGATGACGTATACGGCGGTCAATGCGATCATCACGGATGATGATGCAGAGACGAAGGAGAAATATAAGGAATTTGTGGATTTATTCCTGCAAATGAAAGAACTTTCGCAGCTTCTCCGCAAGAGGCGCCAGGAGCGCGGTGCGATTGACTTCGACTTTCCAGAGAGCAAGATTTTACTCGACGCCAAAGGACGCCCGATCGAGATCAAGCCGTATGAGCGCAACGCGGCGACGAAGCTTATCGAGGATTTCATGCTGATGGCAAATGAGACGGTAGCTGAGGACTATTATTGGCAGGAAATGCCGTTCCTCTACCGAATCCATGAGAAACCGGATGAGGAGAAGATGGCGAAACTCGGAACGTTCATCAACAACTTTGGATATACATTGCGGATGCCAGGCGGCGAAGTCCACCCGAAAGAGCTGCAAAAGCTGCTTGAAAAGATCGAGGGCACGCCGGAGGAGGCATTGCTCAGCCGTTTGACGCTGCGCTCCATGAAACAGGCGAAATATTCGACCTTGAACTCCGGTCATTTCGGATTGGCGGCGAAATATTATACCCATTTCACCTCCCCGATCCGCCGTTACCCGGATCTGCAGATCCACCGGATCATCAAAGAGTGCCTGCACGGCAATATGGATGCGCGAAAAACCGCCCATTTTGAAAAAATCCTGCCGGAAGTGGCAGTCCAGACCTCGGCACTGGAGCGCCGCGCTGACGAAGCCGAGCGCGAAACCGATAAGATGAAGAAAGTCCAGTACATGGAACATTACATCGGAGAAGAATTCGAGGGAGTCATTTCCGGTGTCACCAACTGGGGCTTCTATGTCGAGCTGCCGAACACGGTTGAAGGATTAGTTCATGTCAATGAACTGCGCGGCGACTATTTCGTATTTGACGAAGCACACTATGAGTTGGTCGGAGAGATGACGAGAAAGACGTACAAGCTCGGTCAGACTATCCGCGTTCGCGTGGCTGCGTGCGACCGGTATGCGAGGACGATTGATTTTATGCCGGCGGTGTACTGGAAGTAGAAGATTGTAAAATAAGATGTAAAAAGTAGAGAGGGAAAGAGGAATTAAAATGGGAGCTGGAATCAAGATGGTGGCGAACAATAAGAAAGCCTACCATGATTATTTTATCGATGATAAATTCGAAGCCGGGATCGAGTTATTCGGTACCGAGGTTAAATCGATCCGCATGGGTAAATGCAGCATCAAGGAAGCATTTATCAAGATCGAGAGCGACGGTCAGGTGTATGTATTCGGCATGCATATCAGTCCATATGAGAAGGGAAATATCTTTAATAAAGATCCGCTGCGTGTGCGGAAACTCCTTCTTCACAAACTGGAGATCCGCCGCCTGATGTCGAAGATCAAAGAAAAAGGATACACGCTGGTACCGCTGCAGGTGTATTTTAAAGGAAGTCTCGTAAAAGTGGAGATTGGACTGGCACGTGGTAAGAAGTTGTATGATAAGAGAGACGATCTGGCGAAAAAGGATGCGAAGCGGGAGATTGACCGGGCGTTTAAGGCGAGACAAAAATAAAAGAAAAGATTCCATCTATGTACCGACTTCCAAATGTTAGACCCAAAAATCTAACGATTGGAGGTCGGTATTTTTACGGCTAAATATTCTTTTGAACTTAAATTTCTGTTTCGTTGTAAAAACAACTGAATTTCTGCCGGTGTTTTTTTATAATACGCTTGTAAAGCTAAGAAAGACAAAAAGCCGGCAGCCTGGAAGTGCGCGAATGTGTTCTTGAACGTGAGGGTGCCGCAGGTTAGAAATAATGGCAGTTGATTGCAGAACAACGAAAAGGAGTTATAAAGTATGGAGCGGAAAATGTTTTGTTACCAGTGTGAGCAGACGGCAGGCTGTACGGCCTGTACCGGCAGTGCCGGTGTGTGCGGCAAGAGAGCGGACACCGCCAGGCTGCAGGATAAGCTGACGGGTGCGCTGATTGGCCTTGCAAGAGCGACGGAAGGCAATGAATACCTGATTACCGGGGATACCAGCAGACTTGTATTGGAAGGATTGTTTACCACGGTAACAAATGTGAATTTTAACAATGACACCATCACTGAATTGATCCGGCGGGTTGAAAAAGAGAGAGAACGCCTGGTGCCTGATTGTTTCGTGTGCACGGTCTCCTGCGGCAAAAATAACAATTATGATATGAATAATCTCTGGGAGGCAGACGAGGATGTCCGTTCTCTGAAATCGCTGATTTTGTTCGGAATCCGCGGCGTTGCGGCGTATGCTTACCACGCGGCCGTTCTGGGATATACCGATGACACGATCAATCGCTTCTTTTTTAAGGCGCTCTTTGCGATCGGCATGGATGACTGGGGCATGGACGAGCTGCTTCCGATTGTCCTGGAAGTGGGTGAAATCAACCTCAAGTGCATGGCGCTTCTGGATCGAGCCAACACCGAGACTTATGGAAATCCTGTTCCGACGCAGGTGCCTCTGACCGTGGAGAAAGGTCCGTTTATCGTTATCAGCGGCCATGATTTATACGATTTAAAACAGCTCCTTGAGCAGACGAAAGATAAGGGCATCAACATCTACACTCACGGTGAAATGCTTCCGGCGCACGCTTATCCGGAACTGAAAAAGTATCTTCACCTGAAGGGCAATTTCGGCACGGCATGGCAGAACCAGCAGAAGGAATTTGCAGATATTCCGGCTCCGGTTCTCTTTACGACGAACTGCCTGATGCCTCCGAAAAAGAGCTATGCCGACCGGGTGTTTACGACGGAAGTCGTGTCCTATCCGGAAATGGTACACATCGGCAAAGAGAGAGATTTTACGCCGGTTATTGAAAAGGCACTTTCATTGGGTGGTTATCCTGAGGATATGCATTTTACAGGCATAAACGGCGGCAAAACAGTCATGACTGGATTTTCCCACCATGCGGTTCTTTCAGTGGCGGATACGGTCATCGATGCCGTTAAATCGGGAGCCATCAAACATTTCTTCCTGGTCGGCGGATGTGACGGTGCCAAGCCGGGACGCAATTATTATACCGAATTTGTAAAGCAGACACCGGCAGACAGCATTGTTCTGACCCTTGCCTGCGGCAAATACCGGTTCAATGATCTGGATCTGGGTACGATTGGCGGTCTTCCGAGAATAATGGATATGGGACAGTGCAACGACGCTTACAGCGCCATCAAGGTTGCGGTGGCACTGGCAGAAGCATTTGACTGCGGTGTCAACGATCTGCCGCTTTCCATGGTGCTCTCCTGGTATGAGCAGAAAGCAGTGTGTATCCTGCTGACACTGCTTCATCTGGGGATCAAAAATATTCTCCTCGGACCGTCCCTTCCGGCATTTATCTCTCCGAATGTACTGCAGTATCTGGTGGAAAATTATAACATTGCACCGATCAGCACACCGGAGGAGGATCTGCGCAGATGCAAGAGTCTTTAAGGATATAAATAAATATATAAAGTGAACATTCGTATCACACTGAAATGCGCGTACTTGTGTTCTGTTTTGATTTGAGAGAAACAATAAAATTGGGGCTGTCGGGAAATAGATAGTTCCAAAGCAGGGAGGGTATGACTCACAACGAGTCATACCCTCCCTGAAATTTATCAGAAAAAAGAAAAAAGATGGCTAATGACAACCATCTTTCTCTCCGTTACATGTTATAATGTAACTATGCTAACCAAAAATTATTATAACGATTTTTTGAATTAGGGCAACAGAAAATTAACTTTAGTTTCTTCGAATTGAGTTTACCTGACGACGATCCAGTCTATACCCTGAAAAAAGTGATGGAGGAATTAGATTTTTCTGGCTTGTTAGCCAATTGTTCAGATAAGGGAAGAACCGGGTACAACCCAATCATGATGTATGCTGTAGTTACCTATGCAAATATGCGGGGAATACGTTCTGTTGACCGTATTGTTGATCTGTGTGAAAGAGACCTTGCTTTTATCTGGCTGACGCGCGGACAAAAACCGAGACGTGATGCTTTTTATGACTTTAAGAGCAGAAAGCTGACATCAGATGTCCTGGATGACCTGAATTACCAGTTTATGCGACGGCTGCAGAAAGAAGGGCTGGTCACATTAAAAGAACTTTTTATTGGTGGTACAAAGATAGAGGCAAATGCCAACCGTTATACTTTTGTATGGCGCGGAAGCATCAATTACCATCTTGCAAACCTTCTGGATTCTATCGACCAGCTTTTAAAAAAATATAACGCTTTTTTGCAGAAGAATGATTATGGGACAAAGTATGAGCTGGGAAATGCACAGATGTTTGTGATCGAAGGAATGGATAAAGTCCGGGAAGTGATCGAAAAGAACAGAAAACGAAAGCTTGTAAAACATAAAAAACTCTCCAATAACCGTATTATAGAAATTGATAACTGTTCGCCACTTGAAATACGGAAACTCCAGAACAATCTCATGATGATCGCAGATGGCGAAGGGATCGGATTTGTTTACGGAAAAGGAAAAAGAAAACCTGCACTTCAACAGCTGTACGAGGAACTGGAACAATGTGGAAAACGACTGATGGAATATAAAGAATGCTTTGAGATCATGGGAAAAGACAGAAACAGTTATTCCAAAACAGATCTGGAAGCGACTTTTATGCGCATGAAAGAGGACCACATGCTGAACGGACAGTTAAAACCAGCATATAATGTTCAGATTGCGGTAGAGAATTATTTTATCGTACATGGATATGTAAGCAGTGACCGCACCAATTATAATACCCTGATCCCGGTCCCTGAAAAACATAAGAAAGCTTTCGGGAGTATTCTGGAAGAAGTAACTGCAGACAGCGGGTACTGCAGTGAAAAAAATCTGCTTTATTTAAAACAGAATGAAATATCCAGTTATATAAAGCTGCAGGATCATGAGAAGCGAAAAACACACGCTTATTCAGAAGATATCAGTAAATATTACAACATGAGGACGGGGATCTTTGAAGATGAACAGTTCTATATCTGCCATGACGGACGTGAACTGCGGCATCTCAGGACAGAGACCAAAGATCAGGATGGATATACACAGACCTTTGAGGTATATGGCTGCGCAGACTGCAGCAGATGCGAACACAAAGCCCGCTGTCTGTATAAGTATGATGCGGAGAAAGATGCCGAAAAGAACAAAGTCATGAAGATCAATGAACAATGGGAGGAACTGAAAGAAAGATCCCATGCCAATATCCAGAGCGAACGGGGAATCCTGAAACGCCAGACACGTTCCATTCAGACGGAAGGACATTTTGGAGATATCAAGGAAAATGAGAACTTCCGGCGTTTTAATTACCGCTCGTCAGATAAGATATATAAGGAATTCATGCTGTATGCCATTGGCAGAAATATAAATAAATACCATCGTTTTTTATACGAAAAGCTGAAAAAATTTGAGGGAAAAACTGCCTAGAAAAAAATGTGGTCGTAAAAATCCAATCAAGGATTTTTTGCGGCCAAAAATAGAAAGTATTTACCAAAATAAAAATATCCTGAACAAGTTGCAGAGCCAGAAAGCCTTGTAACTGTTAGGATATTTTTGTTTAGTGCTGTCAGCTCTAAAAAACGTTATTTACCGACAGCCCCTTTTTTATAAAAATTGAGCAACAGAAAAGTTACGAATCTGAATGTAGGGTTTTCAATATTTCAAGCACTGTTTCAGAAGGTAATCCGGTTTCGTGTGCGACTTCTTCGGGACTGTGCTTTTGTTGAAGTAATTGAAGTGCTTGTAGCATTCGCTTTGTGGTTTCTTGAAATTCGGCTTTCCGAATTAATTCTTTTTCACGTTTTTCATCGTATTCAAATAGACACATTTCAATCGCCTCCGCTTTATTTTTACGAAGAAAATCGGCTAGGATATTTTCTTCTATACATTCATTTACAGCGGTAGTGGCCGCTTTGCTGGAATTGCTATTTTCATAGAATAGTATATGTAAGGGGAGGATGCAAGAAGAAAAGAAGTTGAAAAATAGATTGGGTAAATCTTTGCAAATTCCATTTTGAAATGATACAATACAAGAAAAATCTTTGCAAAAAGAAGTGAGAATTTATGATATTTTTAAAACTAAAATATTATTTCAGTAAATTCAAAATCTGCATCTATATATGTGGAGTCATTCTTGTCCTGTTTACGTTTGTGACATTGTTAGGACAAGTGAATCTTTTCACGCGGGCAGATTCTCAAACCCTATTAGGTATACTCGGAACATTGCTTGGAGCAGTTATCGGTGCTGTTTTTTCATTGCTTGGGTCTATATGGGTCAACGCACAGCAGCGAAAAGAAGAATTGAATAGGAAAAGAGCGCAGGAAATTTATCGACCGCTTTATGATGAACTTGTAAATATCCATAAAAACATATTGAAAGAAAATCCATATCCTTCTCTTATTGAATTCAGGACGGGGCATCAGACGATGAAACCGCATCCACAGTATGCTGAATGGCGGAAGATAGAATTGGACAGCCGTTATCTTCAGATCCCGGCGGAGTTAAAGAGACAAATGGATTGCCTGTTTGGGGCGCTGGATGGTTATTTGACGAAACGAAAAGGGGCATCGGATGAAGTGAAGAGAATTCTTGATTCTGTTTTAGAGGAATTCAAACTGCCGCCTTGCAGAATGGAAAATTTTGGAAGTGTGGTATTAGGGGATGTTGTGAGTGGTAAAAGGAAGGGAATTTATGGAGAGAGTATGTATTTTATGGAAGAGGATGTGACGGATGAGGCTGTCATAGAAAAAGTAAATACACGCTTTTATGAGATGGCGGATGAAAGCATAATTTTGAAGGACATGAAGGATGTTTATAATGGCTGGATGCGGGAAGAAGAGATGGCAATTAAAATATTGGAGTTGCTGATTCGGATGGCTGAGAAGTAGAGGAACGTTTTGAATGATGATCTTGCCATTCAAACTATCAAATGTTAATATTAATCATATAAATATGATTAATATTATGAACAGGCAAAGCAACAGCTTCGAAAGGAGTGTGTCAATATGGGGATTTTTGTGAATTCGGATAATTCAGCGTTTCAAGTTGCGTTGAATTCGGAAATCTATATTGATAAAACAGGTTTGTTGACGTATACCAATAAGGTGATGAATACATTGCAGGGATATATTTGCAATAGCCGTCCCAGAAGGTTCGGAAAGTCGATTACGGCGGATATGCTGACAGCGTATTACAGTAAGGGCTGCGATTCAGGGAATATGTTTTCTGGACTTGAAATTAGTCAGAGCCCGGATTTCAAGGAACATCTAAACCGATATGATGTGATTCACTGGGATATCCAGTGGTGTATAGGAGCTGCTGGGGGCGCCGACAGGGTTGTATCGTATATTACAGAGAAAACGATTGAGGAATTAAGAAAATACTATTCAGAAGTAATACCGAGTGACCCGTGTTCGCTTCCAGAAGCACTGTCGTTTATTTGTAATGCAACGAAGAATAAGTTTGTTGTAATTATTGATGAGTGGGATGTTCTGATTCGTGATATGGCGGCGAATTCGAAAATTCAGGATGAATATATAAGTTTCCTGAGGGGATTGTTTAAGGGAACGGAACCGACCAAGTATATTCAGCTTGCTTATTTGACGGGCATTCTTCCTATTAAAAAAGAGAAAACCCAGTCGGCACTGAACAATTTTGATGAATTTACGATGTTGAGCGCGGGTCGCTTGTCTCCGTATATTGGATTTACGGAGGCGGAGGTGAAAGAACTTTCAGAACGCTATCAAGTGGAATTTGATAAGGTAAAGGCGTGGTATGATGGATATGTTCTAAGAAATTGTCAGGTTTATAATCCCAAAGCAGTTGTGAGTGTCATGCTGGATGGTGAATTTAAGAGCTATTGGTCGGAAACCGCGTCTTATGAGGCGATTGTGCCGCTCATTAATATGGATTATGACGGACTGAAAACGGCAATTATCGAAATGCTGTCTGGAGTTGAAGTGAAGGTAGATACGTCAACATTTGGAAATGATATTTCGAATATTCAGAGTAAAGACGATGTGCTGACATATATGATTCATTTGGGGTATTTAGGCTATGATCAGACGAAAAAGATGGCGTTTGTTCCGAATGAAGAAATTCGGCAGGAGTTGACCAGGGCGGTAGAAAGCAAACGCTGGAATGAGATGCTTCTGTTTCAGCAAGAGTCGGAGAGGTTGTTGGATGCAACACTGGATTTGGATGAGAAAGTAGTAGCATCACAGATCGGGAAGATTCATGATGAATATGTATCTGTTATTCAATATCATAATGAAAATTCTTTGAGCAGTGTTCTCGCGATTGCTTATCTGAGTTCGATGCAATATTATTTTAAACCAGTTCGGGAACTACCGACAGGACGTGGATTTGCGGATTTTGTATTTATACCAAAACCAGAGTACAAGAATGATTATCCGGCGCTGGTAATTGAACTTAAATGGAATCAGAATGCACAGACTGCGCTGCAGCAAATTAAAGAAAAGAACTATCCAGAATCGATTTTAAATTATATGGGAAATATTTTATTGGTTGGAATTAATTACGATAAGGTAAGTAAGGAACATACGTGTCGAATTGAAGCATATGGAAAAAATTAATGTATATTTTTGACATAGTAAAAACTATCGTTATATACAGCAATGGCTAAAAGTCCGTCCCACAAACTTTTAGCCACTTTCATTTAAATAAATAACCTCTCTATTTTTAAGAATTCTTCCCTTTCTGCAATCTCGTCAATTCTCTCCAAATCGTCAAAAGCATCGTTCCAAAGCAGGCAATTCCGCCGATAAAGTTGGAAATTGGTTCGGCGGCGAATACGCCGTTGGTTCCCATTCCAAACATACCTGGCAGCAGGAGAGTCAGCGGAACAACGATAATTACTTTTCGGAAAATAGAGAAAAAGATCGCTTTTTTGGATTCGCCCAGACCGACGAAAATCGACTGTCCGGAGAATTGGAGCGACATCATAAAGAATCCGAAAAAGTATAAGCGGATCGCCGGAATACCTGCCGCAATGAGTTCTGCATCCTGATTAAAAATGCGGATAAAGAATGCTGGGAAACCATCGACGATCAGCCAGATACCGGTCGTATATAAAATTGCAATAAAAGAGGTAAAGACGATTGCCTTTTTAACGCGGCCGTATTCTTTTGCCCCATAATTGAAACCGAGCACCGGCTGAGCGCTGTGGGTAACGCCGGTTACCGGAAGAGTTGCAATTTCACGGATGGAGTTGATAACGGTCATAACACCGACGTAGAGATCGCCGCCGTATACCTGTAAGGTTGCGTTGCACATGATCTGGACGGTGCAGTTGGTGATCGCCATCGTGAAACCGGACAGACCGAGTCCGACGATTTTCCGGACCCTCCGTGCGGAAAGGCGCATCGAAGAACGTCTCAGTTTCAGAATTGTTTTGTCACTGGTTAAAAACCGCAGAATCCAGATGGCAGAGAGAAGCTGCGACAGGATGGTGGCGAGCGCCGCGCCGCGGATTCCCATGTGAAGCATAAAGATAAAAATCGGGTCGAGCAGGATATTGGCGGCAGCGCCCAAAAGGACGGTCATCATGCCGATGCGCCCGAATCCCTGTGAATTGATGAACGAGTTCATGCCGAGTCCGACCATCACGAACAGGCTGCCGAGCAGATAGATTGTAATGTAGGCGTCCGCATATGGATAAGTAGCGTCGCTGGCTCCGAACAGATACAGCATTGGTTTGCGGAATATCAGGCAGAGTACGGTCAGAAGCATACCGGAAATAACCATCATGGAGAAGGAATTTCCCATGATCGCCTCGGCTTCTTTGATATCCCCGCGTCCGCGCTCAATTGAGCAGAGCGGCGCGCCGCCCATGCCAAACAGGTTGGCAAATGCGATGACGAGCGTGATGATCGGCAGCGAAAGCCCGATGCCGGTCAAAGATAGGGTGGCATGATCGGGTATGCGTCCGATGTAGATGCGGTCAACGATGTTGTACAGGACATTGATAAGCTGCGCCAACGTCATCGGGATCGCGAGATTCATGATATTTTTAACGATACTTCCTTTGGAAAAATCGTTCTGTGTATTGGAAGCACTCATACAAACTCCTTTTTTCTTGCGTTTGGATACAATCTGATATTATAATAAGGAAAAAGAAATTTGTCCAGAGAGAAAGTCATTCAAAAGAGATTCAAAAAGGAAGTATATTATCAAAAAATGCGTTTTATTGAAATGGAGATTACTCTGATTGATGAAAAACTTGGTTTTTAAACGAATCGATATTGCACAAATAAGAGATTTGTGCTATTCTCAAAGAAAACGAAAGGGGTATGTATTATGCCGAGAGGACCGAAACGTTCTGCATTAGAAGTAAACAAAGAGAAGCTGGCAGCGGTAGAAGAGAAGCTGGCTAAATTAGAAGAAACCGTTAAAGCTCTGAAAGCAGAGAAAAAGGAATTAGCGGCTGAGATTCGTAAAGCTGAATTAAGCGAATTACTGGATGCGATCGAAGAGAGCAATTTAAGCGTAAACGATGTTCATGAGTTTATTAAACAGAATTCTGAGCAGAAATAAATTAAAGAGTGATAAATCATTGTATTCAAAGAATGAAAAGAGAACTGGAAATTAGGGACATCCTGATTTTTGGTTCTCTTTTTTTGTTTGCGGAAAGACGTTTGCAAACGAGAAACATATGAAAGAATGCCGATGTATAAACAGAGGGTTGTTTGAATCGGATTTGAGCCGGGATTGGTGGATGAAACTGGCTTAATGATAAAAAGGAACCGTGCAAAAGAAAGGCGCATATGCTACAATAGGAATATTCAATCAGAGGAACTTGAGATGACTTCTTTGAACGACCCGGTACATCAAAGAGAAATAGAAGAAAAAAAACGAGGTTCCGGGAAAAGAACCGTTCAGATATTTAAAAAGAAAAAGAAAGGAATGAATATGGATCAAAATACGCTTCTTGGGGTTTTGATTCCGTTTGTCGGTACGACGGCGGGAGCAGCCTGCGTCTTTTTTTTGAAAAATGAGTTAAAGCCGATCATCCAGAAAACGCTTCTGGGATTCGCATCGGGGGTGATGGTGGCGGCGTCGGTCTGGTCACTTTTAATTCCGTCGATGAATATGTGCGAAGCGATGGGGCATCTGGCATTTCTGCCGGCATCCATTGGTTTTATGGTGGGTATTCTGATGCTGCTTTTGCTGGATCGTGTGATCCCGCATCTGCATCTGGGAAGTGATGAGCCGGAGGGGCATGTGTGCGGGCTCAAGAAGACGACGATGCTGGTTCTGGCGGTCACACTTCACAATATCCCGGAGGGCATGGCAGTCGGAGTGGTATTTGCCGGATTCTTAGCAGAAAAGAGCGGTATCACGCTTGCAGCGGCGCTGGCGCTTTCGCTTGGAATCGCGATTCAGAACTTCCCGGAGGGAGCGATCATTTCCCTGCCACTTCGGAGTGAGTCAGGGATGAGCCGGAAAAAGGCATTTGCGATGGGAACACTCTCCGGTATCGTCGAGCCGATCGGGGCGCTTGCGACGATCGCCGCGTACCGCTATCTGGAACCGGTTCTGCCGGTTCTCCTGGCGCTTGCAGCAGGGGCGATGATTTACGTGGTTGTGGAGGAACTGATTCCAGAGTCGGCGCAGGGCAGTCATTCCGATATGGGAACGATCGGATTTGCGGTTGGATTTGTGCTGATGATGATTCTGGATGTGGCGCTGGGATAAAAGAAAGCTGGCAGTGCTGGCATGGAATCTGGCTGCTTGAAAAGCGAACATTTGTTCTGAAAAATGCGTTGCAAAATTTTTGAATTTATGTAATAATATTTGTAGCTGTTCAGTAGGTCCGCGCATTTACTGCGCTGACCGTACGAAAACATGGGCTAGCAGGCAAAAATCCCATTGCCGCAGGCAATTTTTAATGGATTTTTGCGCGTGACTGTGAAGGTACTGAACAGTTACTAATATTTTATAGTAAATGAGAACGGTTTACTACTTTTTCGCTAATGAAAAGTCTATAAAACAATGGCTGGCGGGTGTGATGCCAGAGAGTTAGAATGTTCTATTTGCATGATTTCAAAGTCATAAAATAAATACGTATTATAAGTGGAAGAAATCAGCTTGACCTGTGAAATAAAAGCTGCCGTTTGCATCACACGTGTAAATGGCAGCCAATATTATTCCCAGGTCGGGCACAGGAGGAATGAATCTATGGGTAAAACACAGTATGATGCGGACAGCATAACGGTCCTGGAGGGGCTGGAGGCTGTCCGTAAGCGTCCTGGTATGTATATAGGAAGTGTGGGAACGAAGGGACTGAATCACCTGATCTATGAGATCGTGGACAACTCGGTCGATGAGCACCTGGCGGGTGCCTGTTCCCAGATCCGCGTGACACTGGAGGCGGACGGCTCCTGCACCGTCCGGGACAATGGACGCGGTATTCCGGTGGAGATGCATAAAAAGGGTATGGCAGCGGAGCGGATTGTGCTCTCGACCTTGCACGCGGGCGGCAAGTTTGACAACAATGCGTACAAGACGAGCGGCGGTCTGCACGGTGTCGGTTCATCGGTTGTCAATGCCCTCTCAGCGCATCTGGAGGTCAATGTATATAAAAATGGACAGATCCATCACGATGCGTATGAGCGCGGCATCCCGACGGTTGAACTGATCGATGGTCTTCTGCCGGTGGTTGGAAAGACAAGAGAGACCGGAACGGAGATCAATTTCCTGCCGGATCCGGAGATTTTTGAGAAAACGCGGTTCAAGGCGGACTGGCTCAAGAGCCGCCTGCATGAGACGGCATATCTGAACCCGAAGCTGACGATTCTTTATGAGAATAAGCGGGCAGGCGAGGCTGAAAAGGTGACTTATTCGGAGCCGGACGGCATCGTGGCGTATGTGCGCGAGCTGAACAGCACGAAGACGCCGATTCATGATCCGATTTATTTTAAGGGCGTCAGCGACCAGATCGAGGTTGAAGTGGCGTTCCAGTTTGTCGATGCATTTGAGGAAAATGTACTCGGCTTCTGCAACAATATTTTCACACAGGAGGGCGGCACGCATCTGGCGGGCTTTAAGACGCGTTTTACCCAGATGATCAACAGCTATGCGAAAGAGCTGGGAATCCTGAAGGAAAAAGATACAAAATTTACAGGACCGGATACGAGAAACGGCATGACAGCGGTTGTGGCGGTCAAGCATCCGGATCCGATCTTTGAGGGGCAGACTAAGACAAAGCTGGCGAGTGCCGATGCGACAAAAGCGGTGTTCAGCGTGACAGGGGACGAGCTGCAGCTTTATTTTGATCGGAATTTAGAGGTGTTGAAGGCGATCATCGCCTGTGCGGAGAAATCTGCAAAGATCCGGAAGGCAGAGGAACGCGCCAAGACCAATATGCTGACGAAATCCCGTTTTTCCTTTGACAGCAACGGAAAGCTGGCAAACTGTGAGAGCCGCGAGGCGGAGAAGTGTGAGATTTTCATTGTCGAGGGAGATTCCGCGGGCGGTTCAGCCAAGATGGGACGAAACCGCCGCTATCAGGCGATCCTGCCGATCCGGGGCAAGATTTTAAATGTGGAGAAAGCTTCGATGGACAAGGTGTTGGCGAATGCCGAGATCAAGACGATGATCAATGCGTTCGGCTGCGGCTTTTCGGAAGGATATGGCAATGATTTCGATATTGCGAAGCTGCGTTACCACAAGATCGTCCTGATGACGGATGCCGATGTGGACGGAAGCCATATTGATACGCTGCTTCTGACTTTCTTATACCGTTTTATGCCGGAATTGATTCAGAACGGGCACGTATATATTGCGATGCCGCCGTTATTTAAGGTGATTCCGAAAAAGGGAAAAGAAGAGTATCTATACGATGAGAAAGCATTGGAGCGCTACCGCAGAACCCACACAGGGGAATTTACCCTGCAGCGCTACAAAGGTCTGGGCGAGATGGATGCGGAACAGCTCTGGGAGACGACGTTAAACCCGGAGAACCGTGTGCTCAAGCGTGTGGAGATCGAGGATGCCCGGATGGCGTCGGAGATCACGGAGATGCTGATGGGAAGCGACGTGCCGCCGAGACGGCAGTTTATCTACGATCACGCGGATGAGGCGGAGATAGATGCTTAATAGAAAGATTATGAGTAACTGTGAAGGCACTGAACAGTTACGATTATGAAAGTATATGACAGGAATTTAGGAGATAGAAAATAGAATGGCTGAAACGATCATTACGACAGAATATTCAGAGGAAATGCAGCGCAGCTATATGAACTACTCGATGAGTGTCATCACGGCCCGCGCCATCCCGGATGCGAGGGATGGTTTGAAACCGGTACAGCGCCGCGTCCTTTACGATATGGGGGAGCTGCATCTGGGGCACGACAAGCCGCACCGGAAATCGGCGCGTATCGTCGGTGATACGATGGGTAAATACCACCCGCACGGCGACAGTTCGATCTATGAGACGCTGGTCGTGCTTTCCCAGAGCTTTAAGAAGGGAATGCCGCTGGTAGACGGACATGGAAACTTTGGTTCCATCGAGGGCGACGGGGCGGCGGCGATGCGTTACACGGAGGCGCGTCTCCAGAAGTTTGCGGAGGAAGTGTATTTAAAGGATCTGGACAAGACCGTCCGGTTTGTGCCGAACTACGATGAGACGGAGAAAGAGCCGGAGGTTCTGCCGGTCCGCGTGCCGAATCTGCTGATCAACGGTGCCGAAGGAATTGCGGTCGGCATGAGCACCAGCATTCCGCCGCACAATCTGGGCGAGGTCATCGATACGGTGATGGCGTATATCGATCAGCCGGAGATGGAGACGGAAGCGCTTCTGAGCGTCTTAAAGGGACCGGATTTCCCGACCGGCGGCATCATTGCGAATAAGAGTGAACTTCCGGCGATCTATGAGACAGGAACGGGGCGCATCAAACTGCGTGCCCGGATGGAGGTGGAGCTTGGAAAACGCCGTTCTGACCGGGACAAGCTGGTGATCACGGAGATTCCGTACACGATGATCGGCGCTGGCATCAATAAATGTCTGTCGGATATCGCAGATCTGGTTGAGTCCAAGAAACTTGCCGATGTGGTGGATATTTCCAACCAATCGAATAAAGAAGGAATCCGGATTGTTCTGGAACTCAAGAAAGACGCGGATATTGAGAAAATCCAGAATATTTTGTATAAAAAGACAAAACTGGAGGATACGTTCGGTGTCAATATGCTGGCGATCGCGAATGGACGTCCGGAGACGCTGAATTTAAAGGGAATCTTAAAGAATTATCTGGATTTCCAGTATGAAAATAATACCCGCAAGTATCAGGTGCTTCTGGAAAAGGAGCAGGAGAAGAAGGAGATCAAGGAAGGTCTGATCACAGCCTGCGACTGCATCGATCTGATTATCGCGATCCTGCGTGGTTCGAAGAATCTGAAAGATGCGAAAGCCTGCCTGATGGAGGGCGATATTTCCAAAATCCAGTTCCGCACACCGGGATTTGAGGAAGATGCCAAGAAGCTTCATTTTACGGAGAAACAGGCATCTGCGATTCTGGAAATGCGTCTCTATAAACTGATCGGCCTGGAGATCTTGGCATTGCAGAAGGAGTACAAAGAGACACTTCGCAAGATCAAAGAATACCAGAAGATTCTCGGCAGCCGTGAGGCGATGGACGAGGTGATTAAAGAAGATCTGCAGTCAATCAAGGAAGAGTTTGCAGTGGAACGCCGGACGAAAATCGAGGATGGACGCGAGGCAGTGTATGACGAGGCGGCGGAGAGCGCCAGACCGGGCGTGTTCGTGCTGGACAAGTTTGGTTATTGCAAGATTCTGGAACCGTCGATCTACGAGCGGAACCGGGAGACAGTGGACACGGAGAATGTGTATGTACTGCCGTGCCATACGACGGATAAGATAGGATTGTTTACAGATCTGGGTGCATTCCATCAGGTGAAGGTGACTGAGATTCCCTTTGGAAAGCTGCGCGATAAGGGGGTGCCGATCGATAACCTGAGTAAATTTGATGCCACCAAAGAACGTCCGGTCTGTGTGGTGAATGCGGCGCAGTTAAAGGGACAGAAGCTATTATTTGCAACGAAGGATGCGATGATTAAGATCGTGCCCGGCGGGGAATTTGAGACAAATAACCGAACAGTGGCGGCGACCAAGCTGCAGGAGAATGATATGCTTCTCTCGGTACAGCCGGCGGACGGCATGAAAGAGGCGGTCATCCAGACGACCAGCGGTATCTTCCTGCGATTCCCGATCGAGGAGATATCGGAGATGAAGAAGAATGCGAAAGGTGTGCGCGGCATCAAGCTGGGGCGTACCGAGTCGCTGGAGACAATCCATCTGCTGGACGGCACTGAGGATGATCCGATCGTTATGTATAAAGAAAAAACGGTTCATTTGAGCCGTTTGAAAATAGGGCACCGCGATGGCAAGGGAAGCCGGGCGAGAAGCTAGAATCAAACAGAAAGATTCCGAGAGTACATTTACGAAAAAAGGAGGTATTTCATATGGCTGAACTTCAGAACACACCGACCCCTCATATCGGGGCAAAGCAGGGCGAGATTGCGGAGACGATTTTGCTTCCGGGCGATCCGCTGCGGGCAAAGTATATCGCAGAACATTTTCTGACGGATGCAAAACAGTTCAATACAACGAGAAATATGTACGGTTATACCGGCTATTATCAGGGCAAACGCGTGTCTGTCATGGGAACCGGCATGGGCTGTCCGTCGATGGGAATTTATTCCTATGAGCTGATTCATTTTTATGGATGCAGGAATCTGATCCGGATCGGAACTGCCGGTGCGCTGCGTCCGGAGGTAAAGGTGCGCGAGCTTATTTTCGCGATGGGCTCCTGTACGACATCCAACTATGTAAAACAGTTCCGCCTGCCGGGGGATTATTCCTGCGTGTGCAGCTATGAGCTGCTGGAAAAGGCAGTTGAGTCCGCGAAAAAGAGAAATTTAAAATATCATGTCGGTAATATTTTGTGTTCCGATATGTTCTACAACCCGCCGCTTGAGCCGGACGGAACTAGCTGGGCGCAGATGGGCGTGCTGGCGGTGGAGATGGAGTCGGCGGCACTTTACAGCAACGCTGCCTATGCGGGCGCAAATGCGATCTGTATCCTGACCGTATCGGATTCGGCAGTGACCGGAGAGGCGACGACGGCAGAAGAACGGGAGAAGACGTTTACCAATATGATGGAAGTGGCGCTGGATCTGGTGTAAGATAAGCTGGTAAAAGTAGAATTTGAAGTAACTGTTCAGTAGGTCTGCGCATTTACTGCGCTGACCGTACGAAAACAAGGACCAGCAGGCAAAAATCCCATTGCCGTAGGCAATTTTTAATGGATTTTTGCGCGTGACTGTGAAGGTGCTGAACAGTTACAATTTGAAGAGAAAACAGGAGAGAAAAATGATAGGAATTGCTCCAAAGGAGTGGAAAACAGATCTTCCGGAGTTTTGTGAAAAAACGAGGGATTTTTATGCAGGAAAGATGGATAAGGGCTCATATAAGGGCTTTTCAGGACGTTACGGCAGTTATGCACAGAAAGGCGGCGCGGCGAGCATGCTGCGTCTGCGTATGACGGCAGGATGTGTGTCGAAGGAGAAGCTTGCATTTATCGCAAAGGCAATCCGCGCATATCAGGTAAATATGGTACATTTTACGACTTGTGAGAGCGTGCAGTTTCACAATCTGGATGAGAAATCAGTCTGTGAATTGATGGAGCAGGCACTCGATGCCGGGATAGTGACGATGGGCGGCGGCGGAGATTTCCCGCGAAATGTGATGTGTTCTCCGCTTTCCGGTGTGGAAGAGGGCGAATATTTCGACGTTATGCCGTGGGCGAAGGCGGCGGGCGAATACCTGATGACCTTCATCAATGCGGAAAAGATGCCGCGCAAGCTCAAGGTTTGTTTCTCTAATTCACCGGCGAATGTGACGCACGCGACCTACCGAGATCTGGGATTTGTGGCTTGCCCGGACGGAACGTTTGAGGTATACAGTGCAGGCGGTCTGGGAAATAATCCGCAGTTTGGCGTTAAAGTTGCCGAGGGCGTTGCGCCGGAGAAGATTCTTTATTACATTAAGGCGATGTGGCTGACATTCCGGGCATATGGCAATTACGAAAACCGCGGAAAAGCGCGTACCCGGTATATGCAGGAAGCACTCGGCGGAGCGGAAAATTACCGGAAGGCGTATCAGGAAAAGCTTCAGGAGGTACTGGCATCCGGGGAACAGCTGGATCTTTCACGTGAGGAAGTGATGGCAGCGGCAGGAATGAAAGAAAAGCAGGGCAAAACAGGCGATGGAAGCAGCGCGTCGGGAGAACGTGTGCTGGAGCAGAAACAGCCGGGACTTTATACGGTTATCTGGCATCCGATTGGCGGACAGCCGCGCCCGGAGACGCTGGCATCCCTGGGAGAACTGATGCAGTCGATTGACGGCACAGAGCTTCGCTTGGCACCGGATGAAACTGCTTATATCATCAATTTGACCGGAGCAGAAGCAGAGAAGATTCTGGAGGCGACGAAGGAGACGGCTCAGACAAAGTTTGAGACATCGGTAAGCTGTATCGGTGCGTCGATCTGTCAGGTTGGTGCACGCGATTCGCAGGCTCTGTTACAGGCGTGTGTAAAGGCGGTCGGGGAGGCACAGATCCCGGACGGCGCACTTCCGCAGATTCATATTTCCGGATGTCCGTCTTCCTGCGGTACCCACCAGACTGGACCGATGGGATTCCGCGGAGGCGTGCGGATGGCAGATGGCAAGGCACAGCCGGCATTTGTATTTTATCTGGGCGGAAATGAGGTACAGGGAAAAGAGACGATGGGACGTGAGTTTGGCACGATGTTTGAGAGCGAGATTCCGTCGTTCTTAGTCAAACTTGGAAAAGAGATTGCGGCAAGGGGGCTTGATTTTGAGAGCTACCGGACGCAGTACCCGGATGGGATTGAGAAGGCTGCAGCGGAATACTTAGCTTAGAAGAACCTATTTTGAGTTAAAACATCGTTAAATCCGTGACAGACGTTATAAATTTATCAAATGTCCGCGAGTGACGTACAAATGTATTTTTCTTGCGGAAAAATGTTGATTTTTTGTTTGTTTTGTTATAGGATAGACAAGAATTACAGCGGCAGAGTGAAAACGTGTTGCAGAGCAGGAGCTTCCTATCCAAACTCCATCCTGCCATGAGAAGCTGAAAAAGCCGCTGTCAGAAGAGGAGAAAAACGATGAACATGGAAAAGAAATTACGTGTAGGCATTCTGGGAGCAACTGGTATGGTAGGTCAGCGTTTCATCACGCTTCTGGCAAATCATCCGTGGTATGAGATTACTGCGCTGGCAGCAAGCCCGCGTTCTGCAGGAAAAACATATGAGGAGGCAGTCGGCGGACGCTGGAAAATGCAGACCCCGATGCCGGAGTGTGTGAAGAAGATGGCCGTTATGAACGTAAACGAGATCGAGAAGGTAGCATCCGAAGTTGATTTTGTGTTCAGCGCCGTAGATATGACAAAAGAAGAGATCCGTGCGATTGAAGATGCGTATGCAAAGACAGAAACACCGGTTGTTTCCAACAACAGCGCACACCGCTGGACACCGGATGTTCCGATGGTAGTGCCGGAGATCAATCCGGAGCACTTTAAGGTGATTGAGTTCCAGAAAAAACGTCTGGGAACCAAGAGAGGCTTCGTAGCGGTAAAACCGAACTGCTCCATCCAGAGCTATGCACCGGTTCTGACTGCATGGAAGGAATTTGAGCCATATGAGGTAGTAGCTACGACGTATCAGGCAATCTCCGGAGCTGGCAAGACGTTCAAAGACTGGCCGGAGATGGAAGGCAACATCATCCCGTACATCGGCGGTGAGGAGGAGAAGAGTGAGCAGGAGCCGCTTCGTCTCTGGGGAGAGATCAAGGACGGCGAGATCGTGAAGGCATCCGAGCCAGTGATTACCTGCCAGTGCATCCGTGTACCGGTTCTGGACGGACATACAGCAGCCGTATTTGTAAAGTTCAGAAAGAAACCAACCAAAGAGCAGCTGATCGAGAAGCTGGTTAATTTCAAAGGACTTCCGCAGGAACTGGAGCTTCCGAGCGCACCGAAGCAGTTCATTCAGTATCTGGAAGAGGATAATCGTCCGCAGGTACAGCTGGATGTCAACTATGAGAAGGGCATGGGCGTATCTGTTGGCCGTCTGAGAGAAGACAAAGTTTACGATTGGAAGTTTGTAGGTCTCTCCCACAACACACTGCGCGGCGCAGCCGGCGGTGCGGTACTGTGTGCAGAGCTTCTGACCGCACAGGGATATATCCAGGCGAAATAAAGAAATCTGTTCAGAGAATCCGTGAAATAGAAAATTAAAACTGATAAAAGTAAGAACTGCCGCCCAGTGGAGGAGAAGCTGTTTGAAAAACGATGGCTGACTCTGCTCTGGAAGGCAGTTTTTATTTGTGTCATAGGAAACATGTGTGAACAGTGACGAACCTTGAAATTTTTATAATTAGATTTGGAAAAATGGGTGTGCATGAGGGGAAAAGTATTGTATACTTGTAACTGTCCAGTAGGTCTGCGCATTATAAATCAGCTATTTATAAGTTAGACAGATTTATTCTGACAAAAGTAAGCATAAAAAATGCGAGAAATATTTTTCGGATTCTAAAAATTAAGGGGGATTTGGCATGGTTGAGAAGACAATCTTTGGAACAATGGAAGATGGCAGAGAGGTCAGTCGTTATACATTGACGAATCAGAATGGCGTTTCTGCATCCTTTTTAGATCTGGGTGCAATCTGGTCCACGATGCTGGTGCCGGATCGGAATGGAGAGATGGCGGATGTCCTGCTGGGACATGAAACAGTAGCAGACTGCCTGATAAGCGATGGACATCTGGGCGAGGCTGTTGGACGAAATGCAAACCGGATTGGCGGCGCGGCGTTTACGTTAAATGATAAAAAATACGAATTGACGGCGAATGATGGTCCGAACAACCTGCACAGCGGTATGGATTTCTACCGGAACCGTATCTGGGCGGCGGAATATGAGACGGGCATTAATCAGGTTTCTTTTACACTGGAAAGCCCGGACGGCGATCAGGGATATCCGGGAAATGCCTCGATCCGTGTGACCTACACGCTGACAGATGAAAATGAAGTAAAGATTCATTACGAGGGGATCTGCGATCAGGATACTATTTTTAATATGACAAACCACGCGTATTTCAATCTGGCAGGTCATGAGAGTGGTCCGGCGCTTTCACAGATGGT
Organism: Clostridium sp. AM28-20LB; assembly: GCF_003480665.1. Classification (NCBI taxonomy): domain Bacteria; kingdom Bacillati; phylum Bacillota; class Clostridia; order Eubacteriales; family Clostridiaceae; genus Clostridium; species Clostridium sp. AM28-20LB. The sequence continues at coordinate 687,359 of NZ_QUJN01000001.1, read as the reverse complement.
TTACATTGACAGTGATGCGATCACGGCGGTAGACAAGGTGCTGATCCCGACCGGTGAGATCCGCAAGGTGATGGGAACTCCGATGGATTTCTCGGATTTCAAGCCGATCGGATGCGATATTGAAGCGGATTATGATCAGTTAAAACTGGGCGGCGGCTACGATCATAACTGGATTCTCAACCATGAGGCGGGTGTGTCCAGTCTGGCGGCGGCTGCGATCGATGAGGAGAGCGGGCGCAAGATGGAGGTATACACTGATCTGCCGGGAGTTCAGTTCTACACGGGCAATTTCCTGGACGGACAGGTTCCGGGTAAGGGCGGCGTGAAGTATGCGAGACGCCAGGGATACTGCTTTGAGACTCAGTATTACCCGAACGCAGTCAACATGCCGGGATTTGCATCCCCGATCGTGAAAAAGGGCGAGAAATACGATACAACGACCAGTTATAAATTTATGACGGTTTAAATTTGTATTTGATTTGTGATCATTTTGACATAGGATAGAGATTGACATGAGTGAGACAAACAACAAGGGAGTAAAAGTGCTGGCATCTGCCAGCCTTTTATTTGTAACAATTATCTGGGGCAGCGCGTTCGTTGTGATGAAAAATTCGATGGACGCGATCACACCTACATACCTTTTGGCGTACCGGTTTACGATCGCGGCGCTTGGGATGGCGGCTCTTTTCTGGAAACAGATCCGGGGAATGTCGATGCAGGAGTTTAAATGCGGCGCACTGGCGGGATTGTTTCTATTTATCAGTTATTATTTTCAGACGTATGGGCTGAAATACACGACCGCGAGTAAAAATGCGTTTATTACGACGTTGTATGTGGTGATCGTACCATTTCTGGCATGGGCGGTTAATCATGTGCGCCCGAAAGCAAATAACCTGATCGCAGCGGGATTTGCTGTTGTGGGATTGGCGCTTTTATCGCTGAAAGGCGATCTGTCGGTCAATTTTGGTGATTTCCTGACGCTGGTGTGCGGCATCTGCTTTGCGGTTCATATGATTTTTCTGGATCGCTTCACGGCATACTGCACTCCGATCCGCCTGACGGTCATGCAGATGGGAACAGCGGCGGCGTGTTCGTGGGTGCTGGGGCTTCTCACGGAAGGAGCGTTCCATCCGGAAGTATTTACACTGCCGGGAGTAGCAGTTTCGATGCTGTATCTGGGACTCGCATCCAGTATGCTCTGTTTTCTGCTTCAGACAGTGGGGCAGAAATATCTGAGCGCCAGCACATCCTCGATTCTACTGTCGTTTGAATCGGTGTTTGGACTCCTGTTCTCTGTCTGGCTGCTGCATGAGAAGCTGACGGTGCGGATGCTAATTGGCTGTGCGCTGATGTTTGCGGCGGCGATTCTGGCGGAGTGGACGCCGAAGCGGAAAAGTAATTAGAGGAAATTAGGTAACTGTTCAGCAGGTCTGCGCATTTACTGCGCTGACCGTACGAAAACATGGGCCAGCAGGCAAAAATCCCATTGCCGTAGGCAATTTTTAATGGATTTTTGCGCGTGACTGTGAAGGTACTGAACAGTTACGAAATTAGTAAGATAGGAGCAGAACAACGTGGCAAAATCGTTATTTATAGCCGAGAAACCGAGCGTGGCGCGTGAGTTCGCAAATGCACTCAAGGTAAATGGACGATCGGTGGATGGCTATATTGAGTCGGAAAATGCGGTTGTGACCTGGTGTGTTGGACATCTGGTCACGATGAGCTATCCAGAAGTATATGATATGAAATATAAGCGCTGGAGTCTGGAGACACTTCCATTTCTCCCGAAAGAATGGAAATATCAGGTTATCGACAGCGTGAAGAAACAGTTTGGAATCGTGAGCGGTCTCTTAAACCGGGCGGATGTAGATACAATCTACGTCTGTACCGACTCGGGACGGGAGGGAGAATATATCTACCGCCTCGTCGCGCAGATGGCTGGCGTGCAGGGCAAGAGACAGAAGCGCGTCTGGATCGATTCACAGACGGAGGAAGAGATTCTGCGCGGCATCCGCGAAGCGAAGGATCTGTCCGAATACGATCATCTGGCGGATTCGGCATATCTGCGGGCAAAAGAAGATTATCTGATGGGAATTAACTTTTCCCGCGCACTGACGTTGAAATATGGACCATCTGTTTCTAACTATATGCGAAGTTCTGACCGGACCGTGATCTCAGTCGGACGCGTCATGACCTGTGTCCTCGGTATGGTAGTCCGCCGGGAGAGGGAGATCCGGGAATTTGTCAAAACGCCATTTTACCGCGTGATTGGTACATTCGGACCGGCAGGCATCTCGATTGACGGCGAATGGCGGGCGGTGGAAGGAAGCCGGTACTATGGAACGCCTTGTCTGTATAAGGAAAATGGTTTTAAGGAGCGAAAGGACGCGGAGGCGCTGATTGCATGGCTGTGGGAACGCGAGAATGGAAGCGAAAATTCGGGAGTCATGCAGTCAGAGGTCAGCGACGCAGGAAAAGCGAACGCGGGTTTAATGAGCGTATATAATACTTCGCAGGGAACCATTTTAAAAGTGGAAAAGAAAAAGGAAACCAAAAATCCACCTCTTCTCTATAACCTGGCGGAGCTCCAGAATGATTGTTCTAAAATGTTTAAAATCAGCCCGGATCAGACCCTGAAAGTGGTGCAGGAGCTGTATGAGCGAAAACTGGTTACCTATCCGCGAACGGACGCGCGTGTGCTTTCAACGGCGGTGGCGAAGGAGATCAGTAAAAATATCGGCGGTCTGACGCATTATGAGCCGCTGGCGGCATTTGCATCGGAGGCGATGCAGGCGGGGCTGTGGAAAAACATAGCAAAAACGCGCTATGTCAATGATAAGCAGATTACCGATCACTACGCAATCATACCGACCGGACAGGGACTCGGTGCGCTGCGAAGTCTCCCAGAGTTGAACCGTAAGATTTACCAGGTGATTGTGCGCCGTTTCTTAAGCATCTTTTATCCGGCGGCGATTTACCAGAAATATGCGGTTGAGATTGAGGTAAAAGGTGAACATTTCTTTGCCGGTTTCAAAGTATTGAAAGAAGTGGGATATCTCAAAGTGGCAGAAATTCCGAAAAAGAAAAAGGACACTGCCGGGGAAGGTGTCGGCAGAACGAACCGTCTTGAAACAGGTATAGATGGAAATGATGCGGAAAATCCGGCAGGAGAAGCAGATGGAACGGACAGCAGCCAGCCAAAGGTAATTGACGCGTCCCACCCAGAGTTTATCCAGATGCTGGAACAGCTCAAAAAGGGGATGAAAGTGTCACTGGATGATTTGCAGATTAAAGAGGGCGAGACGTCTCCGCCGAAGCGTTATTCCTCCGGTTCGATGATTCTGGCGATGGAAAATGCCGGTCAGCTTATCGAGGACGAAGAGCTGCGCGCTCAGATCAAGGGCAGCGGCATCGGAACGAGTGCAACCCGCGCGGAGATCCTGAAAAAGTTGTTCAACATCAAATATATGGCGCTCAATGAAAAAACGCAGGTTATCACGCCGACCTACCTGGGCGAGCTGATTTACGAGGTTGTACACACATCCATGAAGCAGCTTCTCAACCCGGAATTGACGGCAAGCTGGGAAAAAGGTCTGACCTATGTGGCAGAGGGCAGCATCACGCCGGATGAATATATGCAGAAATTAGAGCGCTTCGTTATCGGACGCACTTACAATGCGGTTCATATGGGAAATGCGTATGGGCTGCGGCCGGCGTTTGATGCGGTTGCTGTGTTCTACCAGAATGCAGAGAAAGAGAAGAAGAGTTCGAGAAGTGCGAAGAGCGCGGGAAATATGAAAGCTGCAAGAGCGACAAAAGCTGGAACCAAATAGCTTATTTATAATAATAGAATCAATTGAATTTTAGGAAAGGCAATGATCATGAAAAAAGAAGAAATGAAAATCACAGAATTATATGATTTAACCCATACGCTGGCTTCGGATTATCTGAAACAGTTTACATACCCGTGGGAGGCACTGGCAGGTCTTAGTGATTTTATCATCGAACTGGGAAACAGCCTGGATCCGGCAGAATATGAGAAACGCGGTGAAAACATCTGGGTTCATAAGACAGCGAAGGTATTCGACAGCGCCTATCTGCACGGACCGGTCATCGTCGGCAAAGACGCCGAGGTGCGCCACTGTGCATTCGTCCGTGGCAGCGCCCTGATCGGAGAAAGTGCGGTAGTCGGAAACTCCACTGAGCTTAAAAACGTCATCCTGTTCGACAAAGTACAGGTACCGCACTACAACTACGTCGGAGACTCCATCTTAGGCTACAAATCCCACATGGGCGCCGGTTCCATCACCTCCAACGTAAAATCCGATAAACTTCTGGTAGAAATCCACGCCGAAGACGGCAAGGTAGAAACCGGACGCAAAAAAATCGGCGCCATGCTCGGTGATAACGTAGAAGTAGGCTGCGGCTCCATCCTAAATCCAGGTAGCATCATCGGACGCGGCACCAATATCTATCCGCTTTCCAGCGTGCGCGGCGGGGTGGATGCAAACTCCATTTATAAGAAGCAGGGAGAAATTGCTAAAAAAGAAGTGCGCTGACAAATCTCTATATTGAACGGTTTTTATACTAAATGAAACACATCCACCAGCAAAATTTCTGCCAGTCCATAATAAGTCACAACCGCTACCAGATCATTCACCGTCGTGATAAGCGGACCAGACGCAACTGCCGGGTCAACCTTCAGCTTGTGAAACAGCATCGGCACCAGTACGCCGACCAGGCTGGAGATTACCATTGCGGTCAGAAGAGAGATGCCGACACAGCCGGAAAGTGCAAACGAGAAGAAAAGACTCTTCTGCTTCATAATATGGATGAAAATGCCGATTACGACGAACGAAGCCGAGCCGAGCAGCAGTCCATTTAAAAATCCGATTCGCATTTCCTTGAATACAAATCCCAGCTTCTGCATCGCGGAGATATCCTCATCCATCAGGACACGGATGGTGACAGCCAGCGACTGGGTGCCGACATTGCCTGCCATGTCGAGGATCATCGACTGGAAGCAGATAAGAAGTGCGATACGGTCAACGATCGGCTCGAAAATGCCGACTACTGAGGAAACCCCCATGCCGAGGAAGAGCAGCAGCACCAGCCACGGGAGACGTTTTTTCAAACTCTGCAACAGTGGTTCGTGCAGATCCTCTTCCGAAGTAAGACCTGCCAGCTTTGCGTAGTCATCACCCATCTCGTCGTCGATCGCCTCGGCGATGTCCTCGTAAGTGATGGCACCGATGATCTTATGGTTCCGATCGAGTACAGGGATAGAATCCTCGCTGTAATCGATCAGCTCTTCCATACAGTCCGAAGATTTTTCATCCGCGTACACATACGGATAGGAGGTACTGATAATGTCCTCCAGCTTCATGTACTCACGGGCAGTGATTAAATCCTTCAGCTCGATCGCACCGAAATAGCGCCCATTTTCGTCTTCGACGTAGATGGTGTCGATGTTGTCGTTGTCCTCCGCCTGGGAGATCAGATGGCGCATTGCCTGCTTGATCGTACAGTTATTGGGAATGACGATGTAGTTGGTCGTCATCCGGCTACCGATCTGTTCCTCATCGTAGGAAAAGATCAGGTGGATATCATCCTTAGATTCCTGATCCATGCGCGCGATCAGGGCTTCTTTTTCCTCCGGATCTAAATTTTCGAGGATATCGACCGCCTCATCGGCATCCATCTCTGCCAGAACGGCTGCCGCCCGGTCAAGTCCCAGCTCATGCAGATAAGGCGCCGGTTCATCGAGATAGGTGAAAATCTCTGCCGTCATTTCCAGAGAGAGAATATTGTAGAGGCGTTTCCGGGTCGCAGTGTCCAGTGTTTCCAGAACCTCGGCAATATCGTTTGCATGGTAATTGTCGAGGTCATCCCGGATCACGCTTGCCGGTTTTCCGCTGCGGATGATCGCGCGGATATTTTCTTCAAAATTAGCATTATGCTCTGCGGTTGCGGCGATCGGAGCCGTTTCCGGGGAGCTTGTTTTCTTTTCGTCCATTTCTGGAGTCTGATTCATATTTGGTTCCCTCGCTTTCTGTCGTTCTATTTAATGCCGTTTGGGACGTACAGGGCGAGCAGTGCGGGGATAAAAAAATCCACCGCCAGTCGGGAACAGGATGAAATGCCGCGGATGGCAGTTTCAAACCCGCGCCAGGGCGATGGACAAATATATATGAAAACCAATCGTACCGGGAAACGGTCAGCACTGAATCACCAGCCTGTTAAAGCAGGCGGAAATGTGCTGCCAGACAGCCCGATTCACACTCAAAAAGACCCTGCGGCAGACCAACAGTCTGGTACGCATGGTTGGAATTCATAGTTTGATTTTGCCCATCGCGACGACTTCGCCCGTTGCTGTCACAACTGTCCATGTGGTTCTCCTTTCTGAATTTTTAAAAATTGCAGTTTTATTAAAGCACGGAATTTCGTGAAAGTCAAGCCGGATTTTCCAGCACCCGGATGCCTTTTAAGATAAAGTCCTCTGTCAAGATTGCCATCTGTTCTGTGGATTCTTTCATGCCGCTTTCGATCCAGTACTGAACGGTACCGACACAGCCGGAAACGATAAAGGCGGAAAATGCCGCGAGCGTATCTGGATCGCTGGAACATTTGAGATCCAGCCAGCCTTTTAAACATTTATCGCTGACAATGCGTTTCAGGCGGTTGACAAAATTCAGATCACCGTTTTCTCCTATTAAGATAGAAACAATCTCTGCATTTTCCTGTACAAGAGGAAATAGTTCTGAGAGTGCGAGGGAAGGGCGCGCTACCAGTTCGGGAACGGGATGGTGCGTCAGGACAGACTCAACCTCCTCGATCAGTTCATTTTTGATCTGATCCATCAGGTCAAAGACATCTTTATAATGAAGATAAAAGGTGCCGCGGTTGATGTCAGCCATCTCGGCGAGTTCGCGCACCGTGATATCCTGAATTTTTTTTTCTTTGAGGAGGCGGGTTAAGCATTCTTTTAACTGGCGTCTCGTCTTTCGTACACGCCGGTCGAGTATTTCTTCTTTCATAGTGACTTCCTTTCTGAACGTTTCCAGACGGGGAAACGCCGTATGACTGTGTATCGGAGGCTGTGGATGAAGGGAGTGTTAAAAATAAGTAAAAATGGGCACACCAGATACAAAAAACAAACATAATGTGATGAAATGTTGATTAAAATACAACTGACGTAAAAATGATTATTGTATTCATTCGAACAACTTAGTATAATGCATTATAGTTCAAAAATGAACAAATGTCAATTAAACAGACATGAGTTGTATATGCTCTATTTTAGATGTAACTGTTCACTGCGAAGAAGTCTTTTGTATGGAACGTTTCACAGACGGCAGGAGTGGCTGACAATCGTGAAAGGAACGGCTATGAGAACCTGCAGCATATGCGAAAGCAAAAGGAAATAGATACGAAGGTGGAATCTGGTATGAAAAATTTTGTCATTACAATCGGAAGAGAGTTTGGAAGCGGCGGCCATAATCTGGGGAAGTCTCTGGCAAAGGAACTGGGAATTCCCTGTTATGACCGCCATCTGATAGAGGAAGCAGCGGTGTGCGGCGGATTTAAGATGGAGGAACTGGAAGAGGCGGACGAGATGAAGGCGAACCGTTTTCTTTTTAAGGTTCCGGCCAAGTGCAATCCGTTTACCGGTTATGGAAAGCCGATGAATGATACCTTGTTTGTCGTGCAGTCCCAGTTGATCCGGGAGTATGCGAAGAAAGGTCCATGCATCATCGTGGGACGCTGCGCTGACAAGATCCTGGAGGAGACAGAAGGGCTTATTTCTCTATTTATATATGCCCCGATGGAGGCGCGCGTGAAGGAGATTATGCGGCGTTACGAGACAGATGAAAAAGAAGCTGAATACCTGATCAAACAAGCGGATAAAATACGGAAAAATTATTATAATTTTTATGCAAAAAAGACATGGGCGGATAAAGCAAGTTATGATATGCTGATTAACAGCAGCCGGATATCGGAAAAGGAGCTGGCGGCGATGCTTCGGGCACTTTTAACGGCACGGGGGGTGGAACTGGAAACAGATGGATCCGATCAATAAGCATAAAGAAGAGTGAGGACAGCGTATGAAGGACAGAAATTTGTGGATGAAGAAGGAAGAAAAGCGGACGGCGCCGGGGTTAAAAAGGGCGCTGAAAGCGGTTCTGGGACATAAGATAGTACGGCTGGCAGGAATCGCAGGAGTAAGTCTCCTTTTCTCAGCGTCTGCCGCCCAGACAGTGCTTGCGGATGATGCGGGTGTCTGGCAGCCGGTGGAGAATGGTTATTATCTGGTGGGAATGGATGGTTCTTACCTGACGGGCTGGCAGCAGATGGGCGGAAAATGGTACCTGCTCGGAGCAGACGGTTTGATGAAAACGGGCTGGGAGCAGGAAAATGGAACCTGGTATTATCTGCAAGGGGACGGCGCGATGGCGACCGGCTGGCAGAATATCGACGGAAAATACTATTTCCTGAAAGACAGCGGCGCGATGGAGGGAACGACCTTCACAAAGGATGAGACGCAGTATACGATCAACGCGGACGGCAGCCTGGCGAACGCCAAAAAGAAGAAAAACACGGGCGGCGGCGCGTACACGCTGGCATTTCTGGATGCAGATACCCAGGCGATGGCGGACAGCTTAAATGAGCTGAAGGCGGACGCGTTTGACGGGGATGAGGAAGAAGATTACTATGACGATGACAAAAAAGATTACGATAAAGATGCCAGCTTTATTTTAAATGGAAAATTACAGCAGATCGCCGAACACCGCCTGGCGATGGCACGCAGTAAGGGCTATGGAAGCAGCCGGATCCCGGATGAAGGCACACTTGATGATTACCTCAAATCCATCGGGGAAAGCACTGCGAGACGTCATACGGAGATTTACCTCATCAACTGTGACGATGTGACGCAGGCAGAAGAAAAGCTTCTGCGTAATCACGACAGCGACGAGAAAAAGCGCGTGGACCGGGTGATTTATTATAAGGAAATGGGTGTTGCACATCAGCAGGTCGGCGATAAGCATTATTATATGATTATTTTGATGCGGTAAGGATCGCAATCATTGTATGACAGGAGCAAGCAGGCATGAAACTGAAATTTTTACATAAACGCAAAGAAGAAAAACAGACGGAAAAAGAAGCCTTCTCCCTGCCGAAATTCATCATTGAGCGGAGCAGGGCGATCGAGATTGTCTTTCTGGTTCTGGTGCTGATATCAGCGCTCATGGCGCCGTTTGTCGAGATCAACTATGATCTGACGGAATACCTGCCGTCGACCGTCCAGTCCAAACAGGGATTGGACCTGATGGAAGAGAAATTCGGCTACCCCGGCACGGGGCGTATCATGATTGACGATGTTTCGCTTTATGAGGCGAAAGCCTACAAGGATAAAATAGAGGCGTTGGACGGAGTCGATCAGGTCATGTGGCTCGATACATCGACCAGCGTATACGCGGCGGACGCATTTATCAACTTTAATAGTGTTGATGAGTATTACAAGGATAATACGGCGGTTATGGATATTGTTTTTGTAAACGGCGACACGGATAAGAGGACGTCCCAGACGATCGATGAGATCAAGGACATTCTCGGAGACAAGGGACATTACGTCGGCATGGCGGTTCAGAATAAATCGCTGCAGGAAAATGTTTCGAGCGAGATGAAGCTGATTATGACGCTGGCGGTCGTGGTTATTTTCCTGATTCTGACCGTGACGACGAACTCCTGGTTTGAACCGGTGCTGTATCTGACGGTCATGGGCGTGGCGATCGTCCTGAACAAAGGAACGAACCTGTTTATCGGGCGGATATCCTTTTTGACGAACAGTGTGTCGGCGGTCCTGCAGCTCGCCTGCTCGATGGATTATTCGATTTTCTTAAGCCACGCGTTTGCGAGGGAAAAGGCAAAGGGACTGGATCAGATGACCGCGTTAAGCAACGCGATCAATGAGGCATTAAACTCCATTTTCGCCAGCAGCCTGACGACGATCGTCGGATTTATCGTTCTGTGTTTTATGAAGTTTAATATCGGATTTGATATGGGACTCGTGCTGGCAAAAGGTATTGTCCTGAGTCTTCTGACAGTTGTGTTTTTCATGCCGGCGATGATTCTGCGTATGACACCGATGATTGAGAAAACTTCGCACCGTTCGTTCCTGCCGTCGTTTGATAAGCTCAGCCACGGCATTTATAATTGCCGCCGCATCGTGCTGATTCTGATTGCGGTGCTGGTGATCCCGGCGTACACGGCGCAGAGCATGAACGATTTTCTCTACGGAAATGATGCGGTCGGCGCCAGCGAGGGAACGACGGTATATGAGGATGATGAGCTGATCACAGCAAAATTCGGACGAAGCAATATGATGATGGCGATCGTGCCGGATACTTCTTCTATCAAGGAAAAACAGTTCACGGATGAGCTGGAAGACCTGCCGTACATGAAGAGTGTAACGTCCTTGTCCGGGCAGCTCCCGGAAGGCGTACCGGAAGATTTCCTTCCGTACAGCATCACAAGCCAGTTACATAAAAAAGATTATGCGAGAATCCTTATTTACGTTAAGAGTAAGGGCGAGAGCAAGCTGGCGTACCAGTGCTCGGATGAGATCCAGGCGATCATGAAGAAATATTATCCGGAAAATTCGTATCTGGTCGGCACAACACCGTCCACACAGGACATTCAGACGACGATCACGAAGGATTACAGCCGTGTCAATGTGATGTCGCTGATCGGCGTATTTGTGGTTGTCATGTGGAGTTTTAAATCACTGATTATTCCGCTCCTTATCATGATTCCGATTGAGGTCGCGATTTTCGTCAATATGGCGGTACCGTACATCGTCGGAGACACGATGATTTTCATTGGTTACATTATCGTAAGCTGTATCCAGCTGGGCGCGACCGTCGATTATGCGATTCTGACGACGAACAATTATCTGGAATGCCGCAAGACGATGGATAAGAAGGAAGCGGCGATCGGGACGCTGAATCTTAGTATTCCGGCGATTCTGACATCCGGTTCGATCCTGACCTGTGCCGGATATATTGTATACAAGGTATCGAGTGTCGCGGCGATCGGCGATCTGGGACATTTGATTGGACGGGGGGCTCTGATTAGTATGCTTTTTGTCTGCTCCCTGATGCCGGCATTTCTGGTATTGTTTGATCATATCCTGATGCAGAACGAATTTGAGAGGATTCATCTGTTTTTCAAAAAACGGCGCGAACGCCGCCATGCCCGTATGAAACGGGCGGCAAGACGCGTGGCTGGTGCCGTGTGGAAAGGGAAAAAGCCGCTGGTGGATTCAGTTACGTCGAAAAGAAAACAATTCGAAGCTGAAACGAAAGCGCTGAAAGATACAGAAATGACAGAGACGGGCGGTCCTCAAGAGAAAACAGATTCCGATGTGGAGGCGCGGGAGAAACACAGAAGAAAGCTCCGGCTACTCGGAAAAGTGAGAGAACGAAGAAAAGACCGGAAACGGAAGATGACAGAAAAAAGGGAGGCTGGAAGCCATGAAGAAGATCATTAGAAGAGGAGCGGCGGCGACGCTGGCAGCGGTTACGCTGGTAACGAGTGCGGCAGTTCCTGTCCGGGCGGCTGCACCAAGAGTTCAGGTAGATGAAACGATGTATGTCAATCTGGACTATTATGGAACGGCAACGCAGATCAATGTGGTCAAAGGCTGTACCACGAATGGACTGACCGAATATACCGATTATGGTACCTATGACAAGGTGGTCAACATGACGGACGACACGGCGCCGGAAATTGGCGATGGAACCGTCACATGGAAACTGCCGGAGAAGAATTCGCGTTTTTATTATCAGTGTACGATGCCGAAAAACAGCGTCGATCTGCCGTGGACGTTTGACGTTTCCTATAAACTTAATGGAGTGGAAGCGGATGCATCCAAACTGGCGGGGGCGTCTGGTCTGGTTGAGGTCAATGTAAAGGCGACCCCGAATGAGAAGGCGAAGGCATATTATAAAAATAATATGGTGTTGACCGTGCTTGTGCCGGTGGATATGGAGAAATGCTATAGTGTCGATGCGCCGGGTGCGCAGGTGCAGTCGGTTGGAAGCTATCAGGCGGCAATGTTTGCGGCACTTCCGGGCGAGGACGGCGATTTTACAGTCCGGGTCGGCACGGATAATTATGAGAATATCGGAGTCATTATGATGATGGTTCCGGGGACCCTGGATGAGCTGAACCGCATCAAGGATCTGAAAGAGGCGAAAGATACCTGGCGCGAGGATGGAAACAAGATGTATGACAGCATGAATGCGCTGTTAAAGACGATGGAATCCATGAAGTCGGATGTTTCCGGCGTGAAGGGCGGTCTGGCAAATCTCGATCAGGCGCGTGGAACCGTCAGTGCTAACCGGAAACAGATCGAGGCGCTCTCGACACAGGCGCTTGCCGATCTGCAGGCGGTCACGGATCAGACGACGGTCATGATTCCGTATTTACAGACGGCGCGCGATGCGGTGACGGATATTAACAGCAACACACAGGCGCTTTCCAATACGATGGAAGATATGCAGGATGAACTAGATCGCCTGTATGACCGTCTGGGAAGTCTGAGCAAATCGCTCCGGTCGGCTTCGGATGAATTAAATAAGGGTCTTGTCAGCCAGCAGACGCAGGATGCGATCGAGAAAGATATTGTCCAGCGGACGGCGGAAGTCCAGAAAATTTTGGAAGAACTCGATAAACTTCTGGGACAGGGAAATACCTCCCTGGCGGTGACAGAACAGGGGATTGGAAGCCTGAATCAGAGTTTAGCCACGTTAGACGGCATGAAGCTGAAACGGATCCGCAAGATGAAGAGTGCGGAGAAGGAAGAGACATCTGTATCGTCGGAGGCGGCATCTGGAAACGGAAATGGTCAGACAGCGGGGGCGGCAGGCAGCGCAGATATCACGGATTCTGCAGGTGCCGCCGATCATGCAAAAACTACGGGTTCTGCAAATACCACGGATGACGCGGAAATGGCAGCAGGCACTTCGGCCTCTGGCTCAGCAGGAACAGAAAGTAAAGATTCGGCTGAACAGGAAGCAGCGGGCGCAGGCATAGCGTCTGGTGCAGCTGGTAACCAGGCGGAAAAAGCGGCTGAATCAGCGACAAAGACGGAAGAGAAGAATCCTGCTTCGACGGCAGACAAGGCAGAGACGGATTCTGCTAAGAATTCGGGTTCCGCTTCGGAAGACAACTCCTCGGGTCAGGATGCAGAGGTGAATGCATTTGGAACCGAGGTTTCTGCGGGAGCCCTGACAGCCGGACCGTCCGGCGAGCCGGGAAGCGGCGGTGTCAATGATGCGAGCTGGGAAGATGAGATTGGCAATGCAGAAGATGATGTAGAGGAGGCGCTGGAGTCTCTGTCAGCGACTACTTATTCTGCGGATGCTGCAAGTCTGGTGGAAGAGACGAAGGGCATTTTCCAGAAAGTGGAGCAGGCGCAGAAAACTGCGAAAACGATTGTGAATAAAGTGAATGGTGCGTTCAAGACGGCGGGAGATATTACTGGCAAGACGGGTTCGACTTTATCGGCGCTCAGAAGTTCGACCGATGAACTGATTAATTTGCTGGATGATATGCGGGTCCTGATTGACACAACGGATAAATATGTGCCGACGATGCTGGATTCCCTGTCTGATTCTGAAGAACTGATGAACCGGCTGACCAGGGCACTTTATACCACACATGATATGCTCAGTCTTTTGAATGACACGCTGATTTCGGCAGGTGATTCGCTGGATGCCGGAACCAAGGCAACGCTGCAGGGCATGGAGAAGATTCTTGATAAGAACCTGACCCTGATCGATCAGCTTGCGGCGGTTCGGGAAGCGGGGGAAGACATGAAGAGTACGCTCGATGAGCAGATCGATAAGTTTGAGGATGAGAACAACTTCCTGAACATAGATCCGGAGGCGGAGAAGATTTCCTTTACCTCCTCGAAAAATCCGTCCCCGAACAGCGTGCAGATCGTCCTGCGGACCGATGAGATCAGCGATGATGATGAATCAACCGATATCTCCGATCAGGAGGCAGACGGCAGCAGTGAAGAAGGTCCGTTAAAACGGATGTGGAATGTGCTGGTGGCGATCGTGAAGGCGATTATTGAGATATTCCAGAATCGGTAAAAGATGCAGAATAAAAATAGATAAGAAAAAGAACTGCCGCATCAGCAAATGATTTGCTGGGCGGCGGTTCTTTTTAGTGGACCAGACGGGAGTTGAACCCGTGTCCAAAAACCAATTCCCTGTTCTTCTACTATCATAGTCCGTTCTTTGACATTCCCTCTATCCTGCGGAAACGAACATCCTCAGAACTTCAGTAGTTCCTGATACGCCTGACAGTCCGGAACCCGCCTGTCATCGTTTCTCACATATTCGATGCCAGATTCTTAAAGTGTGAGTGCTCTAAGGCTGACAACTGCCAAATTAGGCAGCGTATGCTAATTTGTTGTTAGCGTTTAATTTTAAGTTTGCCATTTAACGCATCGCATGCGGATAGCTTCACCAGCTTCATGATCCCTGTCGAAACCGGTACTGGCCCTTATATTTATAGCCTTATTATCATACCATGAAAGAGGCGGTCTGTCAATGCAGTGAAAACTCAAGAGAAAAATATCTTGACAAAATAGAAACAGCTGATATAATCGAGACTGTAATGATGAACCAGAAACGGGTTTATCTATATAGAAAGAAAGTGTTGAGAAGACCAGTAGGATTGTGGAACTGGACAGAGAACGGCGTCGCAGGAAAAGCCTGAAATAACAGAGGCAGGTGGCTGTGGGTGGAAGCGTCGGACAGGAAAGCAAATCTGAATACCAGCTTTGAATGTCCCTTAATCGGGAACGGTGATTCCGTTATCATCAGAATGAAGTGGAATCGATCCGAAAGATCGATTCAATAAGGGTGGAACCGCGATTAATCGTCCCTTAGTCAGAAACATCTGGCTAAGGGACTTTTTGTTTCATAGGAAATTGCGTCCTATGAAACAAAAAACGCTCCGCGGGATGCGCACTCGCGCGAAGAAGCAACATGTCGCAGGCGATCGTGCTCGGCGCGAGAATGTGCCAAGACACATTCTTTCGTGGTTCTTCTGGTCAGGAAGCTTTTATTATTTCAGAACGAAAAGGAGAAAAAAGATGAAGATCACATTAAAAGATGGCTCTGTCAAAGAATATGCGAGCCCGATGTCCATCATCGACATTGCAAAAGACATCAGCGAAGGCCTGGCGAGAGTGGCATGTCTGGGTGAGGTTGACGGTAAGGAAGAAGATCTCCGTACCGTGATCGACCATGACTGTCAGTTAAATATCCTGACTGCAAAGGATGAGAAAGGTCTGGCAGCTCTGCGCCATACCGCCAGCCATGTAATGGCACAGGCTGTAAAACGCCTTTACCCGGAGACAAAACTTGCGATTGGACCGTCCATTGCAGACGGTTTCTACTATGATGTCGATCCGGCTACCCCTTTGACAGCAGAGGATTTGCCGAAGATCGAGGCAGAGATGAAGAAAATCATCAAAGAAGCACTTCCACTGGAGCGCTTTACTCTGCCGAGAAATGAAGCGATCGAGTTCATGAAGGAGAAAGAGGAGCCGTACAAGGTAGAATTAATCGAGGATCTGCCGGAGGATGCAGAGATTAGCTTCTACCGTCAGGGTGATTTTACTGACTTATGTGCAGGACCTCACATGATGAACACCAAGGGTGTTGGTAAGGCATTTAAGCTGATGAATCTGGCAGGCGCATACTGGAGAGGCAGCGAGAAGAACAAAATGCTGACCCGTATCTATGCGACCGCATTTGCAACCAAAGAGGATATGGAAGCATACATCACAATGATGGAAGAGGCAAAGAAACGTGACCATCGTAAACTGGGCAAAGAACTTGGCCTGTTCATGATGCACGATGCAGGTCCGGGCTTCCCGTTCTTCCTGCCGAAGGGCATGGTACTGAAAAATACCCTGCTTGATTACTGGAGAGAAATCCATAAAAAAGCTGGTTATGTAGAGATTTCCACTCCGATCATCCTGAATCGCAAGCTCTGGGAGACTTCCGGACACTGGGATCATTACAAAAACAACATGTATACAACTGTGATCGATGAAGA
Organism: Clostridium sp. AM28-20LB; assembly: GCF_003480665.1. Taxonomy (NCBI): domain Bacteria; kingdom Bacillati; phylum Bacillota; class Clostridia; order Eubacteriales; family Clostridiaceae; genus Clostridium; species Clostridium sp. AM28-20LB. The sequence continues at coordinate 671,213 of NZ_QUJN01000001.1, read as the reverse complement.
GGATTACGCAATTAAACCAATGAACTGTCCGGGCGGCGTTTTGGTATACGCTTCTGAGCCACGTTCCTACCGTGATCTGCCGCTGCGTATGGGTGAGCTTGGTATCGTTCATCGTCATGAGAAATCTGGTCAGCTTCATGGTCTGATGCGTGTACGCTGTTTCACACAGGATGATGCACATATCTTCATGACACCGGAGCAGATCAAGGACGAGATCAAGGGCGTTGTACACCTGATCAACCAGGTATATTCCCTGTTTGGGTTCAAATATCACGTAGAGCTGTCCACCCGACCGGAAGACAGCATGGGAAGTGATGAAGATTGGGAGATGGCAACCGAAGGCTTGCGTTCCGCTCTGGAAGAGCTGGGACTGCCGTATGTGGTAAACGAGGGCGATGGCGCATTCTATGGACCGAAGATCGACTTCCATCTGGAAGATTCTATCGGAAGAACCTGGCAGTGTGGTACCATCCAGCTTGACTTCCAGCTTCCACAGCGATTTGAATTAGAGTACACCGGAGCAGACGGCGAGAAACATCGTCCGATCATGATTCACCGTGTTGTATTTGGTTCCATCGAGCGTTTCATCGGTATCTTGATCGAGCACTTCGCGGGTGCATTCCCAACCTGGCTGGCACCGGTACAGGTAAAGATTCTTCCGATCTCTGACAAATACGCAGATTACAGCAAGGAAGTTCTGGACAAGCTGACCGAGGCTGGCATCCGTGCAGAGATGGATACACGTTCCGAGAAGATCGGCTACAAGATCCGCGAGGCACAGACCCAGAAGATCCCGTACATGCTGGTTGTTGGACAGAAAGAGGAAGAAGAGAAGACCGTTTCCGTCCGCAGCCGTTTTGCGGGTGACGAGGGCGCAAGCAGTGTAGAGAGCTTCATCGAGTCTATCCAGAAGGAGATCGAAGAGAAAAACCTGCGTGAGACTGTGAAAGCAGACGAAGCTAAATGATTTTGAAAAATTAAAAAATCAGGCAGACGCATCTGTGAGATAAAATCATGGATGCGTTTGTTTTAGTTTGCACGAATAAATCCAAAAAAGAAGCAGATACTACTCCTGAATCTAAAAACCAGTAACTGTTCACAGGCAGGAATTTTCTGAACTGAAAATTCCGTACGATACAGTTCTGGTTGCGGATTTTGTCGATTTGAAATGCGAAGTATCGGCAAAATCCCGTTACTGGTCATACATGTGTGAACAGCAACGAAAACCATGACACATTGAAAAGTGTATCGCTGAAAAGTTTGACGGCTGGATGCCGGAGGAGACTTTCGGTGATGCATGTCAGAAAACAGGAGGAAAAATCATGACAAAACTGGATTGTAGTGTAACCGGATGTATGCACAATGCAGAAAACTGCTGCTGTAAAAATACCATTCTGGTAGAAGGAAAGACAGCGCAGGATAAATGCGATACCTGCTGCGGCAGCTTCGACGAGAAGAAAGGCGGCACATTCCGCAACCTTTTTAAAACACCGGAGAGCCGTCTCGAAGTAGAGTGCGAGGCAACGAACTGTGTTTATAATACAGACCGCCGGTGCAGCGCGGAACACATCGGAATCACCGGAGGCAATGCGACGGTTTCTATGCAGACGGAATGTTCGAGTTTCCAGAAACGGTGACTCGGATGCGGTTTTCTTTTTAAATAGAAGAAAGCCTGCATAAGCATTCGAAATAAAAAATGCCGCCGGATATGGAAAATTCTGTCAGGAAGGAAGCAAAATCGGGCAGAGGTAATGATATCCGGCGGTAGTTTTTAGTATGTCCGTAAATGTATTTGCGTACGTTGGCGTCATTCGCGCAACACGTGAACCATATTTAAAAATCATTTGTAAATCTTCTCGAAAATCTTCTCAAAAATCTCGAAAAAACCGGTTGACATTCCAAAGAAACCATAGTATACTAACAAAAGTTGTGAGGAAACAACTTCACGAAGACAGGAAAGCAGGTTATCTACCTCACCTCAGCACGAGCAAGTGACTGTGGGTTCATAAATTTGAGAAATTTCCTATATTGGATTTCCTATTATGAGTAAGTGGATGGTCTGTACTGTTCACTTATTTTTTTTGACACTGAATCAACCAAAATCATCACATATCATGGGGGTGCACGACTATTAGCGAGTTAATGATTAACGAACAGATTAGAGACAGAGAGGTTCGTTTGATTGGCGAAAATGGAGAGCAGCTTGGAATCATGTCCGCAAAGGATGCTTACAAGTTAGCGAAAGAAGCGGAACTGGATTTAGTAAAGATTGCTCCGACTGCGAAGCCGCCGGTCTGCAAGATTATCGATTACGGTAAATACAGATACGAGCTTGCAAGAAAAGAAAAAGAAGCTAAGAAGAAACAGAAGGTAATCGAGATCAAGGAAGTTCGTCTTTCCCCGAATATCGATGAAAATGACCTGAATACCAAGATGAACAATGCGAGAAAATTCCTGGAAAAAGGCAATAAAGTAAAGGTTACACTTCGTTTCAGAGGTCGTGAGATGGCACATATGTCAAAGACAAAGTATATCCTTGACGATTTTGCAGAGAAGCTTGCCGATATCGCAGCCGTTGATAAACCGGCAAAAGTAGAAGGAAGAAGTATTGTACTGTTCCTTTCTGCGAAACGCTAGATATAAGGACATAACTATTATTAAGGAGGACTACACCATGCCTAAAATGAAAACAAGCAGAGCAGCTGCTAAACGTTTTAAAACAACCGGAACCGGAAAGTTAGTAAGAAATAAAGCTTACAAATCCCACATCTTAACTAAGAAATCTACAAAGAGAAAAAGAAATCTTAGAAAAGACATCGTTACTGATGCTACAAACAGCAAGGTAATGAAGAAGATTTTACCGTACTTATAAGATTCGAGGATTAAGAAGGAGGAAATAACCGATGGCAAGAGTAAAAGGCGGATTAAACGCTAAAAAGAAACACAATAGAGTATTAAAGCTGGCAAAGGGTTACAGAGGCGCACGTTCCAAACAGTACCGTGTAGCTAAGCAGTCCGTAATGAGAGCTCTTACAAGCTCCTACGCTGGTCGTAAAGAGAGAAAGAGACAGTTCAGACAGCTGTGGATCGCTCGTATCAACGCAGCAGCACGTATCAATGGTCTGTCCTACAGCAAGTTCATGTATGGCTTAAAGCAGGCTGGTGTTGAGATGAACCGCAAGATCCTTTCTGACATGGCTATCAACGATGCAGAAGGTTTCGCAAAACTGGCAGAGCTGGCTAAGTCCAAACTTGCGTAAGCAAAGAGCAGTGCGAAAAAAAGAGGCCACACACAGAAGCGTTGTGTTTACACAAAAGCAGCTGTGTGTGGCTTCTTTTTTTCATAGGGCGAATGCCCGACAGCGAGGAAAAACGAAGTTTTTTCGAGCTGCTGCACTGCGGACTAGAAAGACGTGACCAAGAAATTTTTTTCTCCAGCCGCCCCCACGCGGCGCAGAGGAAAGCTCCCTGACATCAGCAAAAATCACAACCCACTTTCCCACAATATAGAATTTACTTATGAAATTATATTAAAAAAACTATCCAGAAATCGGGAAACTTGTGGTATAATAGATAAAAATATGGCTGTGAATTATTTAATCAGCCAGGTCGCAGATAGTTGACTCATAATAAAAGTGTATTGGGAGGTATCTTTAGAATGGCAAATGAAAAGAAAAAGCCGGTTAAGATCGTGGAAACTGTCCTTCGTGACGCGCACCAGTCTCTGATTGCAACCAGAATGACAACGGAGCAGATGCTTCCGATCATCGGAAAGATGGATGAGGTTGGATACCATGCAGTAGAATGCTGGGGCGGAGCGACATTCGATGCCAGCCTTCGTTTCCTGAAGGAGGATCCGTGGGAGCGCCTTAGAAAGCTGAGAGATGGTTTTAAGAAGACAAAACTTCAGATGCTGTTCCGTGGACAGAATATTCTGGGTTATAACCACTATGCAGATGATGTGGTAGAATATTTCGTACAGAAATCAGTTGCCAATGGTATTGATATTATCCGTATTTTTGATTGTTTAAATGATATCCGCAACCTGGAGACAGCGGTAAAGGCAGCCAACAAAGAAAAAGCACACGCACAGATAGCGCTGAGCTATACACTGGGTGATGCATATACACTGGATTATTGGAAAGACATTGCAAAGAGAATCGAGGATATGGGCGCTGATTCCCTGTGTATCAAGGATATGGCAGGTCTTCTGACTCCGTATAATGCAGAGATCCTTGTAAAAGCACTGAAAGAGGCAGTTGATCTTCCGATTGATATCCATACGCATTACACCTCCGGCGTTGCAGCCATGACTTACTTAAAGGCAGTGGAAGCGGGCGCTGACATGATCGATACCGCGATGTCCCCATTCTCGATGGGAACGAGCCAGCCGGCGACCGAGGTTATGGTTGAGACCTTCAAAGGTACTCCGTATGATACCGGACTGGATCAGGAAAAACTGGCGGAGATCGCAGATTACTTCCGCCCGATGCGTGAGGAAGCGTTAAAGAGTGGTCTGATGAATACCAAGGTTCTGGGCGTTGACATCAATACCCTGCGTTATCAGGTTCCGGGCGGTATGCTTTCCAATCTGGTTTCCCAGCTGAAAGAAGCGCGCGCAGAGGATAAATACTACGATGTTCTGAAAGAGATCCCGAGAGTCCGCAAAGACTTCGGTGAGCCGCCGTTAGTTACTCCGTCTTCCCAGATCGTTGGTACGCAGGCTGTATTAAATGTCCTGATGGGCGAGCGCTACAAGATGTTCACAAAGGAATCCAAGAAACTTCTGATGGGCGAGTTCGGACAGACTGTAAAGCCGTTCGACAAAGAAGTTCAGAAGAAAGCAATCGGCGATGCAAAACCGATCACCTGTCGTCCGGCAGATCTGATCGAGCCGCAGCTTGAGAAGATTGAGGCGGAGATGAAGCAGTGGAAGCAGCAGGATGAGGATGTCCTGACTTATGCACTGTTCCCACAGGTAGCAAAAGAGTTCTTCGAGTCCCGTCCGGCAAAGAAACCGCCGGTTGAGAAACGCGAAATCCTGAAAGCGGCTGCACCGGAAGTAAAGAAAGCACCGGTGTCCACTGAGGAGATGGATGGAAACGGAATCAATACCTGGGCTGGAAGAAAAAGCGAGTCTTACCAGATCTAAGCTAAAAAGAATTTAAGGATTTTGAGCCAAAAGGAGTGCCAGAATCGGTAGAGTGTACCGGGTTGGCACTCCTTTTTATGCTACTATGCATTCAAAAATCATATATCCGGAAAACATTTCAAAGCCAACCTATACTGCTTCTAAAAATTAAGGAAATCTTACAATTTCGCGCAAAGGCCCCAAATTTTGCGAAGTTTTTTCGGTAAGGTTGACACATATGGTCTTTTTTCATTATAATAGATACGATTGTAAAAACGTGAAAAAGATGGAAAACAGTCGAGCGGCTGTCTGGAAATGCGGCGGCAGACAGAATAAGAATTCCGTTGCGGGGGATGAATTGCAGAAAACGCAGCAGAATGAGGAGATAGACGGATGAAAAAATGGAAGTTATTGGGGAAACGGGCGGCGGCGTTTCTGCTGGGCGCTGTGATGGCGGTCAACCCAGGGCTGGCAGGTACTGCAGCAGAGTCTTTGCTGGGGATCGTCAGCTATGCGGAAGAGAGAACCGCGTCGGTCAATGCGACAAACCTGAATGTCCGGAGTGGTCCGGGCACTTCGTATCAGGCACTAGCGAAGCTGTCCAAGGGCGCACCAGTTACAGTACTTGGTGAGCAGACGGGAACGGATGGCGTCGTATGGTATCAGATACGATATAGCGGAAGCGGCGGTGAGCAGACGGGGTATGTTTCGAGCAAATACATAAAGTTTCCGACTGCGATCAAATCGGATTCGGATTTTGAAAGCTATCTGACAAAGCAGGGATTTCCGGAGAGCTATAAACAGGGGCTCCGGGAATTGCATGCACAATATCCGAATTGGACGTTCACGGCGTTCCAGACAAATCTGGATTGGAACACAGCGTTGAAAAATGAAAGCGTGATCGGGCGGAACCTGGTTGCGAGCAGCAGCATTTCGTCCTGGAAATCGACCGAGACAGGTGCGTATGACTGGGGAACCGGAACCTGGCCGGGCTTTGACGGAAGCTCCTGGGTACAGGCGTCTTCGGATATTATCGCCTATTATATGGATCCGCGGAATTTCTTAAATGATAAATATATTTACCAGTTCATGAAACAGTCGTTTGACAGTTCGCTTCACACGAAGACGGGGCTGCAGAACATGGTGAGCGGAACATTCCTTTCCGGCACGGTGTCGGGCGGATCGTCGGTATCGGCCGGTACGGGAAGCGGTTCAGGAAGCTCTTCTTCCGGTTCAGCGACGGGACCGGGAAGTTCGTCAGGTTCGAGCGGAAGCAGCGCCGGTCTGTCGTCTCCGATTGCTTCGATCAGCGATCATAAGACGGAGCGGGTGGCAGCGACCAATGGACCGGGCATGGCGGGAGATGGATTTTCTTCCAACAATGCAGACGGGGAGACGGCGCCGGTCAGCAGCGGCACATCGAATAAGTCATCGGGGACAACCAGCAGCACGGCTGGAACCACCAGTGGCAGTACAAGCGCACCAGGAAGCAGCACAACTGGAACAACTTCTGGTTCAACCAGCAGCGGAAGAACAAGTGCACCGGGAAGTGGCACTTCCAGCAGTTCGGGAACTTCCACGGGAGTGGCGCAGCAGTCTGCAATCGGTACTTCCTATGTAGATATCATCATGAATGCGGCATCCGAATCGGGAGTCAATCCATATATTCTGGCGTCGATGATTCTGCAGGAACAGGGCAGCCAGGGAACCGGACGCAGTATTTCCGGAACGGTGTCCGGCTATCAGGGATATTATAACTTCTTTAATATAGAGGCATATCAGTCCGGCTCGATGAGTGCGGTAGAACGCGGACTCTGGTGGGCATCCCAGTCGGGAAGCTATCTGCGCCCGTGGAACAGCATCGAGAAATCGATCCGCGGCGGTTCGGTTTATTATGGCGAGAATTATGTGAAAAAAGGGCAGGATACGCTGTACTTAAAGAAATTTAATGTGCAGGGCAGCAACCTTTATAAACACCAGTACATGACGAACGTGCAGGCGGCAGCTGCCGAAGGACTGACGCTTTCGAAGATCACGGCATTGGCAAATACAACACTTGAGTTCTCGATTCCGGTGTATAAAAATATGCCGGCGGGCGCCTGCGTCAAACCGACGCTGGACGGCAGCCCGAACAACAAGCTGTCGGCGCTGGGTGTCGATGGATTTGCACTGACACCGACCTTTAACCGAGATACAGAGTCCTACGATCTGATCGTGGATCCGTCGGTGGCAAGCGTGACGGTAGCAGCGAGCGCGATTGATTCCAAGGCAACGATTGCCGGAACGGGAACGGTCGATCTGCAGAGCGGTGTCAATGAGATCACCGTGACGGTCAAAGCGGCAAATGGAAATCTGCGAAATTACGTCCTTCACGTAGTGCGCCAGTCAGGCGGTCCGACCTACTCAAGCTCGATTGGAAGCGGCGTTTCCTCTGGAAGCAGCTCTAGCGGTCCAGCGACGGGACCGGGCATGTCTTCAGGAAGCAGTTCAGGAAATTCTTCCTCCGGCGGTTCGGATGTGCAGATTGTCGGTCCGACCTCTTCGGGAAGCAGTTCAGGAAGCTCTCCTTCCGGGCAGTCTGCACCGGGATCGAATGTGAATGGATTTGGGAGCGGCAGTTCCGGAACCCTGATTGCACCAAATGGGGAGTCTGTCGGGAGCGCCGGCAGTCCGCAGGGGAGCCAGTCGCCGACCAGCGCGGCGGTACCATCCCAGTCCACATCGGGAACGCATGCGGCATCGTTGGTGCGCGGGGATGTCAACGGCGACGGTAAGCTGAACATCATGGATATCCTGCTGGCACAGCGGTCGATACTGGGACTTGGAAAGTTAAGAGCGGAAGAAATCGCGCGCGCCGACCTCAATGGAAATGGAAAAGTAGATATTTTGGATGTTCTTCTGATGCAGAAGAAGATTCTGGGACTGTAGGGATATTTCACGTACCTGCGGCTGGTCTTGAGAGATGGCAGCGGGTACGTGAAAATTTGTAAAGAAAGGGAACGGTGCAGATATGGGACCGTTACCAATAAAGAATATAGGACAGGGCAGTTGAATGAAAAGGTTTAAAAATATCATATTAGGTATACTTGTGGCAGGTATGCTGACGGTGGCGGCGCCGGTTGGTGGGATCAGCGCCTATGCATCCAGCGCAAAAATTTCATTTTCCGATCCGAGTGCGACGGTGGGGCAGGAGTTCAGCGTCAATGTGAAGATCTCCTCTCAGGATGGAAATCTAGGGGCATCCGACGTGGTACTTTCCTATGATCCGTCGGTCATTGAGTTTGTGAGCGGAAATAACGCAAGCGGCGGTGCAGGTTCCGTCCGCCTGGTTGGAACGATGGATTCCAATTCGACGAAGGCATTTTCCTATACGCTGAAATTCAAGGCAGTGCAGGCGGGAAATACGTCGATCTCTGTGGGAAGTTATGAAGTCTATGACTCAGATGCACAGGCAGTCACAGTTTCTAAAACGGGAACGGCGAGCGTCAAAGTAAAAGCACCGGCAACCTCCTCGGCGGAAGCGGCGCTTTCGTCCTTGAAGATTTCTCCAGGAACACTTTCCCCTGCATTTTCGCCAAATGTGACTTCCTATACGGCGCAGGTAGGAGCCAGCGTCGATAAGCTGGCGGTCAGCGCGAGTGCGAAGGACAGCAAGGCGAAAGTCCTTGTCAGCGGTGATTCCGGCTTAAAGGTAGGTGCTAATACCGTTGTCTGCAAGGTGACGGCGGAGGATGGACAGACAACTAAGAGCTACACGATCACAGTCAATAAGCTCGATACGGTCGATGTGCCGTCAGAGGCGGAGACAGGGGCTGAAACAGAGGCAGTTGGGACAACGCCGGTTGTGAAAAACGGGCTGGATGTGGAAATAGACGGCGTTTCCTATACGGTGGCGACGGAATTTGATGCCTCCCTGCTTCCGGAAGGATATACGCAGTCTACCTGTACTTATGGCGGTTCAGAGGTCCAGTGTGGAAATGGCAATGACCTGACGCTTTTGTATTTGCAGGGTGCCGATGGAAATGGTGCATTTTATATTTATATACCGGAATCCGGTGTGTTATCGCCGTATGTGACGATCGATGTGACAGCAAAGTCGATTCTGGTGCTTCCACCGGATGAGTCGGTTCAGATTCCGGATGGATTTATGGAGACGACCATTCAGTTAAACGGCACGTATAAAGTGCAGGGTTGGGTGTGGAAGAGCGATGAACAGCAGAAGTATTGTGTCGTATATGGTATGAATGAGAGCGGCGAGAAGTCGCTGTATCGGTATGATATTGCAGAAAAGACCTTCCAACGATATTTTGAAGACCCGTCTCTGGCAACTAAATACGATGATGCACAAGTGGAAGAGATTGTAGATAAGTACAACGCACTTTGCAGGGATTATAATATTCGCTTTGTCATGCTTGCGGTTCTGGGCGTAGCGTGTGTAATCTTGTTCTTTATCGTGATCAATCTTCTGCTCAAGCGGAAAGAGTGGAGAGAGGAAGCGCAGGCAGCCGGAGGCAGACAGAGGTCCAAGCGTCGTCCGTCATCGCCGAATGCACGACCGGCGGCAGACGCACGGGTGAAACGAGGCACTGGGCGCGACAAGAGAGAAGATGGGGAAATGATGCCGGCAAGACCGGCAGCGCGGAGTGAGAAGGAGCGCATGGCAGCGGATGACAGACGCCGCCCGTCCGCAGAGCGGATGGAGGAAGGGCGGCGGAGTGCGCGCCGAACCCAAGAGACGCTGGAGACAAGACCGGTCCGCCGGGAGCGGGAAGAGGAGCGCGAGACGCCGCCGGTCCGCCGGACAAGGGATGAGGGGCACGCGTCCCAGCCGGTTCGCCGGGAGCGGAGTATGGAGGCAGCAGCATCGGCAGACCGCGCAAAACGGATGCCGGAGGAAAGACGCCGCCGGGAAGCAGGAAGCGAAAATCGTTCCGAACGCGTCCGTAGAGAAATGCCAGAAGAAAGCAGTCCGGCTTGTGTCCGCAGAGAGGCATCAGAAGAAGAACGTCTGCAGCGCACCCGCAGAGATGCGGCAGAGGAAAGCCGTACTGAGCGTCCTCGCAGAACTTCGGCAGACGGAAGCCGTGCAGAGCGGGAACGCCAGGCAGTGGCAGAAAGCCGACGCACAGAACGGGAACGTGCCGTTTCAGCAAAAGAAAGCCGCCTGCAGCGCGATTACACGCCTGCATCGGCGCATCGTGCGGCGAAAGAGTCTGCAGCATCGGGAGAACGCCGGAATGCGCGCCCGGCGATTTATGTGCGCCCGGCATCCCGCTCGGAGCTTTACTACACGCTGGAACGGGAGGAATACGGTGATCGCCCAACGAGATATGAGTCGGAATCAGAGCGATCCAGACGCGCCCGCGAGGCAAAAGCCCGGTTAGAGCGGGATCGGCGTGATGAGGATGGATTTGAGTATATCGACGATCCGCAGTAAATAAAAGAGGAAAAGATGGATATCTGTCCAGGAGATTTCTGGCGGGTATCTGTCTTTTCTTTTATATCGATTTTTTTGTAACAAGTTCACGTTACTGTTCACGCATACGTGCCCAGTAACGGAATTTGCCGTGGCTTCGCATTTAAATACGGCAAATTCCTGCTGCGACCACGTTTTCTTACGGCACTTTCAGTTCCAAAAGTGCCTATCCGTGATCAGTAACAAGTTCACACAATTAACACAGTTTTACAGTTGACGAAAACATCTGTTTGTTATACAATCTATATAACAAATGATAAAACAGGCGGCTGACTGTATTTAGAAACGGGGTCTGCCGTCAGAATGAAAGATGGTGGAGTATGATTGTAGAGATTGATTTTAACAGTGAGGAAGCGCTTTATATTCAGCTCATAAACCAGATCATCATCGGGATTGCAACCGACCAGATCCGGGAGGGCGATACGCTGCCATCCGTGCGCCAGTTAGCGGATAACATCGGAATTAACATGCACACGGTCAACAAGGCATATTCTGTACTGAAACAGGAAGGTTTTCTGCGTGTGGACCGCCGCCGCGGGGCAGTGATTGCACTTGATACGGATAAGATGCGGACGATCTCGGAGATGCGCCGGGATCTCAGTGTAATTCTGGCAAGAGGTGTCTGTAAAAATGTGAGCCGCGAGGAGGTTCACAATCTGGTGGATTCCATTTATGACGCATTTACAGCGGAATAGCAGGTTCCGGCTGCGGGCGATGATTTTTGTGTATTGGAACCGTTGCGGGATGTGTATGTTGGGAGGATAAATTATGCTGTGTGAGAAATGTGGGATTCGCGAAGCGAATATTAAATATACAGAAGTGTTTAACGGCGTCAAGACAGAGCATAATCTCTGCGCCCAGTGCGCGAAAGAGATGGATCTGGGACCGTACTCGGCACTGATTGAGGGAGAATTTCCGCTTGGAAAACTGCTTTCGAGCCTTTTGGGACTGACGGATGCGTCTGCCAGCCAGGCACCGAAAGAGGATGTGGTATGCCCGACCTGCGGCACAACGTATGAAGAATTTATCAAGAACAGCCGTTTCGGATGCGCGGACTGTTATCATGTGTTTGATCCGTTGCTTGGAGAGAAAATTAAGAAATTGCAGGAAAATTCGAGCCATACCGGCAAACATCCGAAGATCCAGCCGCGCAGTCAGGCGGCTGCAGAGGTGACGAAGAAAGGAGAACTGGAATTCAGCCCGGAAGAGCAGATTAAGCAGCTGAAACGCAGGCTGGAAGCGGCGTTGCAGGAAGAAGACTATGAGACGGCTGCTGCCTGCCGAGATAAGATACACAGTCTGGAAGGAGAGATGAGACATGACGAAATGGTTTGAGGAAGTGGCGAATGATGCGTCCAATATCGTTTCCAGCCGGGTGCGTCTGTCTCGGAACTGGGAAGAATATAAATTTCCGAGCCGTCTGGAGCCGGATGAGGCGCGGACGATGATCGCCCGTTTAAAACAGAATTTCCGCGATCTGGGTGACCGGGACGGTCAGTTTTATGAATATGAAGATCTAGAATTGATGGAGAAGCTTGACCGCACCGCATTGCGGGAACGGCGGCTTTTAAACCGCACGCTGGCGGAGAAGACGACGCCGGGCGGGATCCTCTGTTCGGAGGATGAGCGGGTCAGCATGGTATTAAATGCGGACGATCATATCCGTTTACAGGTGCTGGCATCGGGACTCGATCTGCAAGAATGTTATGCAAAAGCGGATGCGCTGGATGATTATATCAACGAGAAGATTCCGTATGCATTCAATGAGAAATATGGATATCTGACGTCCTATCCGACGAATGTCGGAACAGCAATGAAGGCGTCTGTGGTCGTGCATCTGCCGTCTCTGACGATGAATAAGAAATTTCAGGAACTTCTGGGCGATATGGGACGTTTCGGCACGACCGTGCGCGGCGTTTATGGCAGAGGCAATGAAAACTATGGCGATCTGTACGAGGTAGTCAATCAGAAGACACTCGGCATCACCGAGCAGGAGATTCTGGAGCTGGTAGCCAACGTGGCGGGGCAGCTTTCGGCGCAGGAAAATCAGTTCCGCGAGGTTTCTCTGTCGAGGCACCGCCTGGAGCGGGAGGATGAGGCGTACAAGTCCTACGGCGTTCTGAAATATGCGCGCCGGATGACGCTCAAGGAAGCGATGACATTTCTATCTCATGTCTGGGCGGGCATCGCGGACGGGCTGTTAAAACCGGCAGAATTTGTGAGCATTTACCGCCTGATGATCGGCATCCAGCCGGCAAACTTACAGAAACGTTCGAGCAAGCCGCTGGGACGTGAGGAATTGGAGGCAGAGCGGGCGCGGTATCTGCGGGAGGAACTGCCGAAGCTGGTGTAAAGTAAAAAGAAACAGGAGGAACAGTAAAATGATCGATCGTTTTACTCAGAAAGCCAGAGAAGCGATCCGTCTGGCAGTCGAGACAGCGCAGGAGCTGGAACACGGCTATGTGGGGACGGAGCATCTGCTTTTAGGACTGATAAAAGAGGAAACTGGCGTGGCGGCAGCGGTTCTGGCAGAACATGATGTGACAGAAGAGCGTGTCATGGAACTGATGGAGCGTCTGATAAGCCCGGCAGTGGCGACTCAGGTAGAGGGACAGATTGAGTATACGCCGGGGGCGCGCGCCGTGCTGCAGGCGAGTTATGATGAGGCGGTTTTTTTCAAAGCGCCTCTGATTGGAACGGAGCACATCCTGATTGCTATCATCAAGGATGGAAAATCAACTGCGTGCCGTTTACTCAATACAATGAATGTTAATATTCAGAAATTATATGTGGATCTGATGGGGGCTATGGGCGATGACGCGCCGTCCGAGGCAGCGGAAGATGCGGCAGCAGGACGGGTGCGCCCGGAGAAAGGCAATACACCGAATCTGGACAATTTCAGCCGGGATCTGACCCAGATGGCGCGGGACGGAAAGCTCGATCCAGTCATCGGCAGGGAACGGGAAATGAAACGTGTTATTCAGATTTTAAGCCGCCGGACGAAGAATAATCCGTGCCTGATCGGGGAACCAGGCGTCGGAAAGACGGCGGTTGTGGAAGGTCTGGCACAGTTCATTGTTTCCGGCAATGTACCGGAGACGATCGCGAAAAAGCGGGTTGTCAGTCTCGATTTGTCCGGCATGGTCGCAGGATCCAAGTACCGCGGTGAGTTCGAAGAGCGGATTAAGAAGGTACTTGCCGAGGTGCGGGAGAGTGGAAATGTGCTCTTGTTTATTGACGAGATTCACACGATCATCGGCGCAGGCGGCGCGGAGGGCGCGATCGATGCCTCTAATATCCTGAAACCGTCGCTGGCGAGGGGCGAGATTCAGCTCATTGGTGCGACGACGCTGGAAGAATACCGCAAATACATCGAAAAAGATGCGGCCTTGGAACGCCGGTTTCAGCCGGTTATGGTGGATGAGCCGACGGAGGCGGAATCCATTGAGATTTTGAAGGGGCTTCGCAGCCGCTATGAGGAACATCACAAGGTGACGATCCAGGATGAGGCACTGGTGGCAGCGGTGCGCCTGTCTGCCCGCTATATCAATGACCGTTTCCTGCCGGACAAGGCGATCGATCTGATCGATGAAGCATCCTCGAAGCTGCGTCTGACTGTATATACGGAGCCGGAGGAGATCAAAAAGCTCGAAGCGGAGATCAAAAAACTCGAAGGTCAGAAGGAAGAGGCGATCAAGGCTGAAGCCTATGAGAAAGCCGGTGAGATCAAGAAGAAGCAGCAGAAAAAGCAGGAAAAGATTGAAAAGATTCGTGAAAAATGGGAAAAAGAGAAAAATTCACGCAAGTTAGTGGTCGGTGAAAATGAGATTGCGGACATTGTTTCTGACTGGACGAAGATCCCGGTTCGCAAGCTGGCAGAAGAAGAGTCAGAGCGGCTGTTGAAACTGGAGTCCATTCTGCATGAGCGCGTGGTCGGACAGGAGGAAGCTGTATCCGCCGTGGCGCGTGCGATCCGCCGTGGTCGTGTGGGACTCAAGGATCCGAAGCGGCCGATCGGTTCGTTTCTGTTCCTGGGGCCGACGGGTGTCGGAAAAACAGAGCTTTCCAAGGCACTCTCGGAGGCGATGTTTGGCACGGAAAATGCGATGATCCGCGTTGATATGTCGGAGTACATGGAGAAACACAGCGTTTCCAAGATGATCGGTTCGCCGCCAGGATATGTTGGCTACGAGGAGGGCGGACAGCTCAGCGAGAAGGTGCGTCGCAATCCATATTCGGTTATTCTCTTTGATGAGATTGAAAAAGCGCATCCGGATGTATTTAACATTCTGCTGCAGATCCTCGATGACGGACACATTACGGACGCACAGGGACGGAAGGTGGATTTCAAGAACACGATTCTGATTATGACCTCCAATGCGGGCGCTGAAAATATTATTTCCCCGAAGCGGCTTGGATTCTCGTCGGAGAGCGGTGAGAAAGCGGATTATGCGTTTATGAAAGAGCGCGTGATGGAGGAAGTGCGCCGGATGTTTAAACCGGAGTTTTTAAACCGAATCGATGAGATTTTAGTATTCCATCCTCTGACGAAGGAGAATATCAAGACGATCGCGGGCATTCTGCTGCGCGGCATCAAGAAAAGGACGGAGGATCAGCTTGGAATGACGCTCACGATCACAGATGATGCGATCGATTTCCTGGCAGACAAGGGATATGATTCCAAATATGGTGCAAGACCGTTGCGCCGGACGATCCAGACGCAGATCGAGGATCAGCTTTCTGAGAAGATCCTGGAAGGCACGATCCGGAAAAAAACAGAGGTTCGGATTGAAAAAGATGGCGATCAGCTGAAATTTGAGACGGTCTAAAGGGCTGGAAGCGAAAAGACTGGTAAACCCGGTCGAAGTGTGTTAAAATGATACTACTGAGTAACTGTGTAAGTGCGGAGCAGTTGCGATATTGATTAAAAGGATACTAGGAGGATAAAGCATTATGCCAGTAGTTAGCGAGTTAATCCGCATCGAGGATGACGGAACCATCAGTTTTGGCAATTATATGTTAGCAGCAAAGTCCAAGCTGCAGGATTTTGAATTTCAGGGCGATCTTTATAAGGTAAAAACATTCGGCGAGATTACCAAGCTGGAGCGCAACGGAATGTTCGTATATGAGTCGGTACCGGGCACGGCAGTCAATCATTTCCAGGCGGGAGATACTTCCGTACAGTTTTCGGTTGAGGGCGAGAAGGATGCTCAGATTACCATTCAGTTAGAGGATGAGCGTGAGTATGAGGTATATGTAGACGGCGTATCGGTCGGCGGCATGAAGACCAACGTCAGTGGCAAACTGGTACTGAGCGTGGAGCTGAACCCGGGCAAGGCAACCGCAATCCGGATTGAAGCCAGATAAGGAAAAGAAAAACAAAACGTTACGTACAAGTTACAATGCATGAGATGAAAGCTGCTGCATGGCAGGAATGGCGGGCGTGTGCGCCGGAAGCCGGTTTCCGCCATGCAGCAGCTTTTTGTGTAATAAGAAATATGAGAAGAAGTGTTTGGAAAGGAATCAGCATGGCAAAGGCAAAATCAACGGGATTTTTCTGCAGGGAATGCGGTTATGAATCTTCCAAATGGATGGGGCAGTGCCCGGCGTGTAAGGCGTGGAATACGATGGTGGAAGCGCCGTCCGCACCGGCATCATCCGGTACGGCAGCAGGGCGGTATGCGGCAGCGGCTTCGCTGACGGCGGCACCGGGGAAACGGGCTGGCGCGCAGGCAAAGCCGGTCAGCTTAGATGAAATTGAGCTTTCCGATACGGATCGGACGAGAACTGGATTTGCAGAACTTGACCGGGTGCTTGGAAGCGGCGTGGTGCGTGGCTCCCTGGTGTTGGTCGGCGGAGATCCGGGAATCGGAAAATCAACCCTGCTTCTGCAGGTCTGCCGGAACCTGGCAGGACAGGAACAAAAGGTTTTATACGTCTCCGGCGAGGAGTCATTAAAACAGATCAAACTGCGGGCAAGCCGGATCGGGACGGTGCGCGGACCACTTTCGTTCTTGAGTGAGACGAACCTGGATACGATCGCGGAGGTGATCCGGGAAGTACGCCCGGATGTGGTCGTGATCGACTCGATCCAGACCATGTTTATCGAGGCGGCAGGTTCTGCACCGGGCAGTGTCAGCCAGGTAAGAGAGTGCACCGGCGTCCTGATGCAGCTCGCAAAAGGACTGGGTGTGACAGTCTTTATCGTCGGTCATGTGACGAAAGAGGGCGTTGTGGCGGGACCGCGTATGCTGGAACATATGGTCGATACAGTGCTATATTTTGAGGGCGATCGCCATGCGTCCTACCGGATTCTGCGGGGAGTGAAGAACCGTTTCGGTTCGACCAATGAGATCGGCGTGTTTGAGATGCGGGAGGAAGGACTGGCGGAGGTGCCGAATCCATCCGAATTTATGCTGGAAGGGCGCCCGGCGGAGGCATCCGGTGCGGTGACTGCCTGCTCGATGGAGGGAACCCGCCCGATTCTTCTGGAAGTGCAGGCGCTGGTGTCAAAGACGAATTTCGGACTGCCGCGGCGGACGGCAGCGGGCGTCGATTACAACCGTGTGAACCTGCTCATGGCAGTGTTGGAAAAACGATGCCGTTATGCCCTGTCCGGGTACGATGCGTATGTCAACATTGCAGGCGGCATGAAGATGAACGAGCCGGCGCTTGATCTTGCGATCGTGATGGCGCTGATTTCCAGCTATAAAGACCGTCCGCTGGATGAGAAAACGATCGTATTTGGCGAGGTCGGACTCTCCGGAGAGGTGCGCGCCGTCTCGATGGCAGAGCAGAGAGTCCATGAGGCAGTCAAGATGGGATTTACAAGATGCATTCTTCCGATGGTCAATGTCAGTAAATTGAAACCAAGGTCGGATATCCGGCTGGAAGGGGTGGCAAATGTGCGGGAGGCGATTGGGCTGCTGTAGGTTGCTTGGATTTTGGGAAAATTTAAGAAAAATAATATTAGCGTAATGTGAGTAACAGCAAATTTGTCTCAGTGGGAGTTAGGTCTCCGACTGAGATAAACGCTCCGCGAGGATGCGCAGTGATTCTGATAGGAATATGTCAGCTTCTCTGACCAGAATCACGCGTCAAGTCTCACGGACGTTCGACTTGAATGTTTAAAAAAACAAAAAACGCCAATGACTCATCTCTGAATCACTGACGCCTTTAGAAGCAGGGGAAGAGGGATTCGAACCCCCATTAACGGTTTTGGAGACCGTTGCTCTGCCATTGAACTATTCCCCTTCGCTGCTGACTCAGTTATGATATCATAGCCATAACGAAAAGTCAACAATTTTTTTATAATTTTTCATTTTTTTTGATTTAATATATTTTTTTCCATTTATTAAGTATCATTCATCATTTTATATGGAAACTAGAGATCAGGATAATTTGGTAAAAGAGAATTTGTGTGCTCATGCTGGGTGGAAAATCACAATGAATATTTAGTTCAACTGCCCAAAACCAATCCGTCAAACCATTTGATGTATATAAATAATGACAATATATCATGAAATGAATACGATGATAGTTCTAGACGTCGGAATATTTTACTAAGAAATACTCTGCTTTTTTGGTAAAAATCATGTATTAAAAATATGCGGTATAAAAGAAATCAAATTGACATTCGACAAAAATCATGCTATAAACACTGAATAAATCTTTATGGTTTTAAATGTGCCTAAAAAACGGAGGAAAAAATTCTGTTGGTACATTCAGGAAAAAGGAGTTGTTTATTATGAAACAGAGAAAAATTATGCTGAAAACGATAGAAGATGCAAAGAAATTTGTCAATGCTTCTATGAAATGCGATTTTGATATTGATGTTTTTTATAACCGTGTTGTCATTGACGCCAAGTCGATTCTGGGAGTTATGAGCCTGGATCTGACACAGATTCTGACCGTTGAGTACATGGGCGAGGATGCAGAGTATGAGGCGTTTCTTGACACGATGGAAGCGAACAATGTGACAGCGGCATAAAAGGGCTGGAAGGCTGGTTCAAGCGGAACATAGATATCATAGATATTTTGGAAGGATATGTATGACCCGAATCGGTATGATGAAAGAAAAGTTGATAGTACGAAAATAAAGAAAGACTGCGGGTGCCGGAGAGAAGATGGTGTCTGCAGTCTTTTTGATAGACATATATATGTACTCTCGGAGTCTTTCTGCACGTGCTTTTGTGGCTGATTTTCCGCCAGCTGCACCCGAATTTCATCAACGTACGCACCGCGTACGCCTCAGAAATTTGGGCACAACTGACAAAAAATCATTTCACAAAATCAAGCACAGAAAGATTCCGAGAGTACATGTATGGGGAAGGGAGGAACCACACATGGAGCTGACCGGCAGGCAGATACGAATCTCCGTCCGCAATCTGGTTGAGTTCGTTCTGCGTTCGGGGGATATTGATAACCGTCGCACGGCGGGTGCACAGAAAGAGGCGATGTTAGCTGGGGGACGGATGCACCGGAAGATACAGCGGCGGATGGGATCAGGGTATCAGGCGGAGGTGTCGCTGCGCCATTCGGTGGAGGAGGACGGATTCCAAATTGTGGTCGAGGGGCGTGCGGATGGAATCATCCGGGATGGAAAAGATGTCACGATCGATGAGATCAAGTGTGTTTACCAGGATGTAAATTGTCTGGAAGAAGCGGTTGGCGTGCATATGGCGCAGGCGCGCTGTTATGGCTATATCTATGGATTACAGGAAGCGCTGGACGAAGTGACACTGCAGCTCACCTACTGTAATCTGGAGACGGAGGAGATCCGCCGCTTTCAGGAGATCCAGACGATGGACGAACTTTCCGAATGGTTTGCTGGTCTGATCCATGAATATGTCAAATGGGCGCGTTACCTCTATCACAACGGGCTGCGACGTGATGAATCAATCAAAGCGCTCGAATTTCCCTATCCGTACCGGGCGGGACAGCGGGAGCTGGCGGTGGCGGTTTACCGGACGCTGGAGCGCGGGCGCAGGCTGTTTGTCCAGGCCCCGACCGGGATTGGAAAGACTCTTTCGACGGTATTTCCGGCACTTAAAGCGATCGGGGAAGGGCATGGGCAGAAACTCTTTTACCTGACGGCGAAGACGATCACGCGGACGGTGGCGGAAGAGGCGCTGGCGATTTTGCGGGAACGCGGGCTGTATTTTCGTTCGGTCACGATCACGGCAAAGGAAAAGTTGTGTATTTTGGAAAAACCGGTGTGTAATCCGGAAATGTGCCCGCGTGCGAAAGGGCATTTTGACCGTGTCAACGATGCGGTGTATGAAATTTTGCATCAGGAATTTGGAATCACGCGTTCGGTAATTTTAGAGTATGCGGAAAAATTTCAGGTCTGCCCGTTTGAGTTCTGCCTCGATATTTCTTCGTTTGTGGATGGGATCATCTGCGATTATAATTATGTCTTTGACCCGGACGTGCGCTTGAAACGTTATTTTGCGGATGGGGCGGAGGGAGACTATTTCTTCCTGATGGATGAAGCTCACAATCTGGTATCGCGCGCGCGGGAAATGTATAGTGCTTCTATTATAAAGGAAGAAGTGCTTTTGACAAAAAAGGTACTGGGACATCGTGCGCCGGCGCTGGGGCGGCAGCTTACAAGGTTAAATAAGGCGCTTCTGGAGATGAAGCGGGAGTGCAGCGGCTACCAGGTGCTCAAGGATGCCGGACATCTGGTTTCAGTGTTAAACGGTGTTTTTGGAGAAATGGAAAAGTATCTGGAAAAGCCGGGCGGGGAAGATGGGCGGGACACGATTCTGGATTTTTATTTTTCGGTGCGACATTTTTTAAATATGTATGAGCGGGTCGATGAGCATTACAGGATTTATACGGAACTTCTGCCGTCCGGCGAATTTGTCATCCGGCTTTATTGTGTCAATCCGATTGAAAATCTGGCGCAGTGCCTGTCGCAGGGGAAAGCGGCGGTCTTTTTCTCGGCAACGCTTCTGCCGCTCCGGTATTACCGGATGCTTCTGTCGGATCAGGAGGAGGACTATACGGTCTATGTGCCGTCCCCGTTTCCGCAGGAGCGGCGTCTTCTGCTGGCGGCGACGGATGTGACGAGCCGGTATACGCGGCGCAATGAGACGGAATACCGGCGGGTGCTGCGGTACATCCAGACGATGGCAAGTGTGAAAAAGGGCAATTATATTGTGTTTTTTCCGTCGTATCAGTATATGAACCGGGTGCGTGAGGTGTGTGAAGAAGAATATGCGTATCAGAAGGTTGAATTGGATGATAATGAAAAAATGAAAAATCATTCCGGGGAAAATGGAAAAAGTATGGAAATCCTGGTCCAGGATTCTCACATGACCGAGGAGGAACGGGAAGCATTTTTACAGAAATTTTCTCCCGAACGAACAGCTGAACGTGATACCTCCCTGGTGGCGTTCTGCGTGATGGGCGGTCTGTTTTCGGAGGGAATCGATTTGACAGGCGATCGGCTGATCGGCGTGATCGTGGTCGGAACCGGGCTCCCGATGGTATGCACGGAGCAGAAAATTTTGCAGGGATATTTTGAAGAAGAGGGAAAAGATGGATTTGCATATGCCTACCAGTATCCGGGCATGAATAAGGTACTCCAGGCGGCAGGGCGGGTCATCCGGACCGCGTCCGATCAGGGCGTCATCCTTTTACTGGATGACCGGTTCTGGCGTCGGGAGTACCGGGAATTATTTCCAAGGGAATGGAGCGATGTCAAACGGGTCAGTCTTTCGTCTCTGGAGCAGGAGCTTCAGGCATTTTGGAGCCGTTTTCCAGAAGTTCAATAAATTCACGCGATGCCTGTGAGATCGGCATTGTCTCATTGTGGACGACGACGAGCTGGCGCGGCGGCAGGGCTTCAGTCAGGGTCAGGGCATAAAGTTCTTTTTCGCCAGCCGGGAGACAGAAATCCGGGACAAATGCGATGCCGAGACCGATGCGCGCCAGATCGATGAGCAGATCGTTGCTGCTTAATTCAATCTCCGGTACGAGGTCGAGCTGGTGCTTCTGGAACATGTTGTGCAGAAATTCGCTGGTGGTACTCTTGCGATCCAGCATGAGGATTGGGAGTGCCTGCAGCTCGCGCAGTGTAACCGGGCGGTCTTTCATCGGAAAATAGGTCTCATTGGCGACGAATATATCGTTGAATTCGCGCAGCACATGGATATTCTGCGTTCCACCGAGCCCGGAGTTTGGATAGTTCGTCAGAATAAAATCGACCTGACCGTTGTCCAGAAGCCGCGCACATTCGATGGAGGTACGGTTGGTAACCTTGATGTGGATATTCGGGTAGCGCTTGTGAAATTCGCTTAAAAATGGCACCAGATAATAGCGGCAGATCGTATCGCTTGCGCCAATGCGGAGCTGACCGCCGTTTAAGCTGTTAGAGTCGAGCAGCTGGTTTTCGCCCTGACGGATCAGGTTCATCGCCGGTTCCACGTGCTTGAGTAGGATCTCTCCTTCCGGGGTAAGCTGTACTTTTTTTGTGCTGCGGATGAAAAGAGTCTGGTTCAGTTTCTTCTCCAGTACCTTGATCGACTGGCTGACCGCCGACTGGGAGATGAAAAGCTGCTTAGATGCCTCGGAGAAACTTAACGTCGAGGCTACGTGGTAAAATACTTTATATAATTCATAGTTGATATCCATTTATTAGTCCTCCTTATAGAACTGTATTCAGTGTAACATGATTGGAGGGCGGAGTCAATAATGATTGTATCTGTGTCTTGTTTGTGATAAAATGACGGAATCATCTTAGAAGTATGTATTTTTTAGGAGGGAATACCACATGGAATCTAATACATTTTATGATATTTACTTAGAGGAACTGAAAAATCTCCCGCAGGGCACGCCGGAGGAGGAAACGGCGCTTCTGAAAAAACTGACGGAGGGGGACAAGACAGCGGTTTCCCGTCTGACGGAGTTAAAACTGACGAAGGCGGTTCAGATCGCGGAGGAGTACCACGATCGGGGACTTCCGGCGGGCGATCTGGTGCAGGAGGCAAATATGGCGCTGTTTCTGTTCGCAAGCGAGTACGAAAACGGTGATTTCGACGCGCAGATGGAGAAAAAGGTGCGCGCGGCGATCGAGGATGCGCTGCAGATTCAGAACCGCGAGACGAAGATTGAGGAGGAGATGGCGGCGCGCGTTAATGTCCTCAAGGATATTTCTGCGAGCATGGCGCGGGAGCTGGGACGCGAGGCGACCCTTGCGGAATTGGCAGAGCGCATGAAGATGAGCGAGGATGAGATCCGTGACATCATGAAGCTGACGATGGATGCGATGAAGGTCAGCGGTCAGGCGGCAGAGATGGCTCAGAAAGAGATAGATGAACAGGAGTAATAGAAAATGCTGTTTTATTTGGTGCGCCACGGTCAGACTGACTGGAACCGGGCGGGAAAGATACAGGGAACGACGGATATTCCGCTGAATGAGACAGGACGGCAGCAGGCGGAGCAGCTAGCCGCTGTTCTAAAAGAGAGGAGTGGCTATCCGGCGGGAACGCGGATCGATGCGGTTTATACCAGCCCGCTTGCGCGGGCATTCCAGACGGCGGAGATCCTGGCAAAGGAAGGAAAATTACCGCTCCGCCGCCTGACGGGGCTGCGGGAGCGCGATTTTGGATGCTGGGAAGGCAAAAGCTGGCAGCAGGTGGAAGCAGAGTACCCGGACGAATTTCATCTGTGGAGGGAACAGCCGATGGTCGGTATCCCGTCCGGCGGAGAATCAAGAAAATCCTGCGAGGCGCGGAGTGAACGGGCGATCCGACAGATTTTGGAGGAGACAGCCGGGGATGCGGTGATCGTGGCGCACGGTGGGATCCTCGTCTTTTTGATGAATTATCTGCTCCGTTTCCATCGGGAGCCGCAGGAGATCATTGTGGCGAATGCCAGTCTGTCGGTTGTTTCGTATGACCGTTCGACGGGGATGGGAAAGCTGCTTGCACTGAATGAGACAGGGACGTTGGAACAGAAAAAATTGTTTTAAAGAATGATTTCAAAATGAAAAAGCAGGAATGAAATAAGGCAAGAGATACAATAAGAGTTACTGTTCACGGGTAGGCACTTTTGGAACCGAAAGTGCCGTAAGAAAACGTGGTGGTAGCAGGAATTTGCCGTATTTAAATGCGAAGCCACGGCAAATTCCGTTACTGGGCACGTATGCGTGAACAGTAACCAATAAGATATGTTAATAAAAAATATTAAATATATTAATTTTACTAATCTATAAAAATTGTGTATGATAAAGGCAGATGCTGGAAGAAGGCATTTGCCTTTTATGCTAAAAAATGAATGTATTTTACAGAACATGAAACATTAAAATACGAAAAAACAGGAGGAAAACATGAGCGTAAGACGTATTTTCGTTGAGAAAAAACCGGAATTTGCCGTATTGGCTCACGATCTGAAAGAGGAGATCGCAAGCTATCTGGGGATCGACACGATCACCGATGTCCGCGTACTGATCCGCTATGATATTGAGGATGTATCGGAGGATGCATATCAGAAAGCGCTGATTACGATCTTCTCTGAGCCGCCGGTTGATTTTGTCTATGAGGAGGCATTCCCGTCCAAGGAAGGCGATACGATCTTTTCCGTTGAGTTCCTGCCGGGACAGTTCGATCAGAGAGCCGATTCCGCAGAACAGTGTGTGAAACTTCTGAATGAAGAGGAAAATCCGGTGATCCGTTCCGCGACAACTTATGTTATTTCCGGAACACTGACCGCGGAGCAGATCGAGGGCATCAAGTCCCTGTGCATTAACCCGGTGGATTCCCGTGAGAATAACAACGCAAAGCCGGAAACGCTGGTAACGGTATTTGAGCAGCCGGAGGATGTCAAGATTTTCGATGGCTTCTGCGGTTATGGCGAGGCAGAGTTAAAAGAACTCTACGATTCCCTGAACCTTGCGATGACGTTCAAGGATTTCGAGCATATCCACAACTACTTTAAGAACGAAGAGAAGAGAGATCCGTCTGTGACCGAGATCCGCGTGCTGGATACATATTGGTCCGATCACTGCCGTCATACGACCTTCCAGACTGAGTTAAAGGACGTTACCTTTACAAAGGGCGATTACAATGAGCCGATGGAAGCTTCCTACAAACAGTACCTGGCAGACCGTGAGGTTATTTACAAAGACCGTGACGACAAGTTTGTCTGCCTGATGGATCTGGCTGTTCTCGCTATGAAGAAGCTTCGCCGTGAAGGTAAGCTGGAGGATCTGGAGGAGTCTGAGGAGATCAATGCCTGCAGTATCGTAGTTCCGGTTACCATCGACGGCAAGGAAGAAGAGTGGCTGGTTAACTTTAAAAATGAAACCCACAACCATCCGACCGAGATTGAGCCTTTTGGCGGCGCTGCCACCTGCTTGGGCGGTGCTATCCGCGACCCGCTTTCCGGACGTACCTATGTATACCAGGCTATGCGTGTGACCGGTGCGGCTGATCCGACCCGTCCGATGTCTGAGACACTGCACGGTAAACTTCCGCAGAAGCGCATCGTAAAGGATGCAGCACATGGCTACAGCTCCTATGGCAACCAGATCGGTCTTGCTACTGGCTATGTAAAAGAGATTTATCATCCGAATTATGTAGCAAAACGTATGGAGATCGGTGCTGTTATGGCAGCAGCTCCGCGCAAAAATGTCATCCGTGAGACTTCCGATCCGGGCGATGTAATCATCCTGATGGGTGGACGTACCGGCCGTGACGGTATCGGCGGCGCAACCGGTTCTTCCAAGGTACATACCGAGGAGTCCATCGAGGTCTGCGGCGCAGAGGTTCAGAAGGGAAATGCACCAACAGAACGTAAATTACAGAGACTGTTCCGCCGCCCAGAGGTCAGCCGTCTGATCAAGAAGTGTAACGACTTTGGCGCCGGCGGCGTGTCGGTAGCGATCGGTGAGTTAGCTGACGGACTTCAGATTGACCTTGACAAGGTTCCGAAGAAATATGCAGGTCTGGACGGAACGGAGATTGCGATTTCCGAGTCACAGGAGCGTATGGCTCTGGTGGTAGACCCGAAAGATGTTGATAAGATGCTTGCTTATGCAGCAGAAGAGAACCTGGAGGCAGTTCCGGTTGCCGTTGTTACTGAGTCCCCGCGCCTGGTTCTGAACTGGAGAGGCAAGACGATCGTAGATTTAAGCCGTGCATTCCTGGATACCAACGGTGCTCATCAGGAGACAACCGTTACCGTTGAGGTTCCGACCAGGGAAGGCAATGTATTTGATAAACAGGAAGTAAAGGATGTCAAAGAAAAATGGCTGTCCATGCTTTCTTCCTTAAATGTATGCTCCCAGAAGGGTCTGGTTGAGATGTTCGACAGCACCGTGGGCGCAAGCAGTGTATTCCTGCCATACGGCGGTGTCCACCAGATGACCGAGACACAGGCGATGGTGGCAAAACTGCCGATGAGCAAGGGCAAATGCGATACCGTTACCATGATGAGCTACGGCTATGATCCGTACCTGTCCAGCTGGAGCCCGTACCACGGCGCTACTTACGCAGTGCTGGATTCTGTTGCTAAGATCGTGGCAAACGGCGGTGATTTCCACAAGATCCGCTTTACCTTCCAGGAGTACTTCAAACGTATGACGGAAGATCCGAAGAGATGGGGCACACCGTTCTCCGCTCTGCTCGGTGCTTACAGTGCGCAGCTCGGATTTGGACTTCCGTCCATCGGCGGCAAGGACAGTATGTCCGGCAGCTTCTATGATGAAGAGCACGGCGAAATCGACGTACCGCCGACACTGGTTTCCTTTGCAGTTGATATTTCCGATACCAAACACGTGGTATCTCCGGAATTTAAGAAAGCGGGCAGCAAGATTGTTCTCTTTACCATCGAGAAAGATGCACATGACCTGCCGGTTTACAGCCAGATCATGGATGGTTACGAGAAAATCTACCGCGATATGGAGTCTGGAAAGATTATTTCCGCATATGCGGTTGAGGGTGCTGGTGTAGCAGAGGCTGTCAGCAAGATGGCATTTGGTAACCGCCTGGGCGTAAAGATTGAGCACAATGTAGATCCGAGAGACTTCTTCGCCGCTGGCTGGGGCAATATTGTCTGCGAGGTTCCGGACGGCAAGGTAGGCGAGCTGTCCATTCCGTACACCGTGATCGGTGAGGTAACCGACAAGGGAACCTTCGAGTATGGCAGTACCGTGATCTCCATGGAAGAGGCTCTGAAAGCATGGACCAGAACCCTGGAGAAGGTATTCCCGACTGCTTCCGGCGCGCCGATGAAGGCAGCAGAAGAAACACTTTACAATACCGATAAGGTATATGTATGCAAACATAAGGTGGCAAAGCCAACCGTATTTATTCCGGCAATGCCGGGTACCAACTGCGAGTTAGACAGTGCGAAAGCCTTTGAGGCAGCCGGAGCGGAGACGATTGTGCGTGTATTCCGCAACCAGAATGCATCCGATATCCGTTCTTCCATCGAGCAGTACAAAGAGGATATCAAGAAATCCCAGATCATCATGTTCCCGGGTGGATTCTCCGCAGGTGATGAGCCGGATGGTTCGGCTAAATTCTTCGCTACGGTATTCCGCAACGAGGCGATGATGGAGGAGATCGACAAACTGCTTCATGACCGGGATGGCCTGGTACTGGGTATCTGCAATGGCTTCCAGACATTAATCAAACTGGGACTTTTAACCGGAGGCAAGATTGAGCCTCAGAAAGCAGATTCCCCGACTCTGACAACCAACAACATTGGACGCCACATTTCCCGCATGGCATACTTAAAGGTTGTATCTAACCTGTCCCCGTGGCTCAGAAAAGCAGAGCTGGGAGGCGTATACTGCAACCCGATGTCCCATGGTGAAGGACGTTTCGTAGCCAACGAGGAGTGGCTTGCAAAACTTCGCGCAAATGGTCAGATCGCGATCCAGTACAGCGATCCGAACGGAAACTTATCCGTCAGCGAGGAGTGGAACCCGAACGGTTCCTACCAGTGCATCGAGGGTATCACAAGCCCGGATGGACGTATTCTTGGTAAGATGGGTCACAACGAGCGCTGCTGGAGCGATACAGGCATGAATATCTATGGAAATCAGGATATGCAGCTGTTTGCTTCAGGTGTGGAGTATTTCAAATAAAATGAACACCTGCTTTTAAGTAAGGTAGAAATAGACCGGACCGCAGAAATCTGCCCCGGTCTATTTTTTGTGTGATAGAAAATTCCTTGGAATTCCCCATCACACAAAAAGGTACATTCTTTTTTATGTCACAGGAAATATCAATTATGATATAAATTCTACCATTGACGAAAATGTCAGAAAACCTTAAACAAAAAGTTATTCTCAGGTAATAAAAGTGTGCTATCCTGTCAATAACAGAAAGCAGACATCTACTTCAAAAAAACAAGGGGAAAATTTTGAAAATACCGACAGTTTATTTTGACGCAGGCAGATATGTTTGTTATAATGAAAACAAGATTTTGTACGCGAGAGTACATTAAAAAAGGAGGATGGGATATGAGACATAATCTGAAGGCAGCGGCGGTTTCCGCTCTTGCTATCATGGCGGCACTGGCTATGAGTATTCCGGCATACGCGGCTGACAAAAAGATCTCGGAAGTTAAGTTCCGTGTCAATGCGAAACCGGAAGCGGGCGACAGCATCGGGGATCCGGATGTACAAGTTACGAAGGGTAATGTTGAGATTACCGAGCAGGAGTTTGACAATGACGACAGCGAGTGGGAGAGAGGTGATAAGCCGGTCATCTACCTGACGATCGAGGCAAAGGACGGTTATCAGTTATCCGGCACAAAGCTTTCTGCAACCAAGTCGGCTTACAAAGTTACGAAGCGATCTGGCGATAAGAGCGAGTGGAAAGTTAAGATTACGATGTCAGCTGTTGACGGCGATTTGGATACGGTCGAGGATCTTAGCTGGAGCAATCGTACCGCAACCTGGGACAGTGTATCGGATGCAGGCAAGTATGAAGTTAAGCTGTACCGCAACAGCTCTACCGTAACGACTGTTACAACTACAGGCACAAGCTACAATTTCTACCCATACATGACGAAATCCGGCGATTATACCTTTAAGGTGCGCGCGGTTGACGGAAGCGATAAGGGTGAGTGGAGTGACGAGTCCGATGAATATTATATGAATTCTTCAGATGTGTATACAGGTACACCTCCGACCGATAATTCTTCTGGTGGTTCCACTCCGGCAAATGCGAATGGTCAGTGGGTAAACAGCATTTACGGCTGGTCTTACTACATCAATGGTGTACCGGTTAAGAACAACTGGGTATATGTTGATAATGAGTGGTATCATCTGAATGCAAACGGATTCATGGATACAGACTGGATCTATACTGATAATAACTGGTTCTATTTAAACCCGGTATCCGATGGTACGAGAGGCAAGATGCTGACCGGCTGGCAGCAGATTGGACCGTACAAGTATTATCTGAATCCGGTATCCGACGGCACTCGCGGTGCAAGAAAGACAGGCTATCAGTTCATCGATGGCGCATGGTATCTGTTTGACCTGAATAGCGGAGCACTCTGGACGAACATGGTAACTCCGAACGGTATGGTAGCGGATGCAAATGGTGTTCTCCACTAAGGAGCTATCTGGCAGCAGACCGGAAGAGGATCTGAAATGCGGAAACATACATAAATGAAACAAAAATCAGACAGCGGCAGACAGCGGACGAGCGAAAGCAAGTGGCTGATGCCGCTGTTTTTTTGTTTTTCTTGCACAGAAGGGGAGAAAAAGGATATAATAGAGAATCATATTGAGAAGCCGGAGAATTGATGAGGCGGGAATAAGAAACAGAGAGGAGAATCGATAAATTACGATGAAACCAACTGTATTATTGTATAATTTTACTGATTCCAAAAGAAAAATGAAGGTGCAGCAGGCGCTTATGCCACTGGGATTCCGTTTAAGGGCAGTGAAAAAGGAGGAGTACGGGCTGCCGGTGGGCGTGCTGGCTGGCGTGAAAGGACTGGATGAGGATGTCCTCAAGGAAGCCAGACAGGCAATAGAGACCGGGGAGGAAACGCAAAAAGAAGGGACCGCTCATAAACAGGCGGACGGGAGGCTGCAGCGAGAAGTGCCGGAGAATGATTCTTCCAGGAAAATGGATTTCTCGGATGAGATGGCGATCATGGCAGGCTTTTCTTCCACCCAGATCGATGCATTTATCTATGCACTTCGAAAAAAGGGAGTCGGACGGATCGATTATAAAGCAGTCCTGACACCGTATAATATGAAGTGGGATTCGGTACAATTATATGAAGAGATCAAAAAAGAGCATAAGATGATGACGTGGAAAGGTAAAGACGAATCATTGTGATGCCATGGGATTGGTGAAAGGTCATTTTACTGCTTGATGTGGAGGTGGAAAGATGCTGGAAAAAGTGGATTTGAATAAATCAGTGGATAAGGAAAATTACAAGAAGCTTCGGGAAGAGATGGATGTGAAGCTGGGAGAATTGCAGCGCGCCTGTAAGGCGGAAAAGATCCCGGTTGTCATCGTATTTGACGGCTTCGGGGCAGGCGGTAAGGGAACGCAGATCAACCGCCTGATCCAGCCGCTGGATCCGCGCGGCTTTGATGTTTATGCGAGCCGGGAGACGGGGGAAGAGGAACGGATGCGTCCATTTTTATGGCGGTATTGGACGAAGACACCGGAAGACGGGCGAATGATGATTTTTGACAAGAGTTGGTACGATAAGGTTACCGTTGACCGGTTTGACAAAGAGACAAAGCGGCAGGAGTTAAACGGGGCGTTTAGGGATATCCTTTCATTTGAAAAGCAGCTGGCAGATTCCGGCATGATTCTGATCAAATTGTTTCTGTATATTTCCAGGGACGAGCAGAAAAAGCGCTTTAAACGGCTGGAAGAAAGCAAAGAGACTGCGTGGCGTGTGACGGAGGCGGACTGGAAGCGCAACAAGGATTACGATACATTTCTGGAGATGAATGAGGAAATGCTGCAGCGGACGGATACCGGGTACGCGCCGTGGACGATCGTGGAAGCGACTGATAAAAATTATGCGGCAGTCAAGATTTTATCCACCGTCACAGACCGGCTGGAGTATGAGCTGAACCGCCGCCGAATGGAACGCGAGGAAGGGGCGGTGCATCCGCCGGTCAAACTTCCAGATGAGCGGTTTAAAAATGGCGTGCTTTCCGGCGTGGATCTGACGAAAACGCTGACACGCGAGGAATATAAGGAACGTCTGGATAAGCTGCAGAAAAAGCTGGAGGTGCTGCACGGCGAGCTGTACCGGCTGCGGATTCCGGTGGTGATCGGCTTTGAAGGCTGGGATGCGGCGGGAAAAGGCGGTGCGATCCGGCGCCTGACAAGCCACCTGGATCCACGCGGCTACAAGGTCAATCCGACGGCGGCACCGAATGATGTGGAGAAGGTACACCATTATCTGTGGCGTTTCTGGCGGGAGATGCCGAAAGCGGGGCATATTGCGATCTTCGACCGCACCTGGTACGGACGCGTGATGGTGGAGCGGATCGAGGGCTTCTGCAGTGAGGCGGACTGGAAACGGGCATATCAGGAAATCAACGAGATGGAAGAGCACATGGCGAATTTTGGCGCGGTGATCGTGAAATTCTGGATTCATATTGATAAAGATGAGCAGGAACGCCGCTTTAAGGAGCGCATGGAGGCTCCGGCAAAACAGTGGAAAATCACGGACGAAGACTGGCGCAACCGTGAAAAATGGGACGCATACGAGCAGGCAGTCAATGAGATGCTGGTGCGGACCTCTACTACCTATGCCCCGTGGACGATCATAGAAGGAAATTCCAAATATTTCGCGCGCGTCAAGGTGCTGGAAACGGTTGTGGAGGCGATGGAGGAGAAGATCCGTGAGGTAAAAAAGCTGCGTAAGTGATAGAAAGAAGCGGACGGCCGATTTGGTAATCATGTGTGGAAATATGAAGAAGCGCGGTTGCAATTCTTCGTAAGATACAGTAAAATCAATATTTAAAGAAAAAGACGGCAATTTTGAAAAACACAAACATTTGTGTAAACTTTGCGTTAAATGTAGCGATAGAAAGGAAGCGGACAAAATGGAGCAGACAGCAAAAGAGCGCACACTAGCATTTATGGCAGAGCATGCGGGGGATCCAACCCCGATGGAATTATTTCATATGCACGTAAAACACGTGGGAATCAATACAAAATCGGAAGACGAGGCCTGGGAGGTTGCTGAGACACTGGCGCGCCTGATGGGGCTGATGCCGCGCGAGACGGAGAAAGCGGTGTTCAGCGGTGACCTGACGGAAAATATGAAGGTGGAGAGCCACGGAACCTACGGCCATATTGGCTTTGGCGTAAATGATTGCGAGGCGGCGATCCGATACTTTGTGAACCGCGGTATGACGCTTCGGGAAGAGACGAAGCGCTTTGATGAGCAGGGTCGCTGTATTTTCGCCTATTTTAAAGAGGAAGTCGGCGGATTTGCGATCCACCTGGTACAGGATTGATAGCACCAGGCGATATAAAAACGAAAAGGATAGCAATATGAAAAAAATAATCGTGATCGGCGGCGGGGCAGCCGGCATGGCGGCTGCGATTGCGGCGGCGGAAAATGGCTGCGCGGCAACGATCTATGAAAAGAATGAGAAACTGGGAAAAAAGATCTATATTACAGGAAAAGGGCGCTGCAATGTGACGAATGACTGTGATATGGAAGGTCTGTTTGACAGTGTTGTGACAAACAGCCGCTTTTTATACAGTGCATTTTACGGTTTTAGTAACCAGGATATGAAGGATTTTCTGGAGGCGAACGGCTGTCATGTTAAGGTGGAGCGCGGCAACCGTGTCTTTCCGGTGTCTGATCGGGCATCGGATGTGACATCGGCGTTTGCAAGACGGCTGCGGGAACTGCGCGTGAAAGTAGAATTGAATCAGGGAGTTCGGGAACTGTGGCTGGAGAATGGTGTATTAAAAGGTGTGATTCTGGCGCAGGGCGGTAATGAGCGTGGGAAAAAAGACTCCTACATAGCTGCGGATGCAGTGATCGTGGCGACGGGCGGTTTGTCCTACCCGACGACCGGCTCAACCGGCGATGGTTACCGGTTTGCGGAGGCAGCAGGGCACAAGGTGACGGAACTTTCGCCGGCGCTTGTTCCGTTTGAGACGAAGGAAGATGTGAAGGAGCTGCAGGGACTCTCCCTGCGGAACGTGGAAGCTGCTGTTTTAAATGGAAAGAAAGAGGTTTACCGTGAATTTGGTGAGATGCTGTTTACCCATTACGGCGTTTCGGGTCCGGTACTCTTGAGTGCCAGCAGTTATGCGGCGAAAAAACTGAAAAAGGGTCCGTTGACTCTGATGATCGATCTGAAACCGGCGCTTTCCATGGAACAGCTCGATGCGCGGATTCTGCGCGATTTTGAGGCGGAGAAGAATAAACAGTTTAAAAATGCGCTGAACCATCTGTACCCATCAAAACTGATACCGGTCATAATTCGCCGCAGCGGCATTGAGCCGGACAAGCAGGTCAACGCCGTGACGAAGGAAGAGCGGAGACGGCTGGCGGAGGTGACAAAGCATTTTACACTGACGCTGACCGGGCTGCGAGGCTTCAATGAGGCGATCATTACCCAGGGCGGTGTGACGGTAAAAGAAGTTAATCCATCCACGATGGAGTCGAAGAAGCTTCCAGGGCTTTATTTTGCCGGGGAAGTGCTGGATCTCGATGCAGTCACGGGCGGCTACAACTTACAAATTGCGTGGTCGACCGGTGTGCTGGCAGGACGGAGCGCAGCGGAAAATCATGAATTATAACGATATGAAAAAGGGGAAACGAAATGCCGATTAATATAGCGATTGATGGACCAGCCGGGGCTGGGAAGAGCACAGTGGCAAAGAAGCTGGCGGAAGATTATGGATATATTTATGTAGATACGGGGGCGATGTACCGGGCGATGGCATTGTATTTTCTGCGCCAGGGCATCGACAGCCATGATGAGGCGGCGATCGGACGCGCCTGTGAGACGGTTTCCATTTCACTGGAATATGAAAATGGGATCCAGCAGGTTTATTTAAATGGGGAGAATGTCAGCAGCGAGCTTCGGACGGAGGCGGTTGGAAATATGGCTTCGAATACCTCTGTCTATGCGCCGGTTCGCAAAAAACTGGTGGAGCTGCAGCGTGAATTAGCCGGACGCCGGGATGTCGTGATGGATGGCCGGGATATCGGAACGGCGGTTCTGCCGGATGCGACCCTGAAAGTATATCTGACCGCGAGCAGCCGTGTGAGAGCTGGACGCCGTTATAAAGAGCTGACCGAACGCGGGGAAAGCTGTTCCCTGGAGGCGATCGAGCAGGATATCATCGAGCGCGATTACCGCGATATGCACCGGGAATTGTCGCCTCTCAAGCAGGCGGAGGACGCCATTTTACTGGATACTTCTGCGTTGAATTTTGAAGAGGTAATGCGGGAGATGGAGAAGCTGGTTGAGGCGGCAAAGAAAAAGCAGAAAAATCCCATTGCCGTAGGCAATTTTTGATGGATTTTTGCGCGTGACTGTGAAGGTACTGAACAGTTACGAAAATGCCAGGAAAAAGGAGAAGCCGAAAAGGGGCGGCAGCAAACATGAGACGATTGAAACAAACATGGATCGCCGCAGCACTTGGGATGAGTGTATGGATGACCGCCTGTGCGGGCGCGGCATCGGAGACAGCCACACAGGAAGGGGCTGTCGATGAGGAGAGCCAGGGGGCGATCCGTGAGGCTGTGGCTGAAAATGATCAGGCGCAGGAGCAGCCCAAACGGGATAAAACGCAGGAAACTGAGCGGACGGAACCGCTCACAGTTGAACCAGTCCGGGAAACCCTCAATATGACGCATTTTGACAACTGTACCTTTGCAGCTGGGTTCAAACCGCAGCAGATCCATCAGGATGAAAGCAATGTTATCATCACATTGACGGTCTATGACTATGAGCATTTTCATAAGGCAGATATCGATGAACTGCAGGCGGGAGATACGCTGCGCATCGATGGGAAAGAATGTCTCATTACTTCGATTGACCGACAGGAGTCTGGGCAGATCGAGATCAATGGCGGTCCGGCACAGGGGGGAGAAGAGCTGAGAATGGTAGAGGAGGATTCCTTTTATGGCTCGGCGATGGCAGTCGGGAGAAGTTACCATAAGCTGGGAGAGGTTACGCTGCAGATGGATGAGAACTTTGTCCTGACAGATGATTCTGACCCGGATACACCGCCGCAGGTGTATACCGCGGAAGAATTATTCGCGATCCGTGATCGGCTGATCGGGGAGTTTAAGCCATACAACACGGCTGTGACGGTGAAGGAGGAGAAAATTATTTCGATTTACCGGAAATTTATGCCATAAAAAATATAAAATCATTAAGAGGAGGAGAGCACCTTTTATCCGGATGAGAGGTGCTTTTTTGTGTAACAGGAAATTCCTTGGAACTCCCTGTTACACAAAAAGGCACTAACGTGCCAATGATGCGCACTCGCGCGAAGCAGAAACATGTCGCAAGCGACCGCGCTCGGCGCGAGAATGTGCCAAGGCACATTCTTTTTCAATATAATTTCCGGGATAAATTGACTTTTAAACATACCCCATCTATAATGAAACAAGCTGATATGGGCAGTGGGTGCCGCTGTTTGTGCCAGATCAGTCAGATTGCTCGGATTGGCAGGCGTGGACAGGGGGTAAAAGGGAAACAGGTGCAAAACCTGTGCGATCTCGTCACTGTGAACCGGAGAGTGGCGCCGCAGATGCCATTGCGAAAGTGAGAAGGCGCGGCGTGCATGATGACCCGAAAGCCAGGAAACCTGCCGGCTGTCGTGAACATATCGGTTAAAACTATTTTTGTGCGAGTCACACAAGGAGGAAAACATGAGAAAAAACAAAAAAGTAGTTGTAAGTGCAGCGGCAGTTACGATGTCCGTATTGCTTGGAGCCTGCGGCGGCAGTACATCCAGCCAGGCAACCTCGACGGAGGCGGCTTCTGAGGCAGAGACCGAGGCAGCTGAGGGCGCCGATTCCGATCAGGAAGCAGCAGATAAGGTGGCAAAGCTGATCGATGACATCTATGTACAGGAGCGCACCGATGACACGGATGAGCAGTGCAAGGCAGCCAAAGAGGCATGGGATGCCCTGACTGACGAGCAGAAGGAGCTGGTAGAAGGCGAGAACGCAGATCCAGATTATTTTGGTCGTGATACCGGCGATGCGAGCCTGGACGATCCGCGCAATCAGGATGAGATTGGCGACAAGGAGATCCTGGTAGTCAGCTTTGGTACATCCTTCAACGACAGCCGTGTGAAAGATATCAAGAGTATCGAGGATTCCATCCAGGATGCATTCCCGGATTGGGCAGTCCGCCGTGCATTTACCGCACAGATCATTATCAACCACGTTGAGGCTCGTGACGGCGAGTGCATCGACAATATGGATCAGGCACTGGAGCGAGCCGTGGAGAACGGAGTTAAAGAGCTGGTTGTCCAGCCGACCCACCTCATGCACGGTGCTGAGTACGACGAGATGGTTGAGGCGATCGAGAAGTATCAGGATAAATTCGAGCAGGTAGCTGTCGCAGAGCCGCTGTTAGGTGAGGTTGGCGACGATGCAGCCGTTATCAATGCAGATAAAGAGGCAGTTGCAAAAGCAGTTGTAGCAGAAGAAGCTTCGGAAGCTGGTTTTAAAGATGCAGCTGACGCAGCCGATCAGGGAACCGCATTCGTTCTGATGGGTCATGGTACCGCACACGTTGCAAAGGTAACCTACAGCCAGATGCAGACCCAGATGCAGAATCTTGGATATAGCAACGTATTTATCGGTACCGTAGAGGGCGAGCCGGAAGAGACTTCCTGTGAGTCTGTTATCGAGGCAGTGAAGGCAGCTGGTTATAAGAACGTCATTCTTCGTCCGCTGATGGTAGTTGCAGGTGATCACGCAAACAACGATATGGCAGGTGATGATGATGATTCCTGGAAGAGCCAGTTTGAGGCATCAGGTGCGTTTGACAAGGTAGATACTCAGATTTCCGGTCTGGGCAGAATTAAAGCGGTAGAATCATTCTATGTTGCTCATACACGGACAGCCATTGAGTCTATTTCGGAATAATGTATATGAAAAAGAAATTAAATTTAGCGGCGCTTCTGCTTGCTGCCGCTCTTCTCGGAGCGTGCGGAGGACAGAAACAGGACGCAGCCGACACCGTGGCGCAGACAGAGAGCGCAGAAACCGAGAATGCCGAACAGAAAAGCAGCATTGACCTTGCAGACGGCGTCTACACCGTCGATTTTAAGACGGACAGCAGTATGTTCAAGGTCAATGAATCGAAAAATGGAAAAGGTGTCCTGACGGTCAAGGATGGCGAGGCGACACTTCATATCAGCCTGACCTCGAAAAACATCGTGAACTTGTATCTGGGTACTGCGGACGAGGCAAAGGAAGATGAAGCCGGTTGGCTGCAGCCAACCGTAGACACGGTTACTTACAGCGACGGTCTGAGCGAGGAGGTCAACGGCTTCGATGTGCCGGTTCCGGCGCTCGGAGAAGAATTTGACCTGGCTCTGATTGGTAAGAAGGGCACCTGGTACGACCACAAAGTAAAGGTAGAAAATCCGGTTTCCGGAGAGGCAGAGGACGCGGAAGCGGCATCATCCGAGACGGAGAATAGCGATGATGCGGCAGATGCCCAGAAACCGGCAGGGCAGACTGCAGATGTGGCAGACGGCACTTATACCTGTGAGGTAACCCTGCAGGGAGGTTCCGGCAGAGCATCGGTGGACAGCCCGGCGACCATTATCGTCAAGGATGGAAAGGTGACTGCCGATATTGTCTGGAGCAGCCCGAACTATGAGTATATGCTGGTGGATGACGTGCAGTATGATCCGATCCAGACCGAGGGCAATTCCGAGTTCCAGATTCCGGTAACGCTGGATGAGGATGTAGCGGTCAGTGCCTTGACGGTGGCGATGAGCCAGCCGCATCTGATTGATTATACGCTGCATTTTGACAGCGTGACGTTATCAGAAGTTACGAAATAAAAGTAGATAGAAATACCTGTCCAGGAAGAACCTCCCGGTCCTTTTGTACATATTTTGATTACAGAAGGATCCGGGAGGTTTATGTCTATGCGTATCTGTGAACTCAAACAGCGGGAAGTTATAAATGTAAAAGATTGCAAGCGCCTTGGTTTTGTGGGCGACGTCGATTTTGACATCAGCACGGGAAAAATGCTTGCGATCATCGTACCGGGACCGGGCTGTGTCTGGGGCTTTCTGGGGCGGGAAAAAGAGTACATAATTCCATTCTGCGACATCTGCCAGATAGGGGATGACATTATTCTGGTGAGGCTGAAAGAAGAGAGAGAAAAGAAGGAATAAAGAAGGAATAGCGGAAAACTTCTGCTTGCAGAAGCGCACTTCCTGCGATATTATAATAAGTATGATATGTTATGAAAACTTGGCGGGGGCATATCAATAAAACCAGAAAAGGGGAAGAGCGATTGAAGTGTCCATTTTGCAACGCGGCTGACACGAAAGTAATCGATTCACGGCCTGCGGATGACAACAGTTCTATCAGACGCCGGAGACAGTGCGAGACTTGTGGAAAGCGTTTTACCACATATGAAAAACTTGAGACGATCCCTCTGATGGTTGTCAAAAAGGATAATACCCGGGAGATGTACGACCGGGCGAAGATAGAGGCAGGAATCCTGCATTCCTGCCACAAGCGCCCAGTCTCTCAGGGACAGATTTCGGCGTTGATCGACGATGTGGAAAACAATTTATTTAACCGGGAAGAACGGGAGATCTCGACCGCGGTGATCGGGGAACTTGTGATGGAGCGGTTAAAGGATCTGGATGTGGTTACCTATGTGCGGTTTGCATCGGTATACCGGGAGTTTAAAGACGTCGATACATTTATGGAGGAACTGCAGAAGATACAGCAGCGGAATGTGCCGTCGTATGAGCCTGGAAAGAACGGGGAAGAGACCAGATGATGGGAAATGCGTTTTATCCGGATGAATGGCTGGATTCTGCGTATGATATCCCGTATGAGCAGTTTTACCAGAAGGGAATGCGGGGTATCATATTTGATATTGACAATACGCTGGTGCCGCACGGTGCCCCGGCGGACGAGCGGGCAGTACAGCTGTTTGAACGTTTGCGGGCGATAGGGTTCCACACCTGTCTGCTCTCGAATAATAAGGAGGCGCGGGTCGCCCCGTTTGCCGGACAGGTGGGTTCGGATTATATTTACAAGGGTAGAAAACCGAAGCGCAGCGGATACAGGCAGGCGATGCGTCGGATGGGAACGGGCGAGCGCTCGACGATGTTTGTCGGGGATCAGCTCTTTACGGATGTGTACGGGGCGAGGCGGACAGGTATCTATTCGATTCTTGTAAAGCCGATCAATCCGAAGGAAGAGATCCAGATTGTGTTAAAGCGGTATCTGGAGAAAATTGTCCTGTGGTTCTATGTGAGAAGACAGGAAAAAAAATAGCGGAAGTTTGCAGCTGGGGATTTTTGAACGGTTTGAAAGAGCTTGCCAGGCGGCAGAACCGGATGCTGACAGGAGTGCCGGAAACGGTGGAAAATCAGTTGTTTTCAGAAAAAATATCGGCAATTTTAGAAAAATAAGGGGCGGAATTGACATGATGTGCCCTGCGTTTTCAAAAAAGTAGTTGAAAAAGAGGATTTTATAGTATAAAATAAAAAAGATAAAGCGAGTATTTTCAAGGAGGAGCATCATTTATGATATCAGCGGGCGATTTTAGAAACGGCATCACACTGGAGATTGATGGCAACGTATACCAGATCATGGAATTTCAGCACGTAAAACCGGGAAAGGGAGCTGCGTTCGTTCGTACTAAAATTAAGAACGTAATGAATGGCGGCGTTGTAGAGAAAACCTTCCGTCCGACCGAGAAGTTCCCGTCTGCCAGAATCGACAGAGTTGATATGCAGTATCTGTATTCCGATGGCGACTTATACAACTTCATGGATGTAAACACATATGAGCAGGTAGCTTTAAACCAGGAGACAATCGGCGACGCACTCAAGTTCGTAAAAGAGAACGAGATGTGCAAGATCTGTTCTTACAACGGCAAGGTATTCTCCGTAGAACCGCCGCTGTTCGTAGAGCTTGAGATCACAGATACAGAGCCGGGCTTCAAGGGCGATACTGCTACAGGCGCTACCAAACCGGCAGTTGTAGAGACTGGCGCTACTGTATATGTACCGTTATTCGTAAACCAGGGCGATAAGATCAAGATCGATACACGTACTGGTGAATATCTGTCCAGAGTCTAAGTTATAACATATACGTCAGAAAGGTCTTCACGATACCGTTTGTACCCTTGTGGGGAGGCAGTCGTGTCACTGACAGGTTTCTGACTGGAAACAGAGATTACTGTTTGTGGCAGGCATTTTCCTTTGCTGGTTATGCAGCGCATGAACAGTAGCAAGCAGAGAAACTGTTGTAAGATCCGGAGGAAACGTCGAGATTTTACAACAGTTTTTTTGCTTAACATATCGGGGAGGCGTCTATGACGCGTCCGTTGGTTCATCTCAGAGAGCAGGTTCGGAGTGAGCGGTGCTCATGGGGAGTGATAAATATGGAGAACGGAAGAGAAGACCGTCTGCGTCTGGGGGAAGAGGATGAGCCGGGGCGCAGATCTGGTGGCAGGAAGAGGCGTACATCCGGCAGGCAGACGGCAATCCGCCGGGAGCGGACGAGGCAGCAGAAGAAGCGCCGTGTGATGATGCGGCTGTTTTTGTGTCTGCTTATTTTCCTCCTGGGTGCGGGAACAGGCTGGACGCTGCGCGGGAAAATGATCCGCAAGCTGATCGATCCGTCCACGATCGAGATGCCAAGCTGGGTTGATGAGCAGCTTCTCACGGTCAACCGATATTCCAGACCGGGGACGAATATCCCGGTCATCAACGGGATCGTGATTCACTATGTGGCAAATCCTGGGACGACGGCACAGCAGAACCATGATTATTTTGAGGGATTGAAAGATCAGAGCGGCAGTAACACTGTTTCCGTCAGCAGCAATTTCGTGATCGGTCTGGACGGCGAGATCATCGAGTGCGTTCCGGTTGGGGAGAAGGCATATGCCTCCAATGAGAGGAATGCGGACACCGTTTCGATTGAGTGCTGCCATCCGGCGGCAGACGGAAAGTTCACAGACGAGACGTATGATTCGCTGGTAAAACTGACTGCATGGCTGTGCAAGCAGCTCGATTTAAGTCCGAAAGACGTGATCCGTCATTATGACGTGACTGGAAAGGCGTGCCCGAAGTATTTCGTGGATCATGAGGATGCCTGGAAGCAGTTCCGCAAGGATGTGAAAAAGGCAATGCGGAAGGATATATCAGATGAGAGATGACTCCCACCTCTTCAGGTGGCGAGGAGCAAATTAGTATCAGTGGTGGGAGTGGGGCTCCCATCTGATATAGCCTCCGGCAGGATTGCTTAAGATGCGCAAAAGAAATATGTCATGCTTTGCATGACGCGCATCTCGCAGCAAGAATGCAGAGGCATTCTTGAAAATATGCGATATAAATTATGAAAGGGAATCTAGTATGAAAACGATTTTAGATTTGATCGTGGAAGAACTGAAACCGGCGTTTACCGGCTGCGGGTACGATGAGAAGTACATCCGCGTAACGGTATCAAACCGCCCGGATCTCTGCGAGTATCAGTGTAACGGCGCGATGGCAGCTGCCAAAGCGTATAAAAAGAAACCGATCGATATTGCCAATGAGGTGGTGGAAAAGACAGCCGGAAGCAAGATGTTTTCTGAGATCAACGCCGTGATGCCTGGATTTATCAATATCCGCCTGAATCCGTGCTACCTGGCATCCTATGTACAGCAGGTGGCAGAGGATGAAAAGCTGGGACTCAACGCAGCTAAGAAGCCGGAGACGATCATCATCGATTACGGCGGAGCCAATGTAGCAAAACCACTGCATGTCGGACACTTACGTTCCGCGGTCATCGGAGAGAGCATCAAGCGCATCAGCCGCTATATGGGACACCATGTCATCAGCGATGTGCATCTGGGTGACTGGGGATTGCAGATGGGACTGATCATCGAGGAGCTGCATGACCGTCAGCCGGATCTGGTATATTTTGACCCGGATTATACCGGCGAGTATCCGTCGGAGCCGCCGTTTACGATTTCCGAGCTGGAGGATATCTATCCGGCAGCGAGCGCGAAATCCAAGGTAGATGTGGCATTCCGTGAGCGGGCACAGCAGGCAACCTTCAAACTGCAGAGTGGCTATGCACCGTTCCATGCGATCTGGAAGCACATCATGAACGTGTCCTTGAAGGATCTGAAAAAGAACTATGGCAATTTAAATGTATCGTTCGACCTCTGGAAGGGCGAGAGCGATGCGCAGCCATATATTCCAGGACTGATCGAGGATTTACAGAAAAAAGGTCTCGCCTATGAGAGCGATGGCGCGCTGGTTGTCGATATCGCACAGGAAGGGGATGCGAAGGAATATCCGCCTTGTATCGTCCGCAAATCCGACGGTGCGGCGCTGTATGCGACTTCCGATCTGGCGACGATCATCGAACGTGAGCAGGATTTCCATCCGGACCGCTATATTTACGTCGTAGACAAGCGCCAGGAGCTTCATTTTATCCAGGTATTCCGTGTAGCGAAGAAGGCGGGCATCGTCAAAGAAGATACGCCGATGATCTTCTTGGGCTTCGGTACGATGAACGGCAAGGACGGTGGTCCGTTCAAGACACGTGAGGGCGGTGTTATGCGTCTGGAGCACCTGATCAAGAATATCGATGAGAAGGTATATGAGAAGATTCAGGAGAAGCAGAAGGTTCCGGCGGACGAGATGACACGCACGGCGGAGATTGTCGGTCTGGCGGCACTTAAATATGCCGATCTTTCGAATCAGGCGACCAAAGATTACATTTTCGATGTAGACCGCTTTATTTCCTTTGAGGGAAATACAGGTCCACATATCCAGTATATGATCGTCCGCATCAAGTCCATTCTGGAGAAATACAAGGAATTGCGCGGTGCGGATGCTAAAGTGGTTCCGATCCGTCCGGCTGAGAGCGAGACAGAGAAAGCACTTCAGATGGCGCTCTGCCGTTTCGGCGAGGTGACAGAATCTGCATTCTATGAGACGGCGCCGCATAAGCTCTGCCAATACATGGCGGCAGTGGCGGATGCGTTCAATGCATTCTATCTGGAAAATAAGATCCTCTCCGAGGAGGACGCAGCGAAGCAGGCAGCCTTTATCAGCCTGATCACGCTGACCAAGCGGGTGCTGGATACCTGTATGGATCTGCTCGGAATGGAATCGCCGGAACACATGTAATCTGTAATATGGAGGAATCCTCATGAAAATAATAAAAATGTCCGTAGATACCTTCTGGAAGGGCGAAGTACGGGTACAGGGACAGATTGAGGATGAGACAAATGTATATCAGACAAGAATTTTTATCAAGGGTAGTCAGATCTATGACTACTCTTGTTCTTGTGCGGAGGGAAATTCATTCCGGGGACCCTGCGTGCATGCAAAAGCGCTTCAGGAGGCGTTTGCCCGCCAGCAGAAAGCCGAGCATACACTGCCGGTTTCGACTTCGCCGGAGATCCGGATGATGATCCGGGAGTACACGAACCGGGAAGTAGCGCGGATTCTGGGCGAGGAAGAGCGGGAACCGGTCTATCTGCATCCCTATTTACAGATCCGGCGCGGCGAAGTGCTTTTGGAGGCACGGATCGGACGGGAAAAACGGTATATTGTGAAAAACCTGCTGGAATTTGCACAGGCGGTTCACAGCGGAAAACGGGTGGAATACGGAAAAGGCATGGCGTTTGAACACGTCCCGTCTGCCTTTGCGCCGGAAAGCCGCCCATTTTTAGATCTTCTGCTGGAGGAGGCGGACGCCTACATACGCCATTATGAGGAGATGCGCGGTCATGCGGGGCTGCCGCTTCCGGTGATGCGGGCGTTAACGCTGGGATCTGCAGCGAGGGATCGGCTGTTTGATCTTTTAGAGGGAAAAGAAGTCCAGACGGAGGACGAGAAAGGTGCTGAACGTGTGTGCCGGGTTGAGCGCAAGGATCCGCGTTTCCCGGTGGAGGTGGAAGCAAGGGGCGATGGAATTGCGGTTACGGTTCCATCGGCTCTAACTTCGTTCCGGGGAGAACAGCGTCTGTATGTGGCAGATGGATTGCATCTGTTTGGATGCAGTGAACTGTATACAGAAACGATGGGCGTTTTCCTGGAGCAGATGGAACAGGGCGGAAGAGAGTGTGGAAGCCGGAAAGAGAAGCGGGAGCTGCTGGTTGGAAGCCGGGATATTCCGCTCTTTTATGCACGGGTGCTGGAAGGCATGGAGGCACTTGGGATCTTGCAGAGTCCGGAGATCGATTGGGAGAAATACCGCCCAGAGGCGTTGAAAGCCCGGTTTGAGTTTGACAGTGATTCGCCGGACGAGCTGCGTCTGCGTCCGACGCTTTCCTACGGAGATTTTACGTTTTCGCCGCTGGCGGACGAGCATGTTCCGCGGGAGATCTGCCGGGATGTACCGGCGGAATTTTATATCAGCCGCCTGATCACGCGGTACTTCTCTTACTGGGAGGATGAGAGCGGCGAGCTGGTGATCCGCGGGGATGAAGAAGCGCTGTACCAGGTTCTGAGCGAGGGAATGCCGCAGTTTCAGGAGGTGGGAGAGGTATGGCTGTCAGAGTCTGTCCGCCATCTGCGCGTCCTGCCCCCGCCGGAAGTGTCGATGGGGGTTTCTCTTGGAGGCGGTTGGCTGGATCTGAAGATTGAGACGGCGGGAATCGACCCGGCGGAGCTTTTGCAGGTACTCAGTGAATACCGCCAAAAAAAGAAATATTACCGCATGAAAAATGGCGAATTTTTGCAGCTTTCGGGCGGCGGCCTGCAGGCGCTTGACAGCCTGACTGCGGATCTGGGACTGACAAAGAGTGAATTTCAGGCGGGAGA
Organism: Clostridium sp. AM28-20LB; assembly: GCF_003480665.1. NCBI lineage: Bacteria > Bacillati > Bacillota > Clostridia > Eubacteriales > Clostridiaceae > Clostridium > Clostridium sp. AM28-20LB. The sequence goes on along the minus strand of NZ_QUJN01000001.1, from coordinate 626,617 downwards.
GGCGAAGATACCTGCCTACCGTGCTTTTTATCTGGACAGTCTCTCGGGCGACGGCAGGATGAAACTGTTTCAGCGGGATGAAGCCTACGGGATGATGGTGCGCGATCTAAAAACGGCGCAGAGTGTCAGCTATGCGGTTCCGGCGGTGCTGGAAAAGACGCTGAGGGAATACCAGAAGATCGGATATACGTGGATGCGGACGCTGGCGCGGTATCATTTCGGCGGGATCCTGGCAGATGATATGGGACTGGGAAAAACGCTGCAGGTGATTGCGCTTCTGACGGCATTTTATCAGGAAAAAACCGAGCAGAAAGCGGCTGGAAATGAAGGCAGTGGGTCAGAATTACCTCTTCCGTCTTTGATCGTCTGCCCGGCGTCGCTCGTCTACAACTGGGGACAGGAATTTGCCCGGTTTTCGCCGGAGATCCGCGTGCTTCTGATTGCCGGGACGGCGAAAGAACGGCAGGAACAGCTGGAGGAGCAGATGCGGATGGAGGCGTCTGAGGGGGCGCAGGTGATCATCACGTCCTATGATCTGTTGAAACGGGATCGGGCAGCGTATCTGGGACGCACGTTTGAATATGAGATTATTGACGAGGCGCAGGTCATTAAAAATGCAAAGACACAGGGAGCGAAGGCGGTAAAGGAGATTTCGGCGAATGTCCGTTTCGCCCTGACGGGAACGCCGGTGGAAAACCGGCTCAGCGAGCTTTGGAGCATTTTTGATTTCCTGATGCCGGGATTTTTATACAGTTACCGGAAGTTTCGTGAGCGGTATGAGCTGCCAATCGTGAAAAATCAGGATCCGGAAGCATTGACGGCATTGCGGCGGATGACGGGACCGTTTGTCCTGCGCCGCTTGAAAAAGGATGTGCTGCGGGAGCTTCCGGGCAAGGAAGAGAGGATCGTTTATTCGGCGGCGTCGGGGCGGCAGCAGAAGCTTTATACGGCGTCGGCGTTGAAACTGAAAGAGGCGCTGGCTGGCGGCGCGTGGTCGGGTAATGGAAAATTGGAAGTGCTTTCCCAGCTCATGCGGCTGCGCCAGATCTGCTGCGATCCGGCACTCTGTTTTGAAGATTATACGGGGGAATCGGCGAAGCTGGAGACCTGTGTTTCGCTGATCGCATCGGCGTCTGCGGCGGGACATAAGATCCTGCTCTTTTCCCAGTTTGCCTCGATGCTGGAGCGGATTCGGGAACGCCTTTTACAGGAGGGCATTTCGTCCCATCTTCTGGTCGGCGCGACCCCGAAGGAAGAACGCAGCCGGATGGTGCAGGCGTTTGCCTCGGATGAGGTTCCGGTGTTCCTTATTTCCCTGAAAGCCGGGGGAACGGGACTCAACCTGACGGCGGCGGATATCGTGATTCATTACGATCCGTGGTGGAATGTGGCAGCGCAGAACCAGGCGACCGACCGCGCGTACCGGATCGGGCAGGAAAAGCCGGTCACGGTATACAAACTGATCTTAAAGGATACGATAGAAGAAAATCTTTTGAAGCTGCAGAATGCGAAACTTGCGCTGGCGGCGCAGGTGGTTTCAGAGGGAATGGTTTCACTGGGCGATTTGAGCCAGAATGAACTGATGGAGCTGTTTGAACAGAATCCATAAAAAAATTTGCAGAAATAACGGGCAGGAGGAAAAAGCGTGAAGCAATGGAAACGATACAAATCATATATACTGCCATATAAGAGCGCCTTTATTCTGGGACCGCTCATGATGGTAACGGAGGTGCTGGGTGAGATTCTGCTGCCCAAATTTATGTCGATGATTATTAACCATGGCGTGGCGCAGAAAGACGGCGGATACATTCTCAAAATGGGACTTGTGATGGCGATTACCTCCTTTTTGATGGCGGCAGGCGGCATTCTGGGGGCATATTTTGCAGCGAAGGCGTCGATTTCCTTTACCAGCGATCTGCGCCGCGACTTATTTGCCAGAGTGCAGCAGTTTTCATTTAAAAATATCGATACGTTCAGCACGGGATCACTGGTAACCCGTCTGACGAACGATATCCAGCAGGTACAGAACCTGATTATGATGGGACTTCGGATGATGCTGCGCGCGCCGGGCATGTTCCTGGGGGCGCTTGTGATGGCGTTCTGGATGAATGCGGAACTGGCAGCTGTCATCCTGGTGGTGATTCCGCTTCTGACGGCGGCGATCGTCTGGATCCTACGGACTGCCTACCCGCGGTTTACGGCCATGCAGAAAGCGCTGGATACGCTCAATAGCGGCATCCAGGAGGTGCTGACGAACGTGCGGGTGGTGAAATCCTTTGTGCGGGAAGACTACGAGGAAAAGCGGTTTTCCGACACGAACCGGGAGCTCAAGGAGGCAGGGCTGCGGGCGCTGAAGATCGTAATTGCGACGATGCCGGTCATGATGTTCGCGATGAATGTGACGACACTGGCAGTTGTCTGGTTCGGCGGAAACCTGATTATCGGCGGACGAATGGCGGTCGGGGATCTGACGGCATTTACGACCTACATTGTACAGATTCTGATGTCACTTATGATGCTCTCAATGGTATTTTTGCAGAGTTCCCGCGCGATGGCGTCCATCCGGCGAATCGATGAGGTGCTGGATGAGCCGATTGATCTGAGCGATGAAAATGCATCACAGAAGGATCGGAAGGTTGAGAAAGGACGCGTGGAATTTAAGGATGTTTCCTTTTCCTACCGCGAAGGCGGTGAGCCGGTTCTATCTCACATCAGCCTGACGGCAGAGCCGGGAGAGACGATCGGCATCCTCGGTGCGACCGGAAGCGGAAAAACGTCGCTGGTACAGCTGATTCCCCGCCTCTATGATGTGACAGAGGGGAGTGTGCGGGTGGATGGTATCGATGTGCGGGAGTATTCCCTGAAAAATCTCCGGGACGGCGTTGGCATGGTTTTACAGAAAAACGTCCTGTTTTCCGGCACGATCGAGGAAAACCTGCGCTGGGGTGATGAGACGGCGACGGAGGAAGAAGTGCGGCGGGCAGCAGTGTATGCGCAGGCAGATTCCTTTGTGAATTCGTTTGCCGAAGGCTACAAAACGGAGATGGGACAGGGCGGCGTCAATGTATCCGGCGGTCAGAAACAACGGCTGTGCATCGCAAGGGCACTCTTAAAGAAGCCGAAGATCCTGATTCTCGACGACAGCACCAGTGCGGTCGATACGGCAACGGAGGCGGCGATCCGGACGGCATTCCGGGAAGATTTGAAAGATACGACGAAATTTATTATCGCACAGCGGCTGAGTTCGCTGGAATACGCGGATCGGATTCTCGTCCTTGAGGACGGCAGGATTATCGGAGAGGGAACGCAGGAGAAGCTGCTGGCATCCTGTGAGGCGTACCGGGAGATCTATGAGACGCAATATGGAAAACGGGCAGACGGGGAGGGGATGGCATGATGGATGAAAAACAGATTGAAAGCCTGAAACGCCGATATGGCAGCCGCATAGCCGACGCGCCGAAACGCCGCCGGGGACCGGAACGGATGGCGGTCATGAAGGGCGGAAAGCCCAAGGCGGGCGGTCAGACGATGCTGCGCCTGCTTTCATACTTAAAACGCGACCGGATGGCGATGACAGTCGCCTTTTTCTGTGTGATCCTGGGGACGGTGACGAATCTGGCGGGCGCCTATATGCTGCGCCCGATCATCAACCGGTATATTGTGCCTTTAGATGGCAGCCGGGGCGATGTGGTGGGGCTGTTCCGTTCCCTGTGCGTGATGGGAGCGGTTTATTTAGTTAGCGTTGCCGCTGCCTATATGCAGTCGCGCATCATGCTGCAGGTGGCGCAGAACGCGCTGCAGCGGCTGCGGGAAGAGCTGTTTAACCATATGCAGACGCTTCCGCTCCGGTTTTATGATACCGGCAGCAACGGCGATCTGATGAGCCGTTTTACAAACGATGTGGATACGATCGGCATGATGCTCAGCAGTACACTGGTGCAGCTTTTATCCGGCGCACTCAGTATTGTGGGAACGCTGGTGCTGATGATTTACACGAACGTGTGGCTGACGGTGATTACGCTTGCCATGATGCCGGTGATGCTGCGTGCCGGTAAATTTGTTGCCGGACGGAGCCAGAAATATTTCTCTGCCCAGCAGGCGGCGCTTGGCGCGATGAACGGCTATATTGAGGAGACCGTGCAGGGGCAGAAGGTCGTCAAGGTATTCTGCCATGAGGAGATCGCAGAGGAAGAATTTGGATGGCTCAATGCGGATCTGAAAGAAAAACAGATCCGGGCACAGTTTTTCGGCGGTGTGATGGGACCGGTCATGAACAATTTAAGCCAGTTAAATTATGGACTGACAGCCTGCATTGGCGGTTTGCTCTGTGTGTTCCGGAACTTTGATGTCGGTGGACTGACCGTATTTTTAGGTTTTTCGCGGCAATTTTCCAGACCGATCAACGAGCTTTCCATGCAGGTTGGAAACGTATTTTCGGCGCTGGCAGGCGCGGAGCGCGTGTTTGCAGTGCTGGATGCGGAACCGGAGGCGGCAGATGCGCCGGATGCGGTTTCGATCGCGCCGATCCGCGGTGAGGTGGTGCTTGACCATGTGACTTTCGGCTATGAGCCGGGGCAGGTGATTTTGAAGGATATTTCGCTCTATGCGAAGCCGGGACAGAAGATCGCCTTTGTCGGCTCGACGGGAGCCGGAAAAACGACGATCACGAATCTGATCAACCGTTTTTATGATATACAGGGCGGCTCGATCACGGTGGACGGCGTCGATGTCCGCCGGATGCACCGGAAGGAGCTGCGGGAAAATATCGCGATGGTTCTGCAGGATACGCATCTTTTTACCGGCACGGTACGGGAAAATATTCGATACGGGCGGCTGGATGCCACGGATGAAGAAGTTGTTGAGGCGGCAAAAACGGCATCGGCGCATTCCTTTATCATGCGTCTGCCGGATGGGTATGACACGATGCTGGAGGGTGACGGTGCAAACTTAAGCCAGGGACAGCGCCAGCTATTAAACATTGCGCGGGCAGCAGTTTCTAAAGCACCGATCCTGATTCTGGATGAGGCGACGAGTTCGGTCGATACGCGGACGGAGAAGCACATCGAGCACGGCATGGACCGGCTGATGGCGGACCGGACGACCTTTGTCATCGCCCACCGGCTTTCGACAGTCCGCAACGCCAATGCGATCATGGTGCTGGAGCACGGGCAGATCATTGAGCGCGGCGACCATGAAGATCTGCTGGCGCAGAAAGGGCGGTATTTTGAGCTGTATACCGGAATGAAGGAGCTGGAATAAGGCTTTCGTTGAGAATTAAATGAGAATTTGTTTCCTGTACGCGTGAACTCACCTATATTGAAAAACGGATGGATCTAGTGTATAATGGGAACACTTGAAATTTTTAAGTAAAATCGGATCGCGTAAGCTGGAAAATAGAGCCGGATCCGTGGCAAATTTTGTACCGTTAGGAGGAATATCTATGAGTATCCGAGTTGGAATTTTAGGATATGGAAATCTGGGACGCGGCGTGGAGTGTGCGATCCGCCAGAATCCGGATATGGAACTGAAAGCAGTATTTACACGGCGTGCGCCGGAAACGGTCAAGATCCTGACCGAGGGCGTACCGGTTTATCATGTAAATGAGGCAGAGGCGAAGAAAGACGAGATCGACGTTTTGATTCTCTGCGGCGGTTCGGCTACGGATCTGCCGGTTCAGACCCCGAAATATGCACAGTGGTTTAACGTAGTGGACAGCTTCGATACCCATGCAAAGATTCCAGAGCATTTCGCAGCAGTCGATGAGTCCGCACAGAAATCCGGAAAGGTTGGCATCATCTCCGTTGGCTGGGATCCGGGTATGTTCTCCCTGAACCGTCTCTATGCAGCTGCATGCCTGCCGGAGGGCGAAAATTATACATTCTGGGGCAAGGGCGTCAGCCAGGGACATTCCGATGCGATCCGCCGGATCGAGGGCGTCAAGGATGCCAGACAGTACACAATCCCAGTTGAAAGTGCACTGGAGGCAGTCAGAAGCGGCAGCAGCCCAGAGCTGACCACCCGCGAAAAACACACCAGAGAGTGCTTTGTTGTGGCAGAAGAGGGAGCGGATCAGGCAAAGATCGAGAATGAGATCAAGACCATGCCGAACTACTTTTCTGATTATGACACAACGGTTCATTTCATCACCGAAGAAGAACTGAAACGCGATCACAACCGTCTCCCGCACGGTGGTTTCGTACTCCGCAGCGGTAAGACCGGCTGGAACAAAGAGAACCACCATATCATCGAGTACAGCTTAAAGCTGGATTCCAACCCGGAATTTACTTCCTCCATCATCGTGGCATACGCACGCGCGGCATACAAGATGAACCAGGAAGGCCAGAAGGGCTGCAAGACCGTCTTTGATGTGGCACCGGCGTATCTGTCGGCAGAGAGTGGGGCAGATCTGCGGAAGAAGTATCTGTAAAAATTTATTAAATAAAAATAGAAAGCGTCTGGAATGCAGCAGATCTGCATGACAAGATGGATTCTGTGACGCACGGCGTATGCAAAGACGGCGTTAACTGGAAACCGGCGAAGCTGGTCAACGATTTAAAGAGAAGATACAAAAAGAATCAAGCGGTAGCTGGAGGAGCTGAATGTCCTTCGGCTACCTGTTTTTGTAATAAAATTGTAATAATTTCAAATTTTCCTTTCAACTTGTATTGTCGCTTAAAATGAAGTAAAATGTAAGACAGATTTGCATGATTTGTACCTGCGCAGCACTGGCAAAATCCGTTAAAGTCCGCGCAATGAGTGAACGTAACTTTACGTTTGCGGGAGCTGGCGGGTAGGAGAAAAGCGAAAATACATACAGGAAGGACAATATACGATGAATATATGGAAAAAATCCGTGCGTTCCCTCTGCCTGGGAATGGCACTTATGATGTCTGTGTCATGGACGGCATTTGCTGCGACAGATGGGGCGACCGGTCCGGGACAGGCGGCAGGAGGCTCGGTCTCCGGCGCAGTTCCTTCGGGAGCAACGGTTACTTCACAGAATGCAGCTCAGCCGACGGTGGCAGCGCAGGGCGCAGTGCTCTATGATGCGACGCACAACCAGTTCCTGTTTTCCAAGAATGCGGATACGCAGTATTATCCAGCCAGCATCACGAAGCTGATGACGGCGCTTCTGGTAGCGGAAAACTGTAATCTGAGTGATACGGTAACCTTTTCCCAGACGGCAGTTTCGAATCTGGAATCGGGCGCGGTGACGCTGCAGGTCAAGGCGGGCGATACCTTTACGGTTAAGGACTGTCTCTATGGTCTGCTTTTAAAATCGGCAAATGAGGTGGCAAACGGACTGGCGGAGCATGTGTCCGGCAGTGTCAGCGCGTTTGCGGATAAGATGAATGAGAAGGCAGCGTCTTTAGGATGCACACATACGCATTTTGCAAACCCGAACGGTCTGAACAATGCGAACCATTTTACAACCGCACATGATATGGCGCTGATTGCAAATGCTGCATTCAATAATGCGACGGTGCGTCAGGTTGCATCGACCCTGCATTACGATTTCCCGGCGACTGCCAGCGTGCCGACGGTGCGGACGCTTACGATGGGACATAAGATGCTCAATCCGGCAAATTCCCAGTACTATGAGGGAATCATAGGCGGAAAGACCGGTTATACCTCCCTGGCAGGCAACACGCTGGTAACGTGTGCAGAGCGAAATGGCGTGCGCCTGATTGCAGTTATTTTAAAGAGTTCGCAGACCCATTATGACGATACGAAGAAGCTGCTGGACTATGGTTTTGCAGTGGCGGGAAGCGCATCCGGCACACCGGCTGGCACGAACACCTCGGTATCGGATGCGGCGAACAACAGTACGTCAAATTCCAGCAAGCCGTCCGGCAATACGACCAGCAAAAATACCTCTTCTTCCGGCAGCCAGGGTGGACCGGGTAGCTCTGGAGCTGGCAATGCAGCTGCTCAGGGCGACGGTGCGTGGCAGCAGTTTGGAAATGAATGGAAATACCTGAAAGCAAACGGAACCTACGCGGCAAATGAGAGTCTCCTGATCAAGGGGGAGACATACTATTTCCATGCAGATGCGTGGATGGCGCGTGACTGGCAGATGGTAAACGGCTCCTGGCATTATTATACCGAAAGCGGGGCTATGGCGAAGAGCCGCTGGATTCAGACGAATGGATACTGGTATTATGTGAGTGCTGACGGAGCATTGTTTGTCAATGGAACGACACCGGACGGATATAGAGTCGATGCGAATGGTGTCTGGATTCAGAAATAAAGAAGAGCATAAAACGGAGCCGACCGGCAGAAAAGACCGGGGCGGCTCCGTTTTTCACAGCTCTGCGGCCGCAAAAAGACCGGCGGAACAGCTGGCAGATGGGGGTGATGTTATTATAGTGTGATCAATTCATACTCCCGGCTTCCCAGACCGATCTTCTCCGCGTGTGCCAGGCAGCTTTTCCACTCAGATTCTGGTGTGGAATTTGTGAAATGGTCATGGTGATCGTGGAAATCCGGATCAGCAAGATGTTTTGCAAGCTGGCTGCCCGGCATCGGAGCAGCGGCCAGACAGGCGTCCACACAGGCCTGATCGAGTGCCAGCGGATCGAAAGAAGCAAACATACCAAGATTTGGAAGGATCGGTACGTCATTTTCACCGTGGCAGTCGCAGTTCGGGGAGACGTCAACGACCAGGGAAATATGGAAGTTTGGACGTCCATCCACAACGGCTTTTGTGTATTCCGCCATACGGCAGTTTAACAGCTCGTTGGCTGCGTTGTTGTCAAATTCGATCGCGTCAAAGTTGCAGGCGCCGAGACACCGTCCGCAGCCGACGCAGTGCTCAGCATCCACGTGCATTTTTCTGGAGGCTTCATCGAAAACGAGACCGCCGTTGGCACATTCCTTCTGACAGCGGCGGCAGCCCCGGCAGAGCTTTTCCTTGACGTGTGGTTTTCCACTGCTGTGCTGATCGGTCTTACCGGCGCGAGAACCGCAGCCCATGCCGATATTTTTGATCGTACCGCCGAAGCCGGTCATCTCATGTCCCTTGAAATGGGTCAGGCTGATAAAGACATCGGCGTCCATGACGGCGCGGCCGATCTTAGCTTCTTTGATGTATTCGCCTCCGGCCACCGGAACAGCGATGTCATCGGTGCCTTTTAATCCATCACCGATGATGATTGGACATCCAACAGTCAACGGGGTAAATCCGTTTTCCCAGGCGCATTCCAGGTGCTCGAGCGCATTCTTGCGGCTGCCTGGATACATCGTATTGCAGTCTGTTAAAAATGGTTTGCCGCCCAGCTCTTTGATGACATCAACAACGGCTTTGGCATAATTCGGACGCAGATAACTGATATTTCCAAGTTCACCAAAGTGCATCTTGATAGCGACAAATTTACCATCCATATCGATGGAACCGATCCCGGCTTTACGGATCAGTTTTTTTAATTTGGTAGGGAGACCGTCGCCAAATGCAATGGTGTGGAAATCTGTAAAATATACCTTTGCTTTTTCGGTTTTTGACATATGAATACCTCCTGATAGATGGCTTTTTTTGATTTTTTCTCAGTCGAGAAGACGCCCACCTCTTTAGGTGGCGAGTAATAGTAAAGTGATAAAAATATCAATTCTATTATACCGGAATCGGGTGGATGTGTCAAAAATTTACTTTTCTTTTTAATGTAGTTCCTATATAATAGGAAAATACGGAAAAAGCAGATTTCAGCTGCAGGAGGATTCTGGCAAGATACCTGTATCTGGAAACCTGCTTTTGAAAATACGAGGGGACTTGTCTGCATAGAAGGGACAGTGACCCGGGCAGGAGATGACAGTATGAGAAATGCACCGGTTATCTATATCGTGGTGCCTTGCTACAACGAAGAGGAAGTTCTGCCATTGACGGCAGAATTTTTAGGTAAAAAATTAGATGATTTAACCCGCAGCCGCCGGATTCATCCGGGAAGCCGGGTGCTGATGGTAGACGACGGTTCGAAGGATAGAACATGGAAGCTGATCGAGGAACTCCATGAGAAGGACGATCGGTTTGCAGGTGTGAAGCTGAGCCGCAACCGCGGTCATCAGAACGCGCTTTTAGCCGGGCTTTTTGAGGCGGCGAGACGGCGGTGTGACGCGGCGATCTCGATGGATGCCGATCTGCAGGATGATGTGGACGCATGCGACGCGATGATCGAGCGGTATATGGCTGGCTGTGACATCGTGTACGGTGTGCGCCGCCACAGGGCGACGGATACATTTTTTAAGCGTACAACTGCGCTGGGATTTTATAAGATTATGAATGCGCTGGGAGCGAACACCGTGTATAATCATGCGGATTACCGCCTGATGAGCCGGAGGGCACTGGAAGGGCTGGCGGAATTTTCGGAGGTCAATCTGTTTCTGCGCGGGATTGTCCCGATGATCGGCTATCCGTCCGATGTGGTATATTATGACCGTAAAGAGCGGGCAGCAGGGGAGAGCAAATATCCGCTGAAAAAGATGCTGGCTTTTGCGATCGAGGGCATCACTTCGCTGAGCACAAAGCCGATCCGGATGATTACGTTCATGGGAATTGCGGCATTTTTTGTCAGTATTGGATTCCTTATCTGGGCGGTGGTTGATTTCTTCCGGGGCAATACGATCACCGGCTGGGCGAGCATGATGGTATCGCTCTGGTTTATCGGCGGACTGCTTCTTCTCTCGGTCGGAATCGTCGGAGAGTATGTCGGAAAGATTTATCTGGAGTCGAAGCACCGCCCGCGCTATATCATTGAGAGCCGCACGCCGGATCGCATCCGCGAGCGTGAGAAAGGGCGCAGCCGGAAACAGGAGATGCCAGGAGAAAATTTGCGCCGCAGCCGTGCAGAAGCACGGGAACTCCAGATATCAAAAAGAAGAGAAGCTGTGCAAAAACCGGAGCAGGAGTGAAATAGCTCTTAAAAATTCAGGAAACACTTGACAAACCCGGAAAATGGGTGTATCTTCATAAACAAATAATTCCTATCAGGAATAAGGGAATATAAGCTGAAAGGGGACAGGTCCGATGCGTCAGAGTAAAGCCATGCAGATGAATATGATGATGAACGGCATGTGTATGATGTGCTGTCATATTTGTGTGCATGAAAGACGGAACGGGCTGGTCGGATAGACCTGTAAGTATAGCATAGGAAGCCGCGATCCGTACTGGATTTGCGGCTTTTTTGTGTCATAGGAAATTCCTTGAAATTCCTTATGACACAAAAAGGCACTAACTGCTTCCTGTGACAGAAAAACAGTAGTGGCATCTTTTATGCGACAGGGTATCAATGCTGTATATTCGGAAAAAGAGAGGGGAAAAGACAATGGAGCAGAGAAAGGAAGCGATCATCTGCCTGGAAGGACTGGGAAAGCAATTCCAGACAACGAACGGAACGGTGACCGCGTTAGATGATATTAACCTGGAAATCCTGCAGGGTGAGATTTTTGGAATTATCGGTCTGTCGGGTGCGGGAAAGAGTACGCTGGTCCGGTGTATCAATTATCTGGAGACACCGACGGCGGGACGGGTTATTTTTGAGGGACAGAACCTGTCGATGATGAAGGAGTCGGAGATTCGGAAAGCCAGACAGTCGATGGGGATGATTTTCCAGCAGTTCAATCTTCTGGCACAGAGAAATGTACTCCAGAATGTGTGCTTTCCGATGGAGATTGCCGGTGTCCCGAAAGCAGAGGCGAAGAAACGGGCGGCTGAGCTTTTAAAATTAGTCGGTCTGGAAGAACGGATGAAGGCATATCCGGCACAGCTCTCCGGCGGACAGAAGCAGCGTGTGGCGATTGCACGTGCGATGTCCACGAACCCGAAGGTGCTGCTTTGCGATGAGGCGACGAGTGCGCTCGACCCGAACACGACAAAATCGATTTTGGAGCTTCTCAAGAAGATTAATCGCGAACGCGGCATTACTGTGATCGTGATTACCCATGAGATGGCGGTTATTGAGTCTATCTGCGACCGTGTGGCGATCATCGACCACAGCCACATTGCAGAGTCTGGCAAGGTATCAGAGATTTTCTCCGGTCCAAAGTCGGAGATTGGGCGTCAGCTGATTCTCGGTGAGACGGCAGGGCAGAAGACAAGCTTTGCCAGAGCGCGCCAGATCCGCGTTATTTTCAATGGACAGGAATCTTCGGAGCCAATTATTTCTAATATGGTATTAGCCTGCAAGGTTCCGGTCAATATCCTTCTCGCGGATACCCACGATATTGGGGGCAAGGCGATGGGACAGATGCTTCTGCAGCTCCCAGAGGATGAGGTAGATGCAGGGCGTATCTGCAATTATTTAAAAACGGTCGGTGTGACCTATGAGGAGGTGCGCTAAGATGGTATTTGATGCGAAGACAGTCAGTATGCTGGTAAAAGAGACCTGGAGAACCTTATATATGGTAGGTCTTTCTTCCCTGATTTCTTATTTGATCGGCATCCCGCTCGGCGTGGCGCTGGTTGTAACCGATAAAGACGGCATCCGTCCGGTGCCGCTGTTCAACAAAGTGGCGGGCGTGATTGTCAACCTGCTCCGTTCGGTGCCGTTTATCATCCTGTTAGCGATGGTAATGCCGCTGACCCGCGCGATCGTGGGAAAGACGATCGGAGCAAATGCGGCAGTTGTACCGCTGGTAATCGCGGCGTTCCCGTACATCAGCCGTATGGTAGAGGCATCATTAAAGGAAATTGATGCAGGCGTGATTGAAGCAGCAAAATCAATGGGCGCTTCAACCTGGCAGATTATTTTCAAGGTGCTGCTTCCGGAGTCCAAGCCGTCCCTGTTAGTCGGCGCGGCGATTTCGATCACGACGATCCTCGGATATTCCGCGATGGCAGGCTGCGTCGGTGCCGGTGGTCTGGGCGATGTGGCGATCCGATATGGATACCACCGTTATCAGGCAGATATGATGCTGGTTACCGTTGTGATTCTGGTTATTATCGCACAGCTGATTCAGGAGATCTTTACGCGGAGTTCGAGAAGAAGTGATAAGAGAATCCGTTAATAAGATATTTACAGAAATGAAATGCAGCCTATCGTCTGTGGCAGATGCAGGACATTTCTGAAATATAAATTTAAAGGAACTGTTTAAACACACAAAGAGGAGGAAATCACTATGAAAAAATCATTCTTAGGAACCACATTCCTGGCACTGCTGGCAGCTGCATCCTTAGCAGGCTGCTCTTCCAGCTCGAATGAGACAACTGCTGAGACCGCTGCAGAGGCAGCAGAGGAGACTACCGCAGAGGCTAAAGAGGCAGACGGCGATCTGGAGAAGCTGGTAGTAGGCGCAAGCCCGGCACCGCATGCTGAGATCCTGGAAGCTGCAAGAGACCTTCTGGCAGACAAGGGCTACGATCTGAAGATCGTAGAGTATACTGATTATGTACAGCCGAACAACGCACTGGAGTCCGGCGATCTGGATGCAAACTACTTCCAGCACAAACCATATCTGGATACCTTCAATGAGGAGAATGGCACTCACCTGGTAAGTGCAGGTGCAATCCATTATGAGCCATTCGGCATCTACGCAGGCAAGAGCGATTCTTTAGATGAGCTGGCTGACGGCGCAGAGGTTCTGGTGCCAAACGATGTAACCAACGAGGCAAGAGCACTTCTGCTTCTTCAGGATCAGGGTCTTCTGACACTGAAAGAGGATGCAGGTCTGACCGCAACTATCAATGATATTACGGAGAACCCGAAGAACCTGGATATCGTAGAACTTGAGGCAGCACAGCTTCCGCGTTCCTTACAGGATGCTGATATTGCAGTTATCAACGGCAACTACGCAATCGAGGCTGGTTTAAAGGTAACCGATGCTCTGGCAGTAGAGGCTTCTGACTCTCTGGCAGCCCAGACATACGGAAATGTTGTAGCAGTCCGTGAGGGTGACGAGGAGAGCAACAAGACAAAAGCTCTGATGGAAGTCCTGACAAGCGATGATATCAAAGAATTTATCGAGACGAAGTACGATGGAGCGGTTGTTCCGCTGTTTTAATTGACGGCAGGGACCTGATTACAGCAACGAAATTGGGAAGAGGCGGATGCTTTGCGGTGAAAACCGCAGGCGGAGGTCTCTTCTTTCAATTTATGGGAATGTGCGTCAGATGAAAAATGTTTTGCGTGAATTTTTTTAAATCATGTGATAGAATAAGAAAAAGATAAAGGTGACAGGCGGGTGATAAGAATGGAAATTCATATACAGAACAGGAAAAAGGGCTTTACGCTGGCGGAGCTTTTGGTAGTCGTTGCGATAGTTTCCATTTTAACTGCAATTTCTATTCCTATTTTTACCAGGCAGCTGGAGACCAGCCGGGAGGCCACGGATCTTGCCAATGTCCGTTCTGCATATGCAGAGGTTATGGCAGCGGTCATGATTGAGGATACAGAGAATGAAGTGAAGGTTGTAAAGCTGAAGCAGAAAAAAGAAAAATGGCAGTCGCATGACCCGGTGACGATAGGTGGAGTGATGCATTATAATGATCAGGGTGATACGGCCAACTGGATTGGTTATCCGGTTCCGGGTGGGGAGTGTGAAGTTTCCTATCGGCCGGATTCGGGAGTGCTTTTTAACTGGAAAAGCGGAAAGGGTACAGGCGGTTCGGAACAGAAATACGCGTTTAATATCAATTGCGATGTACATGCGCCCTTGAATGACAGCGGCATATTGGAAATGCTGGGTGATAACAACAATTTTGAAATTGATTCCAACTGTACAAAATCCAATATGCTTCCCAAGATACAGGCGAAGATTGAGGAGGACAGCCTGTTAAAAAAGGGAACCTGGGCCTATCTGGGAGATGCAAAGGATAAGTCGAAGCGATATTTATTTTGGACATCTGTAGATATATCCTCAGATTCGGTTGGTGCAGGAAAGAAGATACCGGTTATTATCAGTACAGCAGATGGAAGGTTTTATATTTCAGAAACAACTACCGCTATGCGAGTGAATAAAGCTGGTAATTATATAGCAATCGCCGGTCATCTGACTCCAACACAGTATAAGGAATATCTTTCGAAGGATAAAAAGTATGAGAATCTGCAGGAGGCATATGATGCATACGCAAAGCTGGTGACAGATGGGACGTATCCACAGTATAAGGATACGCTGCCGAAGTAGGGGCTGTGCGGCTGTTACAGCGGGGCGTCTTTAAAGTGGGAGAAGCCAGGGCATATGTTACTGTTCACGCATACGTGCCCAGTAACGGGCATATATCATTTACCAACCTGTGCCGAAAACCTTGACATTTTCCTAAAAAACCTCTATGATAACAAGGAACTGAAAAATGAAAGGCAGTGAAGAAGAGGAGTACACATAGAAGCCCTGACAGAGAGAACCGCGCAGGTTGAGAGACGGTTCCGGGAAACGGATGTGGAAGGTAGCTTCGGAGCCGGATTTCTGAAAAACTGCGTTCTGCTATGACTTAGGAATGGTGTGAAAGAGAGTGGTGGATAAGAGA
Source organism: Clostridium sp. AM28-20LB (assembly GCF_003480665.1). NCBI lineage: Bacteria > Bacillati > Bacillota > Clostridia > Eubacteriales > Clostridiaceae > Clostridium > Clostridium sp. AM28-20LB. Next base: position 611,166 of record NZ_QUJN01000001.1, on the reverse strand, counting down.
TCCCGGGAGTTCCCGTTATAGAATCAAGAGGATTGGGATAAAATCTGGATGTGTGCAAAGAAAACACCGGCAGATGGAAATCCTGATTGAATTAAGGTGGTACCGCGTATATGACGCCCTTTGCAGATGATATGTCTGCAAGGGGCTTTTTCATTTCATAGGAAATTACGTCCTATGAAATGAAAAACGCTCCGCGAGGATGCGCGCTCGCGCGAAGCAGAAACATGTCGCAAGCGACCGCGCTCGGCGCGAGAATGTGCCAAGGCACATTCTTTTTCATAGGAAACGCGCTCCAGAAAGGACAAAACAGATGAAAAAACAAGGTCCGCTGACAAGCTGTGACACGTGCGGCAATTATGTCTATGACGATGATTATGGGTATTATCTGTGCGAGGCAGATCTGGATGAGGACGAGATGGCGGCATTTTTAAGCAGCCAGCGTTTTGTCTGCCCGTACTACCAGACGGATGATGAGTATAAGATTGTCCGGAAACAGATGTAAGAAACTGCATCGGAAATTACACGAAATGAAGGTAAACAAGATGCGGTTCATGATAGAATGCAGGGATAAACAGCATTTGATGAGTTAAAACGCAAAAGGAGAATCGATCAATGAAAGAACTGGAAAAGACATATAATCCGGCGGATATTGAAGATCGCCTGTATCAGAAATGGCTGGACAGCAAATATTTCCACGCCGATGCAGAGCGCGGACGCAGAAACGGTAAGAAGCCGTTCACGATTGTGATGCCGCCGCCAAACATTACCGGACAGCTTCATATGGGACATGCGCTGGATAACACCATGCAGGATATCCTGATCCGTTACAAGAGAATGCAGGGCTATGAGGCACTGTGGCAGCCGGGTACCGACCATGCGGCGATCGCAACGGAGGTTAAGGTTATCAACAAGCTGAAAGAGCAGGGCATTGACAAGCATGATCTGGGTCGTGAGGGCTTCCTGGAGAAAGCATGGGAGTGGAAAGAAGAGTACGGCAGCCGCATCGTAAAACAGCTTCACAAGCTGGGTTCCTCCGCTGACTGGGACCGCGAGCGTTTCACGATGGACGAGGGCTGTTCCGAGGCGGTTCTGGAAGTATTTACCAGACTGTATGAAAAAGGTTATATTTACAAGGGATCCCGTATCATCAACTGGTGCCCGGTCTGCCAGACTTCCATTTCGGATGCCGAGGTAGAGCATGAGGAGCAGGACGGCTTTTTCTGGCACATCAATTACCCGATCGTCGGCGAAGAGGGACGTTTCGTCGAGATCGCAACCACCCGTCCGGAGACGCTGTTAGGCGATACTGCGGTAGCTGTCAACCCGGAGGATGAGCGCTACAAGGATATCGTAGGCAAGATGTTAAAACTGCCGCTGACCGACCGAGAGATTCCGGTCATCGCGGATGAGTATGTAGATAAAGAGTTCGGTACCGGCTGCGTAAAGATCACACCGGCACATGACCCGAACGACTTTGAGGTAGGAAAACGCCACAACCTGGAAGAGATCTGCATCATGAATGACGATGCAACCATCAGCGTACCGGGCAAATATCAGGGCATGGACCGCTACGAGGCGAGAAAAGCCATGGTAGAGGATCTGAAGGAAATGGGACTTTTAGTCAAAGTCGTTCCGCATTCCCACAACGTAGGTACCCACGACCGCTGCGGCACAACCGTAGAACCGATGGTAAAACCGCAGTGGTTTGTCAAGATGGAAGAGATGGCGAAACCGGCGGTAGAGGCACTTAAATCCGGCAGACTTAAATTCGTTCCGGAGAGCTTTGGAAAGACCTATCTGCACTGGCTTGAGGGCATCCGTGACTGGTGTATTTCCCGTCAGCTCTGGTGGGGACACCGGATTCCGGCATATTATTGTGATGACTGCGGCGAGATGACCGTTGCCAAGAACGCACCGGCGGTATGCCCGAAATGCGGCGGCACCCATCTGCATCAGGATGAGGACACGCTGGATACCTGGTTCTCTTCCGCCCTGTGGCCGTTCTCCACGCTCGGCTGGCCGAAGGACACACCGGAATATGAATATTTCTATCCGACCGACGTGCTGGTAACCGGATACGATATCATTTTCTTCTGGGTTATCCGTATGGTATTCTCCGGTCTGGAGCAGACTGGCAAAGAGCCGTTCCACACCGTCCTGATCCACGGTCTGGTACGTGATTCTCAGGGACGTAAGATGAGTAAATCCCTTGGAAATGGTATCGATCCGCTGGAGGTTATCGACAAGTACGGCGCCGATGCACTCCGTATGACCCTGATGACCGGTAACGCACCGGGCAACGATATGCGTTTCTACTGGGAGCGTGTAGAAGCAAGTCGCAACTTTGCAAACAAGGTGTGGAATGCATCCCGTTTCATCATGATGAACATTGAGAAAGCGCCGGTAACGGATGTAAAACTTTCTGACCTGCAGATGGCTGACCGCTGGATCCTCTCCAAGGTCAACACGCTGGCAAAAGATGTCACCGAGAACATGGATAAGTACGAGCTGGGAATCGCCCTCCAGAAGGTTTATGATTTCATCTGGGAGGAATTCTGTGACTGGTACATTGAGATGGTAAAACCGAGACTCTGGTCCGAGGAGGATACCACCAAGGCAGCTGCACTCTGGACCCTGAAAACGGTTCTGATCCAGTCCTTGAAACTGCTGCATCCATATATGCCGTTTATTACCGAGGAAATCTTCTGCAACCTGCAGGATGAGGAACCGTCCATCATGATTTCTTCCTGGCCGGTCTACAAGGATGAGTGGAACTTTGCAGAGGAAGAGAAGGCAGTTGAGACGATCAAGGATGCAGTCCGCGCGATCCGCGGTGTCCGCACATCCATGAACGTACCGCCGAGCAAGAAGGCAAAAGTATACGTTGTATCTGAAGATCCGGAAGTTCTGTCCATCTTCGAGCACAGCCGCGTCTTCTTTGCAACTCTTGGCTATGCGAGCGATGTTATTCTTCAGAAGGACAAGAGCGGAATCGCAGACGATGCTGTATCGGCTGTGACTGCAAAGGCAACCATCTATATGCCGTTTGCAGAGTTAGTTGATCTGGACAAAGAGATCGAACGCCTCAGCAAGGAAGAAGAGAAGCTGAAAAAAGAGCTTGCCCGTTCCGAGGGTATGTTAAGCAATGAAAAGTTCGTCAGCCGCGCACCGGAGGCAAAGATTGCCGAAGAGCGCGAGAAGCTGGAGAAATACCGCCAGATGATGGCACAGGTACAGGAGCGCCTGGCACAGCTGCGGAAATAGTTGAATATGAAGTAAAAGGCAGGATCGAGAGATCCGCCTGATGCGTGAAATAAGCCGATGTGTATGGGGAAAACTATATGCATTGGCTTATTTGCAAAGAAAGAACCGAAATTATTCTGTTTTTTATCTCAGTCGAGAAGACTCCCACCTCTTCAGGTGGTGAGTAATAGCAAATTTATCTCAGTGGGAGTCCATTCTCCGACTGAGATAAACGCTCCGCGAGGATGCGCAGTGATTCTGTAAAGAATATGTCAGCTTCGCTGACCAGAATCACGCGCCAAGTCTCACGGACGTTCGACTTGAATTATATGGGCGAATGCCTTTGAAGAGAGAAAGGAGATTATTTTTTTATCTTCGAACGAGGATAATTGGATGATACGAGATATTATGGAGATAAGAACAGCGACAATAGCAGATCTGGCTCAGATTGCAGCCGTGGAAGCAGAATGCTTTCCGGCAGCGGAAGCCGCAACGAAAGAGGAGTTTGAGGAGAGAATTAAGTATTATGGAAATCATTTCTGGCTCATGTTTGAAGGCGAAAAGCTGATTGCGTTTGTGGACGGCTTCGTCACAGACAAGCCGGATCTGACGGATGAGATGTACGAACGGGCAGAAATGCACGATGAAAACGGCGCATGGCAGATGATTTTTGGTGTCAATACGATCCCGGCATACCGGAAACATGGCTATGCGGGACAGTTGCTCCAGTGCGCCATCGAGGATGCCAGAAAACAGGGGAGGAAGGGACTTGTGTTGACGTGCAAGGAAAAATTGATAGCCTATTATGTCAAGTTTGGATTTGTGAATGAGGGGATCTCGGAATCGGTGCATGGAAACGTGATCTGGTATCAGATGCGGTATAAGTTTTAAATTTAAGAAGAAATACGTGATTGCCCGCAAATACTAATAATACTTATTATAGGAATCGAAATGGCGTTTTTAATAGAAGTGTGATAAGATACAAGTATCAGAATTAAAAATGAGACGCCATTTCGATTTTTTGTAATTGTTTGCAACAAGCATTACAAATTCTTTTCCATCTTTCTGCGTGTATCTTTTGCGTGTGTTTTATATGCATAACGGGCATCGGAAGCAGGCTGCACGGGATTGGGTGAAAAAGGGTCAAAAGGGGCGTCCGCAAACAGGAGGGGTTAGAGAAAACATGAAATCATTGCAGGCGCGTTATCTGGATCGACTGGCAGAGCTTTACCCGACGATTGCAGCGGCATCGACGGAGATCATCAATCTGGAATCGATCTTAAATCTGCCGAAAGGAACGGAACATTTCCTGACCGATATCCATGGGGAATACGAGGCATTTTCTCATGTATTGAAAAATGGTTCCGGTTCCGTCAAGCGAAAGATTGACGATGTATTTGGAAATACCCTGAGCCGTCAGGATAAGCAGTCACTGGCAACCCTTATTTACTATCCGGCGGAGAAGATGAGCCGGATTCTGCAGACGGAGAAGAATCCGGATGACTGGTACAAGATCACACTCTATCGTCTGATTGCGGTCTGCCGCCGGGCAGCGAGCAAGTACACGCGTTCGAAGATCCGCAAGGCGCTTCCGAAGGAATTTGCCTATGTGCTGGAAGAACTTCTGACTGAGCGCGGTGATCTGCAGGACAAGGAATCCTACTACGATGCCATCGTCCAGACGATTGTCCGTGTGGGACGAGCGAAAGCCTTTATTATAGCGCTAAGCGAGCTGATTCAGCGCCTGACGGTCGATCATCTTCATATCGTAGGCGATATCTATGACAGGGGTCCGGGACCGCATATCATCATGGACAAGATGATGACCTATCACTCGATTGATGTCCAGTGGGGCAATCACGATGTGCTCTGGATGGGCGCGGCAGCGGGACAGATGGGCTGTATTGCAAACGCAATCCGTATCTGCGCGAGATATGGAAACCTGGATATTTTGGAGGATGGTTACGGCATCAACCTTCTTCCATTGGCAACCTTTGCGATCAATACATATGGGGATGACCCGTGCACCTGCTTCCAGTTAAAGGGCAGTGACTCTTACAGTGCGTCTGAGCGCGAGATGAACCAGAAGATGCACAAGGCGATCTCGATCATCCAGTTCAAGGCGGAAGGGCAGATCATCAAGCGCCATCCGGAATTTGGTCTGGAGAAACGAAATCTTCTGCATCATATTGATTTTGAACGCGGCGTTCTGGAAATGGATGGCAAAGAGTACAAGATGCTCGATATGAATTTCCCGACGGTGGATCCGAAGGATCCATATGCATTTACACCGGAAGAAGCGGATATCATGGAACGTCTGGAACGTGCGTTCATGAACTGCGAGAAGCTGCAGCAGCATATGAAGTTTCTGCTGGCGAAGGGAAGTCTCTATAAAGTATACAACAATAATCTTCTTTACCATGGCTGCGTTCCGTTAAATAAGGACGGTACCTTCAAGGAGGTAGAGATCTACGGCAAGCAATATAAGGGAAAGGCGCTGTACGATATTCTGGACAATTATGTCCGCAAGGGGTTTGTCGCGGTCGATAAGGCAGAGCGGGAAAAAGGCAGGGACATGATGTGGTATATCTGGCTGAATGAAAATTCCCCGCTGTTCGGCAAGGACAAGATGGCAACGTTTGAGCGCTATTTTCTGGCAGAAAAAGAGACACATAAAGAAGTAAAAAATCCGTATTACGATATGCTGGAAAATGAGGAAGTGCTTGACCGCATTCTCCGTGAGTTTGGCCTGGAGCCGGAGGGCGCGCACATCATCAACGGTCACGTCCCGGTCAAATCCAAAGACGGCGAGAGCCCGCTCAAATGCGGCGGTAAACTTCTCGTCATCGACGGTGGTTTCTCAAGGGCATATCAGAAAGAAACCGGTATCGCGGGGTATACGCTGATTTACAACTCCTACGGTCTGATTCTGGCAGCGCACGATCCGTTTGAGTCCACCGAGGCGGCGATCGAGAAGGAGAGTGATATCCACTCCGAGAGCCGTATGGTCAAATGGGTGCCGGAGCGCAAGTGCGTCGGGGATACCGATATCGGACGGGAACTGAAAGAGAAGATCAAAGATCTGGAAAAACTGCTGAATGCGTACTATAGCGGTGCGATCGCGGAGAAATTTACGCGGTAGCGATTTGAGAACGAAATTTTAAATAAAGATAAAATGGAAAATCGCTCAACCCAGAAGAGGGAAGAGCGATTTTTTGTGAATGCTATAGTATTTATTTCGTACCAAAAATCCGATCCCCTGCATCCCCCAGACCTGGGCAGATGTAAGCGTTTTCATTCAGGCAGCGATCGACATGACCGACATAGATCTGGACATCCGGATGTGCCTCATGCAGTCTCTTTAATCCTTCCGGAGCAGCGATGATTGCCATGAATTTGATGTTCTTTCCGCCGCGTGCTTTGATAAAGTCGATTGCCTCCACTGCGGAACCGCCGGTTGCCAGCATCGGGTCGGTGACAACGATGGTACGCAGTTCGATCGGGGTTGGCAGCTTGCAGTAGTATTCGTGCGGCTCATGGGTTGTCTCGTCGCGGTAGAGTCCGATGTGACCAACCTTTGCGGACGGAACGAGTGCCAGAATACCATTTACCATACCGAGACCGGCACGTAAAATCGGGACAACGGCAAGTTTTTTACCAGCCAGCATCGGAGTGCTGCAGGTTTCGATCGGAGTTTCTACTTCCTGATCTTCCAGCGGAAGATCGCGAAGCGCTTCATAGCCCATCAGCATCGCAATTTCATCGGTCAGGGAACGGAATTCGTTGGTTCCGGTGTTCTTGTTGCGGAGGAGCGAGATCTTGTGCTGAATCAACGGGTGATCGAGAATTGTTACATTTTTCATATTCATAACCTGCCTTTTCTTGAATTTTGATGATGAACGTTTTTTCGTAACGGTGCATAGCGCAGACCGCTTGCTAATTTTGTGCTATCTTCATGCCGTCATTTCCCAAAATCTGTATACATATGTGAAATGTATCGCCCTGATGGCATATTTTCTTTAATTATACACCGAATTGTACAGATTGAACAGTCTGTTTTATGATGTATTTTGTTAAAAAGCATCGGTAAAGTTACTGTTCCGGGGTAGGCACTTTTGGAACTGAAAGTGCCGTAAGAAAACGTGGTGGCAGCAGGAATTTGCCGTATTTAAATGCGAAGCCACGGCAAATTCCGTTACTGGGCACGTATGCGTGAACAGTAACTCGGTAAAAGAGCGGTTTGTCATGAAGTAGTGCAGAGCATTTGTAAAAGAATGCAGGTGCTTTTATATGTTTATTAGAATAAAAAATAATACCAGTATTATATATAAGCAATACTTCTGAAAACAAATCAATAAATCTAACTGGAAATGAGAATAGAATGTGGTAAAATATAAAGTAGTGAATTATTGCACAACAATGAAGGAGGAAGCTTTGCCATTATGAAGACTGTATCGATAGCAGAGGAACTGAAAAACAATTCTTATCCGGGACGCGGAATTATCATTGGACGGACGCCGGACGGAAAGAAGGCGGTTACGGCATACTTTATTATGGGAAGAAGCGAGAACAGCCGCAACCGTGTGTTTGTAGAAGAAGGTGAGGGCATCCGCACACAGGCATTTGATCCGGCGAAGCTGGAAGATCCGAGTCTGATTATCTATGCACCGGTCCGTGTGCTGGGAAATAAAACGATCGTGACCAACGGCGATCAGACTGATACGATTTATGAGGGAATGGATCGCCAGATGACCTTTGAGCAGTCCCTCAGAAGCCGCGAGTTTGAGCCGGATGCGCCGAACTACACACCTCGTATTTCCGGTATCCTGCATATCGAGGATGGCGGTTACAACTATGCGCTGTCGATTCTGAAATCCAACGACGGCAATCCGGATTCCTGCCATCGTTATACATATGCGTATGAGAAGCCGGTTGCAGGCGAGGGACATTTCATCCACACCTATATGCACGACGGCAATCCGCTTCCGAGCTTCGAGGGTGAGCCGAAAAAGATCGAGATTCCGGACAGCCTGGATGAGTTTGCAGCGACACTCTGGGAGAATCTGAACCCGGATAATAAGGTATCTCTGTTTGTGCGCTATATTGATATTGCGACCAGAGAGACACAGACGAAGATCATTAACAAAAATAAGTAGGAACAGACTGGAAAATAGTTAAAAAAGTCAAAAACCGTCTGAAAATGAAAACAGGTCAGAAACAAAATTGTTTATCTCAGTCGAGAAGACTCCCACCTCATCAGGTGGTAAGTAATAGCAAGTTTGTCTCAGTGGGAGTCCATTCTCCGACTGAGATAAACGCTCCGCGAGGATGCGCAGTGATTCTGTAAAGAATATGTCAGCTTCGCTGACCAGAATCACGCGCCAAGTCTCACGGACGTTCGACTTGAAACAGCATTTGAATCATGCGTTTAAATGGGTATACAGGAGGAATGAAGATGAACGAACTTGAGTTAAAATATGGATGCAACCCGAACCAGAAACCGTCCCGCATTTTTATGGCGGACGGCAGTGAGCTTCCGATCAAGGTACTTTGCGGCAAACCGGGATATATCAATTTCCTGGATGCGTTCAATGGCTGGCAGCTGGTAAGAGAACTGAAAGAGGCAACTGGGCTTCCGGCGGCAACTTCTTTTAAACATGTTTCGCCGGCAGGTGCAGCGGTAGGACTTCCGTTAGACGAGACGATGCGTAAGATTTACTGGGTCGATGATATGGGAGACTTATCTCCGCTTGCGTGTGCATATGCCAGAGCACGAGGTGCAGACCGCATGTCTTCCTTCGGCGATTTTATTTCTCTGTCGGATGTCTGCGATGCAGATACGGCGCGCATCATCAAGAGAGAAGTATCGGATGGCGTGATTGCTCCGGGATATACCAAGGAGGCTCTGGAGATTCTGGAATCAAAGAAAAATGGCAAGTACAATGTCATTGAAATCGATCCGGATTATGTACCAGCTCCGGTGGAGCGCAAACAGGTATTTGGCGTGACCTTTGAGCAGGGTAGAAATAATCTGGCAATCAACCGTGAGCTACTGGAGAATATCGTGACTGAGAATAAAGAGCTGCCGGATAACGCGAAGATCGACATGATCGTATCTTTGATTACCCTGAAATATACACAGTCCAACTCTGTCTGCTACGTGAAGGATGGACAGGCGATCGGTATCGGCGCAGGTCAGCAGTCCCGTGTACATTGTACCCGTCTGGCAGGTCAGAAAGCCGACAACTGGTATCTGCGCCAATCTCCGCAGGTGTTAAATCTTCAGTTTGTGGATGGAATCAAGCGTGCAGACCGCGACAATGCGATCGATGTTTATATCGGAGAAGAATATATGGATGTGCTGGAAGAGGGCGCATGGCAGAAAATTTTCAAGGTAAAACCGCCGGTATTTACCCGTGAGGAAAAACGCGCATGGCTGGACGGCATGAAGGGTGTAACCATTGGTTCTGATGCATTCTTCCCATTTGGCGACAACATTGAGCGCGCGCACAAGAGCGGCGTTCAGTACATCGCACAGCCGGGCGGATCGGTTCGTGATGACAATGTAATCGAGGTTTGCAATAAATATGGCATTGTAATGGCATTTACGGGAATCCGTCTGTTCCATCATTAATGAAAAAGGGCGTGTGAAAAAACGAGAGTTTTTTCACACGCCCTTTTTATTTCGAAATAAAGTGGCTATGATTTCTTATATTTTGCCTCATAATCCCGCAGGCTTACAAGCGCTTCTTTCGACATCGGAATCAGCGCGATCAGGTTGAAGACGGTCATCAGACCGACACCGACATCACCGAGATCCCAGACAAAGGTGTAGGCGGTCAGTCCGCCGACAAACATCATGATCAGGGCGAGAATCTTGTACGCCGTCTGGGCGGCCCAGGTGTCTCCGAAGAGGTAGCTCACATTGGAGCGGGCGTAGAAGAGGATGCCGATGAAGGTAGTGAAACTGAACAGCCACAGGATTACGGCTATGAAAATGACGCCTAATTCCCCGAAATGCCAGCTCATTGCCGCCTGCAGCAGATCCATGCCCTCCAGACCGGAGATTTTATCAGCCGGGACCAGCAGCATGATCATGGCTGTACAGGTGCAGAGAAGCGTGTCGATGAAAACGCCCATCGCCTGCATCAGTCCGACTTTGGCAGGATGGGAGGTTTCTGCCGTCGCTGCCGCACACGGGGCGGAACCGCTTCCTGCTTCATTGGAGAAAAGTCCCCGTTTGACACCGTTCATCAATACGGCGCCGAAGCCGCCTGCGATTGCCTGGCGCAGACCGAGTGCTTCCTCAAAAACGCGGGCAAAAACGCCTGGAAGCTGGCGGAAGTTCACGATAATTAAAAACAGGGTCAGGATAATGTAAATGCCTGCCATGATCGGAACCAGCAGATCCAGAACCCTGACGGAGGCATTTTTCCGAAGAACGATGACTGCCGCAAGGAGAACTAAAAACAAGCATGAGTAGATCGGCGGGATGCCGAATGCATTCTTAAAAGAAGAGGTCACGGAATTACTGATGACCTGGCTGATACCGCACCAGCAGATCAGACCGGAGAGCGCAAACAGTACGGAGAGAAGATTTTTCTTCGAAACCGGCGTGCCCTGTTTCTGGCGTTTGCTGTTGATCCAGTCGTGAATGTAGTAAGCAGGACCGCCGCGGTAACCGCCGTAGAGCGGATCCGGCTGTTTGTGAAGCTGGGCTAAGGTCGCCTCGATGAAAGCGGTTGCCGAACCGAGCAGCGCGGTTACCCACATCCAGAACAACGCACCGGCGCCTCCGGCGGAGAGAGCGGCAACGATACCGACAAGATTTCCCATACCGACGCGGGTCGCAGTTGACACGATCAGTGCCTGGAGTGCGGAGAGAGAGCCACCTTTGTGTCCGGTTTCGGCCTTTTCCAGCAGCGCGCGCAGCATATCCGGAAGCATTCGGATCTGCAGGAACCGCGTCCGGATAGTACAGAAGATACCGGTCGGGACGAGCAGAAGAACCAGAAGCGGCAGGTTGATGGTTGTTCCGCCAGGAAGCGGCAGATGAATCCAGTCACCCCAGAGGAAATAGTAGGTTTTTTCGATTAAATTGATAATTGTATTCATGTTTTCACCCCAAAATTTTATATAGTAAAGGTGCGCCCGCAGGTGCTTGACGATTGATTGAAAGATAGTTATAATGAGTGGCAGGGAGTTTTCAGACTCTCAGTATCATAAGGAAAAGGAGAATTCATATGCAGTACGCAATTGCACATTTAGATCCGAATGAGGACAATCCTTCCATGGAAGAGAATCCATGCATTAATGTTGATTTTGAAAACGAAGAGGAATCATGTCTGGAAGCTGCAACCATGATGATGGATGAAGGCTACAAGATGGTAACTCCATTTTTCATTGAGGATGGCGGCAAAGCGGGCACATACTCCTGGGAGTATGTCAATGCCCATCTGGTTGTCCGTACCAAATAATGTTTCACGTTGTTGTTTAAAACTGTATTGTTTTAAAGTGTGTGAGACTTAAAATGCCGGAAAGAGAAGATCTTTCCGGTTTTTTATATTTACATGTTAGCTGTCCTTGCACGTTTATAATAACTATTTCTTGAATATGTAATTAAATCTACTTATTTATATTCCGTATTGTACCGCACAGTTGAGGAAAGTGCAAGGGGAAAATGAGGGATTGTTACTGGAATTTTAAATAAAGATAAATAGTAATAAGTTGAAAGTCGGGTGTAAATCTCCTATAATGGACAGAAGAATCTTCAGGCAGAAAATGGCATACAGGGAGGCAGATGGAGACGGAAAAGAAACAGACAGATGAAAAAAAGGAACTTCGAACCGGATTTACGACCGGAACCTGCGCGGCGGCGTGTACGCGGGCGGCGGTGTTGTTTCTCTGCACAGGGGAAGCACCTGCGGCGGCAGAGACAGTGACACCTTCCGGCGTCCGGGCGATTCTGCCGATTGTCCGGGCAGAGCGGGAGGAAGATAGCGCAGTATGCGGTGTACAGAAGGACTCCGGTGACGATCCGGATGTGACGAATGGGACATTGGTTTGTGCACGGGCCGTTCTGGCTTGTCATGATAGCATAACTGAAAGCGGTTACACAGACCCGGCGTATCCGGGAATTGAGGTAACCGGCGGCGAGGGCATCGGCATGGTGACGCGGGACGGTCTTTCGTGTCCAGTGGGGCATTACGCGATCAACCCGGTACCGCGGACGGCTATTTTCCGGGAGGCGGCTCTGGCACGCCGGGAGGCGGGCATGCCGGAGTTACCTTTGCGGATTGAGATTTCTATCCCTTCCGGGCGGGAGCTGGCGGAGAAAACGTTTAACCCGCATCTGGGGATCATCGGTGGTATCTCGGTGCTTGGAACAACTGGGATTGTGAACCCGATGAGTGAGGCAGCATTGGTTGAGACGATCCGGCTGGATATCCGGGTGCACGCCCAGGAGGATGTTTCGCTGCTGGCAGTGGCGCCAGGCAATTATGGAGAACGATTTTTAAAAGAAGAAACCGGGCTTTCGATGGAAAATTTCATCAAGTGCAGTAATTTTATCGGGACCAGCTTTAAAATGCTTTCACAGGAAGGAATTCACCAGGCGCTTTTGGCAGGGCATGTTGGAAAACTGGTCAAAGTGGCAGGTGGTGTGATGAATACACATTCCCGGTATGGTGACAGACGGATGGAGATTTTGTCTGCATGCGCGCGAACCGTTGGATTTCCGGAGGCAGATGCCCTGCTGCCGATGAATACGACTGAGGAAGCGGCAGATTTCCTATATGAACATGGATATCTGAAACAGGTCATGGAGCAGGTGGCGAATCAGGTCAAAGCGGTATTGGAAGAAGAGAGCGGCGTTCAGACGGAGGTAATGCTATTTTCAAGCAATTATGGACTGATGGCGCGGACAGCTGGGGCGGATGCGTATGTGCGGGAGCTGCTGGAGATGGAGAGAGGCATGGAAGTAATGATAGATAGAAGAATCATAAATTACGAAAAGTTGAGATTCGAATATTAAATAAAAAAGGAGAAATCACATATATGGTATATTTCGTCGGAGCAGGTTCGGGAGCGCCAGATTTAATCACAGTGCGGGGAGCACGCCTTTTGAATCAGGCAGACCAGATTATTTACGCAGGTTCTCTGGTCAATCCAGAGCTTTTGGATTATAAAAAAGAATCAGCCGTTGTCTATGACAGTGCGAAAATGACGCTGGAAGAAGTGGTCGAAAAGATCCAAGAAGCGGAATCGACGGGTAAGATGACGGTGCGGCTTCACACGGGCGACCCCTGCGTGTATGGTGCGATCCGGGAACAGATGGACGAGCTGGACAAGTTAAATATCTCTTATAAGGTATGCCCGGGCGTCAGCTCTTTCTGCGGCGCGGCATCTGCATTGAATCTGGAATATACCTTGCCGGGCGTTTCGCAGAGCGTGATTATCACCCGGATGGCGGGGCGGACGCCGGTGCCGGAGAGGGAGAGCATCGCGTCGTTTGCAGCGCATCATGCGACTATGGTTATATTTTTAAGCACGGGAATGCTGAAGAAGCTTTCGGAAGAGCTGATAAAGGGCGGATATGAGGCGGACACGCCGGCGGCGATCGTGTACAAAGCGACCTGGCCGGATGAAAAGCGGGTTGTCTGCACGGTTGCCACGCTTGCAGAGGCGGCAGAGCGGGAAAATATCAAAAAAACAGCTCTGATTATCGTCGGGGATGTGACTGCCCAGGCGGGATACGAGCGTTCACGTTTATATGCGCCAGAATTCACAACTGAATTCCGTCAGGGGACGGATGGTTTTGTATATGAGTAATAGAAAGGGATTGTTATAAATGGAGCAGTTGAAACTTCGGGTCAGGAACGGTATCTGCATTTGCTTTACTGCACAGGGAAAAGAGACGGCGACGCGCCTGCTGGAGAAATTAAGCCAGCAGATGGAAGAGGCGTTTGACTTTTTAGATTATACAGGATCCGAACATTCGAAACCGCTGAAACAGGTGGTCAAGGAAGCATTTCAGGAGAAGGAAGCAATTTTGTTTGTCGGGGCGGCGGGGATTGCAGTCCGTTTGATTGCGCCGTGGGTGCAGGATAAGCTGAAAGATCCGGCGGTGCTGGTGATCGATGAGCAGGGACGTTATGCGATCCCGATTTTGTCTGGACATGTGGGCGGATGCAATGAACTGGCAGAGGCAGCGGCGCAGATTCTGGGGGCAGAACCGGTAATTACGACGGCAACGGATCTGCGGCAGGCATTTGCAGTTGATGTATTTGCAGCGGAAAATGAGCTGGTGATTAGTGATCGGGAACTAGCGAAACAAATCTCCGCGGCGGAGCTGCGCGGTGAAAAAATTGGCTTTTTCAGTGATTATCCAGTAGATGGAATCGTTCCGGCAGAGATTACTCCGGGCGTATGGCAGAAGGAAAACATCTATGTGACGCTGAAACAGGGCGGATGCCCGAAAAATGCCCCAGCGTCTCTGGTGCGCCGGGATATGGTGATTGGGCTGCAGGAGAAGAAGGAACAGCGGGATGCAGTCAAAGCAGCGGCGGTAGTGGCAGTGGAAACCGGCGATTCGGCGAAGGCGGCTGAGATAGATATGTCTGTCGGAAAATCCGATATAGGATCGCCTGGGCAGAAAAGTGAGCAGAAGAAAGAGCAAAGTTATGAGTCGGAAAATGAATCAGGTACGCCGGAACTTCTGCGCCTGTATCCGCGAACGGTTGTTCTTGGAATGGGATGCCGCCGGGATTCGTCCCTGAATGCTGTCCGGGAGATGGCAAGAGTGGCACTTTCTCGGGCGATGATTGATAAAAGTGCGGTGCGGGCGATTGCAACGGTGGATCGGAAGAAAAATGAGATGGCATTTCTGGCGCTTGCGAAGGAGTGGGATGTGGAACTGTGGAGTTTTACCCCGGAAGAGCTGGAAAGTGTCGGTACGAAGTTTGCAGAATCGCCGTTTGTGCGGAAGACAGTAGGGGTAGGAAATGTTTGTGAGCGTGCAGCCGTCATGGGGGTGCGCCGGATTTACCGGGAACGGGAGATGGATGAGAAAAATCTGCCTGCGATCGATCTGAGAGTACAGAAAATGGCGTTTAACGGTGTGACGGCAGCAGTAGCGGTTCCGGCATCGGAGCAAGTAAGGAGGCAGCAGTGGAAGAAAAAAAATTATACGTGATCGGAATTGGACCGGGGGCGAGAGAACAGATGACGGTCCGGGCAGACCGCATTTTACGGGAAAGCCAGGTGATCATCGGTTATACGGTATACGTGGACCTGGTAAAAGAATTTTATCCACAGGCGGAATTTCTGACAACGCCGATGCGCCAGGAAAAGGAACGCTGTGAGATGGCATTAAAAGCGGCGCAGGATGGTCGGAAAACAGCAATGATCTGCAGTGGGGACAGCGGCGTCTATGGCATGGCGGGGCTGGTGCTGCAGATGGCAGAGGCGTACCCGGATGTGAACGTGGAAGTAATTCCAGGAGTGACGGCAGCGCTGGGAGGCGGAGCCATTCTCGGTGCACCGTTGGGACATGATTTTGCGGTGATCAGCCTGAGTGACCTTCTGACGCCGATGGAAGTGATCGAAAAAAGGCTGCGTGCAGCGGCGGAAGCAGATTTTATTATCTGCCTCTACAATCCATCCAGCCGGAAACGCCACGATTATCTGGAGCGTGCCTGCCGGATTCTTTTAGAGTATAAAAGTGGTGAGACTGCCTGCGGATATGTACAGAATATTGGCCGCGAGGGCGAGGCGGTGCACCTTCTGACACTGGCAGAACTGGAAAAGACGCAGGTGGATATGTTTACGACCGTATTTATTGGAAATAAGGAAACGCAGATGTTAAATGGATGTCTGGTGACACCGAGGGGATACCGCGATGTGTAAAATATGGATATTTGGAGGAACGACAGAAGGGCGCCTGCTGGCGGAATATTGCAGCCGGGAAAAGATTGAGGCGTGGGTCAGCGTGGCTTCGGAGTATGGAGAGGAGCTTTTGCAGGAGGAACTGATGGAGTCTGGGAATGCAGGGAATCCAGATTTGAACCATAATACTTGCCTTGCAAAGAAAAACTTGAAAACGGTTCAGGCATCCTCAGTGATAAAAGTCTTACGTGGACGGATGGATCGTTACCAGATGGAAGAATTTATCCGAAACCAGGGGATTCATCTTGTGATCGATGCAACACATCCGCATGCCAGACTTGTTTCAGAAGAAATCCAGGAAGCGTGCGGACGGACCGGTGTCCGCCTGGAACGGTGCCTGCGCGCAGAGGGCGAACAAAACAAAGCACGAGATTGGGTCGAGGTTGATTCCATTCAGGAGGCAGTGTCATTTCTTTCTTCTGTTTCCGGCGTGATTTTTGCCACAACCGGCAGTAAAGAACTGGAAGTCCTGTGCCAGATACCAGATTATCAAAAACGGGTGTATGCGAGAGTGCTTCCAACTTCGAATGTTTTGAAGAAATGTGAAAAATTGGGGATAACTGGCAGCCATCTGATCGCGATGCAGGGACCTTTTTCCACCGAAATGAATACGCTATTTCTCCGACAGACAAAAGCGGAGTGGCTATTGACGAAAGATTCCGGGCGTGCGGGTGGATTTCAGGAAAAGGTGGAAGCGGCGCGTGAAAATGGAACCAGAGTGGTTGTGATCCGCAGACCGGAGGAGGATGGTATTTCGCTGGAAGAGGCGATGGAGGTGCTGAAGAAGGCGGATGAGGGGAAGGTTGGAGAGTTAAAAACACATTTGATTCTGGCGGGAATTGGCATGGGACAGCCGTCCCAGATGACAGGGGAAGTCCTTCGGGCAATTCGAGAGAGTGACGCCTTGATTGGCGCGGGGCGTATGCTGGAATCCGCGGAGAGAGCGCTGCAGAATGATTTGCTGATTAGCAAGGAAGGAAAAACTGAAAACAGACAGGAATCAGCGGCTGCGGTGGAAAAAGAAAGGAAGTGCTATAAAGCATATCTTCCTGACGATGTGATACAGATTGTATCGAAGCATCCGGAATGGAAGCAGGCGGTCATCCTGTATTCGGGTGATACCGGCTTTTTCAGCGGGGCATCCAGGATGGCAGAGCGGTTGCGGGAAGCTGGTTATCCATTTACCGTCTATCCGGGTACATCCTGTGTCAGTTATCTGGCGGCACGCCTGGGGACGCACTGGGAAGATGCGGCGATTTATTCCGCACATGGAAGAGAATTGTCTGTCGATCGGGTGATGAAACGTCTGTGTGATCCAGAAGAACCGGCTAAGCGTGCGTTTATCCTCATGGGCGGCAAAAATGGAGCTGGACAGTTTTGTGAACGTCTGACACAGGCGGGATATGGAAATGTACAGGTGACGGTTGGTGAAAGCTTATCGTACCCGGAAGAGCAGATCCGGAGGGGAACCGCGGAAGAAATGAAAAAATTGGAGTTTGCGGATTTGAGCTTGATGCTGCTGGAAGTCACGGATGAAATAAAGCGTGGGCAGAACGAAGAGGAAAAGATTACAGATGGTAACAATACAGAAACAAAAAATGTAGAGAAGTTGATATATGAACAGAAAATGGTGTCAGAAAAAATGCCATCCGATGTTCGAGTAACAGAATCATATAAAAATGATGCAGATAAACTTTTGCCACATGAGGCTTCTGTCAGAGCATGTCCACGAATCATGCTTGCCGCCCCAAAAAGCGGCAGTGGAAAAACTCTTTTGACCTGCGGACTGCTTGAAATCCTTCGCCGCCGCGGTCTGAATCCGATCGCGTGCAAATGTGGACCGGACTATATCGATCCAATGTTTCACCGCTATGTGCTCGGCATTCCCGGGCGAAATCTCGATAGCTTTTTTCTGCCACCGGAAGGCGTGCGGGAGGTCCTGGCGGATGCAGTGCGGGAAGAACAGGCGGGAATCGCAGTTTTAGAGGGTGTCATGGGCTATTATGACGGCTTGGGCGGAACAGAAACGTCCGCCAGCAGCTGGGAGATTGCAGAGATCACAGACACGCCGGCGATTCTGGTGCTGGACTGTAAGGGCGCATCGTTGTCGGCGGCAGCAATGGCATCTGGATTTTTACATTTCCGGAAAAAAAGCCATATTGCCGGAGTGATTTTGAACCGGGTTTCTTCGATGTATTATGAGCGGCTGGCAGCAGCCGTGGAGGAGGCGTCGGGGCTTCCGGTGCTTGGTTATCTGCCGGAATCCGAGGAATACCGCATGGAAAGCCGCCATCTGGGACTTTTTCTGCCGGGTGAGATCGATCGGCTGCGCGAGCGGATCGGGCGATTGGCAGATCAGATGGAAAAGTCGATCGCGGTGGAGCGGGTGCTGGAAGTGGCAGGGATGCTGCCATTGAGGATAGAAAACAAAGAGAAAGAAAAAGCAGAAAACGAATCAATGGAGGCGGAAAGTATAGCGAAATTTCCAGCATGTCAAGAGCAAAAAGTCATCTCGCGCGTCCGCATCGGTGTTGCCCGTGACGAGGCATTCTGCTTTTACTATCAGGAAAATTTCCGCCTTCTGGAACAGATGGGGGCGGAGCTGGTTTATTTCAGTCCACTGAGGGATAAAAAAATCCCGGACAGAGTGGATGGGCTTTTATTTGGCGGCGGTTATCCGGAGAATTATGCACGGGAGCTGGCAAAGAACGCGGCGATGCGTGAGAGTATCCGGCGGTCGATTGCGGCGGGAATGCCGTTTCTGGCGGAATGCGGTGGATTTTTATATTTACACCGTACGCTTGAAGGAAGCGATGGAAAACACTGGGAAATGGCTGGCGTTTATCCATTTGACGCTTACCGGACGAACCGCCTGCGCCGGTTTGGCTATGTGCGTCTGCTGACCTCATCCGGTCAGGAAATTCACGGGCATGAGTTCCATTACTGGGAGAGCGAAGATCCGGGCACCGACTGGGAGGCAGTCAAACCGACCGGAAACCGAAGCTGGCGCTGCATCCATGAAAAGGGAGGACAGATTGGCGGATTTCCGCATCTCTATTATGCATCCTGTCCAGATTTTTTGCGAAAATGGCTGGATGTATGTGCCAAAGGGAGTCAGAAAAAATATATCAATTGAGTGAATTTATATGAGAATCTAGAAAATGGGGAGTAGCAAATGCGAGATGAATGGTTTATCCGGGGCAAGGTCCCGATGACGAAGAGTGAGGTGCGGACCGTGTCATTGTCCAAGCTGGAATTGTATGAGGACTGTGAGTTCTGGGACATTGGCGCGGGAACGGGTTCTGTCAGTGTGGAAGCGGCGGTAAGCTGTCCGGGGATTCATGTGTGTGCGTTTGAATATAAGGAAGAGGCGGTTGAACTGATCCGGGCAAATTGTGAGAAAGCCAGAACAGAAGCGGTCACGATCGTGCCGGGAAAGGCGCCGGAGACATTTGCACAGGTAAGTGTTCACCGACCGGATCGGGCATTTATCGGGGGAACAACCGGACAGATGCGCGAGATTCTGGATGAATTGTTCCGATTGAATCCAAATATCCGGATTGTGATCAACCTGATTGCGCTGGAGTCTCTGACAGTGCTTATGAGTTACCTGAAAGAGCGCGGGATAGAGGCGGAGATTCTGTCCATGCAGATTGCAAAAGCGGAGAAGATTGGTTCCAGTCATTTGATGAAAGGGCAGAATCCGATCTATATCATATCACTGGGAGGAAATGAAGCGTGAAGAAAATGATTCAGCCAGAGGCATTAAAAGTGGGCGCGAATCGTATAAGCGCGAACGATGCAAGGAGTGTAAAATTAGATTTTGCACCAATGGAGGGAATCACGGGATACGTATTCCGGCAGGCGCATGCAGTCATTTATGGGGGCGTTGACCGGTATTACAGTCCGTTCATTGCACCAGGTTCCAGCCATAAGCTGACATCCAGGGAGAGGAACGATATTCTTCCAGAGCATAATCAGGGATTATGCCTGATCCCGCAGATTCTGACGCATTCGGCGGAAGATTTTCTGTGGGTTTGCGAGGAACTGGCGGAGTATGGATATAGGACGGTTAATCTGAACCTGGGCTGTCCGTCGGGGACGGTGGTTACGAAGAAAAAGGGCGCGGGATTTTTAGCCGAGCCGGAAGATTTGAGCTTGTTTCTGGAGGAAGTCTGCAACGGATTGGAAAAAATCCACGCTGCGGATGGAAAGCCGGTGCGTTTGTCGATCAAAACCCGGATCGGCATGAAAGAAGCGTCTGAATTTCCACGCCTGCTCGCAATCTATAATCACTATCCGCTGGAAGAACTGATTGTACACCCGAGAGTGCGCGAGGACTATTATAAGGGGAAAATACGGATGGAGTCATTTGCGTATGCGCTGGAGCAGAGCCGCTGCTCGGTCAGCTATAATGGAAATCTTCTTTCGGCGGCGGATGCGTCTGCGCTCATGGAAGAAATTGTAGGACAAGATGAACCGTCTGACAAAGGCGAAATGCAGAAAAAAACGAAATTAGCCGCGTTGATGTTTGGGCGAGGGGCGGTTGCAAGTCCGTGGATTTTTGGAGAGGTGTGGAATCTGCCATCCTCGACTCATCTCCAATCCTTCCAGCAATTCCACGATCGCCTCCTGACCGGTTATGCAGAAATCATGTCCGGCGACCGGAATACTTTGTTTAAAATGAAGGAACTCTGGTACTATTTCCAGTGCCATTTTCCGGGATGTGAAAAAGAATTGAAGAGGATTAAGAAGGCACAGAAGCTGTCTGACTACCGGGCTGCTGTTCAGGCGATGTTTGCGAGCGGGCGGTTTGTGGAAGATGGTTTTCGCAACCCGGCACCATAGGAGTGATACCGGGCTGTCCTGTAACCATCCTCTCATTCAGGCAGTACAGTGTTGCGAATATCAGATTTTACACAGATTTTACATTTCCTGCTGGTTATTTTTACATTTATTTGATATAGTGAAGACATACTATGTGTAAAGATCAAAAGATGATGGGAGAATATGTATGTCTATTAGTACTTTGGGAACACTCTTTCAGTTCATTGGAGGACTGGGAATGTTCCTGTATGGAATGGAGTCGATGGCGGATGGTCTGCAGAAGTTTGCGGGCAACCGTTTACAACGTGTGCTTGAGATCCTGACTTCGAACCGCTTGCTGGGCGTGCTGGTGGGCGCGGGCGTTACCGCGATCATCCAGAGTAGTTCCGCGACGACGGTTATGGTCGTTGGTTTCGTAAATGCCGGAATTATCAATCTTCTGCAGGCGACCGGCATCATCATGGGTGCCAACATTGGTACGACTGTGACGAGCTGGATTGTGTCGATGAGTGAGTGGGGCGAGGTGTTAAAGCCAGAGTTCTTTGCACCGGTTCTCTTCGGTATCGGCGCATTCATCACGATGTTTGCTAAGAGCCACAAGAAAAAAGAGGGTGCCGAAGTCCTGATCGGTTTTGCACTCCTGTTTATCGGTCTTTCTTTCATGTCCGGTTCGATTGAGCCGTACCGGGATGCGCCGATCTTCTCCGAGTCCTTCCGGGTACTGGGACAGAATCCGCTTTTAGGTGTTTTAGTCGGTCTGGCAGTTACCGCAATCATCCAGAGTAGTTCCGCGTCCGTCGGTATTTTACAGATGCTGGCGATCAACGGCATGGTAAACTGGCAGTCGGCAGTTTTTATCACATTGGGACAGAATATTGGTACCTGTGCGACTGCGCTGTTATCCTGTATCGGTACGACCCGTACGGCAAAGCGTGCGGCGGTCATTCATCTTCTGTTCAACGTGACAGGTGCAGTTGTATTTGGTGTTGCTTTATACATCGTGTTTATGATGAATCCGGAACTTGCGATGACGCGTGCGGACAGTGTGGGAATCTCGATTTTCCATACGGTATTTAACGTTGTCAACACCTGTATTATGTTCCCGTTTGCCGGTTTCCTGGTAAAGGCATCGGATGTGATTGTTCCGAAACCGAAGGAGACAGAGAAAGAGTGGTCGGCAAACAGTGTCGAGACCGAGATGATCCGTCACTTAGACGACCGTATCCTCGAAACTCCGTCCTTTGCGATTGAGACGGCGTGCAACGAGGTTGTCAACATGGGCAAGGTAGCGGTTGCCAACCTGAAAATAGCGACAGCAGCCTTAGTAGATGCAGATGATAATTTCTGTGAACAGGTATTTGAAAATGAAGAGACGATCGACCGCATGGAGAAAATGCTGACCGAGTATCTCTTAAAGATCAACAACCTCTCCTTGAATGATGAACAGCATCTTCTCGTTAAGAATATGTATTATACAATCGGTGATCTTGAACGTGTCGGTGACCACTGTGAAAACTTAGCAGAGCTTGCCAAGAAACGGATTGAGAATGTGAATATTGATTTCTCGGATCTGGCGCTGAAAGAGCTGCGGACGATTGCAGATGCAACGCTTAAATCGGTCGAGGCGTCCGTGGAGGCGCGTCAGGCGCATGACATGCAGAAAGTACGTCAGACTGCCCGCTGGGAGGAAGAGGTTGACAATATGGAGGAGGAGATGCGCGAGAGCCATATGAACCGTCTTTCCAATGGAGAATGCAAGATTGAGGGCGGTGTTATCTTCCTGGATGCACTGGCAAATTATGAGAGAATCGCGGATCATGCCAAGAATGTAGCTGGCTACGTAAAGGAAGAGATGCAGTAATGAAATATCGGATATATGTGATTGAGGATGATGAAAATATCCGGAATCTGATCTGCGTGGCACTGGAAAACTTTGGTTACTGCGCCAGCGGATTTGAGACGGCAGAGGAAGCGCTTGACAACCTCTCGGCCCTGCTCCGGAGAGGCAGGGAGGCGCAGCGGGAGTATCCGGCGATGTTTGTATTCGACTGGATGCTGCCGGGGATGGACGGCATGGCGGCGATCCGCAAGATCCGGGAGATGCCGGACTTTTCCGCAGCCCCGGTCCTGATGCTGACGGCAAAGGATCGTGAGATGGATATTGTACAGGGACTTGACAACGGTGCTGACGACTACATGACGAAACCGTTTGGTATTCTGGAGCTTTCGGCGCGCGTCAGAAACCTTTTAAAGCGGGTGGAACCTGCAAAAGAGGAGGTTTCCAGCCTGACGATCGGTGAAGTCAGCATCAACCGGGAGACGCGAGAGGTGATTGCCTGCGGCGACCGGACGGAGCTGACGCTCAAAGAATTTGAACTTTTAACATATCTCATGGAACATATCAACCGGGTGGTGACGCGCGACGAGCTTCTCGATCATATCTGGGGCTATGACTATGATGGGGAGACGAGAACGCTGGACATGCACATCAAGACACTCCGGCAGAAGCTGCATGATGCCGGAGCCCAGATCAAGACAGTGCGCGGCGTGGGCTATCGGTTTTTAAAGGAAAAAGAAGCGGGAAAGTGATGAAACGATGCGAAAAGCGATTTTGACGAAATTTATTCATCTGTTATTCCTGGCGCTGGTTCTGAATACATTTATCGCTCTGGTGGTTACCAGCAGTGTATTGCTCAAACGGTCAAGGGAGGACATGCATTTTGCATTGGAATCCGTTGACCGTATGTTGGATTATACGGGGAATGTGGAAGAACAGCTGATGGATTTGAGCGACCTTACGAACGACAATAATAGCCGTTATACGCTGATCCGGATGGATGGCACGGTGGTGGCTGATACGGAAGTAGCGCAGGTGAATCAGATGGAAAATCATCTGGAGCGCAAGGAAGTGAAGGATGCGCTGGCGACGGGCTATGGATATTCGGTGCGCCGTTCCGGAACGTTAGGAATGCAGATGGCGTACGCGGCGATCCGTTCATCGGACGGCAAATACATACTGCGCCTTTCTGCCTGTTCAACCGGTTTGGGTGAATATATCCTGATGTTGATTCCGGCCGCTTTTTTGAGCTTTGGAATAGCTTTTTTTGCATCGGCAATGGAGGCGGAACGGTTTTCCCAGTCAATCACGCGTCCTTTGCAGGAAATTTCCAGCGAAATGGTGCGGATGGATGACGACTACACGCGTTTTCAGTTTGAAAAATGCCCGTATGAGGAGATCAATGTCATCGCGGACACGACGACGCGGATGTCCCGGAATATGAAGAAATATCTGGAGCGCATTGAGAAAGAAAAACAGATCCGGCAGGAGTTTTTCAGCAATGCATCGCATGAGCTGAAAACACCGATCACTTCGATCCGCGGTTATGTCGAGCTTTTGGAAAGCGGCATGGCACAGGATCCGGACACGGCACATGATTTTCTGGGACGCATAAAAAAAGAGGCAATGCGGATGACGAACCTGGTGGATGATATTTTGATGATCTCCCGTCTGGAATCGCGCGGTGCGAAAGCAGATATTGTGACAATCCGCACGGTGGAACTGCTGGAGGACAGCCTGTCTTCGATTGCCGCGCAGGCGGCGTCCCGCGGCATCACAGTCCATAAAGAGTGCGAGAATTTCACAATTCGTGCCGATCTGCGCCAGGTGCAGGAGCTGTTTAACAATCTGTTGACAAACGCGGTCAAGTATAACAACGAGGGCGGCGAAATCTGGGTGCAGGTCAAGCACTGGGGCGCGGATATGATACTGACGGTCCGCGACACCGGCGTCGGCATCCCGGCGGAGAGCCAGAGCCGTATTTTTGAGCGGTTTTACCGGGTGGATAAAGGGCGCAGCCGCAAACAGGGCGGCACCGGGCTTGGTCTTTCGATCGTCAAGCATATCGTGAATTTTTATCATGGAAGCGTGAAGGTAGAGTCGGAAGTCGGAAAAGGTTCAACGTTTACGGTGAAACTGCAGATTGCGGAAGCAAAATAAAAAAGAGTCAACCTGAATTCCCTAAAAAACAGCGGAATTTTAGGTTGACTCTTTTTGGAGTTTGTAGTATGATTGCTTTAAAGCGTAACAGTTCAGCTCTTTAAAGTGAAAAATAAATCATGGTTTGATGCATAAGAGGAAAATCTGTTACATACGTTGAAAAGGTTCAGGAGGATGATATTATGAGAAAGACAAAGAAATTAGCAGCCCTGATGCTGGCTGGCGCGATGGCGGCATCCCTAGCAGCCTGCGGAGGACAGACAGCAAGTACGGACACGACAGCAGCGGAGTCCGCAGACGGAGAAGAAAGCAAAGAGGCAGAGCAGACAGCAGACGGCGAGACTTATAAGATTGGCGTATTACAGCTGACCCAGCATGTGGCACTGGATAAGACCAATGAGGGCTTCGTGGCAGCGCTGGACGATGCAGGCATCAAATACGAGATCGACCAGCAGAATGCAGCTGGCGAGCAGTCTGCATGCCAGACGATCGCAGAGAAACTGGTCAACGATAAAGATGATTTGATTTTTGCAATCGCAACCCCGGCAGCACAGGCAGTTGCAGGTGTGACGGATTCGATTCCGATTCTTGTCAGCGCTGTTACCGATCCGGCGGCTTCCGGTCTGGTAGAGAGCAACGAGGTTCCGGGCGGCAACGTATCGGGTACTTCTGATCTGACTCCGGTTAAAGAGCAGATTGACCTGATGCAGCAGATTATTCCAGATGTAAAGAAGGTCGGACTTCTGTATTGCAGCGCGGAGGCAAACTCCGTTCTTCAGATTGATATGGCGAAAGAAGCACTCGACACAGCCGGTATTGAGTATGAAGATTACACCGTTTCCAATTCCAATGAGATTCCTACCGTTGTAGAATCTATGGTTGGCAATGTAGACTGCGTATACACACCGACCGACAACATGATCGCAGCTGGTATGGCGACCGTAACGATGGTAACAAATGAGAATAAACTTCCGGTTATCTGCGGCGAGAAGGGCATGGTAGATGCAGGCGGTCTTGCTACTTACGGTATTGATTACTACCAGTTAGGCTACATGACCGGTGAGCAGGCCGTTAAAATTCTGACTGAGGGCGCCGATATTTCTAAGATGCCGATCGGCTATCTGGACGCTTCCAAGTGCGAGCTGAGTGTCAATGAAGAGACAGCGCAGACGCTGGGAATCGATGTATCTGGACTCGAGAAATAAAGAGTACCAGAAAGATCTAAACTTCAAATGAGATGGACTGTCAGATCAGAAGCATATAATAAATATGCCGATCTGGCAGTCTTTACAGTTAATCAGGTGAAGAAAATACGAAACACGGGGAGGTAAAAGTTTGAGCGGTTTATTAGTATCCCTGCAGGGCGCGGTCGCACAGGGCGTTCTTTGGGGAATCATGGTATTGGGAGTTTACATTACATTCCGCCTGATGAATATCGCGGATATGACGGTAGACGGAAGTTTCGCGCTGGGTGCCTGCGTTTGTGCAGTCCTGGTAGTCAACAAAGGAGTAAATCCGGTGCTGGCACTTTTAGTTGCAGTGGCAGCCGGTGTCGTGGCTGGTGCGGTAACGGGTATTCTTCATACTGTATTTGAGATACCAGCGATTCTGGCAGGAATTCTGACCCAGATTTCCCTCTGGTCGATCAACCTCCGGATCATGGGAGGAAAGAGCAATCTGCCGCTTCTGAAAGTCAAGACACTTATCAGTGGTCTGGCTACTTCCTTCGGGATGACTCAGGCACAGGCATCGATGATCGTTGGAATTGTGCTGGCGGTGGCGGCTATTCTGTTTCTTTATTGGTTCTTCGGAACCGAGATCGGAAGTGCGATGCGTGCAACCGGTAACAACGAGGATATGGTGCGTGCGCTGGGCGTGGACACTCGTATGGCGAAGCTTTTATCCCTGATGGTTAGCAACGGCCTGGTCGCTCTCTCCGGCGCACTCGTCTGCCAGAGCCAGAAATATGGTGATGTTGGAAGTGGTACGGGTGCGATCGTCATTGGTCTGGCGGCGATCGTCATCGGCGAAGTCCTGATGGGACGATTGACCTCTTTTTATTGGAAACTGACCTCCGTGGTTGTCGGTTCGGTCATTTACTTTGTGATCCGTGCGGTTGTACTCCGCATGGGTATGGATGCAAACGACATGAAGCTGCTCTCTGCTGTCATTGTAGCACTGGCACTCTGTATTCCGGTAGCACTCGCTAAATATCGGCTGAGAAAAGATTATTCAGAAGGGGGCGAGGAGTAATGCTGACGATAACAAATGTAAAGAAAACTTTTAATAAAGGAACTGTTAATGAGAAAAAAGCCTTAAACGGTATCAACTTACACCTGGCACCGGGCGATTTCGTGACGATCATCGGCGGAAACGGTGCTGGAAAATCCACCATGTTAAATATGATCGCAGGCGTATATCCGATCGATTCTGGTAAAATCGAGATCGACGGTGTAAACATATCCAGGGAGCCAGAATACAAACGCGCTAAATATATCGGCAGAGTCTTCCAGGATCCGATGCGCGGCACCGCCGCCAATATGGAGATACAGGAAAACCTTGCCATGGCACTGCGCCGCGGCAAATCCAGAGGACTCGGCTGGGGCATCAAAAAGAATGAAAAGGACTTCTACCGTGAGGCATTGGCACAGCTCGATCTGGGGCTTCAGACCCGTATGACCAGCAAAGTGGGTTTACTCTCTGGCGGACAGCGCCAGGCGCTCACCCTTCTGATGGCAACTCTCCAGAAGCCAAAGCTCCTTCTCTTAGACGAACACACCGCCGCCCTCGATCCTAAAACAGCCCGCAAAGTCCTCGATCTTACCGAAAAGATCGTAGACGAACAAAATCTGACCGCGCTTATGGTTACCCATAACATGAAAGATGCGATTCAGATCGGCAACCGTCTGATTATGATGCACGAAGGTCGGATTATCTACGATGTAGCAGGGGAAGAGAAGAAGAATCTGCAGGTAGAAGACCTGTTAGAGAGATTTGAAAAGGTAAGCGGAGAAGAATTTGCGAATGATCGTATGATGCTTGCCAAATAAGCAGGGGTTATAAGATTTGAAGGCTTTTATCAAAATCATTAACCGATAACAGACAAAAAGTATACGGAATGAAAAGTGGGTCAACAAATTAAAAACCACGACTATAAGTGAGAAAGAATGCCCTCCGGCGGCGCGAGCGGTCGGAGGGCATTCTTTCTCACTTATAGTCGTGCATTCTCCTCTCCCATATTTCCAACTAATTCCACCTTTCACGACTTAACCATTTATCTACAACTTAACACTTCTGTAATAATTCATTTATAGAAAATTCATTTTTTCCTCCATATCCTTCCTTGGCAATTCCCTACGAATATGATAAAATAAAAATTACGTTTAAGATATTAAGTCATAATTTCAAGAAAAATCAGGAGCGATCCATATGTTAGAAGAAGAAAACAAAAAAGAAACGCAGGAGTCAGAACAGGTGCCAGCGACGGAGCGGATTCAAGAGCCGGAAGCAGTTCAGAGTCAGGAATCAGAGCCAGCTCAGGATCAGACACCAAATCCGGTCCGGGAATCCGCGGGACATTCGCGCAGGCGCCAGGGCGAAGATAAGAGTCAGAATCTGCGCTTCGGAGTGATAGCAGCAGGGGTGGTGATTGCTCTTGCAGTTGCAGCATTTGCAGGCAAGTCCCTGCTCAGCCGTCAGGCGGGAGCCGGAATTGCAAAGAATGGGGCGGCGACAGCATCAGAGCTTTCGAAGGACGAGGCATCCGAAGAGTCCAGAGCGGAGGAGATCAAAGAGAAAGAAGCAGTGGTAGCTTCTTATAAAAATCTGGGTATCGTGCAGGTGTCTGGTTATCTGAATATGCGTGAGACGGCGAGCACGGATGGCAACATCATCGGCAAGCTGATGGGCGACAGTGCGTGTGAGATCGTGGATGATTCAACCGAAGGCTGGTATCAGGTCGAATCTGGCGGTATTTCCGGTTATATCAGTTCAGAGTTTGTTCTGACCGGGGATGAGGCGAAGAAAAAAGCCTTGGAACTGGTTGAAAAGCGGGCGCTCATCACGGCAGATTCCCTGAACATCCGAAAAGAGCCGAACACGGAGTCTGAGGTTGTCGGTCAGGCATTGAAAAATGAGCGCTATGTGGTCGAGGGTGAGCCGGAGAATGGCTGGATTCAGATTTCGAGCGGTTATATTTTCACGGATTATGCAGAGATCAAATACGCACTCAATGAGGCGCGGAAGCTGGATATGCGTGCGATGGTGCTGAATTTATACAAAAATCTGGGTATTTCCAGTGTGGATAATTACTTGAATGTGCGCGATCAGCCAAGTGAGGATGGCAATATCATCGGTAAGATGACGAGCAAGTCTGCCGGAGAGATTCTGGAGACGAGCGAGGACGGCGGCTGGTATAAGATCCAGTCGGGTCCCGTCACTGGATATGTGAAGGCGGAGTATATCCTGACAGGAGATGCGGCGAAGCAGGAGGCGATGGAGGTTGCAGAACTGATGGCGATCGTTTCAACCGACCGCCTGAATGCCCGCACGGAGCCGAGCACGGATGCGCCGATCTGGACGCAGATCTCTAACAATGAGCGTTACGATGTTATAAGCCAGCAGGATGGCTGGGTCGAGATTGCGCTCGATACGACGAGTGCGTATGTGGCGACTGATTTCGTAGATGTGCGTTATGCATTGCCGGAGGCGATCCCATTTACCCCATTAAAAGAAAAGGAATCTTTGCGGACCCAGATTGTCAACTATGCGCTTCAGTTTGTCGGAAACCGTTATGTCTGGGGCGGTAATGACCCGCATTCGGGTGTGGACTGTTCTGGTTTTACAAAGTATGTATACAGCCATGTGGCGGGCGTGTCCCTGCCGCGGGTGTCCCGGGAACAGGCGCGGACGGGTACGAAGATTGATTCTTCGAAGATGCGTCCGGGCGATCTGATTTTCTATACGAATCGCAAGGGAACGGTCAACCATGTGGCGATGTACATTGGCAATGGTCAGATCGTCCATGCGGCGAGCCGGAGAAGCGGCATCAAGATTTCTACCTGGAATTACCGGAATCCGTACCGGATTGTCAATATGCTGGGAGACTGATAGGGAGAGGATAAGATGGAAGAGCAAAAGACAGAAGATTATAAAGAACGCCTGCAGAAAGTACGTCAGAGACGAAATGGCAAAGATCCGATGCACTGGTTCATGATCGGAGGCTGTGCTGTCATTGTGGTGCTGGCTCTGGTTATCATCGTGAAGCTGGCACAGGGCGGCACGTTCGGAGGTTCTGGAAACGCCCGGGTGGCATCGGCATCCGAGGCAGAGGTGCAGGAAACCGTGATCGGAGAGACGCTGCCGGAGGATGAGGAACAGGCAAAAGAGGACGAAGAAAAGAAAAATGTAGTCGAGTCCTACCAGAATCTGGGTATTGTGGATGTATCTGGTTATCTTAATATGCGTGAGAGCGCCAGTACAACCTCCGATGTCATTGGCAAACTGATGGGCGGCAGTGCGTGCGAGATTCTGGACGATTCCCAGGAAGGCTGGTATCAGATATCTTCCGGCGGTCTGGAGGGCTACATCAGTTCAGAATTTGTACAGACCGGCGAGGCGGCAAAAACAGAGGCATTTGAGCTGGTCAAGAAGATGGCGGTCATCACGACTGACAAGCTGAATATCCGGAGTGAGCCGAGTGAGGACGCGCAGGTGCTGGAACAGGCGCTGAAAAATGAGCGTTATTCCATTGTCAGCGAGCAGGACGGCTGGATTCAGATCAGCGGGGGCTATATTTCAGCGGATTATGCGGATGTGCGCTATGCGTTAAATGAGGCGCGTAAGCTGGATCTGCGGACGATGGTTCTCAACATGTATGACAATCTGGGTATTTCCAATGTCAATAACTACTTAAATATCCGTGTGGAGCCGAAGGAAGATGCGAAGATCATCGGTAAGATGACAAGCAAGTCCGGTGGTGAGATTTTGGAAACGACAGAGGATGGCGGCTGGTACAAGATCAAGTCCGGTCCGGTTACCGGCTATGTTAAATCTGAATTTATCCTGACAGGAGATGCGGCGAAGCAGGAGGCACTGCAGGTTGCACAGCTGATGGCGATTGTATCGACAGACCGTCTAAATGCCCGTACGGAACCGAACACGGACGCGCCGATCTGGACGCAGATTTCCAACAGCGAGCGGTATACGGTTATGAGCCAGCAGGATGGCTGGGTGCAGATTGCACTGGATGAGACGAGTGCCTATGTAGCGACTGAATTTGTCGATGTGCGGTATGCGTTAAATGAGGCGATCGAGTTTACACCGGTTGAGGAGACACCGGAGCCTGAGACCAAGGCGGCGAGCAGCCAGGGAGGCTCTGGAAGCAAGAGCAGCAGTAAAGGTGGTTCTAGCAGCCAGAAAGCATCTTCAAGCGGCTCCTCCAAGCGTGCGCAGATCGCAAACTACGCGACCCAGTTCCTTGGAAATCCATATGTATGGGGCGGTACAAGCTTGACAAACGGTGCGGACTGTTCTGGATTTACGATGTCGGTTATGGCGCATTTTGGTGTCAGCCTGCCGCATCATTCGGGTTCTCAGGCGGGAGCAGGAAGAAGTATCAGTTCCTCCCAGATGCGTCCGGGCGATCTGATCTTCTATACAAACAGCGGCGGAACAATCAATCATGTAGCACTCTATATTGGCGGCGGACGCGTGTGCCATGCGTCGAATGCAAGGTCCGGTATCAAGATTTCCACCTGGAATTATCGTACCCCGGCGAAGATCGTCAACGTATTGGGCGATTAATTTCATGAAAAGTTAATAAAAATTATTTGAAAGAGAGCAGGGAGAAAAGGCAGCTTTTCCCAGCTCTCTTTTTCTGTTTCATAGGAAATTGTGTCCTATGAAATAAAAAACGCTCCGCGGGGATGCGCACTCGCGCGAAGCAGAAACATGTCGCAAGTGACCGCGCGAGACGCCCGAATGAGCCAAGGTACATCCTTGTTTGTATAAAAAGCGGTTTCAGTGAATAAAGATAATAGGAAGACAGAATACTAAGAATGAATTAGGCAGTTGAGAAAAAACATTGAATCCGCGTGTAAGATGAAAAGAGCGCAGAAAAGAGGAAAATATGATTCGGGCAAATCGTGAAAACAGGGAATGGGAAAATGAAGCGTGGGACAAGCAGGCAGATAAGGCGGGAGAAAGTCGGGAACAGGCGCAGGAGGATCCGATTCAGAAGCGTGAAAATGGACAGACGGATATTACGGGAAAGAATGGCAATCACATTGAATTAATCTCGATCATCGGAGAGATAGAGGGACATGAAAATTTGTCCGGCAATACGAAAACGACGAAATATGAGCATATTCTGCCTAAGCTGGCGGAGATCGAGGAGAGCGGTGAGACGGAGGGAGTTTTAGTCCTGATTAACACGGTGGGCGGCGATGTAAGCTGTGGACTGGCACTGGCGGAGATGATTGCTTCGCTCAGCAAACCGACCGTTTCACTGGTCATCGGGGACAGCCATTCGATCGGTGTGCCGCTCGCAGTGGCGGTCGATCACTCTTTTATTGTCCCGACCGGGACGATGATGGTACATCCGGTACGGATGACGGGGATGGTGATCGGTGCCGTGCAGACGTATGATTATTTTGAAATGATTCAGGATCGTATTTTAAGCTTTGTGTCCGGACACAGTCAGATCTCCTATGAGCGCCTCCGGAGCCTGATGCTCAATACGGAGATGATGACAAAAGATCTGGGAACGGTCCTGGTTGGCGGGGAGGCGGTCCAGGAGGGACTGATCGATGAATGCGGCGGGATCCGGGAAGCGCTTGCATGGCTGAACCGGGCGATCGATGGGAAGAAACAAGAAATAGATGCACACGACCGGATGACGAAGACGGATTTTAGTGAAAATCTGAAAAGAAAGTAGAACATACGTGCGAAAATTTTAGGAAAGCGTTGCTTTTTTCCCTGAATTTGGGTATACTGAATGAGATAATAAGAATGTAAAATGAGAAAAGCAGTCTGCGGGAGGCTGTATTTTGTGAAACAGGAGGAACCGCAGATACATGGGAAATGTTGGAGGCATGAGACAGGTGGCAGATACAAGCAGGAAAAGACAGAGTACAGAGCGTGCCGGGGAGACAGCTGGGACAGAGAAAAAAGCCGGGCGATCCAGAAAGTCCCCTGCGGCGAAGAAAGCGGAGGAGACGCTGAACGAGAAAAAGAGTAGGGGGAAGAAGAAAGCTTCGTCTGGAAAAGGCACCGCGAAAGGAACAGGAAGCCGAAGCCGCGCCAGCCAGGCGCCGGAGCCGGTGGAGAAAAGTGGTACAGGGGCATTTATGGGAACGGAAGTGGCGATTATTGTATCATTTGCAATATCGGTACTTTTGTTTTTGAGCAATTTCGGGCTTTGCGGCTTTGTCGGAAGTTTTCTGCGATCGACTCTGCTTGGCGTATTCGGCGTGATGGGGTATCTGGTGCCATTCCTTTTATTTATGGGAACTTGTTTTTATCTTTCAAACCGAGGCAACCAGAAAGCCGTAGCCAAGTTGGTGGCGGTTGGCGAGGTGCTTCTGGCATTTTGCGGACTTTCCCAGCTTCTCATGGGAGGCGGTCAGCATCTGGACTGGAATCTGGGCGATTATTACGCGCAGGCAGGTGGAGGCGGCTTTATCGGTGGCATTCTGATGCTGCTGTTGTGCGGAACAGTGGGAACGATCGGAGCAGTTCTGATTCTGCTGGTGCTTTTGGCACTCGGTGCTGTGTGCATTACGGAGCGTTCCCTGGTAAACTTCGTTAAACAGGGCAGCGGAAGGGCATATGAGTATGCGAAAGAAGATATGAGCCGCCGCCGTGAGATACATGAGGAGAAAAAGGAAGAAAAACGCCGTCTGCGGGAGGAGCAGCGGGTCCGTGGCGTTGATCTCGAGGGCGCCAAGCTGACCGAGCTGCCAGTGATGCGGAATTTCTCGGAAGGAGTCCCGGAGGGAACCGTGCTGGGACCGGAGGACGCACCGGAGGAATTCCGTGAGATGCATGGAAGACAGGAAAGCTTGCAGGATGAGACAGCGGCTTATGATGATTGGACCGATGTTCCGGCAGAGGGAAAAAATCTGGCACAGGATTCCGGACAGGGAGTAGAGAAGAAGAATCCGGCAGATGTATTTCGCGGTCAGATATTTCACGGCGGCGGAGCGGTAGAACCGGAACCGGTGGAGTATGAAGAAGATCTAGTGGAGTACGAAGAAGAACCAGTGGAATCGGAGCAGGATACATATGCATACGATGGTTCAGAATCCCAGTTTCAGGAAGAATCGGAGCGCGAGACGGCGCGGACAGTAGAGACTGCAGAGGCAGAGGACAGTGCGAGCGACCAGCTCCTGAAACGCCTGTATGTACGCCGTGATACCCGGACGATGGAAGAATTTGCTGGCAGCGAGAGCCGGAAAGGTCCAGGCTATTATCCGGTAGAGACACGGGAGAAACCGGCTGCGGAGGCGGCGTCCGGTTTGACCGCAGAGGAGGTTCATACAGATTTAGGGCATCAGGATGTCTTTGAGCCATCGGAAAACGAGTGGGAAACCGTTTCGATGGGAAATGAGGATGAATGGAACGAACCTATATCTGGGGAAACGGATTCCGAACCAATCGATGGCTATTATAAGACGCTGGAATCAGAGCGGGGCGAGACAAAGGGCAGTTTCTTTGTCCCGGAGGATTCCAAAACGGTCGTGACCGCATCCGGAAAGGTGATCGAGACAGATACAGAGGCGATACAGAAAAAACTGGAGCAGAAACGGGAAGAACGAAAAGCACTTCCAGTTGAGGAACTGACGGTTCCAGAGCAGATCGAGCGCAAGGAAGAGGAAGAAAAGAAGATCCAGAAAGAATACATATTCCCGCCATTGACACTTTTAAAACGCGGTACGGGACAGACCGATTTCTCGGATCAGGAGTACCGGGAGACAGCGATCAAGCTGCAGCAGACGCTCCAGAACTTCGGCGTGGGCGTGACGGTTACAAACATCAGCTGTGGACCGACGGTTACCCGCTATGAGCTTCACCCGGAGCAGGGGGTCAAGGTCAGCAAGATTGTAGCGCTGGCGGATGATATCAAGTTAAATCTGGCAGCGGCGGACATCCGTATCGAGGCACCGATTCCTGGCAAGGCGGCGGTCGGTATCGAGGTTCCGAACAAGGAGAACCATGTGGTTCTGCTGCGCGATCTGCTGGAGTCAGAGGCATTTAAGAAATATCCGTCCCGGCTGGCATTCGCGGTCGGAAAAGATATCGCAGGTCAGACGGTTGTCAGCGACATTGCGAAGATGCCGCATCTTCTGATCGCGGGTGCGACCGGATCGGGTAAATCAGTCTGCATCAATACGCTGATCATGAGTGTGATTTATAAAGCAAAGCCGAGCGAGGTCAAGCTCATCATGATCGACCCCAAGGTGGTTGAGTTAAGTGTATACAACGGTATTCCGCATCTTCTGATTCCGGTTGTGACCGACCCGAAAAAGGCGTCCGGCGCCCTCAACTGGGCGGTGGCAGAGATGACCGACCGTTACCAGAAGTTTGCAAAATACGGCGTGCGCGATCTTAAGGGTTTCAATGCCAAGGTTGAGTCGATCGCGGATATCGACGATCCGAAGAAACCGGAGAAACTGCCGCAGATCATCATTATCGTGGATGAGCTTGCCGATCTGATGATGGTAGCGCCGGGCGAAGTAGAAGATTCGATCTGTCGTCTGGCCCAGCTGGCGCGTGCAGCGGGCATTCATCTGGTGATTGCGACGCAGCGACCATCGGTCAATGTCATCACCGGTGTGATCAAGGCAAATATTCCGTCGAGAATTGCTTTTTCCGTCTCTTCCGGAGTGGATTCCCGCACCATTATTGATATGAACGGCGCGGAGAAACTGCTCGGAAAGGGCGATATGCTGTTCTATCCGTCGGGCTATCAGAAACCGCAGCGTGTACAGGGCGCGTTTGTGTCCGACAATGAGGTT
The DNA here is from genome assembly GCF_003480665.1 of Clostridium sp. AM28-20LB. Taxonomy (NCBI): domain Bacteria; kingdom Bacillati; phylum Bacillota; class Clostridia; order Eubacteriales; family Clostridiaceae; genus Clostridium; species Clostridium sp. AM28-20LB. Next base: position 575,136 of record NZ_QUJN01000001.1, on the reverse strand, counting down.
TCGGATGTGGTCGGATTTTTGAAACAGGAGGGGCTGACCGCAGAGTACAGCGCCGAGGTTGAGTCCAAGATCCGTTCGACGGCGATGGATGCGGGCTTTGGCGGCGGTGAGCGCGATGCCTATTTTGCACAGGCAGGTAAATTTATCATTGAGAAAGACAAAGCATCCATCGGCATGCTGCAGCGTATGTTTAAGATTGGCTTCAACCGTGCCGCGCGTATCATGGATCAGCTTGCAGATGCAGGCGTGGTCGGTGAGGAAGAAGGCACGAAGCCGCGTAAGGTGCTGATGAGCATGGAGCAGTTTGAAAACATGATGGAAGAAGGATATTAAAAAGCGGAATCATTATAAAATATCAAAATCAGGAGGTATCCTATGAAGCTTAAAAGCTGGCTGAAAGAATTGCCGTATACATTATTGCAGGGCAGCCTGGAGACGGAGGTTGACGAGGTGGTCTACGATTCGAGAAAGGCGGCGCCGGGGACGGTGTTTGTGTGTATGCGCGGGGCAAACGTCGATTCGCATACCTTTATCCCGGATGTGGTTGAAAAGGGCGCGCCGGTTCTGGTGGTCGAGCATCCGGTTGAGGCGCCTGAGAACGTGACGGTCATTCAAGTGGAGAATGGACGGAACGCGCTATCGCTTCTTTCGGCGGCACGTTTTGATTATCCGGCGCGGAAGATGACGGCGATCGGTGTGACCGGCACGAAGGGAAAGACGACTACCACTTATATGATCAAGGCGATTCTGGAGGCGGCCGGACAGAAGACGGGTCTCATCGGAACGAACGGCGCTGTGATCGGTGAGAATCATTATCCGACCAAAAATACGACGCCGGAATCTTATATTTTGCAAGAATATTTTGCAAAAATGGTGGAAGAGGGCTGCCGTTACGTCGTGATGGAGGTTTCTTCCCAAAGCTACCTGATGCACCGGGTAGACGGACTTTTCTTTGATTATGGAATTTTCCTGAATATTTCCAATGATCATATTGGCCCGAATGAACATGCAAGTTTTGAAGAATATCTTTACTACAAAAAGCAGCTTTTGAAAAACTGCCGGACAGCGCTCGTCAACCGCGATGATCCGCACTTTGATGCGATCGTAGAAGGGGCGACAGCAGAGATCCTGACCTTTTCATTGGAACGGGCGGCTGATTTTACAGCGGATGACATTCACTATGTACGCGAACATGATTTCGTGGGCGTCGAATTTCAGACGCATGGACGATATGAGAGCGATCTGCGTGTCGGCATTCCGGGCAAATTTAACGTGGACAATGCGCTGGCGGCAGCGGGCGTGTGCAGCTTCTTTGACCTGCCGAAGGAGAAAGTCTGCCATGCGCTGGAACATATCCAGGTCGATGGACGGATGGAGATTGTATATAAATCAGCAAAGTGCACCGTGATCGTTGACTACGCCCACAATGCGGTCAGCATGGAAAGTCTTCTTCTGACGCTGCGCGACTACAAGCCGAAGCGTCTCGTCTGTGTCTTCGGATGCGGCGGCAACCGGGCGCGCGATCGCCGGTACTCGATGGGAGAGATTGGCGGAAAGCTGGCAGATCTGTCGATCATCACGGCGGATAATTCCCGCTTTGAGAAAGTGGGAGATATTCTGGCAGATATCAAGGTCGGACTTGCAAAAACCGACGGCAAATACGTTGAAATCCCGGATCGCCGCGAAGCGATTGAGTACAGCTTGTCGCATGCGGAAGATGGCGATATCATCGCGATCATCGGAAAAGGGCATGAGGATTATCAGGAGATCGAGGGCGTGCGCTATCATTTCCTTGACCGGGAAGTAGTGCAGGAGACGGTGAAGAAGCTGCATATGTAATCAATTTGGAGGCAAAATATGGACCATATTACAGTCAGACATATCGTGGAAGCAGTGTCGGGAACACTGCTCTGCGGAGATGCAGATACGGAGTTAAAACACATCAGCATTGATTCCCGGAGTATGCGCGGGGCGGATCTGTTTGTTCCGCTGATCGGGGAGAAATCAGACGCGCATCGTTTCCTGGTTCAGGCGATGGACAATGGGGCGGCAGCCGCACTGACTTCGGAGCATGAGGCGGCACCGGAGGGCTTTCACGGCGCCCTGATCCAGGTGAAAGATACGAAACTGGCATTGCAGACGATCGGACGCTGCCTGCGGGCACGCCTTTCTATCCCGTTAGTTGGTATCACCGGCAGCGTGGGAAAGACGACGACGCGCGAAATGGTGGCGGCGGCGCTTTCAGCGAAATATAAGACATTCAAGACACCGGCAAACCACAACAGCCAGATCGGTGTGCCACTCACGATCTCGGAGATTTCTGAGAATGATGAGATCGGCGTGCTGGAACTGGGAATGAGTGAGCCGGGCGAGATGGCGGTGATCGCGGAGATTGCGGCGGTGGATTCGGCAGTCATGACGAATATCGGTGTGACGCATATTGAGAATCTGGGCTCCCGCGAGAATATCTTAAAAGAAAAGCTGCATATCCAGGACGGTATGAAGGCAGGCGGAATCCTGTTTGTAAATGGAGATAATGATATGCTTTCTACCGTGCATGCAAAAGCAGGCTGCCATACCGTCCGTTATGGACTTGGAGCAGATAACGACTACCGCGCCGAGGATCTTTCATATCTGGATGGATTTCCGTCCTTTACGATGGTACACGGCGAGGTGCGCGTCCCGGTGAAGCTGACTGTTATGGGCGAGCACAATGTCATGAATGCGCTGGCTGCCCTGGCGGTTGCGGATGCCTACGATGTGCCGCTTGCCGATGCAGCGGAAAAGCTGCTTGAATTTGGCGGGTTCAAGAACCGTCAGCAGATTTATCATAAAAATGGTTATACGATCGTGGACGATACCTACAATGCAAGCCCGGATTCGATGAAAGCGGCGATAGGTGTGCTTTCTTCCCTGCCGGCAGGACGCAGAATTGCGGTTCTGGCGGATATGAAGGAACTGGGAGAGAATACGATTCAGTTCCACCGTGAAGTTGGTGCGTTTCTGGCGGAAAAACCGGTCGATATCCTGGTTGTATATGGCGAACTGGCGCAGGCGATCGCCGAGGGAGCAAAGAAAGTCAAACCGGATCTGCATGTCGTTTCGTTTGAAGAGGACGAAAAAGAAGATATGCTTGACTGGCTGGATGCACAGATCGGTGAGGGAGATGCAGTCCTGTTCAAGGGTTCCAACAGTATGAAGCTGGGGGAGACGGCAGCGAGGTTTATCTCAGTCGAGAAGACTCCCACCTCTTCAGGTGGTAAGTAATAGCAAGTTTGTCTCAGTAGGAGTCCATTCTCCGACTGAGATAAACGCTCCGCGAGGATGCGCAGTGATTCTGTAGAGAATATGTCAGCTTCGCTGACCAGAATCACGCGCCAAATCTCACGGACGTTCGACTTGAATTAGAAATAGAAAGAGAAGGAATCATGGCGTATCAATACGCGGATATTATTATAGATATATCCCATGAGAAGGTGGATCGCCCGTTTCAGTACCGGATTCCGGCGCAGCTGGCGGAGGAGATTACGGCGGGAACGTGCGTGACGGTACCGTTTGGAAAGGGTAATTCACTTCGGACTGGATATGTGGTGGGAATGGGAAATACGGCGGAGTATGACCCATCCCGCATCAAGGAGATAGCTGGGATCGCACCGGGCAGTATGTCGGTGCAATCTCAGCTTATCCGTCTGGCGTGGTGGATGCGGGAACGTTATGGCGCGACGATGAACCAGACGCTCAAAACCGTACTTCCCGTCAAGGAAAAGATAAAACCGCGCGAGAAAAAGACGCTGCATTGTCTTTTAAAACAGGAAGAGCTGGAAGCGGCAATCCTGGCGGCACAGAAGCGGCATTATAAGGCGCGGGTGCGGCTCCTTGAGGCATTCCGGGACAATCTGGATATTCCGATGGAATTTGCCCGACGGGAGCTTGACCTGACCCTGGCGACGATCCGCCCGATGGAGGAACAGGGACAGCTTTCAGTGAAAGTTTCCCGTGAGGAACGCGGGTTAAACCATGCAAAACTGCCGCGTCCAGCCGGACAGACCGTGCATCTCAATGAAGAGCAGCAGGCGGCGGTTGACCGTTTCTGTGAGGATTATGAGATGGGGAAACGTGAAACGTATCTGATTCACGGCGTTACGGGAAGTGGAAAGACCGAAGTCTACATGGAGCTGATGGCGCGTGTCCTGCGGGATGGAAAGCAGGTGATTCTGCTGATCCCGGAAATTTCGCTGACATATCAGACGGTGATGCGGTTTTACCGGCGATTTGGCGATCAGATCGCGATTCTGAATTCCCGTCTCTCTGCGGGAGAACGCTATGATCAGTGGGAACGGGCGGCGCGGGGCGAGGTTTCCGTGATGATCGGACCGCGGTCGGCGCTGTTTGCCCCATTTTCCAATCTGGGACTGATTCTGATCGACGAGGAACATGAGGGCGCCTATAAGAGCGAGACGATGCCGCGCTATCATGCAAGGGAAGTAGCGGCGGAGCGCGCCCGGCTTTCCGGGGCTTCGCTGGTCTTGGGCTCAGCGACTCCTTCTCTGGAATCGTATCTGCGGGCTCAGAATGGCGAATATGTGCTTCTGCCCCTGCATCACCGGGCAGTGGCGGGAAGTATCCTGCCGAAGGTACAGATCGCTGATATGCGTGCGGAGATGCAGGCAGGCAATAAATCGGTGTTCAGCCGGTCATTGGATGCAATGTTGACAGAGAGACTCGCACGTGGCGAGCAGGCGATGCTTTTTATGAACCGGCGCGGCTATTCCAATTTTGTTTCCTGTCGTTCCTGCGGAAAGGCGGTGACCTGTCCGCATTGTGATGTTTCCCTGACACTACACGGGAAGAACCGTCTGGTCTGTCATTACTGCGGCTATACGATTCCGCTGATGAAGCAGTGTCCGTCCTGCGGATCACCGTATATTGCCGGGTTTGGGGCCGGAACGCAGAAGATGGAAGAATTTACGAAAATTCGGTTTCCGGATGCGAGGATCCTGCGGATGGATGCGGATACAACGGCAAAAAAAGGCGGACATGAAGCGATTCTGGAGGCATTTGCAAATCGTGAGGCAGATATTCTGATCGGCACGCAGATGATTGTAAAAGGGCATGATTTTCCAGGAGTGACGCTGGTCGGAATTCTGGCGGCGGATCTTTCCTTAAATACGCCGGATTACCGCAGCGCGGAGCGGACGTTCCAGCTTCTGACGCAGGCGGCTGGCAGAGCGGGACGCGCCGGGAAGCCCGGCGATGTGGTCATCCAGACGTACCGGCCGGAACACTATGCCGTGCAGGCGGCAGCGGCGCAGAATTATGAGCTGTTTTACAGCCATGAGATCAATTACCGGAGGCTGCTTCGTTATCCACCAGTCTGCCAGATGGCTGCGGTTTATTTTGCCTGCGGCGATGAGGTGGTGCTGGATAAATGTGCGGAAATGGCGGCGCGGCGGCTGCGCGAAAGTGCCGAGTGTATCGGTCCGGTTCCGGCACCAGTATACAAAGTTAATGACATCTACAGAAAAATTTTATATATAAAGTGTGAAAAATGTGCTATACTGGATCAAATCAGGGGTCAGATTGAAACCCTGGCTGCCGCAGATACAAAATGGCAGGCGGTCCAGATTCAATACGATATATCATAGAGAGGAAGAGTGTATAAAATGGCAATCCGGTCAATTAGAACTATTGGCGATGAGGTACTGAAAAAAGAGTGTAAGGCAGTGACGGAGGTAACCGATCACACACTTGAACTGATAGAGGATATGTTTGACACGATGTATTCAGCCGGCGGCGTAGGTCTGGCAGCACCGCAGGTCGGTATCCGCAAACAGATCGTAGTAATCGACGTGGAGGACGGCAACCAGTATGTCCTGATCAATCCGGTCATCGAGGAAATGTCCGGCAGCCAGACTGGTCAGGAAGGCTGTTTAAGCGTTCCGGGCAAGGCTGGTATGGTAACCCGTCCGAGCCACGTAAAGGTACGCGCGCTGAACGAAAAAATGGAAGAGTTTGTCCTGGAAGCAGATGATTTCCTGGCACGTGCGATCTGCCATGAGTGCGATCATCTGCACGGACATCTGTATGTGGAGTTGGTAGAAGGTCCGTTAGAGGATGTAACGGCAGAGGAAGAATAAAGCACATTGGCAGAATGAGAGAAAAACAAGAGTGGGGTGACAGGCAGATATGAAGATCGTATTTATGGGAACACCGGATTTTGCGGTTCCGACACTGGAAGCGCTCTATCAGAGCCGGCATGAAGTAGCGGCGGTGGTGACACAGCCAGATAAGCCGAAGGGACGCGGCAAGGCGATGGCAATGCCGCCTGTCAAGGAAAAAGCGCTGGAATATGGAATCCCGGTGTATCAGCCGGTGCGCGTCCGCAAGGATGAGGCATTTTTTGAGGAATTGACGAAGATTCAGCCGGATGTGATCGTCGTGATTGCATTTGGTCAGATTCTGCCGGAGCGGATTCTGAACCTGCCGAAATACGGCTGTATCAACATCCATGCGTCGCTTCTGCCAAAATACCGTGGGGCAGCCCCGATCCAGTGGGCGGTCATCAATGGCGATGAGGTCAGCGGTGTGACGACGATGCAGATGGATGTCGGTCTGGACACCGGAGATATCCTGGATACCGTGGAAGTACGCCTGGATCCGAAAGAGACAGGCGGCAGCCTGTTTGACCGCTTGAGCCTTGCGGGAGGAAATCTGATTCTCTCCACGCTTGAAAAAGCGGAGGCGGGAATCCTGCATCCGGTTAAACAAGATGAGGCAGAGGCAACCCATGTGACAATGCTCGATAAGTCGATGGGGCAGATCGACTGGTCGATGGATGCGGCAGTGATTGAGCGCCTGATTCGCGGCTTAAATCCATGGCCGAGCGCTTATACAAAATTTGAAGGAAAAACCCTGAAAATCTGGTCGGCGGATGTCGAGGAAGATGCGGCGGGAAGGCCGTCACCGGAGACATTCGGACAGGTGGTATGTGTCGGTAAAGATGCATTCTCTGTCCAGACCGGCAAAGGGCTTCTCACAATTCGGGAACTTCAGCTGGAAGGCAAGAAGCGGATGGATACGGCGGCATTTTTACGCGGATATCCGGTGGAAACGGGAGTAAAGCTCGGATAAAATGAATGCTTCAGCAGGAACTGAACTGCTACAGGCAGCCAGGCGTTTGAAAGGAGTTGGAGTGATATGTACGGATACGGATATGGATATTACAGTATGTTTGATCCGACGATGATTCTGGTATTAATTGGTGTATTTCTGTCATTAGGGGCATCTGCGAAGGTGAAAAGCACCTACGCGCGGTTTTCAAGAGTCCGGAGCATGACTGGCATGACGGGAGCCGAGGCGGCGAGACAGCTTTTAAATTCACAGGGCATCTATGATGTCCAGATCCGCCAGGTGGCAGGCAGTCTGACCGACCACTATGATCCGCGGACCAAGACTGTGAATTTATCTGAGAGTGTATATGGTTCTACTTCGGTCGCGGCGATCGGTGTTGCGGCGCATGAGTGCGGACATGCGATGCAGGATGCATCTGAGTATGTTCCGCTGCGCCTGCGCGGTTCAATGGTGCCGGTGGTCAACATCGGCGCACAGCTTTCCTGGCCTATGATCCTGATTGGTGTCCTGATCGGCGGCATGGGATCTCCGATCGTTTCACTTGGAATTCTTTTATTTTCCTTGTCGGTGCTGTTCCAGCTGGTGACGCTTCCGGTTGAGTTCAATGCATCCGCGCGTGCGGTACGTCTGCTTGATTCAACAGGGATTCTTCGCGGGGAAGAAGTTGGATATACCAAACAGGTGCTTGGTGCGGCGGCACTGACGTATGTGGCAGCGGCGGCTGGTTCGATTTTACAGCTTCTGCGTCTGATTATATTATTTGGAGGACGACGCGATGACTGATGGAACTGCGCTGCGTGAAATAGCGGCAGAAATTTTGACTGAGATTCTGGAAAAGGGACAGTATACACATCTGGCCCTTTTTCAGGCTCTTTCTAAATATCAGTATCTGGAGAAATCAGACCGCTCGTTTTTAAAACGGATTGTGGACGGGACGGTGGAGTATAAAATCCAGATTGATTATATTATCAACGCATATTCCAAAACAAAAGTTCATAAGATGAAACCGTTTATCCGCACACTTCTGCGGATGAGCGTGTACCAGATTTATTATATGGACCGTGTACCGGATTCGGCGGCGTGCAATGAGGCGGTGCGCCTTGCGAAAAAACGCGGATTTTCCGGACTTTCCGGCTTTGTAAATGGTGTGTTGCGTTCTGTGGTGCGTGGAAAAGGCAAACTGACCTTCCCGGATGATTCAGTGCGGTATTCAATGCCGGACTGGATTTTATCTCTCTGGGAGGAAAACTATGGGGCAGAGACGACGCACAGGATGGCACAGGCTGGTCTGGAGAAACGTCCGTTTATGGTGCGGTTTGCCGAGAGCCGTGCAGGGAAAGAAGAGATTCTTGCCTCCCTGTCCGCCCAGGGCGTGACGGCAGAGGAGACAGCGACGGGAAGCGGCGTTTACCGTCTGACGGGAGTGGACTATCCAGAGAGTCTGGATGCGTTCCGCGAAGGACTAATCCGGATTCAGGACCTGAGTTCGTCGCTGGCAGGTGATGCGGCGGGTATTAAAGAGGGTGATTTTGTACTCGATGTCTGTGGGGCACCGGGTGGAAAAGGGCTTCATGCGGCGGATCTGCTGTACGGAACTGGACAGGTTGAGATCCGGGATGTGAGTGATTACAAGGTATCTTTGATCAAGGAGAATATTGCCTGCAGCGGCTGTACAAACGTCTCTGCCTGCGCCTGGAATGCGTGTGAATTCGATGCTTCGATGGAGCAGAAAGCGGATGTGGTCATTGCCGATCTGCCGTGTTCAGGACTTGGCATTATCGGACGCAAGCCGGATATCAAATACAACGCTTCAATGGACGGAATCCGGGACCTGGCTGCATTGCAGCGGCAGATGCTGTCGGTGGTCTGGCAGTACGTGAAGCCGGGTGGAGTGCTGGTTTACAGCACCTGCACGGTCAACCGTCTGGAAAATGATGAAAACCGGGCATGGTTTTTAAACGAATATCCATTTGAGCCGGTTGATATCAGTGGTCGTCTGGGGATTGATTTTCAGGAAGACAGCCTGAAAGAGGGATACATCCAGCTCTATCCGGGCGTTCATCCGTGTGATGGATTTTTCATCTCTGTGATGAAAAGAAAAGGATAACTGGACGGAACAGCGTATGAATACAGGAAAGACTCCGAGAGTGCATATAGGAGAGAGGGAGGCAGTCCGATATGGAAAAGCAGGATATAAAATCAATGACGCAGGAGGAACTGCGTGCCTTTTTGGTGAGTCTGGGTGAAAAACCATTCCGGACCGCCCAGATCTATCAGTGGATGCATGAAAAACTGGCATCTTCCTTTGACGATATGACAAACCTTTCCAAGGTACTCCGGCAGAAGCTGCAGGACGCGTGCGAGTATGTATCGCTGGAAAAGGTACGGGTGCAGATTTCGCAGATCGATGGAACCCGCAAGTACCTGTTCCGCCTCGCGGACGGCAATGTCATCGAGAGTGTCCTGATGCGTTATAAGCATGGAAATTCCGTTTGTATTTCCTCGCAGGTGGGGTGTCGGATGGGCTGCCGTTTCTGTGCTTCGACCCTGGACGGCCTGGAACGGAACCTGCGCCCGTCGGAGATGCTGGACCAGATTTATCAGATTCAGCGCGATACAGGCGAACGCGTTTCCAACGTGGTTGTGATGGGATCGGGTGAACCGCTGGACAATTACGATAACCTGATCCGCTTTATCCATCTTTTGACGGAGGAAGGCGGACTGCATATCAGTCAGCGGAATGTGACGGTTTCCACCTGTGGGCTGGTTCCGAAGATCCGGGAGCTGGCAGATCAGGGACTGACCATCACGCTGGCACTTTCTCTGCATGCGCCGAATGACGAGGTGCGGAAGAGCCTGATGCCGATCGCGCGTACATATGCGTTAAAGGATGTATTGGCGGCCTGTCATTACTATTTTGAAAAAACGGGACGCCGCATGACGTTTGAGTACAGCCTGGTGCAGGGAGTCAACGACAATCTGGACGAGGCGCGCGAGCTGGCGGCGCTGATTCAGGATCAGCACGGGCATGTGAATCTGATTCCGGTCAATCCGATCAAGGAGCGCTCTTATGTACAGTCGGGACGGAAAGCGATCGAAGCATTTAAGGGATGTCTGGAATCCAAGGGAATCAATGTGACAATCCGGCGCGAGATGGGGCGCGACATAGACGGTGCCTGCGGACAGCTCCGGAAGAGCTATATGGATAAAGAGCAGGAGAAAGAAGGTGCGGCAGTCAAATGAAAGCATACGCACTGACGGATATCGGAAAAACGCGTAAGGTCAATCAGGATGCTCAGTTTGCCAGCACGGAGCCGGTGGGAGAACTTTCCAACCTGTTTGTTGTGGCGGACGGAATGGGCGGTCATCAGGCGGGAGATTTTGCTTCGCGCTATCTGATCGAGCATATGCCGGAATATATCAAAGAGAGTGGTGAGAATGAGCCGGTCGCGGCGCTTCGAAAGGGGATCGAGGCAGTCAATCAGGAACTTTATACCCTTTCCTGTGAGCGCGAGGAGCTTGCCGGCATGGGAACAACGCTGGTAGCGGCTTCAATTCAGGGAAATACACTCTATGTGGCAAACGTGGGGGACAGCCGTCTCTACCGGATTGAGCGCTCCGGCATTCATCAGATTACCCGGGATCATTCCTACGTGGAGGCGATGGTCTCGCTGGGACAGATGAGCCGCGGCAGCCGGGAATATGAGACGAAGAAAAATATCATTACCCGCGCAGTCGGGATCGGTGGGCATGTGGAGCCGGATTTCTTTGAGGTTTCACTGAACCCGGGCGATTACGTACTGCTGTGTTCGGACGGGTTAACCAATATGGTGGATAATTCAGCAATTTACCGGATGGTGCTTCTGCCGGGAACCCTGGACACCAAGGCAAGGGCGCTCACGGCGCTCGCAAACCAGAACGGCGGGAAAGATAATATCGCGGTCATATTGATTGACCCGCAGATCAAGGAGGTGAGAGAATCATGATGCTGAAACCGGGAACCTATCTGCAGGATCGCTATGAGATCCTCTCACTGATTGGTACGGGCGGCATGTCAGAGGTGTATCAGGCAAAATGCCACACTCTGAACCGTCTGGTGGCGATCAAGGTTTTAAAGGATGAGTACAGCCAGGATGCGAATTTCGTCAGCAAATTCAAGATGGAGGCGCAGGCGGCGGCAGGGCTTTCCCATCCAAATATTGTGAGTGTTTATGACGTTGTGGATGAGGGCAGTCTTCATTATATCGTCATGGAACTCATCGAGGGAATCACGCTGAAAAGCTACATTCTCAAGAAAGGTCATCTGGGCGTTAAAGAAACGATTGGAATTGCCATCCAGGTAGCGCAGGGGCTGGCAGCGGCACATGACCAGCATATTGTGCACCGGGACATCAAACCGCAGAATATGATTATCTCGCGTGACGGCAAGGTGAAGGTGGCGGATTTCGGTATTGCCAGAGCTGTATCGTCCCAGACGATCGGGGTCAATGCGGTCGGTTCCGTGCATTATATCTCGCCGGAGCAGGCAAAAGGAAATTATAGCGACGGACGAAGCGATCTGTATTCACTGGGAATCACGATGTATGAGATGCTAACAGGAAAACTTCCGTTTGACGGGGATAACCCGGTTTCAGTGGCACTGGCGCATTTGGAAGAACCGGTGCAGCCGCCGAGCCGCATCAACCCGGAGGTGTCGGCAAGCCTGGACCGCATTATTTTAAAATGTACCCAAAAAAAGCCGGAACGCCGTTACCAGAATGCGTATGAGCTGATCGCGGATCTGCGCCATGCGCTGGTGGATCCAAACGATGATTTCCTGAAAAAAGAACCGGAATTTGATGAAAATTCCCCGACAGTCGTGCGCGGGGCAGAGGAACTGAACCGCCAGATGGAGGCACAGAGAAATCGAAATCTGGAACAGACGATGGAACATCCGGCAGTGAGTGAAAAGACCGGACCGGTTCCGACAGAAAATGAACGTGGTGAGGTAGTCTGGAAAGAGCCGGAACCGTCGGAGAACGAGATAGAAGGTTGGCAGGAAGAAGAGACGGATGTCTATGAGGAAGAAACCTCAAGGCGCCCAGACCGTAGACGGAAGGGACGCCGTATAGAAGAAGACAGCGAGGATGTCAATCCGCAGATGGAGCGCCTGCTTACGATGATTGGAATCGGTGCAGCCGTATTGATTGTGGTGGTTGTGATTGTCATTGCTGCGAAGTTGACAGGCATCTTTAATCTGGGATCTGGTAGTCAGAAGCATCCGAAGACGACCGTTGAAGCTTCTTCGGAGGCGTCTGAGAGCGAGAGTCTGGAATCAACGGAGTGCAGGGTTCCGCCTCTGGACGGCATGACGGAGGATGAGGCGAAGACAGCATTGGAAAAGCAGTCGTTGAAAATCCGTTATGAATATGAAAAGTCGGAAACCTCTGAAAAGGGGAAGGTCATCGGTCAGAGTATTGCCAGCGGCACGGTTGTCTCGAAACAGACGGAAGTTATCGTCACGATCGGAGAAGGCAATGAGGCAATAGATTTGACGAAACTTGGACTGGAAGAGATGTCCAGCGAGGATGCAGAGACGCTTCTGGCAGAAGAAAATAAACTGACCGTAGTAGTGCAGAAAGAGAGCAGCGATACGGTTGCCTCCGGTATAGTGATCCGATACAGTCCGTCCAGCGTGGATCCAGGCGGTACGGTGACGCTGTATGTCAGCACAGGTCCGAACGTACCGACGGTACCGATGCCGAGGATTACAGGGCTTTCAGAGGAAAATGCAAAAGTTGTTCTGGAAGCGGTCGGATTAGGGCTTGGCGAGCGCAAGGAAGCGAAGAGTTCAGAAGTGGCAAAGGGCAAGATCATCAGTCAGGATGTCCTGGAGAAAACAGATACACCGGAGGGAAGTGCCATTGGCTATACAGTCAGTCTGGGAAAAGGAACCCGCTATGTGGCGGCGATCAACGATGAATTCCAGATGAGTGAACTGTTTGGACCAAGTTCCGGAGATACGCATATCCGCGTCAGTATTGTGATGAAGCAGACGATTGCCGGCAATACTGTGACTAAGACGGTCATGGAACCGAGGGAGATCGGCGGCGATATCACGCTTCCGATTCATTATAATATCGAGGGAGCGGACGGTGTGCAGACAGGTGAGCTGCAGATCCTCGATCTGACGAACGATCGGGTTCTAAAAACGTATCAGCTTGAATTTGTGGAAGTTTCAGATAATTAATAAGAGGTAGTTGTAAGGTACAGATATGCAGGGAAAGATAATTAAAGGGATCGGCGGTTTCTATTATGTACACGACGGTATTGGAAAGGTATATGAATGCCGTGCAAAGGGAATTTTCCGAAATCGCGGCATCAAGCCGCTGGTAGGCGATGACGTGGAGATCAGTGTTCTCGATGAGGAGAAGGCGACAGGCAATCTCGATGAGATCCTTCCTCGTAAAAACCGTCTGATCCGCCCGGCGGTTTCAAATGTTGATCAGGCGGTGGTGGTTTTTGCCATCACCGATCCGATGCCAAATTTAAACCTTCTCGACCGCTTCCTCGTCATGATGGAACGGCAGGAAGTTCCGGTCAGCATCTGTTTCAACAAGATCGATCTGGTCGATGCAGCCGAGCAGGAGAAGCTGCGTGCGATCTATGAACCGGCGGGCTATCCGGTGCATTTTATCAGCACCTACGAAAAATCAGGGCTGGAGGAGTTTCATCGGTTGATCATTGGGAAAACAACGGTCTTAGCAGGACCTTCGGGTGTCGGAAAATCGTCGATCACGAACTTTATCCAGCCGGAGGCACAGATGGAAACGGGCGGTATCAGTGAGAAGATCCGCCGGGGCAAACATACGACGCGCCATTCAGAACTGTTTTTCGTGGAAGAGAGCACCTATATGATGGATACGCCGGGATTCAGTTCTCTCTATATCGAGGATTTGGAGCCGGAGGCGCTCAAGGACTTTTTCCCGGAATTTGAGGCATATGAGGATGAATGCCGTTTCTTAGGCTGTGTCCACATTGGCGAGCGCGAATGCGGCGTCAAGACGGCGGTGCAGGAGCATAAGATCGGGCAGAGCCGGTATGACAATTACCGTTTGATGTATCAGGAATTAAAAGAGAAAAAGAAATACGGCAGAAGCAGCCGTTGAGGATATTATACAAAAAATGGGAGGAAAGAACCATGATTATATTATCACCTTCGATTCTGGGGGCAGATTTTACGAAGCTGGGAGAGCAGGTCGCTGAGGTGGACAAGGCAGGTGCACAGTACATCCATCTGGATGTGATGGATGGCGCGTTTGTGCCGAGTATCTCCTTTGGAATGCCGGTAATTAAGAGCCTGCGCCCGGTGACGGATCGTGTGTTTGACGTACACATGATGGTGGAAGAACCGGGACGTTACGTAGAGGATATCAAAAAAGCGGGGGCGGATCTGATCTGTGTGCATCAGGAAGCCTGTCTTCATCTGGACCGCACGATCGCGCAGATCCGTGAGGCAGGGCTGCAAACAGGTGTAGCGTTAAATCCGGCGACCCCGGTCGAGACACTGGATGTTATTTTGCCGGAGGTGGACATGGTTCTTCTGATGACGGTCAACCCGGGATTTGGCGGTCAGAAATTTATTCCATATACGGTAGAAAAAATCAAGAAGCTGCGCGCAATGTGCAGCGAGAGGGGACTTTCCACCCGCATTGAGGTGGACGGAGGAATCACGCCGGACAATGTGCGGACGGTATTAGAGGCAGGAGCCGATGTGATCGTGGCGGGAAGCGCCGTATTTAAGGGAAACCCGGCTGGGAATGTAAAAACATTTTTAAATATTTTTCAGGAATTTGAACAGGGATGATGAAGATGAAGCGTTGTTTGATTGTGACAGGCGGAACGATTGATATTGCGTTTGCGAAAGATTTTCTCTCACAGCGCTCGTATGACTATGTAATTGCGGCAGATGCGGGGCTGGAGGTTCTGCGCCCGCTGCGTATTTCTCCGAATGCGGTGGTCGGCGATCTGGACACGGTGGATAAAAAGGTTCTGGAAGAATATCAGAACCAGCCGGACATCGAATTTGAGATCCATAAACCGGAGAAGGATGAGACGGATACGGAGCTGGCGCTTTTGACGGCGGCGCGCCAGGGCTGTGAGGCAGTTGATATCCTGGGGGCGCTGGGCGGCCGTATGGATCACGCCATCGGCAATATCCAGCTGATGTATCAGTTTTTCTGCCAGGGAATGGAAGTGAATATTTATGATGCCCGCAACCGCCTGTATCTTCTGGGCGGGCATAAGGTATTTCACCGGGAAAAGGTGTATGGAAAATACATTTCGTTCCTGCCGATGACCGAGACTGTCGAGGGACTGACGCTGCGGGGATTTAAATACCCGCTCCAGCGGCGGACGATCGGGCTGGGGACGACTCTCTGCATCAGCAATGAACTCAAACGGGAAGAGGGCATTCTGGAGCTGGAGAGAGGCGTCCTTTTGTGCGTGGAGGCACATGATTAATCAGGATAAAAAAGTGGCAAGTTATAACTGACCTGCTTAAAATGATAAAAACTGTATGTTTTTCAGGGGACAAGATTGTGCTATGATGAGTCCAATAACAAGGGAGGATGAAACATCATGGCAAACAAATCAAATCAGGCTTACAAGATCGCGATGGTCGGTCTGCTGGCAGCTCTCTCCTATGTCGTATTTACATACGGACAGGTGAAGATCACACTTCCGGGCGGCGATGCAACTTCCATTCATCTGGGAAATGCAGTCTGTGTCATCGGGGCACTCTTAGTCGGCGGCTTTTACGGCGGTTTGGGAGGTGCTATCGGCATGACGATAGGTGACCTTCTCGATCCGGTTTATATTGTATATGCACCGAAGACATTTATCTGCAAACTTTGCATCGGACTGATCGCCGGATTCGTAGCACATCGTCTGGGCAAGATTGACCGGAGCACCGATAAGAACCACATCCTTGGTTTTACGATTGCAGCAGCGGTGGCAGGTCTTTTATTCAACGTCATTGCAGATCCGCTGATCGGATATTATTATAAACTCTGGATCATTGGTAAACCGGCGGCAGAGCTCACACTTGCATGGAATATCGCAGCGACTTCGATCAATGCGGTGACATCTACGATTGCGTCTGTTGTTATATATATGGCAGTTCGTCCGGCACTCCGCAAGGCAGGTTTTCTGGATGCATTGTCTGTAGAAGCGAGAGCATAAGGCAATTTATCTCAGTCGAGAAGAATTAAAATGAAATACATACAGGAGACTGTGGTTGGGCAGAATGGGAAAAACATCTGTCCGGGCGCAGTCTCCTTGTTGCGTCATTGGAGTGTGCGGCTTATAAAACACAAATACATAGATACACGCTTGTAGAAACCAGAATCATGCCGCAGGCAGTCGTATCTGCCGCGAGAATATGTTAGATTATAAAGTTGCTTAAAATTGATGTTGGGGTCAAAAGACGTTTTGACCCCTCTGATACCAGATTGCTCCGCACTATATGCTCCCGCAATCTTCAAAAACATTCGTAATTCGCTCATTTTTCTTTGAAAAATGGCTACCTACTCATGTTTTTGGCGGGTTCCAAGGTCAAAAATTCTCCTGCAAGCAAGCTTGCGTCGAACTTCTGACCTTTTGACCCTGGTATCTTAAAATTAAGAAAATGAGGAAAAATTATACATGGAAGGAATTCAGAAGAAAATAGCGGTTTTAAATGACCTGTCAGGCTACGGGCGCTGTTCGCTGACGGCGGCGATGCCGGTTATCAGCGCCCTCAAGGTACAGTGCTGTCCGGTGGTGACGGCGGTGCTGTCCAATCACGCGGGATATCCGGAATGCTATATGGATGATTATACCGATCGGATGGAGGCATACCTGGAGCCGTGGCGGAAGATGGGATTTGAGATGGACGGAATCATGACTGGATTCTTAGGTTCTGCCAGACAGGCGTCGATCGTGGCAGATTTTATCCGGGATTTCAAACGGGAAAATACGCAGGTTTTGGTAGATCCGACGATGGGCGACCACGGACATCTCTACAGCGTCTGTGACGAGGATCTGATCGAGGCGATGCGGGAGCTGATGCAGTATGCGGACGTTGTCACGCCAAATCTGACTGAAGCCTGTGCCCTGACGGACACGCTGTATCAGGAAAATGGATGGAGTAAGCGCAAGCTCTCAGATCTGACCTGGAAGCTTCACCTTTTGGGCGCGCGGTCAGTCATTTTGACGGGCGTGGTCAAGGGCAAACAGATCCTCAACGTGATCCATGAGCGCGGCAAGGAGCCGGTCTTTCATGCAACTAAATTTGTGGCGGGCAATTACCACGGAACCGGGGATGTCTTTGCAGCAGTCATCGGTGCCAGCATGGTGCGAGGTGTGCCGATGGAGGAAGCCGTCAGACGGGCGGCAGCTTTTACAAAAAAATGTGTGGAAAAGACAGAAGAACTTGGTGCCCCGGAGCAGGACGGACTGTGCCTGGAGGCGTGTCTGTCCTATTTGACGAAGTTGAGTTAAATATAATGGGGCAGTCTATCCTGTTTTGTATCAAGAAGAACAGAGGTTACAGTTCACGGGTAGGCACTTTTGGAACCGAAAGTGCCGTAAGAAAACGTGGTGGCAGCAGGAATTTGCCGTATTTAAATGCGAAGCCACGGCAAATTCCGCTACTGTTCACGTATGCGTGAACAGTAACGAACAGAGGAACTCTTGAAACAGGGCTTTTCATTCGTACAAAGTTGTAGTATAATTATAACTAGTTTTCGTGCAGTTAATTGCATAACAGTAGGAGGAAGATATGTTAGATCTTAAATTCGTCAGAGAAAATCCTGACATTGTAAAGCAGAATATTAAAAATAAGTTCCAGGACAAGAAAATTCCGCTGGTAGATGAGGTAATTGAGCTGGATGCCAAGAACCGTGCAGCGAAGAAGGAAGCAGATGATCTGCGTGCGAACAAGAACAAGATTGCAAAACAGATCGGCGCTCTGATGGGTCAGGGAAAGAAAGAGGAAGCAGAAGAGCTGAAGAAACAGGTAGCAGAGCAGTCTGCCCGCCTGTCTGAGCTGGAAGAGCAGGAGAAGGATCTTGGCGAGCGCATCTTAAAGATTATGATGACCATCCCGAACATCATTGATCCGAGTGTTCCGATCGGTAAAGACGACAGCGAGAACGTAGAGATCGAGCGCTTCGGCGAGCCGGTTGTACCGGATTTCGAGATCCCGTACCACACCGAGATTATGGAGAAATTTAACGGCATCGATCTGGACAGTGCCAGAAAGGTAGCTGGAAATGGTTTCTATTACCTGATGGGCGATATCGCAAGACTTCATTCTGCTGTTATCGCATATGCAAGAGATTTCATGATTGACCGTGGATTTACCTACTGTATCCCGCCGTTCATGATCCGCAGCAATGTTGTAACCGGCGTTATGAGTTTCGATGAGATGGATGCGATGATGTACAAGATCGAGGGCGAGGATCTTTACCTGATCGGTACCAGCGAGCACTCTATGATCGGTAAATTCATTGATACCGTAGTTCCGGAGGAAGAGCTTCCGAAGACACTGACCAGCTATTCTCCGTGTTTCCGTAAAGAGAAGGGCGCTCACGGCATCGAGGAGAGAGGCGTATACCGCATCCACCAGTTTGAGAAACAGGAAATGATCGTAGTCTGCAAACCGGAAGACAGCAAGATGTGGTATGACAAACTGTGGAAGAACACCGTGGACCTGTTCCGTTCCATGGATATTCCGGTTCGTACTCTGGAGTGCTGCTCCGGAGACCTGGCTGATCTGAAAGTAAAATCCGTTGATGTAGAGGCATGGTCCCCGCGTCAGAAGAAATATTTCGAGGTTGGAAGCTGCTCCAACTTAGGTGATGCACAGGCAAGACGTCTGAAGATCCGTGTCAACGGCAAAGACGGCAAATACTTTGCACACACCCTGAACAACACTGTAGTAGCTCCGCCGCGTATGCTGATCGCATTCTTAGAGAACAACCTGCAGGCAGACGGTTCTGTCCGCATTCCGGAGGTTCTGCGTCCGTATATGGGTGGTAAGAGCGAGATTCGCTAAGTTCATTTGAGTCCAGTAAAAAAACGCCATGGGTTGTGTGCCTGTGGCGTTTTTTACTGGACTCATTGTGAATTGCAGAAATATAGACATTGTCTTTTTTCAGGCGGCATTATGATGGCAGTTCTTCCAGCTGATTCGACGGCGTCGCCATCATCGAATAATTCGTATGATAAATCACAAATCCCGGAGCAGCGCCCGCTACTTTTTTGACCTGCTTTTTCTGTACATAATCGATCTCAACTTTTTCATTTTCCCGTCCCTTGGAATAGTAGGCAGCCAGCCCGGCGGCTTCCTCGAAGGTGCGGTCCGGAAGCTCTTTTCCTTCGGATTTCACAATGACATGGGAACCCGGAATTCCTTTTGCGTGGAACCACCAGTCATTTCCAGTCGCGATCTTGAAGGTCAGCTCCTCATTCTGGTAGTTGTTTTTGCCGACGTAGATATGGAATCCGTCGGAGGAAAGGTAGTGGAATGGGCGGCTTGTGATTTTCACTTTCTTTCCAGCCGGACCGTGCTTTTTGATGAAGCCATATTCCGTCAGCTCCTGCTTGATCTGGGTCAGATCTTCCTCCTTTAAGGCAATATCGAGGGAGGTACTGATGGATTCGAGGTGCTCGATCTCCTGCTTCGTCTCCTCAATGAGCTGGCTCTGAGCCTCGAAAGTACGTTTGAGCTTTCCATATTTGTCAAAATACTTCTGCGAATTTTCGCGGGCGGTCAGCTGCGGGTCAAGTGGGATCTTGACCTCTTTTCCTGTGTAGTAGTTCGTGCAGACAAGTTCTTTTTCGCCGCCGGTCAGCTCATAACCGTAGGTGTTTAACAGCTCGCCGTAGAGCTTGTATTTATCTCGTTTTTCGGTGTCCTTTAACTGTTTCTGCTGCAAATCGTATTTTTTATAATTGCGCTCCAGGGCAGTCTGGACGATCCGGCGCAGATCCGAGGATTTCTGGCGGATTCGTGTGATGACGTTCTTGGACGCATAGTAGGTCTCCAGCACTTTACTGATCGAATCAAAGTGTTCGACCTGATATTCCGGCGGGAACGAGGTCAATGGGAGAGCGGCAAATTCCATTGGCTCATCTTCACGGTATACGATGCAAGGCGAGAACTGTCCATTTTTGATGGATTCCATTGCCAGTTCCAGCGTGTGACCGAGGTGCGTGCGCTCCAGCTCATTCAGTTCCGATGCGGGGCGGTCGGCATCGATCGATGCCTCATAGCAGAATTCTTCTGCCATGACCGGGCTGATACCGGTGAAATTCGTGTAAATGGCTTTTCCTGCCGGTGCCGGTGACTGTGCCAGAATGGCGGCGAAATCATCGGCAGATGCAGTCAGCGGATCCTGCTTCGCGACCGTCTGCGGGAGGAAATATTGCCGTCCCGGCAGAACCTCGCGCACGGAGCTGACCTGCACGGAGATATGTTTGATACTGTCGAGGATCGTGCCGTCAGGGCTGCAGAAAATGATATTGCTGTATTTTCCCATCAGTTCGACGATAAGCAGCTTGCGGCAGAGGTCACCCATCTCGTCCAGATGTTCGATCTCAAAATGAATACAGCGTTCCAGACCCGGCTGGCTGACCGACACGATGCGTCCGCTTCCGATGTGCTTGCGAAGCAGCATGCAGAAATTCGGGGCAGTCATGGGTCCCTGCTTGTTGGTATCCGTCAGATATGCCAGCGGAAGACTTGCGTTGACCGAGAGAAGAAGCCGTTTCGTCTCCCGGAAGTTCTTTATGGTAAAAAGAAGTTCATCGCGCTCGGTCTGCGTGATCTTTGCGATCTTGCCGCCGGTAAGCGCGTCACTAAACTCCTTAACCAGGTTTGCGATTACAATTCCGTCAAATGCCATGGTTTTGGTGCTCCTTTATTTGTGTAGTATCTACTATTATAATGAAAGAAGACACGAAAAACAATCACTTTTAAATTCGGTTGACGCTTGCGGCGATTTGCATTATAATACCATTATCTATGGATGAAAGAGAGAGGCGTCACTATGCTTAAAAGTATGACTGGATTTGGCCGATGCGAGATGGCAACGGATGAATATAAGATTTCTGTGGAGATGAAGGCGGTAAACCACCGTTATCTGGATCTCAGCATTAAGATGCCGAAGAAATTTAATTACTTTGAGGCGGCGATTCGCGCGCAGCTTAAGAAATACATTCAGCGGGGAAAGGTAGATGTCTTTATTTCCTATGAAGATTATACGGATGAGAAGATGTCCTTAAAGTACAATCGTTCCCTGGCCGGCGAGTATATGGATTATTTCCGTCAGATGGCGGACGAGCTTGGGATTCCGAATGACGCGACGGTGATGCGTCTTGCACGGTGTCCGGAGGTCTTTACGATGGAACAGGTGCCGGAGGACGAGGAGCATATGTGGCAGATTCTTGAAAAAGCGATTGGTGAGGCGGCAGAGAAATTTGTCGAGACACGCACACGCGAGGGTGAGAATCTGAAGCAGGATCTGCTTGGCAAGCTGGACTATATGGTAACGCTGGTCGATCAGATTGAAGAACGTTCCCCGAAGATCGTGGAAGAATACCGGGCGAAACTGGAAGATAAGGTGAAAGAGCTTCTGGAAGGAAGCAGCGTCGATGAAGGCCGGATTGCGGCAGAGGTTGTGATTTTTGCAGATAAGATCTGCACCGATGAGGAGACGGTCCGCCTGAGAAGCCATATCGAGGCGACCCGCAAGGAGCTGACGGCGGGCGGAAGCGTCGGACGTAAGCTGGATTTCATTGCACAGGAGATGAACCGCGAGGCGAATACGATCCTTTCCAAGGCAAACGATCTGGAGGTTTCCGATTGTGCGATTGCACTCAAGACAGAGATCGAGAAAGTCAGAGAGCAGATTCAGAATATTGAATAGCCGATCATGCTGGAAGAGGTATTCACGGAAAGCTGCCGTTGGCGGTGAAAATACGGAGAATATGAAATATTGTAATAATAGATAGAATTTAGAAAGCAGGCGAAATATATGGATAATCAGGGAGTACTGGCAGTTATATCCGGATTTTCAGGGGCAGGCAAGGGAACATTGATGCGTGCATTGCTGGAGCGGTATGACAATTATGCCCTTTCCATCTCCGCGACCACCCGTGCACCGCGCGAGGGCGAGGTTGATGGAAGAGAGTATTTCTTTAAGACCCGGGAAGAGTTCGAACAGATGATCGAACACGATGAGCTGGTCGAATACGCCCAGTATGTCGGAAACTATTACGGCACACCGAAGGAGTATGTGTTTTCCAACCTGAAAGCGGGCAAGGATGTCCTTTTGGAGATTGAGATTCAGGGTGCCCTGAAAATCAAGAAGAAATTCCCGGAGGCAGTTCTCATTTTTGTCACGCCGCCTAGTGCCGGGGAGCTTAGAAACCGGCTGGCAGGTCGTGGAACCGAGACACCTGAGAAGATTGCCGCACGGCTTTCGAGAGCAGCGGAGGAGTCCAAGCAGATGGATGACTACGATTTCATTCTGGTGAATGATGAGGTAGACCGCTGTGTAGAAGAAATGCACGCACTGATTCAGGCGATGCATGCCAGAACAGAAAATCACAAGACTTTGATTGAAAAAATAAAAGAAGAGATGAAGCAATTCTGAAAGGAGAAAGATGTATTATGATGCTGCGTCCGTCATATCTTGACTTAATTAATGTTGTAAACAAAGAGGCTGAGCCGGGGAAAGAACCGCTGATTCAGAGCCGTTACTCCATCGTAATTGCGACTGCAAAGCGTGCAAGACAGCTGATCGCCGGTGATGAGGCACTGGTCATTGAGAATGGAAGAAAACCGCTTTCGATCGCGATCGACGAGCTGTACCATTCTAAGGTTAAAATTGTAGCAGAGAACGATTCCCCGGAGGAAGAGGTCTAAAAGGTGACAGAAGACCGTCCCGTGTTCATTATGTACATGGAGATGGTCTTTTCTTAGATATAGAGTAACTGTTCAGTAGGTCTGCGCATTTACTGCGCTGACCGTACGAAAACATGGGCCAGCAGGTAAAAATCCCATTGCCGTAGGCAATTTTTAATGGATTTTTGCGCGTGACTGTGAAGGTACTGAACAGTTACGATATAGAATTTTTGTGACGGTTCAAATCGATTATGGTTACAGAAATTTTTTAAATATGGTATTAGGAGAGAATTGAATGAAATTACTTTGTATATCCCTTGGCTGCGATAAAAACCTGGTCGATGCAGAGCGTATGCTGGGTTCGCTGAGCCAGGACGGGTACACGTTTACCGATGACGAGCAGGAGGCAGATGTCATTCTGGTCAATACCTGCTGCTTTATCAACGATGCCAAGGAGGAGAGTGTCAACACCATCTTAGAGATGGCAGAGTACAAAAAGAGCGGAACCTGCAAGGCGCTCTTAGTCAGCGGCTGTATGGCACAGCGTTACAAGGAAGAGATCCTGCAGGAGGTGCCGGAGGTGGACGGTATTCTCGGTACGACCAGCTATGATGAGGTCAGCAAGGTGCTGGCGGAGGCGCTGAAGGGCGAGAGGGTATCTGATTTCCACGATTTGTCCGAACTTCCGGAGACGAAGATGCGGAGCAAACGTCTGGTGACGACCGGCGGACATTATGCTTTTTTAAAGATTTCCGAAGGCTGTAACAAACGGTGTACCTATTGTATTATCCCGTCCCTGCGTGGACCGTACCGCAGTGTGCCGATGGAGCAGCTTCTCGCAGAGGCAAAGGAGCTCGCGGATCAGGGTGTGAAGGAACTGATTCTTGTCGCACAGGAGACGACGCTTTACGGCGTGGATTTGTATGGAGAGAAGACCCTGCCGAAACTTTTACATGAACTGGCACAGATCGATGGAATCGAATGGATCCGTATCCAGTACTGTTATCCGGAGGAGATCACCGAGGAGTTGATTCAGGCGATCAAGACGGAAGAAAAAGTCTGTCATTACCTGGATATTCCGATCCAGCACGCGAGCGATGCCGTTCTCAAGCGGATGGGACGCCGCACGAATCAGGCGGAGCTTCGGGAGCGGATCGCGCATCTGCGGGAAGAGATCCCAGATATTGCACTCCGCACGACCTTAATTTCCGGTTTCCCGGGTGAGACACAGGAGGATCATGAGGAACTGATGCGGTTCGTCGATGAGATGGAATTTGACCGCTTGGGCGTGTTTGCATACTCTGCAGAAGAGGACACACCGGCAGCCGGATATCCGGATCAGGTACCGCAGGAGGTCAAGGAAGACCGCCGCGACGAGATCATGGAGCTGCAGCAGGAGATTGCCTTTGAGAAAGCCGAGGATATGAAAGACCGTGTGCTTGAGGTTATGATCGAGGGAAAAGTGGCAGACGAGAATGCTTTCGTGGGACGTACCTATAAGGACGCGCCGAACGTAGATGGTTTGATTTTTGTCAATGCGGATGTTCCGCTGATGTCCGGCGATTTCTGCCGTGTCCGCGTAACGGGAGCACTCGAATATGATTTGATAGGAGAGTTGGCTGATGAATTTACCGAATAAGCTTACGACGCTTCGCGTCATCATGATTCCGTTTTTTGTGTTTTTCCTTCTCTGGCAGAATGGTGAAAACTATACCTTCCGTATGATTGCACTGGCACTGTTTATCATAGCCAGCCTGACCGATCTTCTGGATGGAAAGATTGCCAGAAAGTACAATCTGGTTACGAACTTTGGAAAATTTATGGATCCGCTCGCGGACAAGCTTCTAGTGTGCTCGGCGCTCATCTGCCTGATTGAGCTGAACGCGCTTCCAGCCTGGATGGTTATCATCATCATCAGCCGGGAGTTTATCATCAGCGGATTCCGTCTGATCGCCTCGGACAACGGAGTTGTCATCGCCGCCAGCTATTGGGGCAAATTTAAGACGACGTTTCAGATGGTATCGGTGGTGTTGTTGATTCTGGATATTCCGGCGCTTGCGTTTGTCACGACGATCTGTGTCTGGATCGCGCTGGTGCTGACGATTGTGTCACTTGTTGATTATATTTACAAGAATCATAAAATACTGACAGAAGGGAGTATCTGATATGATAGTCGAACTGATCTCGGTAGGAACAGAGCTGCTGCTTGGCAATATTGTCAATACCAACGCGCAGTATTTATCGGAAACGTGTGCAAAGCTGGGGCTTAACGTCTATTACCAGACGACGGTAGGGGACAATCGGGAGCGCATGACAGAAGTCTTCCGGACGGCGCTTTCGAGAGCCGATCTCGTTATCATCGGCGGCGGCCTGGGACCGACGGAGGATGATATCACGAAGGATGTCTGCGCGGAACTGATGGGAATGCCGTTAGTCGAGGATCCGGAGGTGCGGGCACATCTGGAGGAGTGGTACCGGCAGCGCAAGCGCACCGATATTCCGGATAGCAACTGGCGTCAGGCGCTGGTGCCGGAAGGCGCGGTGGTATTTTCCAACACAAACGGCACTGCTCCGGGACTTGCTCTGGAGAAAAACGGTAAGACCGCGATTCTTCTTCCGGGACCGCCGAACGAACTGTATCCGATGGTGGAAGATCAGGTTTGTGCTTATATTCAGAAACGATCTGACTGTGTGATCTATTCCCAGATGCTCAAAATCTGCGGATACGGGGAGAGCAAGGTGGAGGAGATGCTTCTCGACCTCATCGACCAGCAGACGAACCCGACGATTGCGACCTATGCAAAGACGAAAGAAGTACATCTGCGCGTGACCGCGAGAGCCGAGAGCGAAGACGCAGCAAAACAGCTGTTAAAACCGGTTATCAAAGAGATCAAGAAACGGTTCGGTAATGCGGTTTACACGACGGATGAGCATGAGAATCTGGAGGATGTCGTTGTCCGCCTCTTAAAGAAATACGACCTGACTGTGACAACCGCAGAGTCCTGCACAGGCGGTCTGATCGCCGGACGCATCGTCAACGTGCCGGGGGCTTCAGAGGTCTTTAACGAGGGATACGTGACGTATTCCAACAAGGCAAAGAAAAAGATCCTGGGCGTCAGCAAGGCGACCCTGAAAAAATACGGCGCGGTCAGCGAACAGACGGCGCGTGAGATGGCTGCAGGCGGTGTATTTACGACGGATGCGGATGCCTGTATCGCTGTGACCGGCATCGCCGGACCGGACGGCGGAACCGAGGAGAAGCCGGTGGGACTCGTCTATATCGCATGTTATATGAAGGATAAAGTCAAAGTAGAGGAATACCATTTCCGCGGAAACCGCGAGAAGGTGCGTGAGCAGACGGTGATTCAGGCACTGGATCTGCTGAGACGGTCGATTATTAAGAATTATAAAAAAGATTGATCATGTAAAGGAGGGAGAGCTGACAGGCGGGGAAAAATAGCCGGAAACGAGCTGTTTTTAGAGCGCCATGGATCAGGCTCTCCTTTTTTAGGAGGCGGGGACGATGATTTGGTATAAATATCTGTATCTGGGAGAAACTGCTAAAAAGCATCGTTTTTCGATTCTACAGAAACTCCGCCTCGGAAAGGTACAGCCGGGCGTTCACGTGATCACGCCTGCCTCAGGCGGACACAACCTGCTTGACATCCTGCCTGCCTATGTGCTCCGGCAGAATTATTACCGGGAGCAGGCGGATCTGCTGATCGTAGGGGTCGGCGCGAGCTACCAGGATGCCGTGGAGACGGTGGGGCGGATTGTGGATGAGACGTACCGCGAGACGGGTGGATTTGATGTGAAGACGTATCTGAGAGAGAAGGAAGACAGGCTGAGGAAAAAGAGGTAAGTATTTTGCAGCCTTTGATGAAGTTTTTTTGGACTGAAAATGTCTTTTGACCCCAACATCATATGATACAGAGCTGATACATGAATTTGTCAATGAAAGAATAAGAAGTGGGAGGGGATGGATTGCTGCATATTTTGTTCATAATCTTGAAAATACTCGGAATCCTGCTTCTTGTCATTCTGGGACTGTTGTTTCTGTGCCTGCTGGCGGTTTTATTTGTCCCGATTCGATACCGGGGGAACGGAAGCTACCACAGTATCAAGGATTTTGGCGTGCATCTGCATATCCATTGGCTGCTTCATGCGGTGTCGCTGCGGATTGCTTATGAAAATGGGCTTCGATATGCGGTTAAGTTGTTTGGATTCCGGATTTTCGGGAGTGAGAGTGAAGAGAAAGATACGGAATCTGGGCGTGTGTGGGAAGGCACGCAGGCAGCGGATTCGGATGAGCTGGAATTTGTAAATGCGCAGGAGAAAACAGAGGATGCTGATTTAGACACCGGTGAACTGATTTTGCGGGCGGAAGCAGCATCGGAGAAGACAGACGCCGCGATCGAGAAAGCGGAGGAAACTGCCAGGCTGCTGGAGGAGGCGGTGAAGAGACGGAGTGCGCAGAGGGAGGCGGAAATGTCTCAAGCTGTGAAGAATGCAGATGCATTTCCAGATGTGAAGGAGGCGGGAGTGTCCGAGGCAGAAGGAAAAACGCATCGGGCAAAGAATGAATTAAAATCAAATCCCAGCCAGGAAAAGCGTGAATCGTTCCTTCATAGAATCATTAGCTGGTTCAAACAAAAATGGAGCGCCCTGCGGCAATCCCTCTCAAAGCTGCTTACCCGAATCAACAACCTAGAGCACAAACGCCAATCCGTCCTTGCATTTATAGAAAATGAAGAAAATCAGAAGTCATTTCGCCTGATCAAACGCCAGCTCATGCGAGTTCTGCGGCATATATTTCCCAGAAAGCTGTCCGGGCAGGTTACGTTTGGCGTGGAGGATCCTTATTTGATGGGACAAATTTTGAGTGTGGCGGCTTTTTTGTATCCAGTTTACGGAAAGAAGATTGATTTGACTCCGGTCATGGATGCAAATGCGCTGGACGGGGAGCTTTCGTTCCGGGGCAGAGTCCAGATTGGCGTGCTGGCATTGATGGCGCTTCGGATCTGGATGGATAAGAATGTACGGACACAGGTTTATAAATATAGAAACCGAGGAGGAAGATAATATGGCAGACAATCAGTTTGCATCGACAATCGGTGCATTATTTCAGGGTATGGATGAGTTCGTCACGACGAAGACAGTCGTGGGAGAGCCGGTGACAGTTGGCGATGCGATTATACTTCCACTCGTGGATGTAACCTGCGGCATGGCGGCGGGCGCGTTTGGTCAGTCGGCGAAAGAGAAGAATGCGGGCGGCATGAGCGCCAAGATGACGCCGAGCGCGGTGCTGGTCATTCAGAATGGCATGACGAAAGTGGTCAATATCAAGCATCAGGATGCATTGACCAAGGTTCTCGACATGGCACCGGATCTCGTCAATAAATTTGTCGGCGGAAGCACCGGACCGATCGATGCGGAGACGATGCAGACAGCTGAGAAGATGGCGGGCGAGATGGAAGAGAAGAAATAAAGAAATTAAAATCAAAACGCTTCATAGAATGATCATAGCACACGACCGAATGTCAGATGTCTCTGGCAATAATCGCCTGCTATTTAACTTCTTTTGAAAACAGACATTTCAGAGAGGTATCATTCTATGAAGCGTTTATTTGGTTTAGTCCTTTTTTCAATGGGATTTGGCATGACCCTGGTGCTCATTTTCCCAAAGAATTTTCTATGGGTCAGCATCGCCATTTCTCTGATGATTGTCGGGTACAATATGTTTTGCCGATGAGATTCTATGCTTTTTCAAGCGGCAGAATCACTGTAAAGCAGCTACCCTCGTCCACCTGGCTGGATACCTCGATGGTACCGTGCATCAGGTCGATGATCCGTTTCGTGATGGAAAGTCCCAGCCCGTTGCCCTTTTCATTGGGATCAGAGTTCCTGCTGTAAAATTTTTCAAAGATCCGTTTCATCGTGGCGTCATCCATGCCGACGCCGGTATCGCGGATGGAGACACGCACCTTATCTCCTGTGATGACGAGTTTGGCAGAAAGCATACCGCCAGCCGGAGTGAATTTGATGGCATTTTGCAGGAGATTGATCCAGACCTGCTGCAGCATCTCACAGTTGCCGTAAAATTTGCACGCCGTCAGATCAATGTCGAGATTCAGATGCTTTTTCTCCCAGAGCGGTTCCAGCAGAAGAATCGCCTGCCGGATTTGTTCGTCGAGGCTGAACGTCGTGCGGCCAGTCACGATCTCCTGCTTTTCCAGGCGGGAAAGCAGAAGAATGTTGCCGGTCATCGTGGTGAGCTGGCGCGTGCTGTCGATGATGATGCGCGTGTATTCATTCCGGTCCGCCTCTGAGAGAGATGGATCCTGCAGCAATGTCGCATAGCCCTCGATGGCGGCGAGCGGTGTCTTGAACTCATGGGAAACCGTGGTCACGAAATCATTTCGCAGCGATTCGATGCTGTTTAACTCCTGCACCATACGGTTAAAATTGTCGGTTAGTTCACAGATCGCCTGCAAAGACTTCGAATTTGGCACATGAACAGAAAAGTCTCCGTCTGCTACCTGCTTAGCGGCAAGGCTTATGGAACCGATCGGGCAGAGGATTTTCGACCAGAGGAACAGCGACAGCGCGATACTGAACGCAAGGCTGCTCAAAAATGACATCAGGCGCGGAAAATTCGGACCGAAAATCCGAAAAACTTCGTGTTTATCTGTTCCGCTTGTGAGCAGCGAGACAAAATATCCGGTCAGCATCGGTATCAACGAGGACACCAGGAAGAAAAAGACCAGGAGGGTCAGCCAGTAGAGTGGAATCTGGAAATATTTGGTAAAGTTCTTGCTGATCATGCTTCTGTTTTCACCGCCTTATAGCCGAGACCCCGCACGGTCATGATGATAAAATCATCGCAGTTTTTAAACCGTTCGCGCAGCCGGTTGACATGCACATCGACCGTCCGTTCGTCGGTTGTCGAGTCAAGCCCCCAGATTTCGTCCATGAGCTGCTGCCTCGTGAAAATCTTATTTGGATAAGAAAGTAATTTATATAGAAGATAAAATTCTTTCTGCGGCAGAAGCGTCTCCTGCCCGTTGACCGTGACCGTCAGTGCATCGTAGTCGAGAATCGTATTTTGGCAGACAATCCGATGCTCCGTCGCGATCTTGGCGCGTTTGAGCAGGGCGCCAACCCGCAGAACCATCTCATTGACATCGATCGGCTTCACCATGTAGTCATCCGTGCCTGCCTGAAAGCCGCGCTGCTTGTCTTCGAAGCGCTCTTTGGCGGTGATAATCAGGATCGGCATCGTAAATCCACTCGTCCGCAGGTGATCAATCAGTTCATATCCGTCCATTCCGGACATCATAATATCCGAAATAATGAGATCTACATATTCAGAATCTAAAAGAGATAATGCTTTTTCGCCGCTTTCTGCCGGAAGCGCCAGATAACCATTGTTGGTGAGTACCGTGCAGAACAGGGAACGCAGTTTCGCATCATCTTCTACCACAAGAATGTGAAACATATCCGTAAAACCTCCCTATAATTCAATTAAAAAGATGTAATATCATAAGTACTCATAGTATACCACATAAGTTTAAACTGATTGTGAACGGTGCAACACATTTTTTTCACGGTTCGTTTACATTCAGTTTATATGTAGTTGAAACTCGTTTAAAAATGGGATGTTATACTAGGGACAATTAGGAAAAAACAGAAAGGAATATGCGAAATGAGTAAACTATCTTCTCTGATGGAAGCGGCAAAGCAGAATAAAAAGAAAACAGCCATCATCGCGGTGGTGGTGGTGCTCGTACTTGCGGCGCTTTTTATACGTTTCAAGGGTGGCAGCAAAGGAAGTTCAGGCGGCGGTCCGGGCGGTCCGGGCGGTATGCAGGACACGCAGATGGACAATGTGGCGACGGTTGCGGCTGAGAATCCAAAGAGCGGAACAATCGAGCGGACAACCAGCACATCCGGTACTGTCGAGGCATCGGACGTTGTCTATGTCTATGCGAAGGCATCCGGCGATGTGACGGGCGTCAACGTCAGCGTCGGTGATATGGTGACAGCGGGTCAGCTTCTCTGTACGATCAATACCGAACAGGTTGAGACGGCGAAAAATGCGATGGACTCCGCCTCTGTTAACCTGACCGAGGCACAGAGCAATTTAAGCCGTATGCAGCTTCTTTATCAGGGAGGAGATATTTCTGATCAGGAATGGGAGCAGTATCAGAACCAGGCGAAGACGGCACAGTTAAATTATGAATCGGCAAAATTAAACTACGATCGTCAGGTGGAATACAGTTCCGTGACCGCACCGATCTCCGGCAAGATTGAGACGATGGATATTGATGTATATGATCATGTCAACCAGCAGGCGCAGCTCTGCGTTATCTCCGGTGAGGGAGATAAAAGGGTATCGTTCTTCGTATCCGAGCGTGTTATGAGCAACTTAAACCAGGGCGACGCGATGACGATTGTAAAAGATGGAACGACTTATGATGGTGTGATTACCGATGTCAGCAGCATGGCGGACGAGAGCAACGGTCTGTTTAAGATAAAGGCAGAGCTGCCGGAGGCGAACAGCCTTTCAACGGGAAGTACTGTCAAGGTAACAGTAACTTCTGAGCGTGCAGAGAATGTCATGACCGTGCCGGTAGATGCGATCTACTATGATAACGGCGTTGGAAATGTCTATGTTTACCAGGACGGAACGGTACATAAAGTGGAAGTCGAAGTGGGGCTTTATAATACAGAGCTGGCGGAGATCAAGTCGGGGCTGACGGCAGATGATCTCGTCATCAGTACATGGAGTTCCCAGCTTTATGAGGGTTCAACTGTTAACTTAAAGGGTGAAGAAACAGATGCGGCAGCAGCGGATGAAGCTGGAAACCAGAAAGCCGATGC
Source organism: Clostridium sp. AM28-20LB (assembly GCF_003480665.1). Classification (NCBI taxonomy): domain Bacteria; kingdom Bacillati; phylum Bacillota; class Clostridia; order Eubacteriales; family Clostridiaceae; genus Clostridium; species Clostridium sp. AM28-20LB. Next base: position 543,188 of record NZ_QUJN01000001.1, on the reverse strand, counting down.
CCCGGCAGGCTCTGAAAATGGACAGAAAGCGGGCGCTCCGGCAGATGGCGGAAACGATCAGCCTGCGGGTGGTGCAGGTGCTCCGAACGATGCAAAAAATGGACAGAAACAGTAGGACAGGAGGAATGTAAGACATGGGAGTAACGAAATATATCCTGAAACATCCGGTTACTACTGTCATGGCTCTTTTGTGTCTGGTTGTATTCGGTATTTCATCGGTCTTTTCGGCAAAGCTGGAGCAGATGCCGGATATGGAGACGCCGATGCTGATTATTATGGCAAATTATTCAGGCGCAGGACCGGAGGATATCAGCGAGCTGGTAACCGAACCGATCGAGGAGGCGATCGGCACGATGGAAGGCGTGGACACGATTTCCTCCACATCGAGCGATGGACGTTCGATGATCATGCTTCAGTACGATTACGGCACCGATATGGATGAGGCGTATGACAACTTAAAGCAGAAACTGGACAATATCCAGCGGGCGCTTCCAGATGATGTGGAACCGAGCGTTATGTCGATGAACTCCAATCAGGGAGACAGCATGATGCTTTCGATTTCACATAAGACGCAGACAAACCTCTACGATTATGTGGATCAGAAGATAGTACCTGAATTAGAGCGAATTTCTTCAATTGCAAAAATTGAGACGCGAGGCGGTTCTTCTAAGTACGTCAGCATTGAATTACAGTCTGAAAAAATGGATCAGTACAATCTGACCATGCAGGATGTTGCGAGTGCGATTAACGATGCGAACGTGGCATCCCCGTCTGGTGAGGCAGATGCCGGAAATCTGGAGCTTTCCGTTACTACCTCCTTAAAAACAGAACAGGTAAATGAGCTGCAGGATATTCCAATCAAGACGCCGGCAGGACAGATTATTTCTCTGTCGGATGTGGCAAATGTGTATGAGGCAACGAAAGACCGGGGCGGCATTTCCCGTTACAACGGTCAGGAGACGATCTCCGTTTCGATTCAGAAGCAGCAGGACAGCACAGATATGGAAGTGTCCTCGGCTGTAAAAGAGAAAGTTGAAGAATTGATGGCAGATGATTCGGAACTGACGATCACGGTTGCAAATGATACATCTGACACGATTCTTGATTCCTTAAAAGACGTAGCAAAGACAATGGTTCTGGCGGTTATCATCTCCATGTTCATCATTTTTCTGTTCTTTGGCGATTATAAGGCGTCCCTGATCGTCGGAAGCTCGATTCCGACTTCGATTTTGATGTCCTTGATTGCGATCACGATGGCAGGATTTTCGTTGAACGTTATCACGATGAGTGCGCTGGTACTCGGCGTCGGCATGATGGTCGATAACTCGATCGTTGTACTGGAGAGCTGTTTCCGTGCAACGGCGGAGCAGGAAGACAAGGGGGCGCTTGGCTATTTTTCAGCAGCGCTTCACGGAACCGGCATTGTCATCAACTCGATCATCGGTTCGACGATCACGACCTGTGTCGTATTCCTGCCGCTGGCATTCTTAAACGGTATGACCGGACAGATGTTCAAGCCGCTGGGATTCACGATCGTGTTCTGTATGTCGGCGTCCCTGCTTTCTGCGATGACGGTGGTTCCATTGTGCTATCTGTTCTATAAACCGAGCGAGGCGAAGCGCGCCCTGATGGGACGTCCGATTGAACGTTTACAGAAATGGTACCGCGGCATCATGGACCGTCTGTTAAACCACAAAGCGATGGTTATGGGATTTTCGGTTCTGGTACTTGTACTGACGGTAATTCTGGCGAGCGGAATGCAGACGGAGCTGATGACATCGGATGATACCGGTACGGTCAGTGTCAGCATTGAGACGCGTCCGGGTCTGAAACAGGAAAAGATCGAGGAGGCGCTGGCAGAAGCGGAGGCGATTGTTTCCGCGAGCAACCAGGTTGATTCGTACATGCTGCGTTACAACGGAGACAGCGGCGAGATCAGTGCCTATCTGAAAGATGACCGTACCATGAAAACAGACGATGTAGCCGATCAGTGGCAGAAAGAGATGGATAACATTGCAAACTGTACGATCGACGTATCGGCATCGACTTCCATGAGCTTCATGGGAAGACAGCGCGGCTATGAAGTGATTCTTCACGGCACGCAGTATGATGAATTAAAAGAAGTTAGTGATAAGATTGTCAAGGAAATGACAGCAAGAACGGATGTCATCAACATCCATTCCAGTATTGAGAATAATGCACCGATCATTACCCTGAAGATTGATCCAGTCATGGCAAAGGCGTATGGACTCACGGCTTCCAGTATCGGAACGACGATTAACCAGATGTTGAGTGGTATCGACGCGACGACACTTAAAATTGACGGCGAGGACATTACGGTAACGGTTGAGTATCCGGAGGGCGAGTACGAGACAGTTGATAACATAAAAGATATTATTTTGACGGGAACAAACGGACAGAAGGTGGCACTGACCGATGTGGCAAATGTCGTATTTGAGGACAGTCCGGCTTCGATTTCCAGAACCGACGGTGCATATGAGATCACAATCTCTGCCGATTACACCGGTGATAATGTACAGCAGCAAATCAACAGTGAGGTAATTACTCCGAACTTAAGCGGTACAATCAGCATTGGGCAGAACAGCCGTGACCGTATGATGAAGAGTGAGTTCAGCTCCCTGTACCGCGCGATTGCGATTGCAGTATTCCTGGTGTTCGTTGTCATGGCGGCACAGTTTGAGTCTGTGAAGTTTTCCATCATGGTTATGACGACCATCCCGTTCAGTTTGGTTGGTTCCTTCGGATTACTGAAGCTGACCGGCGTCAGCATCAGTATGACGTCCCTGCTTGGCTTCCTGATTCTGGTCGGAACTGTTGTAAATAACGGTATTCTCTACGTGGATACGGTCAACCAGTATCGCTCCACGATGGATCTGCGGACAGCGCTCATCGAGGCAGGCGCGACCCGTATCCGACCGATTCTGATGACAAGTATGACAACCATCCTCTCGATGCTTCCGATGGCACTGGCAATCGGAAGCAGCGGTTCCACGACACAGGGTCTGGCGATCGTAGATATCGGCGGTCTGAGCGCAGGTGTGATTGTCGCGCTCTTCATGGTTCCAGTATATTACGCACTGCTGAGCCGGAAACCGAAGGAAGAGATACCGGACATAGATTAATTGGAAACAGAATAGGATAATTGTTAAAATCAGATATATCGGAATGGAGTGACATACATGAATCGAAATAAAAAAATATGTCTGAAGCATCGGATGGCGGCCGGTGCAGTAGCCTGCTCACTGGGGCTTTTTCTGGCGGCAGGTGCGCCGGTCCAGGTATTGGCAGCCAGCCCGCAATTTGCATATTCCACAGAAAAATGGGCTTCGCTGCAGGATGATAAGCTCGAATTTGACGAGATTGCTGATCGGATCCATGAGTACAACAGCACGGTGGAGAAGAACCGGATCGAGTACAAGGATTATCAGGGCAAAGACAGCAATGAGATCGCGCAGGAATATTATGACGCGGCAGATGAGATCGAGAGCAGCATCGAGTACCCGGATTCAGACGATGCGAACTATGGTTCCGCACTGGCAGCAGCACAGAGAAGCGAGGCTTCCGCGACCCAGATGCGCGAGCAGGGCGATAATAACGTCGATGATGCGAATGTTAAGGCGTGGGGGTATACGCAGACCGAGAAATCGTTGGTACAGCAGGCGCAGAACCTGATGATCCAGTACTGGAATGCCCAGGAAAACTTAAAGAGTGTGCAGAACCAGGTGTCCAAGGCAGAAAAAGACTATGAGACGGCAAATTTAAAGCTTTCATCCGGAAGCGCGACCCAGACGGATGTGCTGGATGCCAAGGAGACTCTTTTAAAGGCGCAGGCGTCCATCACGACGGCGGAGAGCAATATTGCATCGACGAAGGAATCCCTGTGCCAGATGCTTGGATGGAAATATGGCGCATCAGTAGAAATCGGTGCATTACCGGACCCGCAGGAACAGATGAGTGCATCGGTCAACCTCGAAGAGGACATTGCGAAAGCACAGGAAAATAATTATCAGTTAAAGATTCTGGCACGTCAGGTCAACAATGCGATGACAAGCACCCTTAAAGAGCAGTACCAGACAACTCTGACCAGCGGAAAGGAGGCAGTCAAGTCGAATGTCCAGTCGGCTTATCAGAATCTGAAGCTGTCTGAGGCACAGTATGAACAGGCAAAACGCAGCCTTGAATTAGAAGAAAAGACGAAACAGACCAACGACCGCAAGCTGGCAGCCGGACTTATCAGCCAGAATGCATACCAGAGCGCGACCTATTCCTATGAATCGGCATCCGTGGCAAGAGAGACAGCAGCCATGTCGCTTCTTCAGGCGCAGCTCGCCTACCAGTGGGCGGTGGGCGGCCTGGCATCCACGCAGTAGAAAGGGGTGGGCGGATGAGGCGAAATCTGAAAGGAAAATGGATGAACGCGGAAGCTGGGACAGAGCAAAAGATGCGCAAGGGGCAAGAAAGAGACCGAAGCGGTGCAAGTGCTTTGGATGTGCATCTGGACGGTCATAATGTGAAACGAATCGGAAAAAGCAGATTGAGTCGTTCGATCGGAATTGCCCTGGCGGCTTGTATTCTTGTATCGAGCCCGGCGCAGGCGGCGAAAACGCCTTTGATTTCCGGCACAGAAAGTGATTCAGACAGCGAGGCAGATGGTCCGGCGCTGGAAGATGGCACCATAACCGAAAACAGCGCAGACAACACGATCGCCAGCCAGTCCGGCTCCTATACGGAGGAACAGCTAGCGGATTCTGTGATAGAGTACGGGGAACTGGAGGCGCTGGTGCGGCGCGGCAATGGAACGGCTGTCAGCGCCGATTACAGTTATCAGGACAGCCTTGCCGTCTACCAGGAAGCCTACGATGCGATGATTTCCGGTGCCCGGGATATGAACTATAAAGCAGATGAGCTCGAAGATGCGGGCGGAGATGAGGCACTGATCGGCACCTATGAGCGAAATGCACAAACGCTGTCGATGGCAGCGAAGCAGTATAAAAAGTCGCTCACTTCCTTAAATTCGGCGTCAAGCCGTGCGTCCAGAAACCGGACGGTCTGGCAGGTCGTAAAGACCGCACAGATCCAGTGGGGCACCTGCCGGCAGCTTCAGGACGAGGTGGAGGCGGCTGCCAAGACGGCAGAGAACTATCAGGCGCAGGCAGATCGCAAAGAGCGGGAGCTGGCAGCGGGGCTTTGCACGGAGACAGACTTATTGCAGGCGCAGAAAAACCTGCTAAGCGCCCAGACAGCATTACAATCCACGACCGATCAGGCAAATAAGGCGCTGCGCCAGCTTGCCATTTTACTTGGAAAGAGCGGAACTTCTATTACGCTGGGGGAAATTCCAGCCGTATCGGCAACGGAACTGGCTTCTATGAATCTGGATGCGGACCGCGCGGCAGCTGTCGTTGCAAGTTCCAGTGTCAAATCAGCCAGACGATCCTCCGCAACCGGAGATGCGGCGCGCAAGCTGCGCCACCAGCAGATCGAGGAAGCCGAGAGCGCCGCAAGCGCCTCAGCGGATGAGCAGTACGCTGAGATAGCGGCATTAAGCCTAGAACGTGACGCGGCGCAGGCAGCCTACCAGTCTGCCGAAAAAACATACGGCGCCACCCAGATTAAGTATCAGTCCGGTGCGATTAATAAAGCAACGTATTTACAGGGTGAGGCGTCTTATCTGCAGAAAAAAGCAGAACTAGAGACTGCCGAGATTTCCCTGCGGACGGCGTATGATGCGTATGAGTGGATGTTGAAAGGAGTTGCGTGAGGATCAAGTGATTGCGCTTCCTGAGATTATATGTTTTGTATGGATATGTGAAATAGAATTTTATAAGATGGGTTTAAAAAAGACGGCACTGCCCGGGTGGGTGGTGTCGTTTTCGGTGTGAGAACAAATTTGTATTTGCGTATTGTTCCGGTCAATGGTACAATCATAGGCGGAATTTTGAACCGGTAAACGATAGACTGAAAGGGTACGCCCGTTCACGGCCCCATGGAAAAGGGCGGAAACGAAAACGGGAGGAACATATAGATGCAGCAGGAGAATATGAAGACATTGGAATCCCTGGAAGATTTTCGGCATTTTTCGGAAAAAGAGCTGGAAATACGGTTTGACCAGCTTAAGAAACAGATTGTACCAGCGGACAAGACAATCCGGGAGCAGGCAGAAAAGCATTGGGGGCATGTGGCAAAACCGCTTGGCAGTCTGGGAGTCCTGGAGGAAGATATTGTGCGGGCGGCGGCAGCGCAGGGGGAGAAAGTGCCAGACTTCTCCAAGCGTGCGCTTTTGATTTTTTGCGCGGATAATGGGGTGGTTGAAGAAGGGGTATCACAGACCGGGCAGGAGGTTACAGCGGCAGTTGTTTCGAATATGACACGCGGGAGGAGCTGCTCCTGCCTGATGGCAGAAAAGGCAGAAACGGACGTGTTTCCGATCGATATAGGAATCGCCTGTGAGGTGGAACATCAGGGGAAACTTCATCCCCTGACAGAACGGAAAATCCGGCGCGGGACTTCCAATTTTACAAAAGCAGCAGCGATGACGCGCCAGGAGGTGTTGACAGCCATTTTGACGGGAATCGATGCAGTGCGTGTGCTGAAGGAGCAGGGGTACCGCTTGTCTGCAGTGGGTGAAATGGGGATCGGCAATACGACGACCAGCAGTGCGGTCGCATCGGTTCTGCTGCAAAAGGATCCAGAACTTGTCACTGGAGCTGGGGCGGGTTTAGATTCGGCTGGATTGAAACGGAAAACGGAGGTAATCCGGCGTGGAATCGGACTGCATCACCCGGATCCCATGGATGGCATGGAGGTATTGCAAAAGGTAGGTGGATTCGATCTGGCGGCGATGGCAGGTGCTTTTTTGGGCGGTGCCATCTATCATGTTCCGGTTGTGATTGACGGGGTTATCGCGGCTGCTGCGGCGGCAGCTGCTGGAAGAATTGCACCGGCAGCGACGGACTATATGCTGGCAGCCCATGTATCGGCGGAACCGGCGTCTATCTGGCTGCTTGATTTGATAGGAGTAACTCCGGCTATCCAGGCGGGACTTCGACTCGGAGAAGGTACAGGGGCGCTGGCGCTGTTTCCACTGCTGGATATGGCGCTGTCCATTTACCGGGATATGGATACGTTTGCGGAGATGGAAATAGAGGAATATAAGCCGCTGGTGTGATGAGATATACGGATTAAAACATTTTTTGCGTATGTTTTTAAAGCATGGAAACTGCTGCAATTCGGTGAAAAAGAGGATAAATGAACGATGTTATATATAGTTACAGGCGGCAGTGGCAGCGGTAAGTCCGAATATGCCGAACAGATTGCCGTGCAGTGCCGGAACGGGAACGGTGGGACACTCTGGTATCTGGCGACGATGCGGATTTGGGATGATGAAGGCAGAAAACGGGTGGAGCGCCATCGGCGGATGCGCGCGGCAAAAGGGTTTGAGACGATTGAGCGGTATACGGGGTTAGAAACATTAGAATTAGAGGAGAGATTCGAAGAGTCCAATTCGGCTGGTTTGGACGATGAACAGGAAAACGATAGTTTGAAGCGCTGGGAGTCCTGCCGAGTGGCACAAAAACCAGTGCTTCTCCTTGAATGTATGTCCAACCTTGTCCTCAATGAATTTTATGCTCAGGAAAATGGTGCGCAAGAGCGGATTCTTCAAGGAATAAAACGCTTGCAAAAACAGTGTCATGACCTTATCATTGTAACGAATGAGATCTTTTCGGACGGTGTGACGTATGATCCGGAATCGGAGCGGTACATAGAGCTTCTGGGACGGATCAACCGGGAACTGGGACAGATGGCGGATTCAGTGACGGAAGTGGTGTATGGAATTCCGCTTGCGGTGTCAATACCTGTTTTTTCAGCCGATGAAAGGACAAAAGATGTAGGGTAGTCAGTGAGTGGAACAGAGCGGAATGCCTGCTAAAGTTATGGTTGCCAGAATAGAGTCAGGGGGATCGAAGATTGAATCTGATAGGAAGTTTTGTCATTGCATTTTCCATGTATTCACGCATTCCGATGCCGCGCATGGACTGGACGGAAGAGCGGATGCGCTATGCGCTCTGTTTTTTCCCGCTGATCGGGGCGGTGATCGGGGCGGTAGAGATAGCCACGTTTGCGCTCTGTGAAATTTTGGGTGCTGGAGTTCTGTTCCGGACCTGCCTGTTGACGGCGGTTCCACTATTGATTACCGGTGGAATCCATATGGACGGGTATCTCGATGTGACGGATGCGCGCCATTCCTACGGCGAGCGGGAAAAAAAGCTGGCGATTTTAAAAGATCCCCATACAGGGGCGTTTGCGATCATCGGTCTGGGGCTGTACCTGCTTCTCTATGCGGGGGCAGTTTCTGAGCTTGTGGGAGCAGATGTGTGGCTGCTGCCGGGGGCGCTTATGCTGGAACGCGCCTGCAGCGGCTATTCGGTGGTGGCATTTCCAAAGGCGAAAAAGGACGGGCTTGCCGCTGAATTTTCCAGAAGTGCAAAGACAAAGGTTGTTCGCGTGAGTATGGCAGTTTTAACAGTGTTGGCGATCAGCTGGATGATTTACTGGGGACATCTGCGCGGCGCTCTGGCAGCCTTAACAGCACTTGCGACTTTCGTTTGCTATTATCGTTTTTCCATGCGGGAATTTGGCGGCATCAACGGCGATCTGGCAGGGCATTTTCTGCAGAGCTGCGAGCGGAATGTGGTGCTGGTGCTGGCGGCGATGCGGCTGGCAGGTACGTGCCTGCGGTTTTTGAATTTTTAAGCGAGGAAAAGCAGAATGATTTTTATAATTGGCGGCAGGGAACAAGGAAAGACAGCGTATGCGATGAAATTGTGGGAAAAACGTACTTTGGAACGGAAGAAAACAAAAGACTTATCCACCGTTCTGAATCGATCGAAAAATCCAGAAGCGTGTAGAGTTACGGCACGCATCGCGGATGGGAGATTAGAAACGGACGAACAGACGATCATGCAGGCGGATCTGATCACGCATTTTGAACTGTTTGTGAGGCGTGAGATGGAAGCCGGGCGCGATCCATACGTGTTTGCAGAACGCCTGATGCAGGAAAATCCGGATGCATTCGTGACGGCGGATGAAATCGGCTGCGGCATTGTGCCGATGGAAGCATTTGAGCGCGATTACCGGGAGACAGACGGGCGCATTTGCCAGCGGATCGCCGCGTATTCGGAGGAAGTGCACCGGGTTATCTGCGGTCTGGGAATGCGGATCAAATAAAAGAATAGTTGGGAGTAGACAAAATGACAGCAATCAGTAAAGTATTGACAGGAATGATAGAAGGTAGAATGGTCGGATATCACTTAGCTGCGATTCTGGCAGGTTATCTTCTGGATCTGTGCCTGGGTGATCCGCATTCGATGCCGCATCCGGTTCGAGCGATCGGAAATCTGATTGTGTGGCTGGAAAAATATTTGCGTCCAGCTGGAAAAAAGCATGCAACGGAACGGGGGGAACGCCGCGCGGGCGTTCTTTTTGTGTGTTTGGTGCTGCTTGTGACAGGCAGTGTGGCAGGCGGAATCCTCTGGATTTCCCATCTGGGCGGCAGCTGGATTCAGACAGTAGTCGAGGCGGTCATGACTTACTATCTGCTGGCGGCGCGCTCCCTGCGGGATGAGAGCATGGCGGTCTGCCGGAAGCTGGAGGCGGGAGAGACCGAGGGAGCCCGCTATGCAGTGTCGATGATTGTCGGGCGCGATACGAAACCTCTTTCAGAGGCGGGGATCGCACGGGCGGCAGTTGAGACGGTAGCGGAAAATGCGTCGGATGGAGTGATTGCGCCTTTGTTTTATCTGGCGATCGGAGGTCCGCTTCTTGGCTGGCTGTACAAGGCAGTCAACACGATGGATTCGATGGTCGGATATAAAAATGACAGATATCTGCATTTTGGACGCGCGGCAGCAAAACTGGACGATCTGGTAAACCTGATTCCGTCGCGTCTGGCAGCGCTTTTATTGATAGTCTCTGCATACCTTTTACGATATGACGGAAAGAATGCTTACCGTATCTGGCGGCGTGATCGCCGGAACCACAAAAGCCCCAATTCCGCGCAGACCGAGTCGGCATGCGCCGGCGCGCTGGGCTTGCGACTGGCGGGCGATGCCTGGTATTTCGGCAAGTTAGTTCCGAAGCCATATATCGGTGATGAGATACACCCGATTGAACCGCAGGACATCCGCCGGGTCAACCGCCTGATGTATGGAGCGGCGGGAATCATGGGGATTATTGCGTTGGTGGTGCGCGGTGTGATTCTGTTTTTATAGAATTGGAAGAATTCCGGAATGATAAAAATATTAAAAACAGAGTAACTGTTCAGTACCTTCACAGTCACGCGCAAAAATCCATTAAAAATTGCCTGCGGCAATGAGATTTTTGCCTGCTGGCCCATGTTTTCGTACGGTCAGCGCAGTAAATGCGCAGACCTACTGAACAATTACAAAACAGAACGAAATAAGAGAACAGTAAACAGATAAAGAATATATAAAAAGAGGGAACAACAGGGAGGAAGCATCTATGCCATACACGCACGGCGGCGATATTTACGGTGATGCAGCCGTAGAGTTAGATTTTTCAGTCAATACAAATCGTCTTGGAATGCCGCAGGCTGTCCGTGATGCTGTGATAGCATCGTCGGCTGCTTGGGAACAATATCCGGATGCTTTATGCCGGAAGCTGCGGCGTGCAGCGGCTGCTTTTTATGAGGCAGACGGCACGCCGATTCCGAAGGACTGGCTCGTGTTTGGAAACGGTGCTTCGGATATTTTATATGCAGTTGTCTCAGCGATTCGGCCCAAACAGGCGATTTTGCTGGCACCGGGATTTTCGGAGTATGAGCAGGCGCTTCGGATGTGCGGCTGCAAGATCCGGTGGCTTCATTTAAGGGAAGAAAATGGATTTTCCCTGGAGAGTACGAGGGAAGAATTGTATGCCATGCTTTGCGATGGCTCTGGGGATGCATCGAAGATAGATTCGGTCCCAACTTTATCCTCTAAACATGAAAACGTCTGGGAAAAAATATTGATTCTCGGAAATCCCAATAACCCGACAGGGCGCGCCATTTCAGCCACCGAGCTGGAAAGGTTGGCGGAGGTCTGCCGGGAAACACATACCTGGCTTATGCTGGACGAGTGTTTTCAGTGGTTTTTGGATACACGGAGAGAATGTTCGTTTGTTGGAAATTTGTTAAATGGTGTTGGAGATCACGTTATCCTCTTAAATGCCTTGACCAAAATCTGCTCAATGGCAGGCCTTCGCCTGGGCTATGGCATCATCCCCAATGCCGGACTCCGGGAACGCCTCGAGAAGTTCCGCCAGCCGTGGAGTGTCTCGGCTCCGGCACAGGCGGGCGGGGTGGCGGCATTTGCGGTACTGGCGGATCATTCAGAAGGAAATCTGCTGGAATGGACGGTTAAATCTTTGCAGACGGAACGTCCGCGGCTGGCGGAAAAACTGGAAGAACTGGGATTTATCGTTTATCCGTCCCAGACAAATTATCTGTTGTTCCGTTCGCCGGATGAAGATTCGCGCGATTACAAACAGGGATGTTTAGAGCATGGCATTTTGATTCGCGCCTGTGAGAATTTTGAGGGGCTGAACCGTCATTATTACCGGGTGGCGGTGCGGAACCGGGGAGAAAATGAAAGGTTGATAAATATTTTGAAAGAGGTACAATCTGAAGAAAAACACAATGTGAATTTGTAATATAAAACGAACCCGTAACTGTTCAGTAGGTCTGCGCATTTACTGCGCTGACCGTACGAAAACATGGGCCAGCAGGCAAAAATCCCATTGCCGTAGGCAATTTTTAATGGATTTTTGCGCGTGACTGTGAAGGTACTGAACAGTTACACGAACCCATAAAATAGCCTCTGTCATTTGAAAGGACAAATGGCAGAAAAATAGTTTCGGTTAAGCACAAAATAGCTTCGAATTAAGTAGCTCTGAGCAACCATTATTTAGTAAGACACTCAAAAATAAGGAGGATTTCACCGTGGCAAAAGCAATCATGATACAGGGAACGATGTCCAATGCGGGAAAAAGCCTGCTGGCGGCGGGACTCTGCCGGATTTTCAAGCAGGACGGCTACCGCGTGGCGCCGTTTAAATCGCAGAATATGGCGCTGAACTCCTATATTACCAGCGAGGGATTGGAAATGGGACGCGCACAGGTAGTGCAGGCGCAGGCGGCGGGCTGTGAGCCATCGGTGGACATGAATCCGATTCTCTTAAAGCCATCCAGCGATGTCGGTTCTCAGGTGATCGTGCGCGGTGTCCCGATCGGCACAATGCCCGCGAAGGAATATTTCAAGTATAAAAAGCAGCTAATCCCGGAAATCAAGAAAGCGTTTCAGCACTTGTCCGAACAGTATGATATCATCGTGATCGAGGGCGCCGGCAGCCCGGCGGAGATCAACTTAAAATCGGATGATATCGTGAACATGGGAATGGCGCGCATGGCGGGTGCGCCGGTGCTGCTTGCCGGGGACATCGACCGGGGCGGCGTGTTTGCACAGCTCTATGGAACGGTAGCGCTTCTGGAACCGGATGAACAGGCGATGGTAAAGGGGCTTATCATCAACAAATTCCGCGGCGATAAGACGATCCTGGATCCAGGTGTTGAGATGATCGAGAAATTATGCAAGATTCCGGTGGTCGGCGTCGTTCCGTACATGGACGTGGATATCGAGGACGAGGATAGCTTAAGCAGCCGCCTTTCATCCACAGGGCGGAATAATACCCTTAAACAGGAAAACGAGTCATCTGAAAAACATGTAGAGGCATGGATCGACATTGCAGCCATCCGCTTTCCGCGTTTATCCAATTTCACTGACCTGAACGTCTTTGACCCGATCCCCGGCGTTTCGGTGCGTTATGTGAGCCGCCTGTCTGAGCTGAGACGACCGGATCTGATTGTTCTTCCGGGAACGAAGAATACGATCGAGGATCTGCTCTGGATGCGTCAGAATGGTCTGGAAGCGGCAGTTTTAAAGAAAGCAGCCGGAGGAACGCCGATCTGGGGCATCTGCGGCGGCTATCAGATGATGGGACAGACGCTGTCAGATCAGGAAGGAACCGAGGCGGGTGTGCCTGGGCGTACGATCTCCGGTATGGGACTTCTGCCGTTACAAACACAGTTTCAGGAAGAAAAGACCAGGACGCAGGTCAAGGGATGTTTCGGGACGGTCAGCGGTATCTTTTCCGGGCTTTCGGGGATGGAGGCGGAAGGATATGAAATACATATGGGAGAGACATCATCTGTCGGCGGTGATATTGTTAAGAACGTGATCAAGGAGCAGGAAAAAGCCGTAAATCATAGTTTATTGAAACTCAGGGAAGAACAGGCGGGAAACCACGCTGAAAAACAGGATGGCTGCTGCCGGGACAACCTCTACGGCACTTACGTCCACGGCATTTTTGACAAGGCAGAGGTGGCGGAGACGATTGTCTGTGCGCTGATGAAAGAGAAAGGAATGGAGCCGGAAGTCGGCGGATTATCGTTTGATTATGAGAAATACCGGGAAGAGCAGTACAACCGGCTGGCAGACACGATGCGGAAGTACTTGGATATGGAAGCAATTTACCGGATTCTGGAAGAGGGAGTGTAGATAGATGGATGAAAAAATGAAAGAACTCAGTCAGGTATTGCCGTCGGAGATCGAGGCGAGAAGTTTTGAGATTATCACCGAGGAGCTGGGGGAACGGACATTTCCGGAGAAAGAAGCACCAATTGTGAAACGCGTGATTCACACGACAGCCGACTTTGAGTACGCAGATTCGCTTGTATTTTCACCGGGCGCAGTCGATAAGGCGTTGGAAGCCCTGAAAAATGGGGCCTGCATCGTGACTGATACGAATATGGGAAAATCCGGTATCAACAAGCGCGCGCTTGCGTCGCTGGGCGGCGAGGTCTACTGTTTTATGGCGGACGAGGATGTCGCGAAGAAAGCGGCAGCGTCCGGGACCACCCGTGCGGTTGCCAGCATGGACAAGGCGGCAGAAATGGGAAAAGACTGTATTTTTGCAGTTGGGAATGCACCGACCGCGCTGGTGCGTCTGTACGAGTTGATTCAGGAGGGAAAAATCCACCCGAAGCTCATCATCGGCGTGCCGGTCGGCTTTGTCAATGTCGTGCCGTCCAAGGAATTGATTATATCCCTGCCGGACACTCCTTATATTGTGGCAAGAGGCAGAAAAGGCGGCAGCAATGTAGCCGCCGCGATCTGCAATGCATTGATTTATCAGTTGACGCGCAAATAAGATGTGATGGTGTTAAATCTGCGGTATTAAAATGTACATGGATGCATTCTCAAAAGATATGCTGGATATGGTCGGATGTTTATCAGCAGCCAAAGCCACCGCCGCCACAGCAGCAGCACAGAAGCAGGATCCAGATCAGGCAGTCGCAGTTGTTGCCGCCGCATCCGTGGTCAAAGCATCCGCCGCCACATCCGCCGCAGCACAGCAGAATCAGAATCAGGAAGAGACAGTTGTTGTTGCCGAAACCGCCGCATCCACAGCCACAATTACAGCCGCAGCTTCCTCCGTTGTTATCACATCCGCAACCGCAGTTGGTAGCCGCTAAATCACTCATGGTTATGTCCTCCGAGATTTTCTATACACTTCATCATATGAGGGGCAGCTTGCCACAGTTTCCATAAATCAGGAAAATTAGGACGGAAATATTTTACTATAAATTTTTTGTTGAAATAATCGAGATAACCGAGATGACCGGGCGGATCGACATGGATGTTTATCCATAACGATTTGTCACAGAACATTGTACAACGAAATGAAAAGAGGAATGAAAATGGAACCGTTATATTATCAGACACCGTATGTAAAAGAATTTGATGCCATCGTCACCGCCTGCCGTCCGGCAAAGCACGGATTTGAGGTGGAACTTTCCCAGACCGGATTTTACCCGGAGGGCGGCGGACAGCCGTCGGACACCGGACGGATCGGGGAAGTGCACGTGACACATGTGGAGGAGAAACATGGCGTGGTTGTTCATGAGACGGACGCGCCGCTGGAGGTGGGAAGCACCGTTCACGCGGCCATCGACTGGGAACAGCGTTTTTCCAACATGCAGCAACATACGGGAGAACATATCATATCGGGGCTGATTCATGCCGCATACGGATATGATAATGTCGGATTTCATATGGGACACGATGAAGTGACGGTCGATCTGAATGGTCCGCTTAACTGGGAACAGTTAAAGGAAATCGAGAAGAAGGCAAATGCGGTTGTCTGGGCAAATCTTCCGGTACAGGTGACATATCCGGGTGAGGAGGAATTGAAAACGATCGATTACCGCAGCAAGAAAGAGCTGGCCGGTCAGGTCCGCATCGTAGAGATTCCGGGGGCGGATATCTGTGCCTGCTGCGGCACACACGTGGATTACACGGGAGAGATCGGCGTGATCAAGGTGCTTTCCCTGATGAATTACAAGGGCGGCGTGCGTTTCTCCATGCTCTGTGGTGACCGTGCGCTGGAGAATTTTGAGGCGAAGACGGAGCAGATGCAGACGATCTCTAACCTGCTTTCTGCAAAACCGGAGAAGGCGGCGGAGGCGGTCAGCCATCTGAAAGAGGAGAGCGGGCGCAAGGACGGTGAGATCAACCGCCTCTGGCAGCGCATTCTCACCATGCAGGCAGACGTCTATCCGCAGGGGCAGAAAGCGCTGACTGTATTTGAGCAGGGCATGACGCCAGTTCTGGTGCGTCAGTTTGCAAATCTGCTATTGGAACAGGAAAAAGGAGAGACCGTGCTGGTGTGCTCTGGCGATGATGCGTCAGGTTATAACTACACAGCCGGAAGCCTCGGCCGTGATATGCGTGCATTCGGAAAAGAATTAAACGCCCGTCTGCAGGGACGCGGCGGCGGGAGCACCCAGATGGTGCAGGGAACATTCCGGGCGTCGCGGGAAGAAATTGAAAAAGTCTTTCAAGAGCTGGCGCGGATAGAAGCGTAGCTGTTTAGAAGGTTTGCGTGTTTACTGCGTGAAGTATGAGAAACGGTTTGACTTAGATTCATAAAACGGAAAAAAGCTTCCTGTGCAGCAGAGCCAATCTGCCATGCAGCCAGGAAGCTTTTTTATACAGTTTCTATCGTATCATTCAAACATTTTTTTATACAACGGCAAGGTACATACCGTGTACACCTTAGAAGAGAGCTTACTCCCCCTGATACATAAATTTAATCAGTCGGTCTAAGTCCTCTTTCTCATAAGCAACCAGCTCCAGCTCTTTGATATAGCCATTGGAAAAAATATTTGCCATCGACAGATACTGGGACAGCTTGGATTTCAGGTTAATGCGGTCGCCCTCCGGGGAAACCAGCTCGACGGTTCCTTTGCAGGAATCAATTACTTTAAAAAATGTGTTTACATCGGAAATATTCTGGATTTTCATATTTAGCCCTCCTTCATGGATTGGCACACAACCCTGTGTGCAGTTTATAATTTCGTCAATCTTTTAACAATGATAATTATAACAGACCTCTATAAAGGGCGCAATGCTCACATTTTCCAAAAAAATCCTTAAAAAAATATCCCTGTATGTCAAAAATACAGGGATGTCCAAGAAAAGATTGTCTATTAATTGTCAAAATCAATATGAAACGTGTCGTTATTTGCGGTAATATGAACATAGGAGAGATTGAAAGACTCATCCAGAATGTCTACCTTGTATTCAAATACGACGCCATTGTCTTTTTTGGAGAGAAACAGATAGGTTCCATTTTCTTTTTCCTCCATCTGATCGCAGATGTCGTTGTAGATATCCTCGCCGTTTACCTCGCCCGGATAGCCGGAAGCTTTGATCTTGTCTTCGATTGCTTTGTAAAATTCTTCCATCGTTGTAACTCCTTTATTGGTATTAGTCAATCTTTTTATACTCATTGTATTGAATTTAAATGTGTTATAAGTATACAAAATCTGCACCGTTCTGGCAAGACAAAACAAGGATTACTTTTTACGTATGCGGGTATTAATAAAAGAGGGTTACTGTACACGCATACGTAAAAAGTAACGGAATTTGCCGTGGCTTCGCATTTAAATACGGCAAATTCCTGCTGCCACCACGTTTTCTTACGGCACTTTCGGTTCCAAAAGTGCCTACTCGTGAACAGAAACAAAAGAGGTTCTAAAATGAAAAATAGGTCTGCCTCATGCTTGATTTATAAAACGTGAAACCTTATAATAATACGGAAATACGGTTTTGAAGAGATGAACTCAATTCCGGCGGTATAGAAACAAACGAAGTAACTGTTCAGTAGGTCTGCGGATTTATTGCGCGTGACTGTGAAGGCACTGAACAGTTACCAAACGAAAATAGTGGGAGAAGAGAAATGTCCTATTTTCCGATTTTTATAGATATGACAGATCGGCAGGTGCTGGTTGTGGGAGCTGGAAGTGTGGCATCGAGGCGGGTCGGTGTGCTGGAAAAATTTGGCGCAGCGATCACGGTGATTGCACCGAATACTTCGGAAGAGATACGGAAGCTGGCGGATTCACGGAAAATCCGTCTGATTGAACAAACCTATGAGGAAGTTCGAGATACGATCTGGCAGGAAAAAAACTTTTTTATGGCGCTGGCAGCGACCGGGCAGACGGGGACGGATGCACGGATCAAGGAGGATGCGTCGAGCCATTCCGTCTGGTTTAATATGGCTTCCGATAAAAGTCAGTCAGAGTTTTATTTCCCGGCGATCGCCCAGGGCAGAGAACTGACAGCCGGATTGATTTCTGGCGGAGCGGATCCGGGATTAACGCATCGTGTGGCAAAAGAAGTACGCCGCGTGCTGGCGGAAGCAGAGGTAGAAGATACTTAATATATTTTATAGAGGAGATTAAAAATTGACAGATAAAAATAGGATCCGCGTAGGCAGCCGCGACAGTGCGCTGGCAGTTGTTCAGTCAAAGATGGCGATCGCAGCGATGCAGAATGTCTGTCCGGAGACAGGATTTGAATTGATCACGATGAAAACGACGGGAGACAAGGTGCTTGACCGTCCACTTGATGCGGTTGGCGGCAGGGGATTGTTTGTAAAAGAGCTGGATCAGGCGCTTTATGAAGGGCGGTGCGAGCTGACAGTTCATTCCTTAAAAGATATGCCGCTCTGTCCGCCGGAGGAGCTGCCGGTGCTGGCGCTTTTAGAGCGCGAAGATTGCCGCGATGTGCTGGTTCTGCGTGAAGGCTTATCCGAGCTTCCGGCACACCCGGTAATCGGAACTTCCAGCCGCCGCCGCGTCCTACAGGGGCAGAGATTATTCCCGGATGCAGAATTTAAGGGGATCCGAGGCAACCTGAACACGCGTTTGCGAAAGCTCGATTCTGGCGAATATGATGCGCTGATTCTGGCAGCGGCTGGGCTGATTCGTCTGGGATTTGCAGATCGCATCAGCCGTTATTTTTCTGTGGAGGAAATGATCCCGTCAGCAGGACAGGGTATTCTGGCAATCCAGGGACGGCGTGACCGGGAGATCCCTTTTGTGAAAATGGTTCACTCTGAGGAGTCTGCGGTTTTAACCAGGGCAGAACAGGGCTTTGTCGCCACGCTTGGAGGCGGATGTTCGTCGCCGACGGCAGCTTCGGCGGTGCTTGAAAATGGAAAAATCAAGCTGAGAGGTCTTTATTATAAGGAAGAAACGGGAGAAGTCCGTATTGGCTCCATTGAGGGGGAGGCAGAGAAAGCAGCGGAGCTTGGAAGAAAATTGGCGGAACAGTTATCGGGAAAGCCTGCACTGTCTCCGCTGGGGAAAGTCTACCTTATCGGCTCGGGCCCTGGCGATGCAGGGCTTTTTACCCTGCGCGGCAGAGAACTTCTGGAGCAGGCGGATGCCGTCGTCTACGACGCTTTGGCAGGCGACGCGGTACTGGGCTGGATTCCGGAGCACACGCGGAAAATTGACGTTGGTAAACGGAGTGGACGCCATTCGAAGAAGCAGGAAGAAATCTTAGAAATTTTATTAGAGGAAGCGAAAAAGGGCGGAACGATCGTGCGCCTCAAGGGCGGGGATCCGTTCGTCTTTGGACGCGGCGGCGAAGAAGCTGAATTTTTAAAGAAACATCAGATCCCGTTTGAGGTGGTTCCGGGTATCAGCTCCAGCCTGGCAGTTCCAGCATATTTTGGCATCCCGGTGACGCACCGAGGATTGGCGGGATCGTTTCATGTGATTACCGGACATCGTATGGAGGGCATGCCGGCTCTGGATTTTGAGGCACTTGCTCGGGTCGGCGGCACCTTAATTTTTCTGATGAGTGTTGCGAATGCGCCGAGGATCTGTGAGGGGCTTCTGAATGCGGGAATGAAACCGGAGACGCCGGCGGCATTTCTGATGAACGGAACCCTTGCGTTCCAGAGAATGATCCGCGCAACCCTGCAGACACTTCCGGAAGAGGGTGTGCGTCAGGGCGTCAAGGCGCCTGCCATCCTTGTGATCGGGGAGGTCTGTGCGCTTGCTGATACGTGTGCATGGAGAGAAGAAAAGCCGTTGGCAGGAAAACGGATCGTGATTACCCGCCCGAAGGAGCGCAGCCAGAAGCTGGCGGAACATCTGCGCGATGCCGGAGCGGAGGTGCTGGAATTTCCAACGATTGAGTTAAAACCGGTCTGGAAAAAATCAGAAAAAGCGGATGCTGGCACAGCGGATAAAGAAAAACTGTATGAACTGGTTCGGAATCTGGAATCGTATCACTGGCTGGTGCTCACGAGTCCGGCAGGGGCGCAATATTTCTTTGAGCTTTTGAACCGGATGCAGAAAGATTTCAGGAGCCTCTCCCATCTGCGTTTTGCTGTGATCGGTGAGGGTACCGCGTCCGTCTGCCGGGAACACGGCATTTACCCAGATTATATTCCGGAGCGTTTTTATGCGGCAGATCTCGGAAAAGGGCTGGCAAAACAGGTGAAGCAGAACGAACGCGTATGCATCCTGCGTGCCAGACATGGTTCGCCGGAACTGACGCAGGCATTTGAAGCTGTCGGAATATCCTATATGGATGTGACACTTTACGATACGATCACGCCGGAGGAATCGCCGCTTGCAGAGCGCATCCGTGAACTCCTAAAAGAGGGCGCGATCGATGCGGCCACGTTTACGAGCGGATCGACGGTACAGGGATTCCTGGATATTTTACAGCCGGATAAGGAGACATTGAACGGATTTACAGCCGTCTGTATCGGAGAAAAGACAGAAAAAACCGCCAGCGCGGCGGGAATGAAAGCTGTACTGGCGGAGTCCGTCTCGGAAGAAGGGATTGAGCAGGCGCTCTATCATATGTAAACATATAAACAGACATCTGTTCAGCAGGTTCATGAAGAAGTTTTTATATAGATTGTAAATGCCTGAACATACGGAACCGATAGAAGCGTGAGCGGGTAAATCAGCATTTTAGCTGTTTTTCTGCTGTAACCGGGCTTTTATGTTGTCCAGCAGCAGTGCAGAAACCCGCAGACCGCCGTAGCCGCTTCCGAGATGGATATCTGGTTTGTTGGCACCGTGAAAATCGGAACCGCCGGTGGAGACCAGACCGAGACGGGAAGCTATTTCACGTAAATGAAGACTGTCGGATTGAGAGTGTGAGGAATAATAAACCTCGATGCCCATCATTCCGGCTTCTTTTAAATAGGAGAGAAGCTGCTCGGTCTTTTTCCAGCCAAGTTTATACTGGAGAGGATGTGCGAGCGCTGGTAAACCGCCAGCTACACGGATCAGGCGGATCGCTTCCTCCGGCTCAATCATCTGCTTCGGGCGGTAATATTTTTTGCCGTCCCCGAGGTATTTATCAAATGCCTGGCTGACCGAAGTGACACAGCCTTTTTCAAGCAGTGCGCGTGCAAAATGGGCACGGGTGATGACAGTGTGTTCATTTCCGTGAATTAAATCTTCATATTTAATGGGAAATCCATCTGCCTGAAATAAAGCGAGAAGCTCTTCATTGCGCCGGTTGCGGATCTCGCGGACCTGCCGCAGTGCAGATAAAAGTTCCGGGCAGTGCGGGTTCAGATAGAGCCCCAGAATATGGATTTCTTTTCCTTCATAAGGACTGGAAAATTCGGCACCGGGAATGACAGTCAGGGAGGTGTTCTCGGCTGCCTGCATGGCTTCCGCAACGCCGTCAACTGTATCATGATCCGTCAGCGCATAGGCGGTCAGACCGCATTGGAGCGCCAGCTTTGTCACTTCGGTGGGCGTGAGTGTGCCGTCCGAAGCAGTAGAATGAACGTGTAAATCAATTAACTGCATAGATGCAGACCTCCTTCTGCTGTAAGACTACCCGCATTAGATGGAAAAGTCAAGTATGCGGCAGATACCCGCTGCAGTTTGCCAGTGTGTAAATGGGAACAAAAATGATTGTTTACATCAGATATATTTGAAAGAAGAAGCGTTATACAAAAAACAGAGCGGCTGTGGAAATTTGTACCAGGAAACGGTTGTGGGGATCAAAAAAATTTATAAGTTATTTTAAGAATTATGTTATTTTATTTTCCTGGAATTGTGCTATACTGTAGCAGGGATATTTTCAAATAAACACATATAATAAAATTTCATGGAAAAGACGGACAGGTGATGGAAAATGAGTGAGTACAACAGAAATTCTTCAGGAGGAAGGAATTTTGAACATAGAGGATTGGAGGGTGGAACGCTGAGTTCGTACAGCCGTGCCGGACATAGTAGTACCGGGCATCGTTCGTCGTCCGAAACATCCAGCCATACAAAAAGTACAGCCGCGCACACAAGCACGGGACGCCGGGATACTGCGATGAACCGGGCGGCAGCCGGTCGGAGTGGGCATACTTCCGGGCGTTATAAAAAGAAGAGAAGAAACCGTCTGGATATTACACAGATCCTTTTGATCGTGATCGGTGTCCTGGCGGTTATCCTGATAGCGGCGATTGCCTCCCGCGGGTGCGGTGGGGGCAGCGCGGCAGGCGGGGCGACCGAATCGGATGCCGTACAGGAGAGTACCGTGGCAGATGGAGCGGTGACCGTCAACGGCGTCAATATTTACGGAATGACGCAGGAGGAGGCGCGCAAGGCGATCCTTGATTCATTTGACTGGAAGATGAAGGCCAAATACGAGGACAAAGAGACCGACGTCACCAATCTGATGGCGGATAAAGTTGATCAGCTTCTCGAGGAGATCTATGCAAGTGATCTGAAACCGGGTGAGACATATGAAGTCAACACGGAAAATATGATCGAGGATGCCAAGGCAGAGGCAGCACTGATTGCCGGAAACTGGAACATGGCAGCCAAGAGCGGCGGTATCTCCGGTTACAATAAGGAAACGGGCAAGTTTGAGTTCAGCGAGGGCACCAAGGGACTTGTCATCGATCAGGATAAGCTGGCACAGGCGATGGTCGATGCGATTGACAAGAAAGAGTTTGATGCCGTCCTGACCGCAGAGACGAAGGAAGTCGCAGCGGATTCGTCGGTACAGGATAAGTACAAGACAATGTCCACCTACACAACCACGACGACCTCCAACAGCAACCGAAACGAGAATATCCGTCTGGCGGTCGCAGCGTTAAACGGAACGATTGTCAAACCAGGACAGGAATTTTCCTTTAACAATACGACCGGTGCGAGAACCGAAGAAAAAGGCTACAAGCCGGCAACCGCATACTTAAATGGCGAGGTTGTCCAGGAGCCAGGCGGCGGCGTCTGCCAGGTATCTTCGACCTTATACAACGCGGTTGTATTTGCGGGGCTTAAGAGTACGGAGCGCCACGCACACAGCTACGAGCCGTCCTACGTTACACCGGGCGAGGATGCGGCAGTCAGCTACGGCGGACCGGACTTCAAGTTCGTCAACAACTCGGAATATCCGCTGGCTATCAAGGCAAGCTTCAGCGCATCTGATCGAAAACTGACGATCGCACTGTATGGAGTTCCGATTCTGAAAGAGGGTGTCAAGATTCGTATGTCTTCTGAGAAGACAGGCGAGATTGATCCGCCGTCTGCGGTTTATACCGAGGATGGTTCCCTGCAGCCGGGTCAGGAAGTGCAGACAAAGGCAGCGACTCCGGGCAGCCGCTGGTCCACGGATCTGGTTACCTATGAGAATGATAAAGAAGTGAGTCGTGAATTTTTTCACAATAGTAGCTATCGTGGAAAGGCAGCGCAAATCAAACGTAACAGTTCCGCTACTGTAGCGACCAACGCAACGGAGACAACGGCGGCAGCAGAGAGCACCGCAGCTGAGACAAATGCAGCTAATGAGAGCACAGCGGCACATGAGACAACCACAGCGGCACCGTCCAGCCCTGACGGCGAGACAAAAGCTCCGACCACGACAGCGGCGGCATCCAACGAAGGACCACAGGAGACAACTCCAGAGCCAGAGGAAACGAACCCGGTTGTGGAAGCAAATGGACCTGGAAGCAATTAAAATCAAGGCAAAACTAAGGTGAAATATAGAAAGTGCTGTAAGATAGATTGCAAAAATGAATGATAAAAGGGCATTCAAGCGGCATTTGAATGAAAAGCACCGCTGGATGGAGAGTCTTTCTTCATCTGGCGGCGCTTTTTTTCATATTTTATGGTTTTATCGACTATCTGAAAAAACAGTAGACAGCTTTTTTGTAATTGTTCGAAAAATAATACCGGATATAAATCAAATTTATTTGCATTTTGACGAGAATTTGTTATAATATTATCAGGTAAATTTCCAGGACAATCTATTTGGGGAGATTTATTACTGAATACATTCACTATCAATAGGAGGAATATTCATTATGGCAAGAAAGATGAAAACCATGGATGGAAACCACGCAGCAGCGCATGCTTCTTACGCATACACCGACGTGGCAGCTATCTATCCGATTACCCCTTCTTCTCCGATGGCTGAGGCTACCGATGAATGGGCAACAGACGGAAGAACCAATATTTTCGGCCACACAGTTCAGATTACAGAGATGCAGTCTGAGGCAGGTGCAGCAGGTGCAGTACACGGATCTCTGGCAGCAGGTGCGCTGACAACCACGTACACCGCTTCCCAGGGTCTGCTTCTGATGATCCCGAACTTATACAAAATTGCAGGTGAGCAGCTCCCGGGCGTATTTAATGTTTCTGCTCGTGCACTGGCCAGCCATGCGTTATCCATCTTTGGTGACCATTCTGATATTTATGCGTGCCGTCAGACAGGCTGCGCGATGCTGTGTGAATCCAGCGTACAGGAAGTTATGGATTTAACCCCGGTTGCACATCTGGCATCCATCAAGGGCAAGATTCCATTCATTAACTTCTTTGATGGTTTCCGTACATCCCATGAGATTCAGAAGATCGAGACCTGGGATTATGAAGATCTGAAAGATATGGCAGATATGGATGCAATCGATGCATTCCGTAAGAATGCACTGAACCCGAACCACCCGTGTCAGCGCGGTTCTGCTCAGAACCCGGATATCTTCTTCCAGGTAAGAGAGGCTTGCAACCCGTACTACGATGCACTTCCGGCGATTGTTCAGGAATACATGGACAAGGTCAATGAGAAGATTGGCACAGACTACAAGCTGTTCAACTACTATGGCGCTCCGGATGCAGAGCACGTTATCATCGCAATGGGTTCTGTCAACGATACCATCGAGGAGACGATCGATTACCTCGTAGCAGCTGGAAAGAAAGTCGGCGTTGTAAAGGTTCGCCTGTACCGTCCGTTCGTAGCCAGCGCACTGGTAGACGCTATTCCGGATACAGTTAAGCAGATTTCCGTATTAGACCGCACCAAAGAGCCAGGTTCCCTTGGCGAGCCGCTTTACCTTGATGTAGTAGCAGCATTAAAGGGTACAAAATTCGATCAGACTCCGATCTTCACAGGTCGTTACGGACTTGGTTCCAAGGATACTACACCGGCTCAGATCGTAGCTGTATATGAGAATACAACCAAGAAACAGTTCACCATCGGTATCGTAGATGATGTTACCAATCTCTCCCTGGAGCTTGGCGCACCGCTTGTTACCACTCCGGAAGGAACTGTAAACTGTAAATTCTGGGGTCTTGGTGCCGACGGTACTGTAGGTGCAAACAAGAACTCCATCAAGATCATCGGCGATAACACCGATATGTACGCACAGGCTTACTTCGATTATGACTCCAAGAAATCTGGTGGTGTTACAATGTCCCACCTTCGTTTCGGTCATAAACCGATCAAATCCACCTACCTGATCCACAAGGCAAACTTTGTTGCCTGTCACAATCCAGCTTACATCCGTAAGTACAACATGGTTCAGGAACTGGTTGACGGCGGTACATTCCTGTTAAACTGCCCGTGGAACATGGAAGAGCTGGAGCAGCACTTACCGGGACAGGTTAAGAAGTTCATCGCTGACCACAAGATTAAATTCTACACCATCGACGGTGTTAAACTGGGTATCGAGACCGGTATGGGTCCGACCCGTATCAATACCATCCTTCAGTCCGCATTCTTCAAGCTGGCAAATATTATTCCGGAGGAGAGAGCGATCGAACTGATGAAGGCTGCTGCAAAGGCAACCTACGGTCGTAAGGGCGAAGATGTTGTTAAGAAAAACTGGGCTGCTATCGATGCAGGCGCTCAGAACGTTGTAGAGATTCAGGTTCCGGAAAGCTGGAAGAACGGCGAGGACGAGGGACTTGAGATGACTCACGCAACCGAGGGAAGAGCAGACGTTGTTAAGTTTGTCAACACCGTTCAGGCTGCTGTCAATGCTCAGGAGGGTAACAACCTGCCGGTATCTGCATTTACCGATTATGTAGATGGTACAACTCCGTCTGGTTCCGCTGCATACGAGAAACGTGGTATCGCAGTCAATGTACCGGTTTGGAATCCGGACAACTGTATCCAGTGTAACTTCTGTTCTTATGTGTGCCCGCACGCAGTTATCCGCCCGATCGCGATGACCGAGGAAGAGGCTGCTGCCGCTCCGGAAGGAACAAAGACACTGCCGCTTACAGGTATGCCGCAGTACAAGTTCGTGATGACTATTTCTTCCCTGGATTGTACCGGATGTGGTTCCTGTGCAAATGTCTGCCCAGGCAAGAAGGGTGAGAAAGCACTTACGATGGTAAGTCTTGACAAGAATCTGGAGGCTCAGAAGGGTTATGACTACGGTCAGACACTTCCGATCAAACAGGATGTCATTGATAAATATAAAGAGACAACTGTTAAGGGAAGCCAGTTCAAACAGCCGTTACTTGAGTTCTCCGGCGCTTGTGCAGGATGCGGCGAGACTCCGTACGCAAAACTGATTACTCAGCTGTTCGGCGATCGTATGTACATTGCCAACGCAACTGGATGCTCCTCTATCTGGGGCAACTCTTCACCGTCCACACCTTACACCATGAACAAGGCTGGCAAGGGTCCGGCTTGGGACAACTCCCTGTTCGAGGACAACGCAGAGTTCGGTTATGGTATGCTTCTGGCTCAGAACGCAATCCGTGACGGCTTAAAGGGTAAGGTTGAGGCTGTGATGGCGGCAGAACAGGCGACCGATGAAGTGAAAGCAGCTTGCAAAGAGTGGCTGGATACTTACGGAATCGGTGCAT
Organism: Clostridium sp. AM28-20LB; assembly: GCF_003480665.1. Taxonomy (NCBI): domain Bacteria; kingdom Bacillati; phylum Bacillota; class Clostridia; order Eubacteriales; family Clostridiaceae; genus Clostridium; species Clostridium sp. AM28-20LB. The sequence continues at coordinate 516,629 of NZ_QUJN01000001.1, read as the reverse complement.
TGAACGGCGCGGCTACCGACAAGCTGGTAGAGGCTCTGGACGGCATCGACTGCCCGAACTGCAAGGATATTGTGAAGAACAAAGACTTCCTCGCTAAGAAATCCCAGTGGGTATTCGGTGGCGACGGTTGGGCTTACGATATCGGTTTCGGCGGTGTTGACCACGTACTTGCTTCCGGCAAGGATATCAACATCATGGTATATGATACCGAGGTTTACTCCAACACAGGCGGACAGTCCTCTAAGGCAACTCCGACCGGTGCAGTTGCACAGTTTGCAGCAGGTGGTAAAGATGTGAAGAAGAAAGATCTTGCTTCCATCGCTATGAGCTACGGCTATGTATACGTTGCCCAGATCTCCATGGGTGCTGATTATGCTCAGACTGTTAAGGCAATCGCTGAGGCAGAGGCATATCCGGGTCCGTCCTTAGTCATTGCTTATGCTCCGTGTATCAACCACGGTATCAAGAAAGGTATGGACAAGGCTCAGACCGAGGAGAAACTGGCGGTAGAGTGCGGTTACTGGCACAACTTCCGTTACAATCCGGCTGCAGAGGACAAGAAGTTCACTCTGGACAGCAAGGCACCGACAGGTGACTACCAGGCATTCTTAAAGGGTGAGGTTCGTTACGCATCTCTGGCTCTGAAGAATCCGGATAGAGCCGGCGCGCTGGATGCAAAGAACGAGGAAGAGGCAAAGGCTAGATACCAGTACCTGAACAAGCTCGTTACTCTGTATACAAACAACTAATGAATCACTGATTCATGAATATATGACATACGATATATAAAACGTATGACTGCAGAAGCTCCGTCGAAAGATGGAGCTTTTGTTGTGTAATAGGGAATTCCCTATTACACAACAAGGCACATTCTTTTTTAGGGGGGAAAATTGTATAATAGAGTGTTTTTGTGGTATCCTGTATATGAAAAGGATCTGAAAATTATATGCTTCAATAAAACAGGAAAATAAAAAATATTTCAGGCAATGTTGAGAGAGATAATTCGATATAGCATTTAGAAAGCGGGGAAATCAGGATGGCACAGGGCAAAGATTTTTATATTCCATTTCAGGATGGGAGCGGCAGAATCCATGGCATCTGCTGGGAGCCGGAGGAAACACCGTGGGCGGTCATTCAGGTGGCGCACGGTATGATCGAGCACATTGGCAGATACGAAGAATTTGCACAGGCGATGAACCGGGCGGGGATTGCGGTCATCGGGCACGATCATCCGGGACATGGACGGACAGCAAAACCAGGGGAATTGGGTGAGTTCGCGGAGAAAAATGGTGTCCGCCGCGTGAACGCTGCGATGGCGCAGGTGGCACGTTTTGCGAAACACAAGTTTCAGGGCATTCCGCATATTCTTCTGGGGCACAGCATGGGTTCGTTTTTTGGACGCCGTTTTATCACGCATTATGGAGAATGGCTGGACGGCGCAATTTGCATGGGAACCGGAAGCCAGCCGGAACCACTTTTGTGGCTGGGCGGAACCGTCGTGGCAGCGGCAGCGTGGCTGGAAGGAAGAAATGGACGAAATGAGCGGCTGCACCAGCTGGTTCTTGGAAGCTATAACCGCTATTTTGAAAAAGGAAAAACGGAACATCAATGGCTGTCGCGCGTGACGGAGGAGGATGAAAAATACGAGGCGGATCCATACTGCCAGTTTTTATTTACCGATGGGGCATTCGTCGATTTTTTCCAGGTCATGCTGGATTTGAAGCGGAAGAGAGGCTTTGATGGAATTCCGAAAAATCTGCCGATTCTGCTGATATCGGGAGAGGAGGACCCGGTCGGAGAAGGCGGACGCGGTGTGCGGCGCGCGATGGAAGATCTGCAAGAAACCGGATGTACCAATGTGGCGATGCAACTTTATCCGGGGGCAAGGCATGAACTGTTTCATGAGATCAACCGGGAAGAGGTATTTGGTGATATTGTGGACTGGGTAAGTAAATTATAAGTAATACTTATAACTTACTTAATGAAAAATAATATACAAATGAAAAAACAATCTTTACAGTTCATATGCTTTTTTTTATAATTGAGAATGTTTTGGAAACTGTGTAAAAAGGTAGTTTTAAATTGGGTACAGGGAGAGAAAATCTATGGAAAATGAAAAGAAATTTACGGGACCTGCCTATGAGTTTGAGGCGAAGATGCCGTTAAAACAGGCGATTCCGCTGGGACTGCAGCACGTGCTTGCGATGTTTGTCGGTAACCTGACACCACTTCTGATCATCACGGGTGCCTGTGGTATCACGGGCGGAAACGATCTGGCACAGCTGCAGATCGAGCTTCTGCAGAATGCGATGTTGGTGGCGGGACTGATCACGCTGCTGCAGTTATTTTCGGTTGGTCCGGTCGGCGGCAAGGTTCCGATTATCATGGGAACCAGCTCTGGTTTCATCGGTGTATTCAACAGCGTGGCGGCTACGATGGGCGGCGGTATTTTAGCGTACGGCGCCATTATGGGTGCTTCGATCATCGGCGGTCTGTTCGAGAGTGTGCTTGGATGCTTCTTAAAGCCGCTTCGCCGATTTTTCCCGTCGGTCGTAACAGGTACGGTCGTTCTTTCGATTGGTCTGTCATTGATCGGGGTCGGCGTCAATTCCTTCGGCGGCGGCAGCTCGGCGCAGGACTTTGGTTCCATGGAAAATATGCTGCTTGCTATTTTTGTCCTGATTGTGATTCTGGCAGTGAAGCACGGAACGAAGGGATATTTAAGTTCTTCCTCGATTCTGGTCGGAATTATTGCCGGTTATGCTGTAGCATTCATCATGGGTCTGGTGCTTCCGCACACGGGCATTGCAGCGGACGGAACCGAATATACCAAAGCATGGGTATTAAACTGGGATAAGGTAGCACAGGCAAGCTGGATCAGCATTCCGGCGATCGTCCCGGTTAAAATTGTCTTTGATATGCGCGCGATTTTGCCGGTTCTTATCATGTTTATTGTAACCGCTGTTGAGACGGTCGGAGATATTTCCGGTGTCGTTGAGGGCGGTATGGACCGTGAGGCGACCGATAAAGAGCTTTCCGGCGGCGTTATCTGCGATGGACTTGGTTCCAGTATTGCGGCGCTGTTCGGTGTTCTTCCGAACACTTCGTTCAGCCAGAACGTAGGTCTGGTTACGATGACAAAGGTAGTCAACCGCATGGCACTTGCAACCGGCGCGGTATTCCTGATTCTGTGCGGTCTGATTCCGAAGCTGGGTGCGATCGTTTCGATCATGCCGCAGTCGGTACTGGGAGGCGCAGCGGTTATGATGTTCTCTTCGATCGTAGTTAGCGGTATTCAGCTTATCACGAAAGAGAAGATGACTTCACGCAACCTGACCATCGTCTCTGTTGCACTGGGTGTTGGTTACGGCATGGGTGCACATGCAACCATCCTTTCCAAGATGCCGGAAGCAATTCAGCTTGTATTCGGCGGATCTGGTATCGTTCCGGCAGCTTTCATGGCGATTATCCTGAATGTGCTGCTGCCGAAGGAAGAGGCGTAAGAAATAGGAAGATTAGAAAAAGGTCATAGGTACATAAAAATATAAGATCCATATATAAAATATGGAATGTATGGCTGAAAGTGATACGTAGATTGATAAAAAGGGACTGGCATCATGCTGCATGTGTGATGTCAGTCCTTATAGTTTTATTCGATTGTTACCAGATTCTCCAGGCGTTTGAGCTCCTCCGGCGTGTCTACATCCATCAATTCCTCCGGTACTTCGGCAGTCACATACCGGACAACGTCCAGATGCTGGCGGAGAACATGGCTTCCGCCAGCTTTTTCCGGCAGATGGAGCAGTTCGTCAAAATATGCCCGGTCGAAGAGAATCGGGCTTCCGACGGTGGTTGAGACGGAAGGTTCGGGAGAAGCCGTCATTTGGACGCTGCAGAGCTGTACGATCGGTGATTTTTTTGCAATTCCTGAATTCTGAGGCAATTTTGATTCCAAAATAGAAAAATCAGAATCTGGGAAAACAGATTCAGCGTGACGTGGTGATATTCTGCATTCGAGATAGCGCCGGCATATCCGTTCCAGTGTCCGTGGACGCAGAAGCGGCTGATCGCCGAGTGCAAAGAGACATCCTGATAAATCCGGGTGCCTTTTTAACATGTGTGTAAGTCCCAGACAGAGCGCCTCGTTCCGATTGGGAAGTGTATGAATCAGCACCGGAATCCCCAGGGACTGACAGTAATCGTGAACCTCCCGGGAGCGCGTCACAACGAGACGATCGGCAAAGAGCGGAACAGAACCGGTCACATCCAGAACCGAGTGGATGAGCGGAGCACCGTGGAACGAAGCCATGAGCTTGTTCGAGCCGAAACGTTTTCCAAGACCGGAGGCCATGATGATGCAGGCGATACGGACCTCGTTTGAATTTTGCAAACAAGTGAAAGAGGGCGTTTGTGTTCCAGAAGAGAAAAAAATAGATTTCCGTCTGCAAAAAAATTCTTCATATAACTGTTGCCCACTCTCCGTACATGCATCCCGATATGCCTCATACTTAGCTAGAAACTCCCTCGCCTCCGCCGTCATCTGGCTGCCTCCGCCGCCTTTTCCGCCGGTGGTGCGGACGGTCAGTGGAAATCCAAGCGTGGCTTCGGCGGAGCGGATAATCCGAAGTGCTTTTGTATACGCCATATTCATGGACAGAGCGGCGGAGCGGAGCGAGCCGGTTTCATCGATGGCATGAAGAAGCTGACGAGGACCTTCGCCAAAGAAACGATGGTTTTCGTCATTGCAGAGGTAGGTACGGATGGATGGTTTCATAGTTTTGTCAAATCCTCCTAATCTTTTCTGGAAAAAGGGGCCTCGTTGTATTTTAAAAATAACAACGGAATTATACCATGTTTTATGCTATAATAAAAGATGGATAATTTTGTTATTTAAGAAATAGATGAAAAAGAGGAAAAACCTATGATGACGATTCGAGAATATAAACGGGTAGAAAGCCTGGAGGAAGCCTGGGAGCTGAATCAGAAAAAAGCGAACCGGGTGATAGGCGGTATGATCTGGCTGAAGATGAGCCGGGGCAATGTAGGAACCGCGATTGATATTTCAGGGCTGGGGCTGGATCAGATAGAGGAGACAGAGGATGCGTTTGAGATTGGCGCGATGGTTACCCTGCGCCAGCTGGAAGAACATCCGGGATTGGCGGCATACACAGACGGTGCCATGCGCGAGTCGGTGCGCCATATCGTCGGCGTGCAGCTTCGGAACCTAGCGACAGTCGGAGGCAGTATCTATGGCAGATTTGGATTTTCAGATGTCCTGACGATGTTCCTGGCGATGGACACCGAGGTGGAACTTTACAAAGCTGGACGGATGCCGTTGGTGGAATTTGCAAAACAGATCGGCGGCCGGGACATTTTAGTCAAATTAATTGTCCATAAAGACAAAGCCGTATATCACTACCAGTCTGTGCGGAATACACAGACTGATTTTCCAGTGCTGACCTGTGCGGCGGCGAAACGGGCGGATGGAGCATATCGTTTTAGCATCGGTGCGCGTCCGGGGCGTGCTGTGTTGTTCGAGGCATCAGCGGAGACAATACAGGCGCTTATAGAGGAAAAGCAAAAGGCTGAAACAAAAGCAGATGCGGATGCCGATACCAGAGAAAAGCAGGACAAGACGCAGACCGGGAAGAAAGCAGCCTGTCTTGCAAAGTGGATCTGTGATCAGGTTCGGACATCTTCAAATATGCGCGGCAGCGCTGAATACCGGAAACATTTAACCGGCGTTCTGATAAAGCGGGCGGTGCGTGTGCTGGAAGAGTGCTAAACGAAATAGGACAATAAAATGATCGTATAACAGTATGAATATTAGGAGATTCACATATGATGCAGATAACGATTACTCTAAATGGAACGAAGATTTCTCCGGAGATTGAGCCGGATACGCTTCTGATTGATCTGGTACGCAGTCAGGGCTGTTACAGTGTCAAGCGCGGCTGCGAGACGGCAAACTGCGGACTCTGTACCGTATTTCTGGATGAAAAACCAGTGCTTTCCTGTTCCGTGCTGGCGGCGCGGGCGGACGGTCACAGCGTGACGACGCTGGAAGGACTCCAGGAGGAGGCAAAAGAATTTGGCGCATTCATTGCCGATCAGGGAGCCGAACAGTGCGGCTTCTGTAATCCGGGCTTTATAATGAATGCGCTGGCGCTGTTCCGGGAAAAAGAGTTCCCGGAGGAGGATGAAATCCGCGAATATCTGGCAGGAAACCTGTGCCGCTGTTCCGGTTATGAAGGACAGCTTCGCGGCATTCTGGCATTTTTAGACTGGAAGAGAGAAAAACAGAAGGAGGCGGCAGAATGAGAGTAGTCAATACTTCTGTACGAAAAAAAGATGCGATGCAGCTGGTAACCGGACAGCCGGTTTACGTGGATGATCTGGCGCCGCAGGACTGCCTGATCGTCAAACTTCTGCGTTCCCCGTATGCGAATGCGATGGTAAAAACGATCAACACTGCGATCGCAATGAAAGTTCCGGGCATCGAGGCAATTTATACCTGGGAGGATGTGCCGCAGGATGCAAAGCGCTACACACAGGCGGGGCAGACATACCCGGAGGCGAGCCCGTATGACCGTCTCCTGATCGACCGCCATGTCCGTTTTCAGGGCGATATTGTGGCGATTGTAGCAGGAAAAGATGAAAAATGTGTCGATAAAGCACTCCGCCTGATCAAGGTACAGTACGAAGTCTTAGAGCCGGTTCTGGATTTCCATACGTCAAAGGACAACCCGATCCTGGTTCACCCAGAGGACAACTGGGAAAGTCTTGCTCCGGTCGGCGCAGACAACAAGCGTAACCTCTGCGCGCACGATGAGTGCGGCAACGGGGATGTCGAGGCGGTTTTAAAGGACTGCGACATCGTGATTGACCATGTATACCACACAAAGCCGTGCCAGCAGACGATGATGGAGACATTCCGTACCTATTGTTCGATCGATACCTACGGAAGATTAAATATTTTAAGTTCCACGCAGATCGTGTTTCACTGCCGCAGAATCGTGGCAAATGCGCTTCATATCCCGAAGTCGATGGTGCGCGTGAGCAAGCCGAGAATCGGCGGGGGTTTTGGTGCGAAGCAGACGGCGGTCTGTGAAGTCTATCCGGCATTCGTTACCTGGATGACGAAAAAACCGTCGAAGCTGATTTATAGCCGGATGGAGGCACAGACGGCGTCTTCGCCGCGCCATGAGATGGAGATGCATGTGCGTCTGGGCGCGATGAAGGACGGCACGATCCGCGGCATCGATCTTTACACATTGTCCAATACCGGTGCTTACGGCGAGCATGGACCGACAACCGTTGGACTGTCAGGACACAAATCGATCCCGTTGTATGGAAGTGTTGAAGCATTCCGCTTTATCAGCGATGTTGTCTATACGAATATCATGTCGGCAGGCGCGTACCGTGGCTATGGTGCGACACAGGGACTTTTCGCGATCGAGTCGGCGGTCAATGAGCTGGCAGACCAGATTCAGATGGATCGCTTTGAGATCCGCCTGAAAAACATGGTTAAAGAGGGCGATCTGATGCCAGCATATTATAATCAGGTTAATACAAGCTGCGCACTCGACCGTTGTGTAAAAAAAGTGCGTGAGATGATCGGCTGGGAAGACAAATATCCGGTGCGTGACATGGGCAATGGCAAGGTCCGCAGCGTCGGCATGGGTATGGCGATGCAGGGATCGGCAATCACGGCGATGGATGTCGGAAGTGCTCGTCTCAAAGTCAACGACGAAGGGTTCTATACATTGTCGCTCGGAGCGGCAGATATGGGAACCGGCTGTGACACGATTCTGGCGCAGATTGCGGCGGAAGTGCTGGAATGCCCAATCGATGCGATCACGGTGCTGGGCGCGGACACGGATTCATCCCCGTATGACTCAGGTTCTTATGCATCGAGTACGACCTATCTGACCGGAAAAGCGACCGAACGGTGTGCGCTGCGCCTGCGTGAGCAGATCTGTAAACTGGGTGCAGAGCTTCTGGGCGTCCCGGCGGATGCAGTGGAATTTGACGGAAAAGAGGTATTCACAACCGAAAAAGCCGGGGATGAGACGAAGAAGATCGCTCTGGCTGATATCGCAACGGCGTCCATGTACGGGCATGAAATTCCGCTGGAGGTAACCGAGTCGAGAACCGCCCATATTTCCCCGCCTCCGTTTATGGCAGGTGCGGTTGAGCTTGAGATTGATATGGAGACAGGCGAAACCAGCGTTATTAATTATGCGGCAGCGGTAGACTGCGGTACACCGATCAATCCGAATCTGTCCCGCCTGCAGGTTGAGGGCGGTCTGATGCAGGGAATCGGCATGGCGCTGACGGAAAATATTACCCGCAATGCACAGGGTGGTGTGCGTGAAAATTCCCTGATGCAGTATAAGATTCCGACCCGGATTGACTATGGACATTTAAACGTTGAGTTTGAGAGCAGTTATGAGCCATCTGGTCCGTTCGGAGCAAAGTCGATCGGCGAGATTGTTATCAACACGCCGCTTCCGGCGATTGCTGATGCGGTGTACAATGCAGTCGGAAAACGATTCTATGAGCTTCCGATCACGCCGGAGCAGATTGCACGCGCGGCGGCAGAGAAGCTGGGAGAAGATTTTATTTAAAGAGATAGATTAAAAACAAAAAGCTGCAGCAGAATGTTATATGTTAGCATTTTGCGGCAGCTTTTTGTTTTTGTGTGCGCACAATGTCAATTAATTAGTGTCATAGTTCTAAGCTGTTTTGGCTTGCATTCTGCCGCAGGTCTATATATAATGAAAGAGTGAATATCTATTTTAGGTCTGGTAAATCTGATTTCATGATTCAAATCTATTTATTTTAATTTCAAATCAAATTCAAGTAGAATCTCTTTTATCTCAGGATATCATTAAAAGTATCCAAATTTTAAGCCTGTATGGTATGAAAAATACAAGGCAAGGTAAAAAATCAATAATAGGGGGAAATATATGTTCAGTAAAATAAACAGTTTCAGCACCCGCGGCATCGATGGCTACCGGATCACGGTGGAGGTTGATGTGAGCAACGGATTGCCGAGTTTTGTCATGGTGGGCTACCTGGCGGAGGAGGTGCGGGAGGCGCAGGAGCGCGTTCGGACCGCACTTCGGAATGCGGGGTTTTGCCTGCCGCCTAAGCGGATCACGGTCAATTTATCGCCAGCCGGGGTGCGGAAAGAGGGAACGGGGTGTGATCTGGCGATCGCGGCAGGAATTTTGAGGTGCTTGTGGGAACAGGGTGAAAAGGCAAAAATAAGAAAGACGGATGAAACCTGCCCGGAAATGGATGGGGTGGAAGATGAGGAGAACAATTCTGCACCGAATTGGGACCAATGGGCGTTTATCGGTGAACTGGGTTTGGACGGCAGCATCAAGCCGTTGACCGGTGTTCTCTCGATGGTCTATGAAGCGCGCCGCTGCGGAATGAAACGGGTTTTTCTATCCGAAGAGAATGTACAGGAGGGACGGGCTGTGGATGGGATCGAGATCGTCGGAGTCCGGGATGTGAAAGCGCTGACGGCTTGCCTGCAGCATCCGGAACAGATTCACGGACAATGGTTCACACCAGATCTGTTTCAGGCGGGACAGGAAGAATTTGACGTCGATTTTGATGAGATCGTCGGACTTCCGCTGGTGCGGCAGGCAACCGAGGCGGCAGCAGCGGGGCGTCACAACATTCTCTATATCGGACCGGCTGGAACGGGAAAAACGATGGCAGCTCGGCGTATTCCGACAATTTTGCCGCCGCTTACGCTGGAGGAAAGCATTGAAGTTTCGAAGATATACAGTATCTGCGGTCTCCTGAAGCCAGACACACCGCTGGTTTTGCAGCGTCCGTTCCGCAGCCCGCATCACAGCACGACCGCCCAGGCGATGGCGGGCGGAGGACGAAATCCGAAGCCCGGGGAGATCTCACTCGCTAGTTATGGAACCCTCTTTTTAGATGAGTTAACGGAGTTTCAGCCGAAAATTTTGGATCTGCTGCGTCAGCCGATGGAGGAAGGAAGCATCACGGTTTCCCGTCTCAACCAGACGGTTGTATTTCCGGCAAAAACGATGGTTGCGGCGGCGATGAATCCCTGCAAATGCGGTTTTTTCCCAGATTTGGGAAAATGCCGTTGTACTCCAACCCAGATCCGCCGGTATCTGAACCGCGTTTCGGGACCATTTTTAGATCGGATCGATATTGGGGTGGAAGTACCGCGGCAGGATTTGGGTATGATGGCTTCAGAGAAGAGTATAGATGAGGGGAGTTTTCCACAGACGGAGCAGAGGAATTCCTCCGCTGTCATGCGCGCCCGCGTCATGGAGGCGCGCGCTCGACAGGAAAAGAGGTTTGCAGACGAATCTATCTCCTACAACAGCCAGATGACCCGCCGCCAGATCGAAAAGTATTGCCGTCTATCCGGGGAAGATGTGGTATTTCTGGAAAAGGTCGAACGGCAGCAGGGAATCAGTGCCAGGGGACACGGAAAGATTTTAAAAGTAGCGCGCACACTTGCCGATCTGGATGGACAGGCGGAGATCGGGCGGACGCAGTTGGCGGAGGCGATTGGATTCCGGAGTTTTGAGAAAAAATATTGGGGGAGTCTCTGAAAAGAAGCATGTCTAAAAGATTGAAAGAATAAAAAGTTTAATAAGGGTTGTAATTGTTATATCAGATGTGAGATGACTCCCACCTCTTCAGGTGGCGAGAAGCAAATTAGTATCAGTGGTGGGAGCCAATCCCCCATCTGATATAGCCTCCGGCAGGATTGCTTAAGATGCGCAAAAGAAGTATGTCATGCTTTGCATGACGCGCATCTCGCAGCAAGAATGCCGAGGCATTCTTGAAGGTAAAAGGCAGCCGATCTGACATATATAGGGGGAAAGATATGGAAATAGGAAAAGAAGAGAGCAATGTACAGAATGCTCAGCTTTCTATGCAGGAACTATATGGAAAAACACAGGAACCGCCGCATAAAAAAGTGCCTCTGACAGAAAATATGCAGTATTCCGACCGTGAGCGCATCCATGCCTACTGGTTATCGAGAGTGGATGGAATCGGCGCGGTGACGGCGGCTAAATTATATGAATCGTGCGGCAGTTTTGAGGGAATCTATGAGCGGGTTTTATATAATAGGAAGAAACTGGATCCGTTTATATGTTCCTTTCTCGGAAAGGCTGTGAAAAAGGGGCTGGAGGAAGCGGTTCCGCTCTTCAAACAGCGCGTGGAAGAATACGATAGGCTGGAGGAACAGGGGGTACGTTTCATTCTGTGCGGTGAGGCGGCATATCCGAAGCGCCTGATGCATATCTATGATAAACCGATGTGGCTGTTTGTGCGTGGAATGCTTCCAGAAGATGCGAAACCATCCGCGGCAGTCATCGGGGCGCGCAGCTGTACGCCGTATGGACGACAGGAGGCAGAGTATTTCGGCCGGATTCTGGCAGAAAACGGCGTGCAGGTAGTGAGCGGCATGGCGCTGGGGATCGATCAGGCGGGGCATAAGGGCGCGATGGATGGCGGCGGACTGACGTATGCCGTGATGGGCTGTGGGATTGACACCTGTTATCCGCCATCCGGCATCCGACTGCATGCGCGCATCCGTGAACAAGGCGGCATATTGTCAGAATATGGACCGGGTGTACCGCCGACGGCATCCCATTTTCCAATCCGGAACAGGATCATCAGCGGACTTTCCGACCTGGTGCTGGTCGTGGAAGCACGAAAAAGAAGCGGCTCCCTGATTACGGCGGATCTGGCGCTGGAGCAGGGAAAAGAGGTATTTGCGCTGCCGGGACGGCGCATCGATCCGCTCAGTGAGGGCTGCAACCGGCTGATTGCACAGGGAGCGGGGATCGTGACGAAACCGGAGGATGTGTTGGATTTCTTCCATATAAAATGTAAAAATTCTTGTAAAAAAACAATAAAATCAGTAAATGCACTTGCCAAGTCGGAAAAAATGGTGTATAGTTGCCTAGATTCACAACCGAAACATCTGGAAGCGGTCATGAAAAGCTGTGGGGTGACAGCAGGGGAATGCATGACTGCGCTTTTAAATCTGGAAATGCAGGGATTGATCCTGCAGCCAATGAATCAATATTACGTTAGGAAGATTGTATAGAGGTCTGTTATGGCAAAAAATCTGGTTATTGTAGAGTCTCCGGCGAAAGTCAAGACAATTAAAAAATTTTTGGGTTCCAACTATGAGGTGGACGCCTCCGGCGGTCATGTGCGCGACCTCCCTAAGAGCACGCTGGGAGTGGACGTAGAGCATAGATATGAGCCGAAGTATATCACCATCCGGGGAAAGGGCGATGTGTTGGCGCGTCTTCGTAAAGAGGTTAAAAAAGCGGATAAGATTTATCTCGCAACTGACCCGGACCGCGAGGGAGAGGCGATCTCCTGGCACCTGATGAAAGCATTAAAGCTGGATGAACAGAAAGATAAAAAGGTTTACCGTATCAGTTTCAATGAGATTACAAAAAACGCCGTCAAGGCATCTTTAAAAGAGCCGCGTGCCATCGATGAAAATCTGGTGGATGCACAGCAGGCGAGACGTATGCTTGACCGTATGGTGGGTTACCTCATCAGCCCGCTTCTCTGGGCGAAGGTCAAGAGAGGACTCAGCGCCGGTCGTGTGCAGTCGGTCGCGCTGCGTATGATCTGCGACCGTGAGGAAGAGATCAATGCGTTTATACCGGAAGAATACTGGACGCTGGATGCACAGCTCCACGTACATGGCTCCAGAAAGAAGCTGACCGCCCATTATTACGGCGATAAGGACGGCAGGAAGGCAATTCACAGCAAAGAGGAAGTGGAGACGCTTATGAAGCGTCTGGAGGGCTGTGAGTACGAAGTGCGCGATGTGAAGCTGGGCGAACGCGTGAAGAAGGCGCCGATCCCGTTTACGACCAGTACGCTGCAGCAGGAGGCATCCAAGACGCTGAATTTCTCAACGCAGAAGACGATGCGCCTTGCCCAGCAGCTCTATGAGGGCGTGGATATCAAGGGACGCGGCACAATCGGTCTGATCACCTACCTGCGTACCGATTCCACCCGCATCGCGGCAGAGGCAGATGCGGCGGCGAGAAGCTATATCGGCGACCAGTTTGGGGCAAGTTACGTGTCCGAGGCGCCGGCGGCGGCAAAATCAGACGCCAAGATCCAGGACGCACACGAGGCGATCCGTCCGACCGACATTACACTGACGCCGGTACAGGTAAAAGAACAGCTTTCCAGAGACCAGTTCCGTCTGTACCAGCTTATCTGGAAGCGCTTCACGGCGAGCCGGATGCGCCCGGCGGTTTACGAGACAACCTCCGTCAAGGTAGCAGCCGGAGAGGAGCTTTTTACCCTGTCGGCGTCCAAAATCAAATTTGATGGCTTCATGTCCGTCTATTCACAGGACGAGGATAAGGAGACCGACGGCGTTCTGAACGAGTCGCTGGAAGCAGGCATGAAGCTGGATTTAAACCAGTTAGAACCGGCACAGCATTTTACACAGCCACCGGCACATTATACAGAGGCGTCGCTCGTCAAGGCGCTGGAAGAGCAGGGCATCGGACGGCCAAGTACCTATGCACCGACCATCACGACAATCATCGCGCGCCGCTATGTAGCGAAGGAAAATAAGAACCTCTATGTGACAGAGCTTGGCGAGGTAGTCAACCGGATGATGAAGAAGGCGTTCCCATCCATCGTTGATTTGCAGTTTACGGCAAATATGGAGTACCTGCTCGACAGCATCGGGGACGGCACGATCGGCTGGAAGACCGTTATCGAAAACTTTTATCCGGATCTTGACAAGGCGGTTAAAGAAGCGGAGAAGACGCTTGAGAGCGTCAAGATTGCTGACGAGGTGACGGATGTGATCTGTGACCAGTGCGGGCGCAACATGGTAATTAAGTATGGCCCGCACGGCAAATTCCTTGCCTGCCCGGGATTCCCAGACTGTAAAAACACGAAGCCGTACCTGGAAAAGATCGGCGTGAAGTGCCCGAAATGCGGTGGTGAGATTGTCATCCGTAAATCGAAAAAGGGCAGAAGATATTACGGCTGCGAAAATAACCCGGACTGCGATTTTATGACCTGGCAGAAACCGTCAAAAGAAATGTGTCCGAAATGTGGACATATTATGCTCGAAAAGGGAAATAAGCTTCTTTGTTCTAACGAAGCCTGCGGTTTTGTAAAAAACTCATAAAAACTCTTGAAATAGATATTAATTATTAAAAAAAATGAAAAATACAGAAAAACTCTTGCTATTATACGAAAATCGTGTTACAATTCTTACAGGTTAGGATCGAATTCTAATTTACGATAAAGGCAAAGGAGGTAACTGGTAAAATGAGCGTTCAATTACTGGACAAAACTAGAAAAATTAATAAGTTATTGCACAACAACCATTCTCATAAGGTTGTGTTCAATGACATTTGTGAAGTCCTCAGTGACATACTGGAATCCAATATTCTCGTAATCAGCAAGAAAGGTAAAGTACTCGGAGTTGCGATTCATGAGGGTGTGGATGAGATCGAAGAGTTGATCAAGGATCAGGTCGGCGGTTTTGTTGACCGTATGTTGAATGAACGCCTTTTAAGCGTTTTGTCAACGAAGGAAAATGTCAACCTTGCCACATTGGGATTCGCCGAGGAGAACGTGAAGAAGTATCAGGCGATCATCACGCCTATTGATATATCCGGTGAGAGACTGGGTACTCTGTTCATCTACAAATCAGATGCACAGTACGACATCGACGATATCATCCTGAGTGAGTACGGAACCACTGTTGTCGGACTTGAGATGATGCGTTCTGTCAACGAGGAGAATGCAGAGGAGACAAGAAAGATCCAGATCGTTAAATCAGCGATCAGCACCCTGTCCTTCTCCGAACTGGAAGCAATTACTCACATCTTCGATGAGCTGGAAGGCAACGAGGGCATTCTGGTAGCCAGCAAGATTGCAGACAGAGTCGGCATTACCCGTTCCGTTATCGTCAATGCACTCCGCAAGTTTGAAAGTGCAGGCGTTATTGAGTCCCGTTCGTCCGGTATGAAGGGAACCTACATTAAGGTTCTGAACGATGTTGTATTTGACGAGTTGAAAGCGTTAAAAGCGCAGAACAACCGTCCGTCATCCAATGTATAAAAACATATAAGACATTTTAAACAAAAACAAAAGTTTTGACAAAACGTGAAAAAGTGTGAGGGATAAAAAAGGACTCGGTGAGAGCCCTTTTTTATGTAATAGGAAATTCCTTGGAATTCCCTATTACACAAAAAGGCACTAACGTGCCAATGATGCGCACTCGCGCGAAGCAGAAACATGTCGCAAGCGACCGCGCTCAGCGCGAGAATGTGCCAAGGCACATTCTTTTTCATTTGCGAAATATTTATTCTAATGCATCCTTAATCTCCCCATCCGGCACATCCATCGGATAGTTTCCGGTGAAGCATGCCGTACAGAGCGGCAGTCCGCCTGCCATCTCCTCGAGATCTTCAACCGGCATATATCCAAGCGAATCCGCACCGATCTCCCGGCAGATTTCTTCGACGGAATGACTGCTGGCGATGAGCTGTTTATTGGAGGGGACATCGGTGCCGAAATAGCAGGGGAAGAGGAATGGCGGGGAGCTGACGCGCACATGAACCTCCTTCGCCCCGGCTTTTTTGAGCATGCGGATCAGGTTTTTCATCGTCGTACCGCGCACGATGGAGTCATCGACGAGGACAATGCGTTTTCCCCTGACAGCCGGTTCCAGAATATTAAGCTTGATCCGGACGCTATTTTCGCGTTCTTCCTGGGTCGGTTTGATGAAAGTTCTGCCGACATAGCTGTTTTTATGGAAAATAATCTCATATGGAATGCCGGATGCCTTCGCATATCCCATCGCGGCGGTCAGACCGGAATCCGGTACACCGGCGACGAGGTCGGCATCGGCAGGGAAGGAACGTGCGAGAGCAGCGCCGCCGCGCAGCCTAGCCTCATAGACGCTCACATCATCGATGTGGCTGTCGAGGCGGGCAAAATAGATGTATTCGAAAACGCAGTGCGCCCGTTTTTCCTGCTGCAGGCTTTTATCAGAAAAAACGCCGTCGCGGGTGATGGTCACGATCTCACCCGGTTCGATATCACGGATAAATTCGCCGCCGACCGAGGTGATGGCACAGCTTTCCGATGCCATGATCCAGACATTTCCCTTTTTGCCGAGGCAGAGAGGACGCAGACCAAATGGATCACGAACGCCGATCAGCTTGCGCGGGCTGGAGATAATCAGGGCATAAGCGCCACGTGTTTTTGCCGCGGTCCGTTTGATTGCCTCTTCAGCGGTCGGGGCAGCCAGACGTTCTCTGGCGATGTGGAATGCGATTACCTCTGAATCCATCGTCGTCTGGAAGATTGCGCCGGTTTCTTCAAGCTGGCGGCGCATCTCAAACGCATTTACCAGGTTTCCGTTGTGCGCCAGACAGAGTGTTCCCTTAAAATACTTAAGTACCAGTGGCTGTGTGTTTTCGATGGTAGAAGAACCGGTTGTGGAGTAGCGAACATGACCAACTCCCAGATTGCCGCCGAGGCGTTTTAACGTCTCCTCATGAAATACCTCATTGACAAGTCCCAGCCCTTTGTAGCAGTTGACAACGCCCTTTGGGCCGTTCGTGTCACAGACTGCGATGCCGCATGACTCCTGACCGCGGTGCTGGAGTGCGCTGAGTCCGTAGTACATATCTCTGGCAACATCGCCGCCCTCCAGGTCAAACATTCCAAATACGCCGCATTCCTCACGAAGTCCGGTTTCGTATGTGAGTGACTCCCTCATGATATAAACCTCCTTTGTATTCAAGATACCTGAATGATAAGAAAATAACAGGGATAAGAACCCAAAATTGACTGCAAAATATCAGTATAAAAGACAATATACCAATATTTTGCAGCCAAATCATAACACATTTTTCTCGATTTTTCAATCAAGTCATAATATTGACATGTCAGATTATACGGAGAACAGAAGTTCATCGTAAGTCGGATACGGCAGGAAGGAATCCGGAATCAGGGCTTCTGCGGTATCAACGCTGCTTCTCAAGTCATCCATCTTGGCAAGAATCGTATAGTGGAAATATGTAACCTTCTCGATATTATCTTCCATGGATTCTGCCGCTTTTTCAGCCTCTGCCAGTGCTTCGGTTTTCTCGGAAATCTCGGTGTAGAGACCGGACAGCTTCTCAAGCAGTTTGCTCTCGGCGCTGATCGGTGCGTTCGGCAGGATTGCCTTTGTCTTTGCGGCGGTTTCAGCCAGCTCCTTGCAGTAGGAGAGGACGGACGGCAGGAAGGTCTTCTTCATCATCGAAAGCATCGTCTTTGCCTCGATGTTGATGGTCTTGATGTAGTTCTCTTCCTTGATTTCGTAGCGGGAGAAGAGTTCCTCCTTGGTGTAGATGCCGTGTTTCAGGAACAGTTCTACGTTTTTCTCAGCAATCAGGCGCGGAAATGCCTCTGCGCAGCTCGGCAGGTCGAAGAGTCCGCGTTTGTGAGCTTCCTCTACCCATTCGCTGGTGTAACCGTTGCCGTTGAATACGATGTGGCGGTGATCACGCAGCACTTCCTTTAAGAGCAGATGGATTTCTGCCTCCAGAGCCTTGCCTGAAAGACCTTCCAGACGGTCTGCAAATTCGCCTAAAACTTCAGCTACGGCTGTATTGATGACAATGTTCGGTTCCGATACAGAGAGAGCGGAACCTGGCATACGGAACTCGAATTTATTGCCGGTAAAGGCAAACGGAGAAGTACGGTTGCGATCGGTTGTATCTTTGATAAAGTGCGGCAGAACCTTTGCGCCCGGCTTCATGGTCTGGACTTCTTTTGCCTCAGACTCGAGATCTTTTTCCACAATATCGAGAACTGCTTCCAGATCATCTCCGATAAACATAGACACGATAGCTGGCGGTGCCTCGTTACCGCCCAGACGGTGGTCATTTCCAGCAGTTGCAACTGATACGCGGAGCAGATCGCCGTAGACATCGACTGCCTTGATCGTTGCGAACAGGAAGAGAAGGAACTGTAAGTTCTTTGCCGGATCGCGATCCGGATCAAGAAGGTTTTCGCCGGTGTTGGTCGATAAAGACCAGTTGTTGTGTTTACCGCTTCCGTTGATGCCCTCAAATGGTTTCTCATGGAGCAGGCACACAAGGCCATGTTTCTCTGCCACACGTTTCATGATTTCCATAGTGAGCTGGTTGTTGTCAACTGCCACATTGGTAGTCGTGTAGATGGTGGCAAGTTCATGCTGCGCCGGAGCTACCTCGTTGTGTTTGGTTTTTGCCGGAATACCGAGCTTCCAGAGCTCTTCATCCAGTTCTTTCATGAAAGCGGAAACTCTCGGACGGAGAGCGCCGAAATAGTGGTCATCCATTTCCTGACCTTTCGGAGCTGGTGCGCCAAACAGAGTTCTTCCGCAGAACTTCAAATCGCTTCTCTTATTAAACAGTTCTTTATCAACCAGGAAATACTCCTGTTCCGGACCAACGGTGGAGACAACGCGGGTCACATCTTCATTTCCGAAGAGTTTCAGGACACGCAGCGCCTCGCGGTTGATGGTTTCCATCGAACGCAGAAGAGGGGTTTTGGTATCAAGTGCCTCGCCGCTGTAGGAACAGAATGCGGTCGGGATGCAGAGTGTATCGTCTTTAATAAATGCTGGGGAGGTTGGATCCCAGGCTGTATAACCTCTTGCCTCAAAGGTGGCACGAAGTCCGCCGGATGGGAAACTGGATGCATCCGGTTCGCCCTTTACCAGCTCTTTGCCGGAGAAATCCATGATAACTTCGCCATTGCCAACCGGGTTGATGAAACTGTCGTGCTTCTCAGCAGTGATGCCGGTCATCGGCTGGAACCAGTGTGTGAAGTGAGTTGCACCATTTTCAACGGCCCATTCCTTCATTGCAACTGCGACTGCATTTGCAATGTCGAGATCCAGATGGCTGCCATTTTCAATCGTTTTGCGGAGTGCCTTATAAACATCGCGCGGCAATTTGCTTTTCATGACTTTGTCGTTGAATACAAGACTTCCATACAGTTCAGGGATGTTTTTTTTCATAACTCATGTCTCCTTTCAGGTTTTATGTCTGCGATTTTGTGATGATTAAATCTACGTAAGATGAATGTGCTCTGACACATTTTACATAAAGAAAAGGGCACCTCGATCATCTCGAAGCGCCCTTGCTTTTATGTGTAGTAGTATACACGAAAAATTCTGAATGTCAATACAATTTGCACACGAATTTTGAAAAAATGTTTCAAGGGAGGATATTGTACAAGATTTCTTCTATTTAAGTCGAACATCTGTGAGACTTGGCGCGTGATACTGGTCAGCGAAGCTGACATATTCCATACAGAATTACTGCGTGAAAAAAAATTAAAAAACCTCTTTACAAACTCAGAAAAATAGTTTATAGTTTGAACATAAAAAATTGAATCCAACGGGGTGGGCAAGGATGCCATGATAATCATGGTATTCGTGCCCACTTTTTTAAAAGGCAAAGATGGAGACTCTGTTTCGAAGAATCCGACAGAAAGACGCGGTCACCGGCTGAGAGCCGTGTCAGGAGGGAGCGGGACAATAGGGAACACTCCGGAGCCGGATGACTGAGAGCGACACTGGACACCCCGCCAGCCGCCGCAGGTAGGTCATCACGTGACTGCGCGTTAAGCAGCGAAAGAGTAAAAAGAAAAACAATCGTTTCTTTTTAAATGCGGGTGGTACCGCGGGAATATCCCGTCCCGGAATGATGTGAGTGAACGTCATTCCGGGACTTTTTGTGTAATAGGAAATTCCTTGGAATCCCCTATTACACAAAAAGGCACTAACGTGCCAATGATGCGCACTCGCGCGAAGATGTAGTTTGTCGCAAGCGACCGCGCTCGGCGCGAGAATGTGCCAAGGCACATTCTTTTTCATTATTCCCGTCCCGGACATATCAAAAAGCAGAGAAAGAGAGGAAACAGCGATGGAATTTATGACAGGTAAAAAGGAAAAAGAAGTGCTGGATCTGGCAGCCGTGTTTGCAGACGGTATGGAAGGACGGGAAGTAAAGGTAAACGGCGCGATCATGAGTGTCCGCAACATGGGCGATATCGCATTTGTGATTCTCCGGAAACGTGACGGCGTGCTGCAGACTGTCTATGAAAAAGGTGTGACCGACGCAGATTTTACTGAATTAAGAGAAGAAACATTCGTAGAAGTTTCCGGTGTCCTCCGAAAAGAAGAGCGGGCGCCGAGAGGCATGGAACTTCGTTTAAAGAGTGTTCGGATCCTCTCGAAACCGGAAGAACCGATGCCGATTGCCGTATCAAAATGGAAAATGAGCGCATCCCTGGAAGCCAAACTGGATATGCGTTCTCTGACACTCCGCAACCTGCGGGAGCGCGCACGTTTCAGAATCCAGGAAGGAATCGCACGGGCATTCCGGGAGTACCTGTATGGAGAAGGATTTACGGAAATTCATTCCCCGAAGATCGGAGCAAAAGGAGCCGAGGGCGGAGCAAACGTCTTTAAACTCGATTATTTTCACCGCCCGGCGGTGTTAGCGCAGAGTCCGCAGTTTTACAAACAGATGATGGTCGGCGTGTTTGACCGTGTGATGGAGGTTGGTCCGGTGTTCCGTGCGGAGAAGCATAACACGAAACGCCATTTAAACGAATATACCGGACTGGATTTTGAGATGGGATATATCGATGATTTTACCGATATCATGGCGATGGAAACCGGATTTCTTCAGCATATGGTGGAAATTTTAAAGAAGGAATATTCCACGGAGCTGGAAATTCTTAAAGTCAAACTTCCGGAAGTAGAGAAGATTCCGGCAGTGACCTTTACCGAGGCGAAACGCCTTGCCTCCGAAAAATATGGAACCCAGATCAAAAACCCATACGATCTGGAGCCGGAGGAAGAACACCTGATTGGACGCTATTTTAAAGAAGAGTACGGCGCCGATTTTGTGTTTGTCACCCATTATCCATCCAAGAAGCGTCCATTCTATGCGATGGATGACCCGACAGACCCGAAAGTAACACTCAGCTTTGACCTTTTATTCCGTGGACTGGAAGTCACAACCGGCGGACAGCGTATCCACAGCTACACCGAGTTGATGGAGAAGATTGAAAAACGCGGTATGGATACCGAGGGAATGGAACAGTATTTAAGCACCTTCAAACACGGTATGCCGCCTCACGGCGGACTCGGTATCGGTCTGGAACGTATGACGATGCAGCTGCTTGAAGAGGAGAATGTCCGTGAGGTTTCGCTCTTCCCGAGAGATATGAGCCGTCTGGTACCGTAACGTGACAGGACGCAATTTCCTATGAAACAAAGAGTTTGTCCATAACACATATTATAATAGGAAGGAACAGAACTTATGGCAGTGAAAATAGACGATGAAATGATTGATTATGTTGGTATTTTAGCAAAGCTTTCCCTTTCTCCGGAGGAAAAGGAGGCAGCGAAAAGCGACATGAGCCGGATGCTTGAGTATATCGATATGCTGAATCAGCTTGATACTTCGGAGGTAGAACCGATGTCGCATGTCTTTGACATTCACAATGTGTTCCGCGAAGATGTCGTGGAAAATGGAGATGAATCAGATGCGATGCTTTCGAATGCACCGGAGCAGAAAGAAAAACAGTACAAGGTGCCGAGGACAGTGGAGTAAAAAGAAGTAGAGATACAGGCAGCAATATGGAGGAAATCAGGATGGGAATTTCAGAATTAACAGCGCTGGAGCTGGGAAAAGAAATTAAAGAAAAACAAATCTCCGTCCGGGAGGCGGTACAGGCATCTCTGGAACGGATTCATAAATATGAAGATACAGTTCATGCTTATGTAACGCTGACCGAGGAGGCAGCACTGGCACAGGCGGATGAGATCCAGAAACAGATTGACGATGGCACCCTGACCGGACCGCTGGCGGGCGTTCCGATGGCGATCAAGGATAATATTTGTACAGAGGGAATTGAGACAACGTGCAGTTCCAAAATTTTAAGGGGATTTGTACCTCCGTACTCAGCGGAGGCAGCGCTGAACCTCAAAAAAGCCGGTGCGATCCTGCTTGGAAAGACAAATATGGATGAATTTGCGATGGGAAGTACGACCGAGACATCCTGGTTTGGACCGACGAAAAACCCGTGGAATACAGAGCATGTACCTGGCGGATCTTCCGGTGGCTCGTGTGCGGCTGTCGCAGCGGGAGAGACCTTTTTTGCTCTTGGTTCAGATACGGGCGGTTCCATCCGCCAGCCAAGTTCCTTCTGCGGCGTGACCGGCATCAAACCGACCTATGGAACGGTTTCCCGGTATGGTCTGATCGCCTACGGTTCCTCGCTGGATCAGATTGGACCGATTGCGAAAGATACCGCAGACTGCGCGGCAATTCTGGAAACGATCGCTTCCTATGATAAAAAGGACAGCACCTCTGTCAAGCGGGAGGCGTACAATTTTACCGCTGCCCTGACCGGAGAGGTAAAAGGGATGAAGATTGGAATCCCGTCCGATTATCTGGGCGAAGGACTCGATGAAGATGTAAAAAAAGCTGTTCTGGCGGCAGCTGATGCGTTAAAAGAACGCGGGGCAGAAGTAGAATTTTTTGATTTAGGCATGGTTGAGTATGCGATTCCAGCATATTACGTCATTGCATCGGCGGAGGCAAGCTCCAACCTGTCCCGGTTTGACGGTGTGAAGTACGGTTACCGCACACCGGAATATGAAGATTTACATGAAATGTATAAAAAGAGCCGTTCCGAGGGCTTTGGACCAGAGGTAAAACGCCGTATCATGCTCGGTTCGTTCGTTTTGAGTTCCGGCTACTACGATGCATATTATCTGAAAGCACTCCGCACAAAAGCATTGATTAAACAGGCATTTGACAAGGCGTTTGAGAAATACGATGTCATTCTGGGACCGGCAGCGCCGTCCACGGCACCGCTGCTGGGCGACAGCCTTTCCGATCCGATGAAGATGTATCTGGGCGATATTTATACTGTTTCGGTCAACCTGGCAGGTCTTCCGGGCATTTCAGTTCCGTGCGGGCTGGATTCAAAGGGACTTCCGATCGGGCTTCAGATGATCGCAGACTGCTTCCAGGAAAAAAAGCTGTTTGGCGCGGCATCTGCATACGAAAAGGCGAGAGGTGCATGGAAGCTTCCGGTTATGACAGACAAGGAGGGCAGATAAGATGAAGAAAGAATATGAGACAGTCATCGGCTTGGAGGTACACGTAGAGCTGGCGACGAAAACCAAGATTTTCTGCGGCTGCTCCACCGAATTTGGAGCAAAACCAAATACTCATACCTGCCCGGTTTGTACCGGTATGCCGGGTTCCCTGCCGGTTTTAAATAAGAAAGTTGTTGAATACGCGATGTCTGTCGGTCTGGCGGCAAACTGCGGTATCAACCAGTTCTGTAAATTTGACCGGAAAAACTATTTTTACCCGGACAACCCGCAGAACTACCAGATTTCCCAACTGTATCTCCCGATCTGCCACGACGGCTATATCCCGATCGACACGCATGCCGGTGAAAAGAAAATTCGTATTCATGAAATTCATATGGAGGAAGATGCCGGAAAGCTGATCCACGACGAGTGGGAAGACTGCTCGCTGGTTGATTACAACCGAAGCGGCGTGCCGTTGATCGAGATCGTTTCTGAGCCGGATATGCGGAGTGCTGATGAGGTTATTGCCTACCTTGAACGCCTGCGCCTGCTGGTACAGTATCTGGGCGCATCCGATTGTAAGTTACAGGAAGGTTCGATGCGTGCCGATGTCAACTTATCGGTCCGTGAGGTGGGAAGTGAGACATTTGGTACGAGAACCGAGATGAAGAACCTGAACTCTTTCAAGGCGATTGCCCGTGCGATCGACGGCGAGCGCGCCCGCCAGATTGAGCTGCTGGAAGAGGGCAGGAAGGTCATCCAGGAGACGAGACGCTGGGATGACAATAAGGAATACTCCTATGCGATGCGTTCTAAAGAGGATGCGAAAGATTACCGTTATTTCCCGGATCCGGATCTTCCGCCGGTCTGCATCAGCGATGAATGGCTGGAATCCGTCTGCGCCGCCTTGCCGGAATTGCAGCCGGAAAAAATGGCACGTTACCAGAGTGAATATGGTCTGTCTGAATATGACAGCCGCATCCTGACTGAGTCTAAGAAGATGGCGGATATGTTTGAAAAGACCACTACCATCTGCCAGAAACCGAAGAAAGCGGCAAACTGGCTGATCGGCGAGGCAAGCCGCCTGCTCAAGGAAAAAGGACAGGACGCTGAAAGCCTGTGGTTCTCCCCGATGCATCTGGCACAGCTCATCGATCTGGTCGATGCTGGAACGATCAATAACAACACGGCAAAAGAAGTATTTACAGCTATTTTCGAGCAAGATGTCGATCCGTCCGCCTATGTCGAAGCACACGGACTTGGCATGGTCAATGACGACAGTGCTCTGGAACAGGCAGTTTCCGATGTGCTCGCCGCAAACCCGAAGACGGTGGAAGAGTACAAGAGTGGAAAGACAAAGGTACTTGGATTTCTGGTTGGTCAGGTGATGAAATTGATGAAGGGCAAGGCAAATCCGGGTAAAGTGAATGAAATGATGACGGAGAAGCTGAACGCGTAAAAACGCCTTTGTATAAATGAAAATTATAATTAGCTTTTAAAGAAAACTAAAAAGAAACTGTCTACAGATGCTGGCTTTCTGGATGATTCGTGATTTGTAATCGGAATTACCAGAAATACCATCTGTAACAGTTTCTTTTTTATAATCGTGTTATAAATGATGCGATGTGATTACTCTACAATATCCAGCTCCTTGCTGAAGGAGTTCAGAATCTCGCATCCATCCTCAGTAATCAGCACCAGATCCTCGATTCTCACGCCAACTTCGCCTTCTACATAAATACCTGGTTCGATGGAGAAGATATTGCCAACCTCAGCGACCTTGGTGTTCGCAGAAGAAACATCGCCGTACTCATGTACTTCCAGACCGATGAAATGTCCCAGCCGATGGGTAAAGTTCGGACCATATCCGGCATCCTCGATGATCTGGCGGGCAGCTTTATCGACTTCGCAGAGCGGAACGCCCGGTTTCAGAATTGCTTCTGCGGCAGCATTTGCGCGGCGGACGGTCTCATAAATAGCGCGGTGCTTCTCAGACGGTACTTTTTTATAGAAGAAAGTACGTGTCATATCGGCACAATAGCCATCCTTCCTGCATCCAACATCAAACAGGACGGTGTCGCCCTCTTTCAGAACCGTGTTGTCCGGACCGTGGTGTCCAAGCGCGCAGTTTGCACCGAAGCCAACCAGTGGTTCAAAGGAATATCCGTCTGCACCGAGACTCTTATAAATATCTAACATCTTGGAAGCGATCTCTTCCTCAGTCACGCCCTCATGGATCAGACCTCGGAACTGTGCCATCGCCTTATCATTGATTGCGGAAACCGCACGCATTTTTTCACGTTCTTCGTCATCCTTGCACGCACGGACCTCATCGATGCAGATGGAGCTGACCTTGTAGGAGGAAGCGCCCGAATGATCGATGACCGGAATCAGGAAACGGGCAGCAAATGTTTTATCAATACCGAGCGGTTTGCCTGCCTCAACACAGTCGCACAGAGGAGTCAGGTAATCGTCTGTATCCGAGAAGCGGAATTTCTCTACGCCCAGATCTTCCGGAACGGTAAAGAGGTTATTGATAAAGATCTTATTCTTGCCGGACTGGTTAATGTAAAGTGCCAGCAGACGTTCACCCGGATCAATAAAACGACCCGTCAGATAATAGATCGCATATGGATCGGAAATAATCATCTGCTCGAGACCCTCTGTTTCCATTTTCTTCAAAACTTTCTCAAGTCGCTGTGTGTTCATCATGATGTCCTCCTTATAAGTAAAGTGGCTGTAACTGGAAGATGCCAGACAGTTTACGCCGTAAATTATCTACCCTTATTATAAAACGCGCCGGGAAAAAGTCAACGATTAAAAGAACGCTTGAAAAGCGCATGGAAAGGGGGTAGAATAGTATCAACTGACCAGCCTTCGAAAAATGAAAGGACTTTTATTTTTAAGATACGAAAGGATGAAAAACATGGCGAAATCCTATGAAATGGATATGTGCAATGGTCCGATTCTCGGAAAGGTACTTACATACTCCATTCCGCTGATGCTTTCCGGTGTGCTTCAGCTTCTTTTCAATGCGGCAGATGTGATCGTGGTGGGGCGTTTTGCAGGCAGCCAGTCTCTGGCTGCAGTCGGCTCGACCAGTTCCCTTATTAATCTTCTCATTAACGTCTTTATCGGTCTGTCGATTGGTGCGAACGTTCTGGTGGCACGCTATTATGGCGCGAAGAATGACCGCGACATGAGCGAGACAATCCATACGGCGATCACGGTCAGCCTGATGAGCGGGCTGTTTCTAGTCTTTTTGGGTTTGTTTACCTCACGTTTCTGGCTGGAACTGATGGGGACGCCGGACGATGTCATCGATAAATCGACGATCTACATGCGGATTTATTTTGCCGGTATGCCGGCAACGATGGTGTATAACTTCGGAAGTGCGATCCTGCGCGCGATCGGCGATACGAAACGCCCGCTGTATTTCCTGACCGTGGCAGGTGTTATCAATGCAGCACTGAACATATTCTTTGTTACCAAGCTCCAGATGGACGTAGCGGGTGTCGCGCTGGCAACCGTGATTTCCCAGTGTATTTCCGCATTTCTGGTTATCCGCTGCCTGATGCGTTCAGATGGCGCGATGAAGCTGTCGCTTTCCAAGCTGGGAGTCAACCGGAGAAAACTTCTTCTTATTATAAAGGTAGGTCTTCCGGCTGGTATTCAGGGGGCGATTTTTGCGATCTCCAACGTACTGATTCAGTCGTCTGTCAATTCCTTCGGTTCGATCGCGATGGCAGGCAACACGGCATCGCAGAATATCGAGGGATTTGTGTATACCTCGATGAATGCGCTGTACCAGACCAATTTAAGCTTTACGAGCCAGAATATCGGAGCGGAGAAATATACGCGGATCAAAAAGATCCTTGCCACCTGCCAGGGCGTCGTTGTGACAGTAGGACTGGTGCTGGGATTTGCAGCATACCTCGGCGGTCCGTGGCTGTTGCAGATATATTCAGAAGACGCCGACGTTATTTCCTATGGACTGCTCCGGATGTCGATCATCTGTACGACGTATTTCCTGTGCGGCGTGATGGATACGATGGTCGGAAGCATCCGCGGACTTGGGTATTCGATCCTGCCGACGCTTGTCTCTCTGACCGGCGCCTGCGGACTGCGAGTGATTTGGATCTTTACCATATTTGCAGCGCAGCGGTCGCTGGCGATCCTGTATCTGTCGTACCCAATCTCCTGGGCGGTCACAGCGACGGCACATATGATCTGTTTCTGGCGGGCGGCGAAGAAGATGCCGAAGGAAGATGGCCATCCGGTGCGGGGATAGAATTTGAAACGATGTAATGCGATCATTAAGCTGCTTGTTTTTGAAAGAAAACACAGACAGAGCAGCAAAAAAAATAATTCGTTTGATAATCTGATTGGTGTAAAGAAAAAATACTTGACACCAATTAGATTATCGTGTATGATAACACAGGTGATGAGGAATGGAAAAAATTGTTGAACAGGGTCTTTTGTATGATTTTTACGGAGAACTCCTGACAAAGCATCAGCAAAGTGTATATAAGGATGTGGTATTTAACGATCTGTCCCTCAGCGAGATTGCAGACGAACAGGGCATTACCCGTCAGGGTGTGCATGATCTGATCCGGCGCTGTGACCGTACACTTCTTGGTTATGAGGAAAAGCTTGGACTGATTGCCAAATTCCAGAAAACCAAGGAAAAAGTAACTGAGATTCATCGGTTGACGGAAGAATTCAGCCAGACACAGAATCAGGCGCTGATTGAGGCAATCGGGCGAATCTCAAACGAGATATTGGATTTATAATGCAGGAGGTTTTTGATGGCATTTGAAAGCTTGGCAGACAAACTGCAGAATGTGTTTAAAAACCTGACAGGCAAGGGACGACTCAGCGAGAGCGACGTAAAAGCCGGACTCAAAGAAGTCAAGATGGCCCTTCTGGAAGCGGATGTAAGCTTCAAGGTAGTAAAACAGTTTATCAATTCTGTACAGGAGCGGGCGATTGGAACCGATGTTTTAAATGGTCTGAATCCAGGACAGATGGTAATAAAGATTGTCAACGACGAGCTGGTCAAGCTGATGGGCTCCGAGATGACAGAGATTGCGTTAAAACCGGGCAATGAGATTACCGTCATCATGATGGCAGGTCTCCAGGGTGCTGGTAAGACGACCACGACGGCAAAGATTGCCGGAAAGCTCAAGGCAAAGGGAAAAAATCCATTGCTGGTAGCATGTGATGTCTACCGACCGGCGGCAATCGAACAGCTGCAGAAAAATGGTGAAAAACAGGGTGTTCCCGTATTTGCGATGGGAACGAACCACAAACCGGTCAATATCGCAAAGGCAGCGCTTGAGCACGCGGCGAAAAATGGCAACAATGTGGTTATCATCGATACAGCCGGTCGTCTCCACATCGATGAAGCGATGATGGATGAGCTGGTTGAGATCAAAGAGAATGTGGATGTTTATCAGACACTTCTCGTTGTAGATGCCATGACTGGTCAGGATGCAGTCAATGTAGCGAGCATGTTTAACGACAAAATCGGCATTGACGGTGTGGTTCTGACAAAGATGGATGGCGATACGCGAGGCGGTGCGGCCCTTTCTATCAAGGCGGTAACCGGAAAACCGATTCTCTATGTCGGTATGGGCGAGAAACTTTCCGATTTGGAACAGTTTTACCCGGACCGTATGGCTTCCCGGATCTTGGGCATGGGCGATGTTCTTTCCATTATCGACAAAGCATCTGCTGTGATCGACGAGGAGAAGGCAAAAGAACTCGGCCGCAAGATTAAGAAGGCAGAATTTGATTACAATGACTTCCTCGATCAGATGAACCAGATCAAGAAGATGGGCGGCATGGCGAGCATCATGAGTATGATGCCAGGCATGGGACAGCTTAAAGGTCTGGATTTAGATGAGAATGAGAAGACGATGGGACGCGTGGAGGCGATCATCCTCTCGATGACAGCCGAAGAGCGGCGCAACCCGGATCTGATGAATCCGTCCCGCAAGAAACGAATCGCACAGGGCGCAGGCGTGGATATCGCAGAAGTCAACCGCCTGGTAAAACAGTTCGGAGATATGAAAAAGCTGATGAAACAGCTTCCGGGCATGGCAGGCGGCGGAAAACGCAAGGGTCTTGGCGGACTCGGCGGTATGCTTGGCAAGATGAAGCTGCCGTTTTAAACAAGTGTTAGTAGATGCAGTGTGCATTAGCTATATTTTATAATTCAAGGAAATAAGGAAAATTTCAGGAGGTAATTTAAAATGGTAAAGATGAGATTAAGAAGAATGGGTCAGAAGAAAGCTCCTTTCTATAGAATCGTTGTTGCAGATTCCAGATCCCCGAGAGATGGCAGATTCATCGAGGAGATCGGTATCTACGATCCGAACACAGAGCCGAGCACTCTGAAATTCGATGAGGAAGCTGCTAAGAAATGGTTAGCAACAGGCGCTCAGCCGACAGAGACTGTTGGTAAACTCTTAAAGATCGCTGGTATCCAGTAAATCAAGCATACTGACCTGTGAGGTGCAAAGGTATGAAAGAATTAGTAGAAGTTATCGCGAAAGCACTGGTTGAGAACCCGGACGAGGTAGTGGTTACAGAATCGGTCAAAGACGACGAGACTGTAATCGAGCTTTCCGTTGCACCGGCCGATATGGGTAAGGTAATTGGAAAACAGGGTCGTATCGCGAAAGCGATTCGCTCGGTTGTCAAGGCGGCTTCATCCAAGGAAGACAAGAAAGTTATTGTAGAGATTCAGTAATACAGACGAAGCTGAAAAGCCGGCTGCCTGAAAGGGTGTCCGGCTTTTTTATATCACAGGAAATTCAAGAGGATGCCAACGCAACCGCACCCCGGCGCGGGAATGCAAGGCACGTTCTATTTCATACAGGAGGATTATAGAATGGTTGATTATCTGAGAGTTGGTGTAATTACATCCCCGCATGGTCTGCGCGGAGATGTGAAAGTATTTCCTACCACCGATGATGTGAATCGTTTTAAAAAATTAAAAAAAGCGTATATCGACACTGGAAAAGAAAAAATGCCGGTGACCGTGGAACAGGTGCGTTTTTTCAAAAATATGGTCATTCTTAAATTTAAAGAGATGAATCGGATTGAGGACTGCGAGCCGTTCCGTAATAAGGATATTCTGATCACCCGCGATCAGGCGGTGAAACTGAATCCAGATGAGAATTTCATTGCCGATCTGATTGGTCTGAAAGTGCTGACGGACGAGGGTGAGGAGTTCGGTACGGTGAAAGATATCCTTCAGACAGCGGCTAACGACGTGTATGTGATCGAAGGACCTGAGGGCAAAGAATACCTATTCCCGTCCATCAAGGAATGCATCCTGAATGTCGATCTGGAGGCTGGCACCGTAACGGTTCATATCATGGACGGTCTGCTGGATCTGTAAATGGAATGAAAATCCTAAAATGAAAGTACCGTTGTGAAAGTGTATATATATAGGAGAAACGGATGAATTTTCATATTCTGACCCTGTTTCCGGAGATGGTAATGGGGGGACTGAACACAAGTATTACGGGGCGTGCGATTGACAAAGGGCTGATCTCGGTTGAGGCGGTCAATATCCGCGATTACTCGAAGGACAAACACCATCATGTAGACGATGCGCCCTATGGCGGCGGCGCCGGTATGGTGATGCAGCCGGAACCAATTTACGATGCATATGAAGATCTGGCGGCGCGCACCGGAAAACGTCCGCGCGTGATCTATCTGACTCCGCAGGGGCAGGTTTTCAACCAGAAAATCGCGGAAGAACTGGCGAAAGAAGAGGATCTGGTGTTCCTCTGCGGGCATTATGAGGGGATCGATGAGCGCGCATTAGAGCTGGTTGTGACCGACTATCTCTCCATCGGCGATTATGTCCTGACGGGCGGTGAGCTTCCGGCGATGGTTATGATCGACTGCATTTCCCGTCTGGTGCCTGGTGTGTTAAATAATGACGTATCCGCGGAATTTGAGTCATTTCACGACAATCTGCTGGAATATCCACAGTACACCCGCCCGGTTGTATTCATGGATAAGGCGGTCCCGGACATACTTCTGACCGGGCATCACAAAAATATCGAGACCTGGCGCCGTCAGAAATCGATCGAACGGACGCTGGAACGCCGCCCGGATCTTTTAAAAGATGCGGTTCTGGATAAGAAAGAGAAGAAATATCTGGAAGAGCTAATTCGTCAGAAAGAGGAAAAAGAAACAAAAAAACTCTAAAAAAGAGAGCAGAAAGTCCTTGCAAATCAAGGATTTCTATGATAAAATCATATTCTGTGAAATAAAGAGATGTTCCGCTGTTACAGGAAGCACGTTTTTACGGGATAAAAGATCGTATTAAGAACATCAAAGATTTTAAAGGAGGTTCACAAAGATGAACGAGATTATTAAGAACATTGAAGCAGCTCAGTTAAAGGAAACCGTTCCGAGTTTCAACGTAGGCGATACAGTACGTGTATCTGCTAAGATCAAAGAGGGAAACCGCGAGAGAATTCAGGTTTTCGAGGGAACTGTTATTAAGAGACAGAACGGCGGCGTTCGCGAGACTTTCACTGTTAGAAAGAGCTCCAACGGTGTTGGTGTAGAGAAGACCTGGCCGTTACATTCTCCGTCTGTAGAGAACGTTGAAGTAGTAAGAAGAGGTAAAGTAAGAAGAGCAAAACTGAACTACCTGAGATCCAGAATCGGCAAGGCAGCGAAGGTAAAAGAGTTAGTAAAATAATTTCTGAAGCGGATGGGGCTGCTGTACAGGTCAGCCCGCTGTGCATCCGGATATGCGGTTATGTGTGTCCGGCGCGGCGGGAGGAACTGTGCAGCAGCTTTTTTTCGTGTAATAGGAAATTCCTTGTGATTCCCTATTATAAAAAAGAATGTGCCCTGGCACATTCTCGCGCCGAGCGCGGTCGCTTGCGACATGAGCGATGATTCATGGGGAATGGATAGAGAGGGAGTGACATATGGAGCTGAAAGAGGATAAAAACCGCATCCGTCTGGTGGTTGGATGGATCGTGGATATCGCGGTGGTAATTTCGATCGCGTGGTTCGCCGTGTTTGCGATGGGGACACAGATACGGGTGAGCGGTCAATCAATGGAACCGGTGTTGTCGCAGAACGAAAAGGTTCTGATGAACCGCCTGAGTTACCGCGTGATGCGCCCAAAGCGCTATGACATTATTGTATTTGAAAAAGAAACGGGAAATTACAATATAAAACGCGTCATTGGACTGCCAGGTGAGACGGTGCAGATCAAGGACGGTTATATTTACATTAATAATGAAAAATTAGACGCCCCGAACGACTTGGGTAAGGCGGCTCTGGCTGGACTGGCGGAATATCCGATTAGTCTGGATAAAAACGAATATTTTCTGCTGGGTGACAACCGCTCCGGCAGTGAGGACAGCCGCTTTTCCAATGTGGGAAATGTGAAGTTCCGGCAGATCAAAGGAAAGGTCTGGCTGCGGATCCAGCCGGTTAGCCGGTTTGGGTTGATTTCGTCGAGATAGGTTCTAAGAAAGGAAGAAAATTTCATGCAGATACAATGGTACCCTGGACATATGACAAAGGCAAAAAGAGCCATGAAGGAAGATATCAAGCTGATCGATCTGGTGATTGAGCTGGTGGATGCGCGCGTGCCGCTCGGCAGCCGCAACCCGGATATTGATGAGCTTGCGAAGGGAAAGGGACGGATTGTCCTTTTAAATAAGGCGGATCTGGCGGACGACGGCTGTACAGAGCGCTGGATCGCATGGTTTAAGGAGCAGGGCATCCATGCACTCCGCATCAACGCGCGCAGCGGCATGGGAATGAAGCAGATCCAGCCGCTGGTGCAGGAGGCATGCAAGGAGAAAATTGAGCGTGACCGCCGCCGCGGTATCAAAAACCGCCCGGTGCGGACGATGGTAGTCGGCATTCCGAATGTCGGAAAATCGACCTTTATCAATTCCTTTGCCGGAAAAGCCTGCGCCAAGACTGGAAATAAACCGGGTGTTACCAAGGGAAACCAGTGGATCCGCTTAAATAAGACACTGGAACTTCTCGATACGCCGGGAATCCTCTGGCCGAAATTTGAAGATCCGAATGTGGGACTGTGCCTTGCATTTATCGGCTCGATCAACGATGAGATTCTGGATAAGGAAGAGCTGGCAGCCGAGCTGATCAAAAATATGTCCGGACGTTACGGAAAGCGCCTGGAAGAGCGGTATGGTGTGACGCTGGTTGAGAATACGGCTGGGGACGGCGAAGATACAAAAAAAGCCTGGGAAATTCTGCGTGAAATCGCAAGGGCACGTTCCTGTCTTTTAAAGGGCAGCGAGCTGGATACGAAAAAAGCGGCTGGCTTCCTATTAGATGACTTCCGCAGCGGCAAACTGGGGCGCGTGACGCTGGAAGTGCCGGAGGTATAGGAAAACATGAGAAAACTAACAGGAGAAAAACTGGAAGCAGAACTGGCGCGTCTCGAAGGAATGCGCGCCTATGAACATCAGTACGAAAGTGCAGGGATCGTCTGCGGCATTGATGAGGCGGGCAGAGGTCCATTAGCCGGTCCGGTGGTGGCGGCGGTCGCGGTACTTCCGAAAGACTGTACGATTCTGCGGCTGAACGATTCCAAAAAATTGTCGGAAAAATGCCGGGAAGAATTATTTCTGGAAATCAAAGAAAAGGCAGCTGCCTACGGAATTGGAATTGTAAGCCCGGAGGTGATCGATTCCATCAATATTTTGCAGGCGACCTATGAAGCAATGCGTCAGGCAGTCGCACAGCTTCCGCAGGAGCCGGATATCTTTTTAAATGACGCGGTCATCATTCCGGGGATTTCGGAGGAAAAGCAGATTAAGATTATCAAGGGCGATGCAAAAAGTGTCTCGATCGCGGCAGCCAGTATCCTGGCAAAAGTGACGAGGGATCATATGATGATGGAGTACGATAAAATCTATCCGGAATACGGGTTTGCGAAGCATAAAGGATACGGAACTAAGATGCATAACGAGGCAATTTTAACCTATGGTCCATGCCCGATCCATCGGAGAACCTTTTTGAAGAAGCTGCTGGGCGAGGAAGCCGCGATGCAGGGAATGAAATAACAGAAAGGGAGCTGAATGGGAGAAAGAAACTTTCATCTTCATGGAAATTCATTCAACCGCCGTGCCATCGGAACTGAATATGAAACTCTGGCGTGTGAATATCTCATCCGGCACGGTTATCAGATTCTCTGCCGGAATTTCCGCTGTCGCCAGGGTGAAATTGATATTATCGCAAGAGATAGAGACTACCTGGTTTTTATCGAGGTCAAATACCGCCGCGATGAACACGAAGGCGATCCGGCGGAGGCAGTGGATGCCCGCAAGCAGGCGCGGATTCTTCGTACCGCCCGGTATTATATGACGCATTATCATATTTCCGAGGACACGCCATGCCGGTTTGATGTGGTGGCGGTGCTTGGCAGTAACGTGAGATTAATTCGGGACGCGTTCTGGTGCGGATAATTACAAATGAGAGAATTCAAAAACTGCACAATCAGATTTGAGCAAGAGACAGAAAAAGGATGTGACAATCATGGCGCTTACCTATATACAAAAAACAGTTCATCCGGCACCAATTACCCTTCGTGAGTCAAACGGAGTGGCTTATTTTACCTTTCCGCTCTTAGAGCAGACCAGGATGGTGCGCCACGCATTTTCTACCCGGCTTGGCGGAGCGAGCAAGGGATATTTCAGTACGATGAACTTTTCGCTGACGCGCGGCGACAACCGGGACGATGTGCTTGAAAATTACCGGAAAATGGCGCGGATTCTGGGAGCGGATGTGTCAAAGATGGTGCTCAGCCATCAGACGCACACGACGAATATCCGTCTTGTTACGGAAGCGGACGCTGGAAAAGGAATCTGGCGGGAGCGCGATTATGAAAACATCGACGGACTTATCACAAACGTGCCGGGGCTGACGCTGGTTACATTTTTTGCGGACTGTGTACCATTATATTTTGTAGATCCGGTGCATCGTGCCATCGGACTGTCGCATTCCGGCTGGAAGGGAACCGTTCACCGGATGGGACAGAAAACGATCGAGGCGATGGGAGAGGCGTTCGGCACGAAGCCGGAGGATCTGTGCGTCTGCATCGGACCGAGCATCTGCCGGGACTGTTATGAGGTCAGTGAGGATGTGGCAGACGCATTTAAAGAAGAATTTGGAGCAGAAATCAGTCAGGATGATTCAACATCCTGTTATTCCTGGAATGGGAAATCGATTCTCATGAATAAGGGGAATGGCAAGTACCAGCTTGACCTCTGGGGCGCGAACCGCCGGGTGCTCCTGGATGCCGGAATTTTGCCGGAGCATCTGGCTGTGACGAATGTATGTACGAAATGCAATCCGGATCTTTTATATTCACACCGCGTGATGGGAGATAAGAGGGGGAATCTGGCGGCATTTTTATCGCTAAAGTAAGTATACAATCTGTCTGTCAAACAAGTGAATGAATGTTTTGCAGAAAAGAACAGCAGCATGATTGAAAATCGGTCGTTCAAGTCCGGTTTTGTCAATCATGCTGCTGCCGTTTTTTTCGCCGTTTCAGCGAAGATTCAGAAGAGCCCTACGATGCCTTATTTACCAGCCATCTTTTTTTCCTGTTCCTCAATCATCTTTTTGACCATATAGCCGCCGACGGAACCAGCCTGTGCGGAGGTCAGGTTACCATTGTAGCCCTCGCTTAACGGAACGCCAATCTCATTGGCAACCTCCATCTTAAAGCGGTTCATCGCTTCCTTGGCTTCCGGTACATTGGTTTTGTTAGTGTTGTTGGAACTAGACATAACAGACGCCTCCTTTTTTTTGCGTGTGCCCCTTCAAACTTTCGTTTGTCCGGGTGTCTCTTTTTGTTACATTCTCAGTATGCGGATCTTAAAAGTGAAATACACTAGAAGGTTTTGTGCAAATTGACATTTTGGGGCAAAACACCCACAATGTAGGGAAAAAAGTTAGTATTGATCCGATTTTATGCTTGTATATCAGTAAAACTCATACTATAATAGAACAGATGTAGTGTTAAAAAATACGCAAACTGTTTGGTGAATTTTACGGTTGCAGTTCAAAATACATTAATATTTCTAGTAAGATGGAGAAAAATCCATGCGGGTAATAGCAGGAAGTGCCAGAAGGCTTACTTTAAAGACGATCGAGGGAATGGATACGAGACCGACGACGGACCGTATCAAAGAAACTCTTTTTAATATGATTCAGAATGATATCTATGGATGCACATTTCTCGATTTATTCAGCGGAAGCGGGGCGATCGGGATCGAAGCTTTAAGCCGCGGGGCAAAAGAAGCTGTTTTTGTGGAGAAGAATCCGAAAGCGGCGGACTGCATCCGTGACAATCTGAAAGCGGCCCGCCTGGCTGATAAGGCGACGCTGTTAAACTGTGATATTTCGGATGCATTGAAACGGATAGAAAACCGGAAGAGTGCGTTTGATTTCATTTTTATGGATCCTCCGTACAACCATCTCTGGGAGAAAGAAGTGCTTACTTATCTGGCGCATTCGTCCCTGGCAGATGAACATACGATGATCATCACAGAGGCATCGAAAGAGACCGGGTGTAGCTACCTTTCAGAACTGGGATACCATCTCGAAAAAGAGAAGATATATAAGACGAATAAACATCTGTTTATCCGAAAAGCTTGAATACCAAAGGAGAAAAAAAGATGAAAACAGCCATTTATCCGGGCAGCTTTGATCCGGTGACGCTCGGACATTTTGATATTATAAAGCGATCCTCCGAAATTTTTGATCAGGTCATCGTGGGAGTTTTGTGTAATAACGCAAAATCTCCGTTGTTTTCTGTCGAAGAACGTGTTAAGATGTTAGAGGAAGTGACAAAAGACATTCCTAACGTGGAGGTGCAGTCGTTTGACGGACTTCTGGTCGATTTCATGCGCCAGAATCACGCAAAGGTCATCGTGCGTGGTCTGCGTGCGATCACGGATTTCGAATATGAGCTGCAGCTCGCGCAGATGAACCGGGTGATTGCACCCGAAATAGATACCCTGTTTCTGACAACGAACCTTAAATACGCGTATTTAAGTTCCAGTATGGCAAAAGAGGTTGCGATGTACGGCGGAGACATTTCCGAATTTCTCGATCCGGTCATTGCAAAACAAGTACAGGAGAAATACCAGGCGCTTCAGGAAGACAGGGAATGTAAGTAAGGAGAAAAGCTATGAGCAGAATTGAACAGATCATCACAGAAATTGAAGATTATATCGACAGCTGCAAGTTTCAGCCGCTGTCCAACACGAAGATTTTAGTAAATAAAGAAGAGATTGAAGAACTGCTCGTGGAACTGCGTCTTCGCATTCCGGAGGAGATCAAGAAATATCAGAAGATCATCAGCAACCAGGATGCGATTCTGCAGGAGGCACGTTCCCAGGCAGACGCGATGGTAGCCGAGGCGACCGCCCAGACCAATGAGCTGGTTAATGAGCATGAGATCATGCAGCGTGCATATGCAGAAGCAAACAGCATTATTGAGCAGGCAAATGCACAGGCACAGCAGATCGTGGACAACGCTGTCACAGAGGCAAACAATATCCGCCAGGGTTCCGTTCAGTACACGGACGACATGCTCCGCAGCCTGCAGACCATCATCAAGCATTCGATGGAGGGCGCGCAGAGCCGTTTCGAGTCTTACATGAGTTCGATGCAGTCCAGCTACGATGTCGTATCTTCCAACCGTAATGAGCTGGCTGGCAGTGTCGTGACCGAGCCGGAGGAGAACACAGGCGCCGAGGCAGCAGCGGCCGCTACACAGGCGGCATCCGGCGAAGCAGCAGAATAAAGAGAACGAACGAGAGACTGGCGTGAACCAGTTTCCACAGTACATAATGCCGGATGGAAAGTCCGGCATTTTTTTCTCTGTCTTTTCGGCTGTCCCGTATGACTGAATTTGTCTGGGCGATCCCGGATAACCCGCCAAACGCGGCACACGCCGCTATCGCACCGGATTGAACCGGGATACTGAATATAGCACCAGAACGGGCGATCGCATCGATGCCGGTTGTCATTTCAGCCGTCCCGATCAGAAACAGACGCAGCGTGCCGGAACAGAAGGCGTCGGCAAAGGCAGCGAGGATCGAATACAGCATGATCAAACCGCCGATGCGGACCTGCAGTTCGATGCAGTCCATCAGGATGGTGTCGAAGGAAGCGGGAACGGAGACGGATGTGGATTTTGTGCGGGCGGGCTTGACAGAGCCGGTTTGTTTCGAAAAAGATCGGTTTTGAAGGCTAAAAGAAGTTACTTTATTATAAATGCATAGGAGACTTCCAACCAATAAAAGCGGCGTATATAGTGCCAGAACCAGATAGTTTGACGGAACTGCCGGGTTCAGCCTAGGTGCAGCATATCCGGCGATAAACATGGGGCTTGGCGAAGCGCTGATGGCGGTCAGAAGCCGTTTTTCATGTGCCGAAAGCAGCGATTTCCGGTTAAAATCGGCGGCAGTTTTCATTCCCATCGGGTAACCGCAGAGCATCCCGGCAAGCAGGGCATAGCCGCTGTAGACAGACATACCAAGATGTTTCAAAACTGGGTGAAATGGCGCTAGAAGCAGCCGGACGCCGCCGTGTTCAGCTAAAAGCTTTGAGAAGAGCATAAAGGGAAATAACGTCGGAAAGACCGTATTGAACCATAAAAGAAGTCCTTTCTGTGCCCCATCCGCAGAGAGACGCGGATGCGAGAGCAGAAGCGCCAGGATAAGTGCTGGGAACAGGGCGGATACTATTTTTTTTATATATGGCATGGGAGCGCCTTTCTATCATTAAAAAGTAATATAAAGATAGATTATATATATGTAGACAGAAAATGGCTCATTCCTTTTGGAAGCCTGAAAACCGGCATACCGAACAAAGAAAGAACGAATGAGCGCGAAGAAAAAGTCTTTAGAATCACGATTATAAATGGATATACAGAGCAATAGACAAAAACAGGAGGAAAACGATTGGATTACCGAGAACTGCCGGAAGAATTTCTTGAAAAAATGAAACAATTTCTGGGGGAGGAATACCCGGAGTATCTGGCTTCGTATGAGGAAGAGCCGCGTTCAGGGCTGCGCGTCAACACGGGCAGGCTGACACCGGAACAGTTTTTAGAGATGGCACAGACGGCGGACTGGAATTTGAAACCAGTGCCGTGGACGAAGAACGGTTTTTATTATCAGGGCGAACGCCCATCCAGGCATCCGTGGTACTACGCGGGACTCTACTATTTGCAGGAACCGAGTGCGATGTCACCGGCGGCATGGCTGCCGATCAAGCCGGGCGACCGGGTTCTGGATTTGTGCGCGGCACCGGGCGGTAAAAGTACGGAACTGGCGGCGAAATTAGCCGGTACAGGTGTCCTGTTTTCCAATGATATCAGCAATTCGCGCGCAAAAGCGCTTCTTAAAAATCTGGAAATGTTCGGAGCGGGAAATATCTGTGTAACGAGCGAGGCACCGGAAAAAATGGCTGGCATCCTGCCGGAGTTTTTTGATAAGATTCTGGTCGATGCGCCGTGCTCCGGCGAAGGTATGTTCCGCCGCGATCCGTCGATGGTAAAGAGCTGGAACGAAAAAGGTCCCGATTATTATGCGCCGCTACAGCGCCAGATTCTCGACTGTGCCGTGCAGATGCTTGCGCCGGGCGGGAAACTGGTTTATTCGACCTGTACCTTTGACAGGGACGAGGACGAGGGAACGATCGAGTATATTCTGGAGAAATATCCGCAGATGGCGGTCGTGCCGCAGAAACCGGAATATGGCTTTGAGGGAAGCCGTGGCATTGAGGGCTGTCTGAGATTGTTTCCGCACCGTCTGGAGGGCGAAGGACATTTTGTTGCGCTGTTGGAGAAGCGGACGGAGAAACCGGACGCAAATGTCAGGGATTTGGAAAATGCTGGTGAGAAAGCATTGAGCGCTCCACTTTCGGTAGAGAAAATAGAAGCGCGGTTGTGCCGTGTGGCGCAAGATGGTAAGTCCAGACAGATGGCTTCTGGAAAAACGGAAGGGAAAACATTTAGAAAAGGAAAAAACGGGATGCAAAACCAGACAGACGAGGACTTTTCCCCCCTGTTCGATCTTCTGCGCCAGCTTCCGGTAAGAACCTGGAATCCCGATCAATTCTACCGTGACAGCGAGCGCATCTATTATCTCCCGGCAGCGCTGGCAGGCGAAAATACGCGCTATTTTAAGCCGCTCCGCTGTCTGCGTACCGGGCTTCTGCTCGGAGAACTGAAAAAAGGGCGGTTTGAACCATCTCAGGCGTTAGCGATGAACCTGCGGATGCAGGAATTTGCAAATTATTTAAACTTCAAAGCCTCGGATGAGCGCACGATCCGCTATTTAAAGGGCGAGACATTGACAGCTGCAGAGGAAGAGGCGGCAGATGGTCTTGTACTAATCTGTGTGGATGGATTTCCGCTTGGCTGGGCGCAGAAACGGGGCGGTCAGCTTAAAAATAAATACAATCCCGGATGGAGGTGGCAGTGATGGGACAAGGTAAAAGTATACGTTTAGACCGTTTCCTGGCAGAGATGAAGCAGGGAACGCGCAGTCAGGTAAAAGAGATGATCCGCAAAGGGCGGGTTCTGGTCGATGGAACCGTCTGCCGCGAGTCTGACCGGAAAATATTCCCGGACGAAACCCGGGTTACACTGGATGGACAGCCGGTTGGCTGGGCAGACACGGAATATTATATGTTAAATAAACCGCAGGGCGTCGTTTCCGCAACGGAAGACGGGCGCTATCAGACTGTCATTGACCTTATTGATGAAGCAAAGCGAAAAGACCTCTTCCCGGTCGGACGCCTCGATATTGATACGGAAGGACTGCTTCTCATCACGAACGACGGTGCGCTGGCGCATGAGCTTCTGGCACCGAAAAAACACGTGGATAAGGTCTATTTTGCACGCGTAAAGGGAACACTGAAAGAAGGAATCGAAGCGCGCTTTCAGGCGGGACTGACGCTGACGGATGGCACACCGGTACGGCCGGCAGAGCTTGTGATCGAGAAAAAATGGAACGACGCAGGAGAAGACCTCTGCGAGGCGCGCCTGACCATCCATGAAGGAAAATTTCATCAGGTAAAGCGGATGTTTGAGGCAGAGGGCGGCGAAGTTATTTACCTGAAACGCCTTTCGATGGGACCGCTTGCCCTGGATGAGGCACTGGCGACGGGAGAGTACCGGGCGCTGAGGGAAGATGAAATTAGAGCATTAAAAGAAAGAACGCTAACCTCACAAAATTGTGTATCAAATGACGAAAATTTGTCAGACACCCCAAATAACACACCTCCTGAAATCAACTGGAACACAGTAGACGCCGTCCTCTTCGATCTCGACGGCACCCTGGTCGATTCCATGTGGATGTGGAAAGCGATCGATGTGGAATTTTTAAAGCGTTACGGCTATGACTGTCCGGAAGATCTTGAGAAGGTGATCGAGGGCATGAGCTTTTCCGAGACAGCAATCTATTTTAAAGATCGCTTCCAGCTGCCGATGACCCTGGATGAGATAAAGGCCATCTGGATTGAAATGTCGATCGATAAATACCGCCATGAGGTACCGCTGAAATCGGGTGTTGCGGAATTTCTTTCATTTTTAAAGAAAAAAGGAATCCGCATGGGAATTGCAACGAGCAACGCACAGGATATGGTAGCAGCCGTGCTGGATTCTCTGGATATCCGTTCCTATTTCGGTGTGGTGGCAACTGCCTGTGAGGTGGCAGCAGGAAAACCGGCGCCGGATATCTATCTGAAAGTAGCGGCGGATCTGGGCGTACAGCCGGAAAAATGTCTGGTATTTGAGGACGTCCCGGCGGGGATTCTGGCTGGAAAACGGGCTGGTATGCGCGTTGGCGCGGTCGAGGACGTATTTTCACTTTCCATGACCGAAGAAAAGAAAGAATTAGCTGATTTTTATATCCGGGACTACCGGGAACTGATACAGGGGGCAAGATAAAATGATACATGATTTTTTACCGATCTGCAGGGCGGATATGGACAAGCGCGGCTGGGAGAGCTGCGATTTTGTCTACGTGTGCGGGGATGCGTATGTCGATCATCCGTCGTTCGGACACGCGATCATCAGCCGTATGCTTGAAGCGCACGGCTATAAAGTAGGCATCATCGCCCAGCCGGACTGGAAGAATCAGGAATCCATTCAGATTCTGGGCGAACCGCGTCTCGGATGGCTTGTGAGCGCCGGAAATATGGACTCTATGGTAAACCATTATTCGGTTTCGAAAAAGCGCCGCGCAAAGGATTCCTACACACCGGGCGGCGAGATGGGAAAACGTCCGGATTATGCGACGATCGTCTATTCCAACCTGATCCGCACCTGGTCGAAAAAGCCAATCATTCTCGGCGGTATCGAAGCCAGCCTGCGGCGTCTGGCACATTATGATTACTGGTCCGGAAAAATGAAACGCTCCATTCTGCTGGATTCCCAGGCAGATCTGATTTCCTACGGAATGGGCGAGCGCTCGATCGTGGAGATCGCGGATGCACTGGCGAGCGGCATCGAGGCAAAGGATATCACCTTCATCGAGGGAACTGTTTATAAGGCGGAAAACCTGGATTCCGTTTACGACGAAATCCGTCTGCCGTCTTACCGCGAGGTTTCCTCCGATAAAAAGACGTATGCGGAGAGCTTTTACACCCAGTACAGCAACACCGATCCATTTTCGGGAAAACGCCTCGTTGAGCCGTACAGCGACCGCCTTTATGTGGTCCAGAATCCGGCGGCGAAACCACTGACCCAGGAAGAGATGGACGATGTCTACGCACTTCCATACATGAGAACCTGGCATCCGTGTTACGATGCAGCGGGTGGTATTCCAGCGATCACGGAAGTAAAATTCAGCCTGATCAGCAACCGCGGATGCTTCGGCGGATGCAGCTTCTGTGCGCTGACCTTCCATCAGGGACGCATCGTGCAGACCCGCAGCCATGAATCAATTATTCAGGAAGCAGAACTTTTGACCCAGGAACCGGATTTCAAGGGCTACATCCACGATGTCGGCGGTCCGACCGCAAACTTCCGTCACCCGGCATGCGAAAAACAGATGACCTATGGTGCCTGTCCGCACAAACAGTGCCTGTTCCCGCAGCCGTGCAAAAACATGAATGCCGATCACAGCGACTATATTTCCCTGTTAAAGAAACTGCGGGCGATTCCGAAGGTGAAGAAAGTTTTTATCCGTTCGGGCATCCGTTTCGATTATCTGCTGGCGGAGAAAAACCGGGCATTTTTGCGGGAACTTTGTCAGTACCATGTCAGTGGACAGCTCAAGGTAGCGCCGGAACATATATCGGATAATGTATTAAAACGGATGGGAAAACCGGAGAATAAGGTCTACCGCCAGTTCATGAAGGAATATGCTGCAATGAATGACTCGCTGGGAATGAAGCAGTACCTTGTTCCGTACCTGATGTCCTCCCATCCGGGTTCCACGCTCAAGGAGGCGATCGAACTGGCAGAATATCTGCGGGACCTCGGCTACATGCCGGAGCAGGTGCAGGATTTCTATCCGACACCATCCACACTGTCTACGTGTATGTATTACACGGGATATGATCCGCGCACGATGGAAAAGGTGTACGTGCCGACCAACCCGCATGAGAAAGCGATGCAGCGTGCGCTGATCCAGTACCGCAACCCGAAAAACTATGATCTGGTGCTGGAAGCACTCCGTCTGGCAGGCAGAACGGATCTGATCGGTTTTGATAAGAAATGCCTGATCCGTCCGCGGCAGATCAAAGGCCGCGATTTCGCGGCTGGCGGATATAAAGGGGCGCATCATGGCACCCAGACGGCA
The DNA here is from genome assembly GCF_003480665.1 of Clostridium sp. AM28-20LB. Classification (NCBI taxonomy): domain Bacteria; kingdom Bacillati; phylum Bacillota; class Clostridia; order Eubacteriales; family Clostridiaceae; genus Clostridium; species Clostridium sp. AM28-20LB. The sequence continues at coordinate 472,571 of NZ_QUJN01000001.1, read as the reverse complement.
AAACCGGCTGCTGCCAATCGTGCAAAAGACACCAAACGACCGGCTGTGGGCAGTATGGCCGGGCACAAACAGACCGGCATAAATGGAAATGGACGAAATGCGGGGGGATTTGGCGGCGCTGTAGGTGGAAAGAGCAGCGGAAGCGGAAAGAAAAAAACCATCCGGAACGTGCACAAGAAGAAATAAAACGTATGTACGCACGGAATGAAGGAACGACTCCGAGCGTACATGCTTGAGACGGGAGGAATTTCTCATGAAAATTGCGATAATTACAGGTGCCTCTTCCGGTATGGGGCGCGAGGCAGCCAGACAGCTGGCGGATCGCTTTTCGGGACTTCAGGAAGTCTGGCTGATTGCCCGCCGGATGGACCGGATGCAGGAGCTGGAACGGACGCTGCCGATCCCGGCGCGGTGTTTCGCCATCGATCTGACGGATGCATCCCAGCGGGAGACGCTGGAAAACGAGCTGGCGGCACGCAAGCCCAACGTAAAGCTTTTGGTAAATGCTTCCGGCTTTGGTAAAATCGGAACGGTCGGGAACCTGCCGCTTGACGATGAAACGGGAATGGTAGAGCTCAACTGCGAGGCGCTGTGCGCGGTCACGCATATGGTGCTTCCCTATATGAGCGAAAACAGCCGGATTCTCCAGTTCGCGTCAGCAGCCTCCTTTCTGCCGCAGCCGGGATTTGCCATCTATGCGGCAACCAAGGCATTTGTCTTAAGCTACAGCCGCGCCCTGCGGGAAGAACTCCGCCCGCGCAGAATCGGCGTGACGGCGGTCTGCCCCGGACCGGTCAAAACCGAGTTTTTCGACATTGCCGAGACAACCGGGGAGATTCCTCTTTATAAGCGTCTGGTGATGGCAGATCCGCACAAAGTTGTAAAACTTGCCATCCGCGACTGTATGGCGGGAAAAAGCGTGTCGATTTACGGCGTATGGATGAAGGCATTCTTTGTGCTCTGCAAGATAGTTCCGCATGAGTGGATTCTGCGCGCGATGCAGGCGTTAAACCATTAAATCAGACAAAAAGCTAGTATCATTCAATAAAAACATGATAGAAAGGATTTTTACACCGTGAAAAAGATAAAAAAAGGCGATTACGGCTACCGCAATCATTTCAAGCGGAAACAGCTTTTTATCATCGCACTTCTGGCATTATTTATCATCGCACAGCTGGTTGGACGGTCTTTTACAGACAATGATTCCGTCAAAAAAATTCTGACGGTCATGGCGATCGTCACGGTACTTCCGGCGGCGAATCTCGCTTCCCCGTTGATTGCCATTTTCAAATACCATACACCGGAGCAGGCGTTTCATGAGGCATATATGCCGTATGAGGAAAAATTTGAAGTTCTCTATGATCTGGTTCTGACGACACCGGAAGATGTGATTCCGTCCGATGTGACCGTCGTTCACCCGACCGGCATCTATGTGTACTGCATTAATCCAAAGCTGAATGTAAAGCGCGCGGAGGCAGGTTTAAATGAACTGTTAAAGGCTAACAAACTGGATCCGAACCTGAAAATCGTGACCTCACGCAGCACCTTTGACAAGCGGATTCACAGCCTGAAACCGGCGTCAGAGTATGAGGACGATGGAACTGTAGAGTACGGTGTGCGCGTAATAAAAGGATTATCGATGTAAAAAAGGGAGGCGGCAGCCATGCGGATGCTGACAGTATCTAAAAATGAGGCGGGGCAGCGCCTGGACAAGCTGCTGGCAAAATATCTGAATCTGGCGGGAAAAAGCTTCATTTATAAAATGATGCGGAAGAAAAATATTACCCTGAACGGAAAAAAATGCGACGGTTCCGAACATCTGACCGAGGGCGATGAGATCAAGCTGTTTCTGGCAGAAGAGACGATTGAGAAGTTTTCGGAAGTGAAGATTCAGAAAGTACAAAAGAAAAAACTCGATATTGTCTACGAGGACGAACATATTTTACTGATCAATAAGCCATCTGGAATGCTGTCCCAGAAAGCGAAAGAGACGGATGAATCGTTGGTTGAATACCTGATTGACTATCTGCTGGATTCCGGCAAATTAAAGAAAGAGGACCTGGCGTGCTTCCGTCCGTCCGTCTGCAACCGCCTCGACCGCAACACAAGCGGCATCGTGGCAGCTGGACGTTCCCTGCCGGGACTGCAGATCATGTCCGAGGTCATCAAGGACCGGAGTCTGGGAAAATATTATGTCTGCGTCGTGCGGGGAATCGTAAAAGGCGAAGCCCGCATCGAGGGATGGCTGACGAAAAATGAAAAGACGAATCAGGTGTCGATCCGAAAAGAGGAGACCCCTGGAAGTCTGCCGATCCGGACTGCATACAGACCGCTGGTATCTGGAAATGGATATACCCTTCTGGAGGTTCATCTGATCACCGGACGATCCCACCAGATCCGCGCCCACCTGGCTTCCATCGGGCACCCGATCGCCGGGGATCCGAAGTACGGTGATCCCCGGGTCAATGAGGAAGTGAAGAAACGCTTCGGCGTCCGTTCACAGATGCTTCATGCGTGGCGGCTGGTAATGCCGGAAACGATCTCCGAGCCGCTTTCATATCTGGCGGGCAAAGAATTTACCGCGCCTATGCCAGCGGAGATGAAGCGGATGGAAGAGATGATGAAATCAGCTCCAAAACGCCCAGCCAATCATCGCCCGTAAATTTTAAATTGTGGGAAAAACTAAAAAATGAGTGGAGGAGCAACAACATGGGGACATGGAACAGCCGGGGACTTCGTGGTTCAACCCTGGAGGATATGATAAACCACACAAACGATCTTTACCGTGAGAAAAAGCTGGCATTGATCCAGAAAATCCCGACGCCGATCACGCCCGTCTCGATCGATAAAACCAGCCGCCATATCACGCTGGCGTATTTCGACCAGAAGAGTACCGTCGATTACATCGGCGCGATTCAGGGCGTCCCGGTCTGCTTTGATGCGAAAGAATGCGCGGCAGATACATTTCCACTGCAGAACGTCCATCCGCATCAGGTCGCATTTATGCGGGAATTTGAAGAGCAGGGCGGGATTGCTTTCTTAATTATATATTTTTCACAGAGGGATGAACTTTACTACCTGCCATTTTTCCATCTGGACGCATACTGGGAGCGGATGCAGCAGGGCGGACGGAAGAGTTTTACATATGAGGAAATGGATAAAACGTGGCGCATCAAAAGCCACCGGGATATATTAGTCCATTATCTGGAACCGCTGAGCCGGGATTTAGGAGAAAGAGAGGATGATTTTTCATGACAACAGCCGTAGAACGTTTTTTGAAATATGTATCATATGATACGCAGTCAGACGAGGCATATGACACCTGCCCGAGCACGGAAAAACAGCTTCTGTTAGCCAATGAGCTGAAACGCGAGCTGGAAGAAATGGGTGCATCCGATGTGCGGATGAGCGAGTACGGATACTTGTTTGCATGCATTCCGGATAATACTGACAGTACCTCTGCACCGCAAGAAGCGGAAGCTTCTTTTAGCACTGCGTCTGCTCACGGTGCATCCGACGTTGGGCAGAAAGCTACCATCCCGGCACTTGGCTTCATTTCCCACATAGACACCGCGCCGTCCTTAACCGGAACAAACGTAAAGCCGCGCATCGTCCAGGCATATGACGGCAAAGATATCGTATTAAATGCAGAAAAACAAATTGTCATGAAAGTTTCAGAATTTCCGTTTTTAGCCGACTTAAAAGGTCAGGATCTGATCGTAACTGACGGAACCACGCTTCTGGGCGCCGACGACAAGGCAGGCGTGGCGGAGATCATGACGATGGCAGAATATTTCCTGAGCCACCCGGAGATCCCGCACGGCGAGATCTGCATTGGATTTACGCCGGACGAGGAGATCGGACGCGGCGCGGATCGTTTCGATGTGAAAGACTTCGGTGCAGCGGTTGCTTATACGGTAGACGGCGGTCCGATCGGCGAGATCGAATATGAAAATTTCAATGCCGCTTCCGGCAAAGTCCGGATTCAGGGAGCCAGCATCCATCCGGGAGATGCGAAGCTCAAGATGAAAAATGCCATTCTCATCGGCATGGAATTTCAGAGCCTGCTGCCGGTCTTTGAAAATCCGATGTACACAGAAGATTATGAGGGATTCTATCACCTGGATGAAATGAGCGGAAATGTAGAAGAGGCGCAGTTAAATTATATCATCCGCGATCACGACCATGAAAAATTTGAACAGAAAAAGAAATTTTTCGCCGAAGCCGCCGATTTCCTGAACCGCAAATACGGTAAGGGCACCGTGATCGCCGAAGTAACGGACAGCTACTACAACATGAAAGAAAAAATTGAGCCGTGCATGTACCTGATCGATACCGCCAAAGAGGCGATGACAGCCTGCGGCATCGAGCCGGAGGTCGTTCCGATCCGCGGCGGCACCGACGGCGCCCGCCTCTCCTACATGGGGCTCCCGTGCCCGAACCTCTGCACCGGCGGGTATAACTATCATGGAAAATATGAATTTATTCCGGTGGATTCGCTTCAGAAGACGGCGGAGATACTGGTGGAGATTGGAAAGCAGTTTGCAGCTCTGGCTGAGTGAAATAAATAGTAAAAGGAGATCCTCACCATTCTTTCTGGTAAATACTGAAAAATGAAGTTGATCAGGACTTCCAGCTTTTTTTCTGCTTATTTTACAGAGGCAAAAGGGTTGAACAGTTTGGTGGTACTTATGAGGACTTGGAAAAAGCAGCTTTATCCGTAACACTGGTTTGAAATTTTCTCCCAAATTCAAGAAAAAACCATTGACAGATCCATATTCCGATGCTAGAATATCTAAGTGTGCCGCACAGCGAGGCTAAAAGTGCGCAAGCCGCCATAGCTGGCGAGTAATGATAATAGGAGGTGCCATCAGATGTACGCGATTATTGCAACAGGTGGTAAGCAGTATAAGGTTGCCGAGGGCGATGTAATCAAAGTTGAGAGACTCGGTGCTGCTGCAGGTGAAGCTGTTACTTTCGATCAGGTTCTGGCTGTTAACAACGGTGAGATGAAGATCGGATGCCCGACTGTAGAGGGTGCTACTGTATCCGCAACAGTTGTTAAAGAAGGCAAAGGCAAAAAAGTTATCGTTTACAAGTATAAGAGAAAAACTGGCTACCATAAGAAAAATGGTCACAGACAGCTCTTTACAGAAGTTAAGATCGAAAAGATCAACGCTTAATTGAAATGATTCAAGTAGACGTATACTCCGATTCCAAAGGATGTACCACGGGAGTGGAAGTAAAGGGACATGCTGGATATGATGAGTACGGCAAAGATATTGTCTGTGCGGCTGTATCCGTTCTGACTGTCAATATGGCTAATTCGGTGGAAAAATTTACCGATGACGGTTTTAAGGGCAGTGTGGATGAAAAGACAGGTCAGTTTATTTTTCATTTTACCGGTACTGTAAGTGCGGAATCAAAACTCCTGATGGATTCGCTGATACTTGGACTTACCGATATCGCGGAGAGTTATGGAGATAAATACATTAAAATTCGATTCAGGGAGGTGTAACGCATGTTTAAAATGAACCTTCAGTTATTCGCTCATAAAAAAGGTGTTGGTTCCACAAAGAACGGTCGTGATTCTGAGTCTAAGAGACTTGGTGCGAAGAGAGCAGACGGACAGTTCGTATTAGCTGGCAACATTCTTTACAGACAGCGCGGAACCAAGATTCATCCAGGTGTGAACGTAGGACGCGGTGGAGATGATACATTATTCGCTATGGTTGACGGCGTCGTAAAGTTTGAAAGAAAGGGCAGAGACAAAAAGCAGGTTTCTGTTTACCCGAGAACAATTAACGAATAATTATAAAGAAGCTCCATACGGATTGTATGGAGCTTTTTTCAGATCAGAAGGAGGTATTTATGTTTGCCGACAGTGCAAAAATTTATATCAGATCCGGAAAAGGCGGCGACGGTCATGTCAGCTTCCGCCGGGAACTTTTCGTAGCTGCTGGCGGTCCGGACGGCGGCGATGGCGGTCGCGGCGGCGATGTCATTTTTGAAGTGGACGACGGACTGAATACCCTGACCGATTTCCGTCATGTCCGCAAATATGTGGCTGGCGACGGAGAGCAGGGCGGAAAGCGCCGCTGTCACGGAGCAGACGGCGAGGATCTGATTGTCAAGGTTCCGGAAGGAACCGTTATCAAGGATTTTGAATCCGGTAAGGTAATCGCGGATATGTCCGGCGAGAACCGCCGAGAAGTGATTTTAAAAGGTGGCAAGGGCGGTCTTGGAAATATGCACTTTGCGACCTCGACGATGCAGGTTCCGAAGTATGCACAGCCGGGACAGCCGGCACAGGAACTCTGGGTACAGCTGGAATTAAAGGTAATCGCAGATGTTGGTCTGGTTGGTTTCCCGAACGTCGGTAAATCGACCTTGCTTTCACGCGTTTCTAATGCACGTCCGAAGATTGCCAATTACCATTTCACGACGCTGAACCCGCATCTTGGCGTGGTTGATCTGCAGGATGGACAAGGCTTTGTCATGGCAGATATTCCGGGGCTCATCGAGGGTGCTTCCCAGGGAATCGGTCTGGGACATGATTTCCTGCGCCATATCGAGAGAACCAAGGTTCTCGTTCATGTTGTGGATGCGGCATCCGTCGAGGGACGTGATCCGGTTGAAGATATCCGTACCATCAATGCGGAGTTAAAAGCATATAATCCGTCGCTTTTAGAGCGTCCGCAGGTGATTGCTGCCAACAAGGTAGATTCGATTTACAATACTGGCGAAGAGGACTGGGAAGACCCGGTAGAGCGCTTAAAACGCGAATTTGAGCCGGAAGGCATCCAGGTATTTGCCATTTCTGCAGTTACCGGGCAGGGTGTAAAAGAGCTCCTTTACCATGTAAATGATCTGCTGAAAACGGTTGACCGCAAGCCAGTTATTTTCGAAAAAGAATTTGAATACCAGTATCAGGGCGAGAATCTTCCGTATACCGTGGAACGCAATGAAGATGGTATTTATGTGGTAGAAGGACCGAAGATCGAGAAGATGCTCGGTTACACAAACCTTGATTCTGAGAAGGGCTTCCAGTTCTTCCAGAAATTCTTAAAGGACAGCGGTATTCTGGCTGAGCTGGAAGAAGCTGGCATCGAAGAGGGCGATACAGTTCGTATGTATGGTCTTGAATTTGATTACTATAAATAATTGACATTTACGTAACTGTTCAGTACCTTCACAGTCACGCGCAAAAATCCATTAAAAATTGCCTACGGCAATGGGATTTTTGCCTGCTGGTCCATGTTTTCGTACGGTCAGCGCAGTAAATGCGCAGACCTACTGAATAGTTACACATTTACAATATTTCAAACTCAGAAATCCACACTGGATCTGAGTTTGAATTTTAACAGGAGATAGATTTTATGACAAGCAAACAGAGAGCTTATTTAAAAGGTCTCGCGATGACCATGGATCCGATCTTCCAGATCGGCAAATCCAGCCTGACGCCAGAACTGACCGCTGCTGTGGCAGAGGCGCTGGAGGCCCGCGAGTTAATTAAACTGAATATTCTGAAGAACTGCGTCGATGACGGCAATGAGCTGGCAGCCGTTCTGGCTGAGCGTACCCACGCACAGGTAGTACAGGTAATCGGCAAGAAAATTGTTCTTTATAAAGAGGCAAAGGACGAGAAGAAACGTAAGATCGTTCTGCCAAAATAAAGGGGCTGCATTCTGCGAATGAATCTCTGACAGAAAGGATACGGATGACGATGAAAAAGATCGGTATTATGGGGGGAACATTTGACCCGATCCATAATGGACATATCATGTTGGGAAGACAGGCGTATGAAGAATATGATCTTGACTGCATCTGGTATATGCCCTCCAGGATCCCGCCGCATAAAAAGGATCATACGATCACAGCGGCAAAGGACCGTTTGGCAATGACTGCAGCTGCGATCGCGCCGTATCCTTATTTTAAGCTGTCTGATTTTGAACTTCGCAGAATCGGCGGAAATACCTACACAGCAGACACGCTTCGCTTATTGAAAGAAGAATATTCGGATGTGGAATTTTTCTTTATCGCAGGCGCAGACTCAATTATGGACATTGAAAAATGGTATCATCCCGAATATGTTCTTCCAGCCGTCACATTTTTGGCGGCAGCAAGAAAGCATGAGGAGGCGGATCGTTCGCTGGATGAGCAGATTTCCTATTTAAACCAGAAATATCAGGCGCATATTCTGCGTCTTCACTGCCGTGAAATGGATGTCGCTTCGGCGGAGATCCGCGCGGCTTTCCGGGCAGGACACGCAGCAGACGTTCGTTCCCTGGTGCCGAAGGAAGTCTGTCAATATATCGAACAGCACGGCTTGTATCAGGAGGTAAATGTGTAATGGACGAAAGAATTACAGAGATACGGAAGCATTTGAAAAAGAAATTGAACCCGATGCGCTATGAACATACGCTGGGTGTTTCATACACATGTATGGCTCTGGCAATGCGTTACAGTGCCAATCTGGATCAGGCGGAGATGGCTGGACTTCTCCACGACTGTGCAAAGCGCTATGATGATGCGACTATCATCTGCAAATGCCAGGAGCATGGCATTGAACTGACTGAAGGTGAACTGCGGGCTCCGGCTGTGATTCATGCAAAATTAGGCGCATGGATGGCAGAACACAAGTATGGTATTACCGATCCAGAGGTCTTATCTGCAATCGCCTGCCATACGACCGGAAAACCGGCGATGTCCCTGTTAGACAAGATCCTGTACGTAGCCGATTACATCGAACCGCGCCGTGATAAGGCGCCAAATCTGCCGAAGCTCCGCCGTCTTGCATTTGAAGATCTGGACGAAGCGCTGTATCAGATTCTGGACAGCACCCGCAATTATTTAAAGGAAACGGGCACGGCAGAGGATGATACAACCGAACAGACCTGGGAATACTATCATGAACGTCATGTTCATCAATAGACACATTAACAGGATTTAAATAAAATAATGAGGAGGATAATCCCCGTGGAAGCAAAAGAGCTGACCAAACTTGCCGTAAAGGCGCTGGAAGATAAAAAAGGCGAAGATATTCGCGTCATTGATATTCATGGAGTATCTGTACTGGCTGATTACTTTGTCATCGCAGACGGAAGCAACGCCAGCCAGGTAAAGGCAATGGCAGATAATGTAGAGGAAGAACTCGGCAAAGCCGGTCATGAGTGCCGTCAGATCGAGGGCTATCAGACTGCCGGATGGATCCTGATGGATTACGGCGATCTGATCGTACACATTTTCTCCCGCGATGACAGACTGTTTTATGATCTGGAGCGCATCTGGAGAGACGGAAAAGTAGTTGAGAATGTGGAGGAATTGTAATAGATTTTTGTTTCATTCCTTTTATATCACGAACAGAAAGGGAAAAACCTGCAAATGGTTTTTCCCTTTTATCGCGAATAAGAGAGAAAAACTTGAAATCTGTATTTTCCCATCTATCGCGAACAAGGCTGATAAAGTGTTTTCCTTTCAACTCAAAACTTACTTTTTAAAAGCGCTCCATTTTGTAAATTTCAAAAATAGTGAAATAAAACGAGTTACAAGGTTGGAATACGCTAATTGCAACGAACGCAATTTGTTTATTGAGAAGTGTTGTATCAAAGCAATAAGTATATATATTGATATTTTTTAAAAGATCATATAATAGTGGTAGGAAAAACCCTACATTTCCTACTGCTATAGTATGATTGATACTGGTGGGTCTGTCCTTTCCGTGGTAGAATATTTACGTTATCAAGAAACACGGTCCTGAATCATGGAGGTGCAAAGTATGGAACCAATGTATTTGTCAATCCAGCCGGAAGAGACAGGGGAACGCATAAGAAGACTGCTTTTGGAACAAGGGTATACGATTCGGGAAATCCAGGGAGCTTTCGGGTTTGAAAATCCGCAGGCCATTTACAAATGGCTGTCCGGTAAATCGTTACCCAGCATCGACAACTTCATTATTTTAAGTAGATTATTGCATACTACGATTGAAGATATCCTCGTCATTGACGGGGATATTCCTCGTTTATGGGGAATTTTAAACCGATGGTTGAATGACATCCGTTGCCGTATGATTTACAATCGGATCAGAAACAAATGATAGAGGAGAGGACGGTGAAACATGGAATCGGAACATAAATTTATGTTAAATGATATTCTGCGAAAGAAACGGAAAAGTAAGATGCGCAAACCGGAATATCCTGTTTTTCTTACTTACGGACCGATTCACGTTTCCCCCTTGGGATGGATAAAACGTTGGAAAGAAGATATCATCTGCATCTGTCAGAGATTGCGTTACGGATACTGCTACCGTGATGCCTGGGCGATTGACCAGTGGTTTCTTGTTATCATCCCCAATATGCTCAACGATCTACGTATCAACGGTCATGGATATCCGGGATCTTTCACAGGAACCGAAGAAGAGAATGTGCGGAAATGGAACCGGATCCTAGAACATATGGAATTTCTATTTCGGGAGGCAAACGAGGAAACCTGTCACCGGAAAAATCCATATGAAGAAGCATATGATCAGGCAAGAGAGGCTTTCACCCGGAAATACGGGATGTTTGGTGAAAAGCTGAAAACCGAAGAAGAAAAAGAGCAGGAAAAAGATAAAGGTTATTACTGTGTGCATACCATGTCCGATGTGCCGGAATACAAGGAAATATTGGACCAATGGTTTGCAGCGGAGAAGGAACTGGCAGCATACCGAGATCGGTGTATGAAAGAAGGAATGAAGCTTTTTACCAGATATCTCTGGGAGCTGTGGGACTGAGATCATTTTTATTTATATTGATAAGAACATTGTGGGAGGCGAAAATCATGCAGAAAATTACATCGGCTTATGCAAATAAGATGCTGAGAAGCCTAGAAGAAGACAAGGCATTCTGGGTAAACAAGGAATCGACATCCAGTACTTACGTGGCTGCGGTCAACGAGGAACCAGTCGTTCCGGAATATGATTACATGACTGTTGCGAATACGATTGATGAGATTGACAGGAAGATCCTTACTATCAAGCACACATTGAATCTGACCAATGCCACCGCAAAAGTGCAGGTCGGCGCTCAGGAAATGAGCATTGACGGCATCCTAATCCGGATGGCGCAGCTCAACAAGAGAAAGACGGTGCTTGACGATATGCGCAAGAGACTTCCAAAAACGCGAGTCTATGGCAACTCCTTCGGTTCTTCTGGTTCGGCACCGGAGTATAAGTATGTCAACTACGATCCGGAACTGATCCGGCAGGAATATGACCGCATCTCCAATACGATCATGGAAATGCAGATTGCACTGGATCGTTATAATCAGACGGTGCTGTTTGAGGTGGATATCTAAGTAGAATTTCCGTACAGGGCATACTTCTAACAAAAAATTACGAGTGGTTACGGTTCATTGTCATCGCTTATCGGTTATTTGTTATCGGGTTATGTGTTCCGGTTCATGGAGACGGCTTTGGAAAAGCATATCATGCAGATTTTCAAATCACCCTGTAAAAAACCTGTGAGGGATCACGGTGCCAAGGTACGGTTTTCAGGCACAACGGCTGCGGAAGCAATTCCGTAGCCATTTTTCATGGTAAGAAGGATTTCGGTCTGAAAGAGTTCAAAACCTAACTCAAAACTTACTTTTTAAAATCGCTCCATTTTGGAAATTTCAAAAATAGTGTACTGAAGTGGGTTACAAACACGGAATGGATTGGGTCACAAGAATTCCAAAACCGGAATTATGATAAAGCGCTTTATGATTTCAGGCAGGAACGTCTGAGCGAAAATTTGACTCAAAACGTTATCCGCAGAAACCGCTAATTGGAAATTCGAATTCGATGATGATATAGTTGGGCAGAAAAAATCGAAAGGAGATCAGACTATGGGAAGACTTTACAAAATCAACCAGCCGTGTCCCAAGTGCCATGAGGAACATAATTGGTGGCATATTCAGCTGACGGATGAGGAACAGGCGAAGATGGATGCGTATGTGGCAGCCAGTGAGGGAAAATCATCCTTGGAGTTACTTCTGGGCGAGCCGGGAATTGTTGTTACGTGAAAGCTTAAGTGTTGTTGCTGCGGTCACGTATTTGAAGTGAAACAGTACATTATTCAAGGGTATATCAGCATATGAAGCATAAAACAACTTGTTTCTAATAGTAAATTCCAGTTTTGAAGAACTTTGCAAAACTAACGTCCATAAAAATCATGATATTTTGATTTGCCAGAATTTACTTTTGCAAGTGATTAGCTAAATCAGAACTTAAACTTGCAAACTGGAAGCTCGGATTCCAATTCAGCTCTCCTAGAAAGATCCCTTCGATTTTTCGGGGGATCTTTTTGTGACATAGAAAACCTCATCCTATGGTGAAAAAAAACAAAACAAAAAACAGAAAAACAAAGAAAAAGAAAGATTAGTACTTGCTTTTCCTATAAAAGGTGCTTATAATGTATGTAAATAAATCAGCTGCTAGTTAGTAGCAAAACTAATAAATACATATAAGAGGAGAAGAAGAGATGAGAAAAAAACTTGCAGTAATGATGGCTGCTATGGCCGCAACCGCGATGGTAGGGGGCTGTGGTGCAAAGGATGCAGCACCGACCGGCGCAGAGACCAAACCGGCTGAGACTTCTGCTACTCAGGAGACAGAAGCAGCTCAGGAAGAAACCAAAGAGGCTGATGCCCATGAGGCAGAATACCTGGCAGAGTTTTTCGATGTACAGATCAAAGAAGATCCGGACAGTGCTGCTTTTTCCGCTGACCTGAAAAAGGTAGCAGGAGATGAGGCACCGGCTGTCGAGGGGGACATGACCTGGTTTTCTGCTGTGAAAGCTGCTGTGGCTGCTGCTGATTATGAAGAGCTTGCTCTTAGCTATCCGGAAGATAAGATTAAAGATCGTCTTGAACAATATGGGGTAAAGATGGATGAGACGAATGAATATGCCAGATACGTTGCTGCTGCTCTGGATACCAGCCTCATCACTTCCGAAACTGCGAAAAAAGTCGTTGCAGAAGATGCCTTTACAGCTGAGGATGAAATCAGTCTTCTGATGGCAATTGCCAATGCAAATGGAGACGCAAGAAACTACCTTGGCATGTCAAATGATCCAGACATTTACGCGAAACTGGACCAGGCATGGAATTCCTTTATCTTATTTGATGACAGCAAACTGGCAGAGATCGGAAAAGAAGCTGTACAGAACAAGGTAACCACCGGATATGGATTAAAATCTGCTGCATACAGTGCCCGCTTTTTACCGGAACTGACCTTACAGTACGGTCATTCTGATATCAAACATGTACATCAGCTGATGGGGCTTCTGAACAGCGAGAATATCACAGCAAAGGTTCAGCTTGAGCCGAAGATTAGTATTTACCAATATCTGCCGGAGTGGGGTCCGATCCCGGAGGCTACTCCAACCTACGAAGTAAAAGAATATGAAGATCTTGCACTGGTATATGCAGTAGAATATGACCTTGAGCTTGAGTTCGACAATCTTGAGGATATGAATCGTTTTGACGAAGTAATCAAGACGTACGCAAAGAAAAATGAAGGAAATGAAGAAGCAAAGGGCCTGATCTATGCATCCTGGTGGCAGCCGCTTTATTCTTCAACCAGAACAGATATGCCGGAGACTGATTATCATCAGATCTATGATTGCGTAATCACGAACGATACATATTCCATTCATCCATTTACCTTACCGGAAGATAAAGATGAGGTTGTTGAAAAACTGACGGAAATCTCCGACGGCCTGGAAGTTGTACCGGTTGAACGCTTCTGCAATACCGCTTTCTATAATTACCTGGAAGGTGAGGACTATCAGTAGTATGCATGCAATCGAACGTGCAGAATACATCTTGTCCATGCTGGAGAAGAATAAAGTAGTCATGGTGACGGATCTGAGCCGTGAAATGGGAGTTACGGAAGAAACGGTTCGAAAGGATCTGGAAAAACTGGAAAAACAGGAGAAATTAAACCGTGTTCACGGAGGTGCCTACTTAAACGAAGGTTTTGGCAATGAAACTCCCATCTCGGTTCGCAGCAAGGTGATGCAGGAAGAGAAAAAGCTTCTTGCATCTCTCTGCATGCAATGGATCCACGAAAAGAGTTCCATTTTTCTGGATTGCAGTACCACGGCTCTTCATATTGCAAAGCAATTAGCGGATTTTCCCGGCAAGCTGACCGTCATGACCAATTCTCTGGCAGTGGCAAAGGAGATTGATGCGAATCCGCAGATTCGTCTTATTTTATTTGGCGGTGAGCTGAATCGCGATCGGGAAGCGTTTGAAGGACAGACCGTACTGGAACAGATGAAAACCTGCTTTATCAATTATGCATTTGTCAGCAGTGCCGGCTGCAGTCTGGAGGCAGGTATTACAGATTCCACCCGTGAAGAAGCAGATATCCGTCGTCAGGTATTAAAGCAGGCGAAACATAAGATCCTGGTGGTGGACAATACGAAGATCGGACGCAACGAGGTGTATGTGATCGGAGAGTTGGAGCAGCTCAGTCAGGTGGTTGTGGATCATTCCATCCGAAAAACCAATCCGGACCTATGGGAATGGTTCCAGGCACATCAGATCCCTGTCCTGGAAGGGAAAGCGGAAAGAAAATCAAAAACCAAAGGAGATGAGCGATAAGATTATGACAGATTTGAGGGAACTGAAACAAAATGTGCTGATGACAGCGAAAAAGGCCTATGATGAAAAGCTGATGGCCGGAACAAGCGGCAATATCAGTGCTTACTTTCGTGAGAAGCAGTGGATCGTAATTACTCCCAGCTCCTATGATTACAGTTTGATGGCGGAAGAGGATATCGTAGTGATTGATCTGGATGGCAATCTGGTCGAAGGAAGACACAAGCCATCTTCCGAGTGGAAAATGCATGCTGAGATTTACCGTCACCTGTCCCATGCTAATGCGGTGGTGCATACACATTCTCCTTATGCAAGCAGTTTTGCGGTAAACCATCAGGAAATTCCAGTTGTACTGATTGAAATGATTCCTTTCTTAAAAGGGAAACTGGAGGTAAGTCCTTATGCACAGCAGGGAAGCGCAGAGGTTGGTCTGAATGCAGTTCCAATCCTGGAACGGAAAAATGCCTGTCTGATGGCCAATCACGGTGTCGTGGCTATCGGCGGAACATTACCGGAAGCATATACAAACAGTGTTTATGTGGAGGATGCTGCAAAGATCTATCATCTTGCACTCTGTTCAGGACATCCGGTTGTGATCAAAGAATACGAGGAGGTCTGATATGACAAAGGCGTATGAACGATTATTAAAATGCTATCAGTGCTTTAAAGACAAAATTAATTTTAAGCCGGAGGTGGCACTGGTGCTGGGATCCGGACTCGGTGATTATGCAGATACCATTCGGGTAGAAGCTGTTTTGGATTATCATGATATTGAGGGTTTTCCTGTGTCCACAGTCAGCGGACATAAGGGCAGATTTGTCTTTGGATACGTAGGAGATGTCCCGGTCGTAATCATGCAGGGACGTGTCCACTACTATGAAGGATATTCCATGGAGGATGTAGTTCTTCCCACCCGTCTCATGAAGATGATGGGGGCCCGGGTCTTGTTTCTGACCAATGCTTCCGGCAGTGTGAATTATGATTACAAAGCCGGTGATTTTATGATGATCACCGACCAGATCAGTAATTTTGTACCGTCTCCTCTCATCGGACCCAATGAGGAGATGCTGGGAGAGCGTTTCAGCGATATGTCTGAGATTTACCGTAAGGACCTTTGTGAGATCATCCGGGGTGCTGCTGCAGACCTTCAGATTCCGCTTCAGGAGGGAACCTATATCCAGCTGTCCGGTCCGAATTTTGAAACTCCCCATGAAGTAAAAATGTGCCGGATACTTGGAGGAGATGCAGTAGGAATGAGCACCGCATGCGAGGCCATAGCTGCCAATCATATGGGCATGAAGGTCTGCGGTATTTCCTGCATTTCCAATCTGGGATGCGGAATGACTGATCAGCCTTTGAGTGCGGAGGAAGTGAAGGAAACAGCTGACCGTGTTGCACCGTTATTTAAACAGCTGATTACGGAATCCATAGTTCGAATCGGTAAAATGATCTGAGTGATGAATAAAAAACAAAGGAGATGATAAAGTGGACAATCAGTCAGAAGCAATCAAAAATGTGTACTTGCATGAAGACGGCAAAGCTGTGACCATCATTGATCAGACTAAGCTTCCAACGGTTACCGAATACCTGACCCTTGGAACGGCGAAGGATCTGTATGATGCCATTTTTGAATTGAAAGTCCGGGGAGCACCGGCAATCGGAATTTGTGCGGCATTTGGAATGTATGTTCTGGCCGGAACGATTGAAACCGGGGATTACGATGAGTTTTTAAAGAAATTCAGAGAGTATAAGGATTATCTGAACTCTTCCCGTCCAACGGCAGTGAACCTGAGCTGGGCATTAAACCGCATGGAGCAGGTAGTGACAAGCCACAGCGATGCTTCTGTACCAGAGATTCTTGGATATCTGAAGAAAGAGTGCATGGATATTCAGGAAGAGGACAGCCAGATGTGCAGAGCGATTTCTGAATATGGTTTAAGCCTTATTAAGGACGGAGACGGAATTCTGACACATTGCAATGCCGGACCCTTAGCCACCTCCCGCTATGGAACTGCCTTAGGACCTCTCTTCCTTGGAAAAGAGCAGGGCATGAATTTCCATGTATTTGCAGATGAGACAAGGCCGCTTCTTCAGGGAGCAAGACTTACCTCATATGAGTTAGATCAGGCAGGAATCGATGTAACATTGATTTGTGATAACATGGCCAGCATTGTAATGAAAAACGGCTGGATCCAGGCCTGCTTCGTAGGCTGTGATCGTATCGCTGCCAACGGTGATGCGGCCAATAAGATTGGAACCAGTGGTGTTGCAATCCTTGCAAAACATTACGGAATTCCGTTCTATGTATTAGGACCGAGTTCAACCATCGATCTTGACTGTGCAACTGGCGATGATATCCAGATCGAACTTCGAAGTCCGGAAGAGATCAAAAGCAAATTTTATGAAAAACCGATGGCACCGGAGGGTGTCAAATGTTATAATCCGGCATTTGATGTAACCGATCACACGCTGATCGCCGGAATTGTAACAGAAAAAGGAATCTGCAGACCACCGTATACGGAGAGTCTTGCAAATATGTTTGGCAAAAACAAAAAATAGGAGGAAAAGATTGATGAAAAAATTATTTGGTATTGTAGCAGGTGTAGCAGTATCCGTAGCGTTAATGACAGGATGCGGTGGAAACAATAATACAGCCGAGACAAAGGAAAATACGGCTGAAACAGCAGCAGCTTCTGCTGAGAACGCTGATGGAGATTTAAAGATCGCCATCGTGACCAGTCCATCCGGTGTAGATGACGGCTCCTTTAACCAGGATAACTACAACGGTATCCTGAAATTTATCGAGTCTCATCCGGGAGCAACCGTAACTCCGGTTCGCGAGGAAACCGGTGATCCGGCTGCAGTTATTCAGGCAGTTGCTGATATCGTTGCAGACTACAATGTGATCGTATGCCCGGGCTTCCAATTCTCCGGAATCGGAACCATCGCAACCGATAACCCAGATGTAGATTTTATCCTTGTAGATACGAATCCGACCGATTCTGAGGGTAATGACATCGAATGTGATAATATTTATGCAATGACTTTCAAGGAGCAGGAAGGAGGTTTCTTCGCGGGAATGGCAGCTGCACTGGAGTCTGAAAGCAAAAAGGTAGCTGTAGTAACCGGTATTGCATACCCAAGCAATGTAAACTATCAGTACGGTTTTGAGAGTGGTGTCAATTACGCAAATGAGAAATATGATACCGGTGTTGAGATCGTAGAGATCCCATCTTACGCAGGCGTTGACGTTACCAATAAAAATGTAGGTGGAAACTATGTGGGAAGCTTTGCAGATGAAGCAACCGGTAAAGTTGTTGGAAAAGCTCTCATCGATGAGGGCTGTGATATTCTGTTCGTAGCTGCAGGCGGTTCTGGAAACGGTGTATTTACTGCTGCTAAAGAAGCTGGCAATGTAAAGGTAGTAGGCTGTGACGTAGACCAGTATGATGATGGTGCTAACGGTTCTGATAACATTATTCTGACTTCTGTACTGAAAGTTATGAGCATGAACGTAGAGAAACAATTAAATGCTATCGCAGACGGAAGTTTCCAGGGAGCAAACGCTCTGTTAGGTGCAGATTCTGATTCTGTTGGTTATGTAACAGAGGAAGGACGTCAGAGCATGTCTGAGGATACCGTGAAGAAGATGGACGAAGCATATGAACTTGTAAAAGATGGAACTATCGTTCCGGCAGCAAACTTTAACGGAATTGAGCCGGAAGATTTCCCGGGATTGAAATAATACGTTCTGTACCAGAAAATGAGGAGGCTTAAATGTCGGAATATATCATTGAAATGAAGCACATCACAAAACGTTTCCCAGGTATCGTGGCAAACGATGATGTGACGCTTCAAATTAAAAAAGGTGAGATCTTCGCACTGCTTGGCGAAAACGGTGCCGGAAAATCAACTTTGATGAGCATGATATTTGGTATGTATGAACCGGATGAAGGTGAGATCTTCATCCGGGGTAAGAAAGAACAGATTCATTCGCCAAGCTACGCAACAAAACTCAATATTGGTATGGTCCATCAGCATTTTAAGCTGGTACAGAATTACACGATTACAGAAAACATTATTCTGGGTTTAAAGAAGAAAGACAAACTGTTTGGAATCCTTCCCTATGTTGATTTAAAAAAAGCAGATCAGGAGATCGAGGCGCTTTCTAAGAAGTACGGCCTGGAAGTCAATCCGACCGATGTGATCGAAAATACAAGTGTATCGACACAGCAGCGTGTCGAGATCCTGAAAATGCTGTACCGGGAAGCTGAAATTCTGATCTTTGATGAGCCGACAGCAGTGCTGACGCCTCAGGAGATTGAATCCTTGCTGACGATCATCCGCAACCTCAGAGATGATGGAAAAACCATCATCCTGATCACCCATAAGCTGGAGGAAATCAAAAAAATTGCAGATAGATGTGCGATTTTAAACAGAGGAAAGCTCATCGATGTTCTGGATGTCGCCACGACCTCTACAAAGCAGATGGCCAATTTGATGGTTGGACGGGAAGTTTCTTTTGAAGTAGAGAAATCAGAGCCTCATTACCGGGAGACTGTGTTAGAGGTAAAGAATCTCACTGTAAAAAATCAGGATCATTTTGAAGTAGTAAAAAATGTATCCTTTTCTGTCCACGGCGGAGAAGTATTTGCCATTGCCGGAGTATCCGGCAATGGTCAAATTGAGATTGCAGATGCGATTGCAGGAGTTGAGAAGGCAGCTTCAGGTAGTATTCTTCTGAATGGAGTCGATATCACCAATTACTCCATCCGCAAACGAACCCTGGAAGGAATCTCTTATATTCCGGAGGATCGGCAGAGCTGCGGCCTGGTCATGGATTTTACCCTGGAGGAAAATCTGGGACTGAAAAACTACTTCCGAGAACCATTTTCCCATAAAGGTGTACTGGATAAAGCAGAATTTTCCCAGTACGGAAATGAACTGATTGACCGGTATGACATCCGGAGCAGTCAGGGAAACAAGACCATTGTCCGCTCCATGAGCGGCGGTAATCAGCAGAAGGCCATCATCGGAAGAGAGATTGAACTTCAGTCTCCTCTGATGATCTTTGTGCAGCCAACCAGAGGTCTGGATATCGGAGCCATCGAAAATATCCATAAGCAGATTATCCGACAGAGAGATGCAGGAAAGGCAATCCTGCTGATTTCGTTAGAGCTGGATGAGATCATGAATTGTGCAGATACCATCGGAGTAATATATAATGGAGAAATCCAGAAAATAGCAGCTGCAAAAACGCTTACATCAAATGAAGTGGGAGAATTTATGATGGGGGTGCACCAAAATGCTGAAAATTAAACACAGATTGAAAAAGATGCTTGTCAGACTCCTGGGAAATGAAAAATACCAGGGTATCACCATTCCCATGTCGGCCATTTTCTTAAGCCTTCTGGCTGGAGCTGTGATCATTCTTTTGCTTGGCAAGAATCCTCTGTCGGCCTATGGTAACCTTCTTCAGGGGGCTGGATTCCTCCCGAAACCGAGTTATGCCGGATATAAGAATATGCTGACCGACTTCACCAGTTATATGAATGCCTGGACTCCGATGCTTTTTGCGTCTCTGGCAGTAGCAGTCGGTATGTGTGCCGGACTCTTTAATATCGGTGTCTCCGGTCAGATGCTTACCTCTGGTTTTATCACAACTCTGGTGATCGGATATAGTTCCCTTCCGGCAGCGGTGGCTAAGCCATGCGTACTGATTGTCGGAGCAGTCGTTGGTGCACTCATCGGTGCACTTATTGGCTGGTTAAAATACAAATTTAATATCAATGAAGTCGTATCTTCGATCATGATAAACTATACGGCCCAGTATGTGATCAGCTTTTTCATCAACACGTACTATATCAATCCGGTTTCCAGGCAGTCCCAGGCCGTCTCGAAAGCATCCCGCCTGACTCTGATGGACACACCCGTCGGAAACTTGAAAATGGATATTCCCTTAGGAATCCTTCTTGCAGTTCTGACTGCAGTCCTGGTGAAGTTCGTGTTAGATCGCACCGTATTTGGCTATGAACTCAAATGCGTGGGACTTGGAAGAAAAGCGGCCATGTATGCAGGTGTCAATGTTGGCAAAAGCATGATCATGGCGATGATGTTCTCCGGTGCATTAGGAGGCCTGGCAGGAGTGACGTACTACCTGGGGTATTTTGGTTCGATTCAGCCCCGCGTCCTTCCAAGCACCGGTTTTGATGCCATCGCAGTGGCACTTCTTGCAGGAAACCATCCCATCGGCATCATATTTTCATCTCTTCTGATCACAGTGATCAGCAAGGGCAGTACCTACATGAATTCAGCATCCGGTCTGGAATCAGAGATCGCATCCGTTATCACCGGATTGATCCTGCTGTTTTCCGCCTGCGGTGTATATATCCGTTACAAAGTGAATCGAATGAAACAAGAGTTAAATGAAGAGACAGAAAGGGGGATCAGCTGATGGAACGAATCCTGATTGATGGTTTATCCTTTGCGATCCCGCTGTTCGTAATGGCAATCGGAGGGATCTACAGCGAAAAGAGCGGCGTGACGAATCTGGCTTTGGAGGGATTGCAGGGAATGGGGGCATTTATAGGCGCCTTTGTGGCCGTTCTGGCTGCAGGCTATTTTGGAAGCAATTCCCAGGTTCCTTATTATCTCGCAATTGTATGTGCCATGGCAGGTGGAATGCTGTATTCGCTCTTATATGGACTGTTATGTATCCGTCTGAAGGCAAATCAGATCATTGGCGGAGTCGTGATCAATATCCTGGCTATGTCACTGACTGCATTTTTTACAAAACTTTTAAACCGCCTTGTGTTCGGTGCAGCTTCGGAAAAATTTGTTCTGGGTGTGTCTGCACGGTTTACAATTCCGCTGCTCTCCGGCATCCCAGTAATTGGAGCCGCATTTAAAGATGTCTATCCATTTGAGATCCTGATCCTTCTGATCGCAGTTGTTGCCTGGTATGTGCTGTATAAAACGCGTTATGGCATGAATCTTCGTGCCTGTGGAGATAATCCTCACGCAGTAGACGCAGCAGGAGAGAATGTTACCCGGATCCGTCTGATTGCAGTCCTTGTATCCGGTGCTCTGTCCGGTCTGGCTGGAATCAGCTTTGCTTATTCCATTTCAGCGAACTTTTCTTCCAACATCTATGTGGGATACGGATATCTGGCGATTGCAGCCATGATATTCGGAAACTGGAAGATCCTTCCTACACTTGGATCCTGCCTGCTGTTTGGTTTTGCCCGATCCGGAGGCTATTATCTTGTCCAGAAGATGCAGATGCCCAGCAGTTACTCGGATCTTGCCATGACGCTGCCTTATATCGTTACAATGCTGCTTTTGATTTTCTTCTCAAAATACAATCGTGCTCCTCGTGCACTTGGAGAGATTTACGACAAAGGAAAGAGGTAGAACATGAATATTCGTTTTTATAATGCCCAGATTCTTCCGATGAATGGAAATATGGATATCATCCACGGAGAGGTATGGGTCGAAGGGAACACTATTACATATGTAGGTCCTCATAAGGAATGCGGCAATGTGTGGGACCGTGAGATCGATGCAGAAAAAAATCTCATCATGCCGGGCTTTAAAAATGCACATACGCACACAGCCATGACGTTTCTTCGATCCTATGCGGATGATATGCCGCTGCAGGACTGGCTGACAAAGCAGATCTTCCCGATGGAAGCAAAATTACAGCCGGATGATATCTACTGGCTCTCCAAACTGGGAATCATGGAATACCTGACCAGCGGTATTACCTCCTGCTTTGATATGTATCTGAATACAGAAATGATGGCTAAAGCATCGGTAGAATGTGGATTCCGGAGTGTACTCGTCAGCGGAATCAATGATTTTTCCTCTTCATTGGAGGAAGTGGAGGCAGATTTTAATACCTACAACCAATATGATGAGCTGATCAGGTATTGTCTGGGATTTCATGCAGAATACACTTGTTCCGAAGAACTCTTAAAAAAGATTGCCGAGCTGTCACAGCGCTACAAGGCTCCTGTATTTGCTCATATGTCAGAAACAGAACGGGAAGTGGCAGAGTGTGTACAGCGCCATGGAACTACACCTGCAGCTTATCTGGATTCCCTGGGCTTATTTGAACATGGGGGCGGTGGATATCATTGCATTTGGTTTACCGATGAGGAAATAGAACTCTTCCGCAGGAAAGGACTGACAGCGGTAACCAATCCTGGATCCAACACAAAACTTGCAAGCGGCATCGCCAACACTACGGCATTTTTGAAACACGGAGTCAATATGGCCATCGGCACAGATGGACCAGCCAGCAACAACTGCCTGGATATGTTCCGGGAAATGTTTTTAGTGACGGGACTGGGAAAACTTCATGATCGGGATGCATCTGCAGTACCAGCAGAAGAAGTTCTGAAAATGGCAGTAACCGGCGGTGCAAAAGCAATGGGACTGACAGACTGCGACTGCCTTGCAGAAGGCAAAAAGGCTGATCTGATTATGATCGATCTGAACCAGCCGAATATGCAACCTATCAACAACCCGATGAAAAACCTGGTATACAGCGGAAGCAAACAGAATGTGAAGATGACCATGATCAACGGCAAGATCCTCTATGAAGACCAGAAATTCTTCATTGGGGTGGAGCCAAAGGAAGTTTACAAAAAGGCAAATGAGATCATAACCCGAATGAGACAATCGTAGGTAAAAGCGTTAAATTCCGTTGACAACACATTCTTTATTTGATACTATTTATCAAGTAAATTCAATATTCCATGAGGGAGTAGTTAGCGCGAAAGTGTGGTTTGTCAACATTCTGATTATAGCAACTGTATAATCTGGCAAATCTTAAATAATGAGACTCATGTATATCGATGGACGACAGTTTTTGTATCATGCATAGCTGTCAGTTGATATACATGAGTTTTTCTTTTGTGCATTGATGCAAAAAAGGGAGGACATCGTAATCGACAGTGAGCGGTGAGGGAACATGCATTACATCCAGGAGGAAATGAAAAATGATGCTGTTTTTTAAAGTGTTTTTTACAGAATTTATCGCAGAGATGGGCGATAAAACCCAGCTTATGCTGATTGCTCTCACTTCAAAATATAAGTTGAGAGATATTATACTAGGAACTGCGGCGGCGATTCTTGTTCTGAATGGTCTTGCGGTTCTGGCGGGCGGACTTGTCAGTGAATTTATTCCTGACTGGCTTATTAAGATGATTGCAGCACTTGCATTTTTGTATTTCGCCGCATCGACTCTTGCCGGTGATGAT
This sequence comes from Clostridium sp. AM28-20LB, assembly GCF_003480665.1. NCBI lineage: Bacteria > Bacillati > Bacillota > Clostridia > Eubacteriales > Clostridiaceae > Clostridium > Clostridium sp. AM28-20LB. The sequence goes on along the minus strand of NZ_QUJN01000001.1, from coordinate 448,680 downwards.
GACGAAGAAGAGGATGAGGACGGTAAATCAAAGATTCAGTTCGCACCCTTAGCTGTTTTTTGTACATTTTTTGTGGCAGAACTGGGAGATAAGACTCAGCTTACAGCCATCACGTTCGGAGCCAATGAAGGCATGAAATCAGCCTTTGTTGTATGGATTGGATGCTCTCTGGGACTTTTTGCAGCGGATATTCTCGGAATGCTGGTTGGATATCTTTTAAAGAGCAAAACTCCCGATGGGCTGCTGAATACACTGGCATTTGTTATTTTTTCCATATTTGGTGCTTTCACACTTCATCAGGGACTGAACATGATGAACGCAAGAGTCTGTCCGATTCCGGTATGGTCGGTATGGATTGCTGCGGCTGTTATTTTTACTGCCTTATGTGCCTGGATCTATATAAAAAGAAAGAAGGAAAATAAATGCGATATTTAAAACCACATTATTATGATAAATTTGTCTGTACAGCAGGAGATTGTCCGGATAGCTGCTGTGCCGGATGGCAGATCGTGATTGATGAAGCCTCTCTGGAGCGATATGGAAATGAAAAGAGCGAGTTCGGAACGCGATTACGCAATTCTATTGACTGGGATGAAGAATGTTTTTACCAGAACAATCGGCGCTGTGCATTTTTAAATGAAGAAAATCTCTGCGATCTTTATAAAGCACTGGGACCAGATTCTCTTTGTGATACCTGCCGGATGTACCCGAGACATACGGAAGAATACGAGGGACTTCGGGAATTATCTCTTTCCCTGTCCTGTCCGGAGGCGGCTAGAATCATTCTTTCCTGTAAAGAACCGGTCCGTTTTCTGGAAGAAGAGGACGATTTGGAGGACGATTTTGAAGAATTCGATTTTATGATGTTTTCCCAGTTGGAAGATACAAGAGATGTTCTGTTTTCGATTTTACAGGATCGATCCCTTCCTCTGACTCTCCGAATGTCGGCATCCGAACAGCTGACAGAACAATATCAGATCCGGGTGGAAGAGCAGAAGGAATATGAAATTGATGAACTTCTGCGAAACTGTGAAGCTCATCATCAGAGAAAAAAACTCCAGGAATTTGTATCAGAAAGTCTTGCTGAAAAAGGCATTGATGCAGCATCTCTCCATCGGTGGGCACGCCAGATAGAAGAATTGCAGGTACTACGCGGTCTGGAACGCCTGCGTCCGGAATGGGATGATGTGCTGGATGGTGCTGAAAAGTGGCTGTATCAGGGAAGTGAGGAAACCTATCATAAAATTTGCGAAGAATTTCATAAGGCATATGGAAGCTTAGGAAGTCACAAAGAAGAATGGGAAAATCTGGGCGAGCAGCTTTTAATGTTTTTTGTCTATACCTATTTTTGCGGGGCTGTCTACGACGATATGGTCTGTTCCAAGATAGAACTGGCATTGTTCTCTGTTCGCTGGATACAGGAATTTCTGATGGTCAGATGGCTGGAAAATGGAAAGAAACTTTCCATGAAGGATGTGGAAGAAATCTCCTGGAGATATGCCCGGGAAGTAGAACATTCCGATGATAACTTAAATGCACTGGAAGACTGGCTTTTTGAGCGGTATGCACCGGTTTAATCACCGAAAGAAGCATATTGCAAAAATGAATCATACGAACAAAAAAGCTCTATTCTATAAAATTGAGCGTACCGTATCTCCGGACGTCAACGAATAGCATAGAGCTTTTGAGTTAAATTTTGCCACATAATGCTTCTGTCATTTTCAGATAATAAGCGAAAGGTAAGCGGCAGCAAACCAAGGTGTTACCGCATAAGGCGCAACAGACCGATTACTTTGCCAAGAATCTGTACTTTATCCACAATAATCGGATCCATGGTTGCATTCTCTGGCTGGAGACGATAGTGACCGTTCTCCTTGAAGAAACGCTTAACGGTAGCTGAATCATCAATGAGTGCAACCACGATCTCGCCATTCTCTGCGACACTGGTCTGTTCCACGATAACACGATCTCCGTCATAGATGCCCACATCGATCATACTATTGCCGCGGACCTTCAGCATAAAAGTTTCGCTGTTCGGAAGCAGTTCTGCCGGAATCGGGAAATAGTTCTCCACATTCTCATCAGCCAGAATCGGCGCACCGGCTGCTACAGTACCGATAAGGGGTACATTCACCAGTTCGCGGCGGGACAGGTTAAAGGTGTCATCAACGATCTCGATGGCTCTCGGTTTCGTCGGATCCCGGTGAATATATCCGTTCTTCTCAAGCTGTTCCAGATGAGAGTGGACAGAAGAGGTAGATTTAAGCTGTACCTTTTCACAAATTTCACGTACCGTCGGCGGATAACCTTTCTTTAAAATGCATGCTTTAATAAATTCCAAGATCTCTTTCTGTTTATCTGTAATACGTCCCTGTGCCATATAGATTCCTCCTGTCGATGAAGTATATAAAATGTTTTTAATATCGGATATACAGTGATTCTGGCAGGATACAAGTCGAACGCCCACCTGATGGGACCAGCAGCTGAATCACTGAAAGGTTTGGCCTATAGTAAGCCCTTATTATATTATATATAGTAACATATGTTCGGGCAAAATGCAAACTATTGTTCGTCTTTATCAATGTTTTCTTTTTTAAGCTGTTCTCTTGCCTGCTCAAGCAGCACTTCCAGACGGGCATTTTCTTTGTCTGCCTGACGAAGGAGTTCCTGCATTTCCCGTTCTTTTTTGAATAGTGCACGCTCCATCGTAAGCTCCGCCTGGGCTTTGCATTGCTGAAGACCCACATCAGCATCCGCTTTTTGTTTTGATAATTCCTGGGTAAGTTCTGTGAGTTTCTGCTGTAATTCTTTATTTTCAGTTTCAAGTGCCAGAATCCGATCGGATGCATGCTGATAGGACTCTGACTTTACCTCCTGTTCCTTCTGAGAGTGAGAGAGAGCAAGTACCGTATCATGAAGCTCCTGTTTGCATTGTAAAAGCTCATTCTTAAGCATTTCTTCTGATTCTTTTGAATGTTCATTTTTCTTCAGCTGATTTTGTGCCTCTTCTAGTTTCTCCTTCAGCATCTGGTTGATCTGCTCCTGGTCAGCAGCACCTTTTCTGAGCGATTCTAGCTGTTCGGTGAGTGTCTGTTCCTGCTTGGTCAGCAAAGCGAACTCCGCATCCATTTTTTTCTTTTCTGCTTGAAGTTGTTCTACTTTTTTCTGTAACTCTGTGAGGCGCAGTTCTTTTCTCTGGAGTTCAGAAGAGAACTCCTCCCGTGCTCTGGCTTCTGCATTCTGGTTCAATTCCAAGCTATACAGATATGCGGAGGTGATGGACTTAACCATGGTTTCAAACTCCTCAATCTCGACACTTCTCCCCGGAATTGAGGATTTGGCTTGATTTAACTCAAACACCTGCATCACATGATCAAAGCCCTGGGCCTGGTTCATTCCTTTTTGTTCGCAAAATGCACGGAAAGCATCCGCTGTATCGGAATCGATTCGAAAGTTTGCCTGTTTAATTTCTCCCATATTCTATATTCTCCAATCTATTTTTTTGTAACTGTTTATGCAACTATTCAGTAGGTCTGCGCATTTACTGCGCTGACCGTACGAAAACATGGGTCAGCAGGCAAAAATCCCATTGCCGTAGGTAATTTTTAATGGATTTTTGCGTGTGACTGTGAAGGTACTGAACAGTTACCTGTTTGTTTAATACCCTGACATTCTTGCTGCGAGATGGTAACGGTTCATACTCATGTAGACAGTTACGCGATATAATACGCTGCTTATCAAACTGATTTCAAAGAAGTGTTTTGCAAAGATCATGCGCCAAGTCTTATAACGTTCGATTTAAACTGAAATTTCAAATTGCGTCATACTTTATTTTATGTATATAGATTATCATGAAACCACAAGGGCGTCAATCTGATTCTGTGATATGTTATATATATGTTATACATAATTATTGTTATACATAGATTATGATTTCGATAGTAAAAATAGGAATGAAACTATCAACTATTCGTGAAAGGATGCTTTCGCGAATAGTTTCATCGACTTTTGTGGTTATATTTGCCAGAAATAGCAGCGCAGTTTTGTGCAATATGTATGATTCCCTATAAAAATCTATATACCTAAAGTATTTAGATTTTTATAGGGAGCAGGTGTCTGCTGCTTACGAGCAGAGCCGCGTTTTCTTACGGCACTTTTGAAACCGAAAATACCGTAAGAAAAGGTGGTGGCAACAGAAATTTGCCGTATTTAAATGCGAAGACACGGAAAATTTCGTTACTGGGCACGTATGCGTGAACAGTAGCAAGCTGCGAACAAATGTTTGCTTTTTTCTTTCGAAACCATTGACAAACATTTGTTCGTATCGTATAATGTAGCTATACAGAACAGATGTTCCTGACATTTTTATAATATTCAAATCTCTTCTCATTCTTTAAGAACAGATTTGAATACAAAAAGACGATTCCAACAAAACACGAGAGGAGAAGATTGCAAATGTATACGTTGAAAAAAGGTGTTATGGTTTTAGCTGTTGTTTTCATCATGCTGCTTTCGGGCTTTTTTGGACGGAGTCTGATGTATGTGATGGCTGAGGAAGAAGCAGATACTAGACCGGAAAAGTACTATACCAGTATTCATCTGAAAGATGGAGATACGCTCTGGAGCATTGCTCAGACATATTGTGCAGATTCGGAGGAGTCAGTTGAAGAGTATGTACGGGAGCTGCGCCAGATGAACAGTCTTTCGGATGACCATATTGACGCAGGGCATTACCTGACCATTCGTTATTATAAATAAATCGTTACCGTTCACATACACGTACACACAACCGATAACAGAGACAGAATCAAATTTATAGAATTTTCCATATTCCTGTCCGTAGTCTGTTCATTTAATCTATTTTCTGGTAGAATAAAGTTTAGCAAGCAGTCTATATCTGATTAAATGACAAGCGACAGAAGAACAGGAGGAAATAAGGATATGAGTATTGTATATCACGAATCATCGAAGATATTTCATTTATATAACCAGACCATCAGCTATATCATGATGGTTCTTCCAAACGGACATATGGGACAGCTGTATTATGGGAAAAAGATTCGTGACAAGGAAGATTTCTCATACCTTCTTGAATTAGCTCCCAGAGACATGGCATCTTATCTCTATGAAAACGATCGCACCTTTTCACTTGGACATATTAAGCTGGAGTACGGTACTTACGGAAGCGGTGATTACCGTCATCCGGCAGTAGAGATTCTCCAGAATGATGGAAGTACCTATTCAGATTTTCAATTTACTGGATATCAGGTTACATCCGGAAAGCCAAAACTGCCAGGACTTCCTGCTACTTATACTGAACAGGACGGGGAAGCTGAAACTCTTATTATTACGTTAAAAGATACCCATACTAATCTGGAGCTGCATCTTTTATATACAATATTTGTCGAGGGCGGTGTCATTGCCCGAAGTGCTTCTATTTCCAATCAGGGAGACATTTCTGTACAGGTTCAGACCGCGATGAGTCTTTGCCTGGATCTTCCTGACCACGATTATGAGTGGATGCAGTTTTCTGGGGCATGGGCGAGAGAGCGCGCACTCCACACACGCAGGCTTGAGTATGGCATTCAGGCGATTGACAGCACCCGGGGACATTCTTCCCATGAGCAGAATCCGTTCATTATTTTAAAACGCCCTTCGGCTGACGAATTTCAGGGAGAAGCCATTGGCTGCAGCTTGATTTACAGCGGTAATTTTCTGGCTCAGGCAGAAGTGGAGTCACATGGAACCACCCGTCTTATGATAGGAATTAATCCGTTTGGCTTTAGCTGGGAGCTGAACCCTGGTGAAACCTTCCAGACTCCGGAGGCAGTGCTTGTTTACTCCTCTCAGGGACTTAACGACATGAGCCAGACTTTTCACCGGCTGTATCGGCGCCGACTGGCAAGGGGGTACTGGCGTGATCGCGAGCGCCCAATCCTGATCAATAACTGGGAGGCAACTTACTTCAATTTTACCGAAGAAAAACTTCTACAGCTGGCTTCCAGAGCGCAGAAATGCGGCATAGAGCTGTTTGTTTTAGATGACGGCTGGTTTGGTGCCAGAAGCAGCTCAAAAGCCGGACTGGGCGACTGGGAGGCAAACCGTGACCGTCTGCCAAACGGTCTTTCCGGACTGGCACAGAAGATAGAAGCGCTTGGCATGAAGTTTGGTCTCTGGATCGAACCGGAGATGGTAAATGCCGATTCCGATTTATTCCGCACGCATCCTGATTGGATCCTCCAGGTTCCAGGGCGAACGCCTTGTCACGGACGTTACCAGTATGTATTGGATTTTTCCCGGCAGGAGATCCTTGATTACATCTATGAAAAGATTGCATCGATTCTGGAAGGCGCCTCCATTTCCTATATCAAGTGGGATATGAACCGAAGTCTCAGTGATGTATGGAGCAGAGGAGTTTCCGCCAGACAGCAGGGAGAAGTATTTCACCGCTATATTCTGGGTGTTTATCAGATGTATGAGCGGCTGACAACACGCTTTCCGGACATTCTGTTCGAATCGTGCGCCAGCGGCGGAGCGCGTTTTGATGCAGGTATGCTGTATTACGCACCGCAGGGATGGCTCAGTGATAATACAGATGCGATTGAACGCCTGCGGATTCAATACGGTACTTCCTATGGTTACCCGATCAGCTCGATGGGATCCCATGTATCTGCTTCTCCGAACCATCAGCTTCATCGTCAGACACCGCTTTGGACACGTGCCAATACCGCGTTCTTCGGAACTTTCGGCTATGAACTGGATCTGGCACAGCTCGGAGAAGATGAGCTATCTGAATTAAAAATTCAGACCGCCTTTATGAAACAGCACCGGTCCCTGATTCAGTATGGTACTTTTTACAGACTTTCCAGTCCGTTTGAAAACAATATCACTGCCTGGATGGTAGTCAGTGAAGACCGCACAGAAGCCCTGGTCGGCTGGTACCGGACACTGAATGTAGCCAATGGTCCGTTTACGCGGCTGTATTTACAGGGACTGGAAGAATCCGATCTTTACAATGTCACGGAATATACAGAAGGACATGAAAGTGCCGTAAGCACCCACTATGGTGACGAACTGATGAATTTAGGACTGATTACCAGTGACGCCTCTTCCGGACAGTATATGGATGGTAGAAGAGAGAGCTGCGACTTTGATTCTCGCCTGTTTTATGTACAAAAGCAGGCTGAATAATAAATAAGATAAAAGCATTGAAAGGGGATGCTCCCGAATCTGGTTTTTAAAGAAGAATCCCTGTAACTGTTCAGTAGGTCTGCGCATTTACTGCGCGTGACTGTGAAGGTACTGAACAGTTACGAATCCCTTTTAATTTAAGTCCGGCGTTTCCCCGTATAATCCCGCTTCCGGCGTTCATTTACGATATGATTCAGAATCCCGCCACCGATAATAATAACGGCTGCCATCATCAGCACACGTTTCGCCCCTTCCTGCGGAAGTGTGCTCTTAGACGCAATCGACGTAGTATTGAATTGAAGGGTATATTCGATTTCATGAGGCGTTCCCATCGCCAGTGTATCCGCCCTGACTGTAAGTTCTTTTGTCAGATCCAAAACAGGGATCGTAAAATGAGAATTTGCGTCCTTGGCACTTTCATTCTCGTATTTTCTATTATCTACCACCATGTAATCATAATTGGAACTGCTCCATGTGATGGATATGTATGCCGTTCCATCTGTCACCGTCAGAAGAGCAGGACTTTGGATCGAAGCCTTTCCGCTTCCTCCAGTCATCGTTACCTCGATGGCATATTCACCATCCTCCAGGGAAAGCAGCGTTCCAGCATCTGCCTGCGCCGTCAACGTCCACCGGCTGCTAAATAAGATACAAATGATTCCCAGAAGAATGAAACCTATTTTTTTCATAGACAGAAAACTCCTTACCCTGTGTTTATAAATTCTTTTTCTTATACAGAAACCAGGACGCAGCAACCGAAAAACACGCCAAATACAGAAGCAGGATCCCAATCGTTGTATAAGAAAATGCCTCATGATTGGCGATGCTGCGAAGCGCCGCACTGGTCTGCGATAACGGCAGATATTCAATCACCTGGCGCAGACCATCCGGCATACTCCGGGCTGAAAAGAATGTATTGCACAGATATGCCATCGGCATAATCACGTAATTCGAAAAGCGCGGCACATCGGCATGGTTTTTGGCATAAAAAGATACCACAACTCCAATTGTGGAAAACACAGATCCGTTTAAAAACATTAGAAGGAACGACCAGCCGTTAAAACAGAGCCCCGTTCCGATCGGCAAAATCAGAAGAATAATCACGGCTCCCGCATATAATCCCCGGAGACTTCCGCCGATGATCTGTCCCGCGATGAACTGCCACAGCGGGGTAGGAGAGATGATGACCTGGTCAAATGCTTTTTCGTACAATCTCTGGACGTTTAAATTCTGGGCGATAGCATTGAAACTGCCATTCATGGTCGTCAGGGCAACCACTCCCGGAATCAGAAAGTTCAGATACGATTGTCCGTGCGACATGGTCTGGATTCCAAGACCAAACACCAGAATATATAAAAGAGGAGCAATCATGGCAGCCAGCGTGATTTTATAAAAATCCCGCCGGAATTCTACCCATTTTTCCCATAACACAGTAAGAATACCCATTTTTACCGGCATTCCAGCTGCTGCCCGATTGTCTCCAGAAATACATCTTCCAATGTCGTACTGCGAAGCGCTGTTTCCTGTTCTGACGCGGACAAATACTGAATTGCCTCCTCCTTTCCATGAAAATAGTGTGATTTCAGCCCATCTGGTGAAGTCTCATCAACCGCATACCGCCCCAGCGTCTCTATCATATGCCCCGGAGCATCTGTTTCCTCCAGACGTCCACCGCACATAAAGCCGACACGGTCACAAAGCGTTTCTGCTTCTTCCATATAATGCGTTGTCAGAAGAATGGTAAGCTTTTGCTGATTTAGCTTTTTCAGAAGATTCCACATCTGACGGCGGACAAATGCATCCATCCCTGCAGTCGGTTCATCCAGAAGAAGGATTTCCGGTTCCGTTAAAAGTGCCCGGCAGACCATCAGCTTCCGCTTCATGCCTCCGGAAAGCTTTCGGACGGTTCTCTTCCGATAATCGATCAACCCGCAGAATTCCAGCAATTCCTCTGACCGCTCCCGAATCTTTTTGATCGGCATATAATAAAGACGTCCCTGATATTCCATAATCTCGTTCATCGTCATATCCTGGCGCATCGAGTATTCCTGCGTAACGACACTGAGTTTTTGTTTCAGCTGGTTTTTCTGACGGGTCAGCAGCTCTCCGTTGATCCAGATTTCACCCGAAGTCGGAAGCAGGAGAGTGGAGAGCATTCCGATGGTGGTCGTTTTTCCGGCACCATTCGGTCCCAAAAGCCCGAAGAACTCGCCTGTCCCAATTTTCAGGTTCAGATCCTCGACCGCCAGAAAATGATCGTATTTTTTTGTCAGATGCTTTAATTCAATCATGGTTCCCTTCCTTCACGACAATAATCGAATAATAACTTGCCCGATCTGGAATTTCATCAATTTTATGATAAATATGCTCCTCTGGCATACCACAATTTTCGATCATGGTACCTGTCATATGCTTTTCTTTCAGGGTCGCCTTGACAAGCGGCATCTTGGAAGCTGCTTTCATCAGAACCTTGGTACCTGGAAGTTCCAGCGCCGCCTCAATATCATAAGTGGACGGAATAATATGAAGCTGTTCTGAGCGGTCAACAAGACTGTCCTGAAGCTTGGCGCTGACCGCGCAGAAGGACGGAATGCCATTAATGATTTCAGTTGCATAACCATGTGCTTTTACAATCCGATGGATATAAATATAGGTACTGTAAATCGTCGGATCTCCGAGCGTGAGGCAGGCAACATCCTTCCCCTGTTCCAGCTGCTCTATAATCTGATTCGAGGCAGCCTGGTATGCTGCATTTAAAACAGCTTTATCTTTTGTCATCGGAGTAGTGAGGTTTAAGCATTCCTTTTCATCCAGATTTTCCACGATCCCACTGGCAATTTTATAGGAAACTGCATTTTCCTTTCCATCCGCCGGTACCGCAATCACCGGGCACTTCTGAATCGTGTCAACTGCCAGATATGTCATGAGCCGCGGATCGCCCGGACCTACTCCTACGCCATATAAGGTTCCTTTTATCATAAACATTTCCTTTCTGTGAAAACTGTGAGAAATTCAAGTGTTCAACTTTTAAAATTTTTGTATGATGCCTTTTTTGCTTTTTTAATAAAGTACGAAATTAGCCTTTTTCAAAAGTAAAAAATTTTGTACTTTATAGTTAGTGGTTAATAAATGGCTTAGATACAAGGATTATAGCATAAAGTACAAAAATTTCAAAATGCACTTTATTTCAGAATGTACTTTATTTCGAAACAGAATAAAGTACATTTTCAAATCGCTTCATTTGAAAAAGGAATGATGCAGACATGTTGAGCGCAGGCTCAATGTGGCCGCATTTTTTTCTTGTTTTCTTATAAAATCCTATTGACAAAATGATCCAGAAGCGCTAATATGATATCATAACATTATATAATGATATATAATCAATCGATTGAAGAGGAATTCGACTAAAGAAGCTGAGGAAATGAAGGTAATAGGGATTGGGGACAATGTATGTGATAAGTACATCCATTTAAAAACCATGTTTCCTGGGGGGCAGGCGCTGAATTTTGCAGCGTATGCCGGAATGCTTGGAGCAGATGCCGCATATTATTTTAATCCGTTTGAACATGATAAGAAAAATGTACGGAATTTAAAAATGTATATGCAGTGACGAAGATAAACAGAGGGAGGAACAGCTATGCGGTTTGCAGCGGTAGGATTCACCTGCATTGATGTATACAAAAACTTAAATATCAGTTACCCGACAGGCAATGGAATCGATCTGATGTTTAATCTGATGGATTTGGTTCCCGAGCTTGTACCGTCCGTGGTGACGGCGATTGGAGATGATGCCTATGGACAGTCTATGCTGGAAGCGTGTCAGAAAAGGAAGGTAGATACCGGACATGTTACCATTGTTCCCGGGGGACAGACGGCAGTGATAGAGATGCTGTTAAATGGCAGAGACCGGGTGCATCACAGGGCGGAAAAAGGAGTCATGATTCCATATCAGCCAACGGGAGAGGATATGGATTTTATCCGGACACAGGATTACATTCATACCGATCTTTCGTGGAATGTGACAGGATTGCTGAAGGACATGAGAAGCAAGGGAACGAAGATCTATTTTGATTTTTCTAAGCGGTATCGGCATGAGGATGTTCCGACCATTCTAAAAAATATCAATTATGGTATTTTTTCATTTGAAGAGGAGACCGAGGAGGTAAGAGAGCTTTTGCGGATGGGCTGTTCCATGGGAGCCGAGGTGCTGCTTGCCACGTTTGGGGAAGGAGGCTCTCTGGCTTTTGACGGAACAGAGTTTTATCGACAGCCGTGCATACCGGCACCGAAGCTGGTGAATACCGTAGGCGCGGGAGATTCCTATGGCGCCGGCTTTATGAGCGGAGTTCTTCGGGGCAGGAGCATACCGGAATGTATGCTTTCCGGCGCGAAAAAGGCTGCTGAGATTGTCAGTATATTTGAACCTTATCATGTGTAAAGGAAGCTTTGGAGAGAAAGGAGTTGTCGTTTCGTGATTATTGATGTACATGTACACCCGGTGTTATTTGGTCCGATCTGTACAGATTCGGACAGGGTGAATTTCAGAAAGAAGGCGTTTGGCCTGTACAAATCATCTCCTGTGCCCATGGAGCAGGTCATGGCTGTGATGGATCATGCCGGAGTGGATCGGGCGGTAATTCTTGCGGAAGATTATTCTGCATCGATGGGACAGCCGATTGTGTCAAACGAAGAAGTAAAGAGGATCGTAGAATTGTTTCCGGAACGCTTTATCGGCTTTGCCAGTGTCGATCCGCGAGAGGAATGTGCGGCAGAAAAACTGAAGGACGCGTTTGAAAAGCTGAATTTGATGGGTCTGAAGCTGAATTTATCCCATTTAAATATGTATCCGGATGACAGACGGTTAAAACCGTTATTAGATCTGTGCACAAAGTATGACAAGTCGGTACTGTTTCACAGCGGCTTCAGCTGGGAACCGGATTCCCCGTCAAAATATACACGTCCGATTTTGTTTGAAGATATCGCCGTGGAATATCCGACGCTTCGGTTCTGCCTGTCGCATCTGGGATGGCCCTGGGTGGATGAGCTGTGCATGCTGTTGTTAAAGTATCCCAATGTTTATACAGATACGGCGACGGTATTTATGGACAGCCCCAAAAACTATTATGAACAGATTTTCTTGAAAAATATGGCTCCGGGATGGCTGCAGAATAATCTGATGGATAAGGTGATGTATGGATCCAACCTCCCCAGATTTCGCCAGGTCAGAACAAAGGACGGTCTGGAAAAACTAAATCTTCGTCCAGATGTGCTGAAAAAAATCCTGGGAGAGAATGCGGAAGTGTTTCTGGGAATGAAAGGAAGAGGCTATGATTATTAAATCTTATACGCATGAAATTGCCAGCAGACAGGAATTTGAAATGGTAAAAATCACAGATCAGGTGCAAAAGGACGTGGCTGCCAGCGGAATCACAGCGGGAGTTGTTTTTGTCATATCCATGCACACGACTACGGCGATTATGATAAATGAAAGCCTTCCCTGTGTGGAAAAGGACATTGAACTGACGCTGGAACGGTTGATACCAACAGACGGAGATTACGTGCATACCCATATGCTTCCAAGCTATGGAACCTGCAGCGGAAATGCCCCGGGACATTTGAAGTCAATGCTTTGCGGAAATCATTGTGTGCTTCCGGTAATAGATGGAAAAACAGCGGGCGGAAGTGCCCAGGATATTTATTTTGTGGAGTTCGATGGACTGAAGATAAGAAAATATACGGTTCAGATCATGGGAGAATAACCTAATTTTTCCTGTAACAGAGAATAGCGCCCTGCTTTGCCAAAGTGAGGCGCTATTCTTCTGCATCGAATTCGATGCCAGTGTGTACACACGATTATAAGTGCTCACCAAAGCAACGGATTCTTTATCAAAAACGAAACATGGATGCTTGTACTTTCTGTAAAAGTTTGCGAAGAAAGGAACGGCATTATATTTGACTAAGAGAAGGTCACTTTACATCCCTCAAAATGGGTAAAGTGACCTTTTTATATTATCTTTTATTTAAGGGGAATCATGTATTAGAAGCAACTTGTGATAAGAAAACTAGGAATGTAACATTTTTAATCCTCTTTTTAAATAAATTGGATTTTTATAATATTATGGTTTTCAGAACTTATTTCTTATCTTTTGGTATTCTCTAGGTGAATATCCTTTTAGCTTGTGGAAGAGTCGGCTGAAATAAAGCTGGTTATCATACCCGACAATCTTAGAAATCTCATTGATGGAATAAGTTGTTGTTTCAAGTAAAATCTGAGCATTGGTGATTCGGATTCCTACTGGATAGTGGATTTGAAAGTCAAAGAACGTTTAACCGAACATTTAAAGAAAGATACAAAATATCGCCGAGTGACTATCGGAGTAAATGCGTGAAAGATATGTTGTTATAAACGGTTCTATTAATGGAAAAGAGCTTTCTGTATCCACAAAGAAAAATCCGGAACGGAAGTTTCAGACGGAAACCCATACCGTTATAGGAAAAGCAGCCGGAGACTTCCAGAACCAACAGAAGATCCAGAAAAATGATCGTGAACAGAGGCTGGCAGGAATCTACTACAACCGAGGAAGAAATGCAGGAGAAGATTAAACGGATGCCGGTTACAGAAGCAAGCCGAATGGCAGTGTACTAAAATTTGGTGGATGTAACTGAAGAAAAAATATGATATAATGTGAGTAACAAGTCGGGATTTATAAAGGAGAATATTGATGAAACTATTTTTATGTTCGCACTTTTCAAGTGTAGGAAGTCTGATAAAGGAAGAAATTGAAAATAAGAAAGTCGCATTTATTCCAACAGCTTCACTGCGTGAAGGCTACACCGGTTATGTCGGCTCGGCTCGAAAATTATTCAAAAAGTTGGGAGCAATCGTAACTGAAATTGATATTTCAACGGAGGCTTATTCAACGATACAGTCTGTTTTTGAAGAAGCAGATGTGATATATTTTACCGGCGGAAATTCTTTCTTTCTTATGGACCAGCTCCGTAAAACGGGAACTGATGGACTGCTGAAAAAGGAATTGGCAAATGGAAAATTGATGATCGGCGAGTCGGCAGGCGCAATTATATGCGCTCCAAGCATCCAATATATCGAGCAAATGGATGAAAAGCCGGAGGACTACTCACAAGAAGATGATGCAGGGATTGATTTGATTGATTTCTATGTTCTTCCGCATTATCTTACAGCACCATTTAAGAAAGTTACCGAGAAAATAATGACTGAGTTTTCGGATTTGAATCTATGCCCAATTAACAACCGTCAGGGAATTGTAATTGATGGTGAAGATTCAAAGGTTATTTGCAAAGACTAATTTGAAAATTCCAGTTTGCCGATGCTAAAAGGTTAAAACAGAATATCGCGGAGACGATGGACTATACGATTTATTAAAATATATTATCTATGCGAGTTTCTACATAATTGTGATTAAAACGGGTATGGATTTCTATGGGTATAAGCGCTTTCCGAAACTATACGAATCGTATTCTGCACCGTGGTATACAGAAGCATTACTGTATATCGCTGCCTCGCTTTTCGTGATTGTCGTATGTTTTGTGCTCAGAGTAATCATTGGACGAAAGATGAAGAAGAGGTGAGCTATATGTTTATGCTGTTTGAGTTTATGTTTCCGATTATCTTCGTAATGGTTTTTGGCATGATCATCTTCCAGTTTGTGACAGGAATCGGAACATGGCATAAAAACAATCAGTCACCGCGTTTGTCGGTGAGTGCAACCATCGTCGCAAAGCGTGAAAATATCACACATCATAGCCATGCAAATGCGGGTGACCTGTCTGGAACTCATGGCTACCATTCGACTTCAAGTACCAGCTACTATGTCACGTTTCAGGTAGAGAGCGGTGACCGGATGGAACTGTCGGTTTCTGGCAGAGAATATGGAATGCTGGCGGAAGGCGACATTGGGAAACTTACGTTTCAGGGAACGAGATATCTGTCATTTGAGCGCGTGTGATTCTGGAGGTGATAGTGTGAAAGGAAGTAGACGAGGAGGTGATTTTAAGAAAAAGTTTATGTCAATTCAAGTTAACGAATCCAGAATTAATGTCGCGATGGTCTTCTAATAATGAAGAACCAATGTCACATTATTTAAATAATTCATGTTACCGAGCACTCTGGAAATGCCCTGATTGTGGTGGCGAATATATAAGTTCTATTCGAGATATGGCAACGGGAAACGTGGATTGTGTGTATTGTTCAATGAAAGAAGTTCTTCCGGGTGTTAATTCCTTTGCCGTATTGCATCCGGATTTAATGAATGAGTGGAACCATTTGGATAACTATTTGTTATGTGATCCTGATCAGATTTTGGATAATTGCATAACACCTGTTTGTTGGACATGCCCAGTGTGTGCACACGATTATAAGTGCTCACCAAAGCAACGGATTCTTTATCAAAAACGAAACATGGATGCTTGTACTTTCTGTAAAAGTTTGCGAAGAAAGGAACGGCATTATATTTGACTAAGAGAAGGTCACTTTACATCCCTCAAAATGGATAAAGCGACCTTTAACATCAATTATGCGACGGGGGACAGCTCGGCTTCTGGAACAAACAAGACGGCAGAAACAGAGCAGGCCACACAGGCTGTTACGCAGGCAGCTTCTCAGC
This sequence comes from Clostridium sp. AM28-20LB, assembly GCF_003480665.1. Classification (NCBI taxonomy): domain Bacteria; kingdom Bacillati; phylum Bacillota; class Clostridia; order Eubacteriales; family Clostridiaceae; genus Clostridium; species Clostridium sp. AM28-20LB. The sequence continues at coordinate 432,847 of NZ_QUJN01000001.1, read as the reverse complement.
AGACCAACACGGAATCCTATATCCTCAATACCAATACAAAGAATTTTCATCGGCCGTCCTGTTCATCGGTCAAACAGATGAAGGAGAGCAATAAAAAATCCTCATCAGAGAGTAGGGATGCGCTGATTGCTGCAGGTTATGATCCGTGTAAAAAATGCAATCCGTAAAAATGTGTCAGATATTTAAAAAATATGGAAGAGGAAGGTTGTAGTTCTATATTGCAATACTTCTTCTTTGCGCATATTGGATATGCTGTTGAGGGCGACTGTTGCACGCAGAAGATAAGTTGCGTCGGTCTGCGATAATGTGCTGTTTGTATAAGGAAAAGGACAAGGAGTTATGATGAATTTTAGTGGGATATTGATTGGTGTGCTTACCTTTTTTCTGATTGGATTGTTCCATCCTATTGTTATATATGCGGAGTATTACTTTGGAAGCCGCTGTTGGCCGGTATTTTTGCTGGTGGGCATTTTGTGTATGATTCTATCCGTAAGAATGCAGGAAATACTTTTGTCGGTTTCCCTGGGTGTTTTGGGCGTCAGTTGCTTTTGGAGCATTAAGGAACTGAAAGAACAGGAAAAAAGAGTGGCAAAAGGATGGTTCCCGAAGCGGAAGGTGGATAAGCACTAAAGAAGAAAGCGGGGAGATGAGAAGATGGCGGTATGGAGATTACAGGTGAATACTGGAGGAGCGAACGTTGCGGATTATTGCTTGCAAAACCATGTTGCAGCACTTTGGGCTGGCAAGGTACTTGCTATGGAACGTTTACGAAATGAGAGATAGAGCGTATGGAAATAATCTATACGTTGTCAACGCACCATAGCGTTTACTATACGTTCTATTTTTTGCCTTTTTAAGAAAAGTGATTAAAAAACTATTGACAATTTGTTACTGGGAGAGATAGAGAGTGCGTTTTGATGAACTTTTTGAAATGAGAAAACTGACAGGAATAAAATTAAAGGACTACATCAGTGGCAATGGATTCTCTAAGGTATCGTTCTGCAAAAAGACAGAAATTTATCGACCTACTTTAGATAAAATTTTAAATGGCGAGATAGATAGTAAAAGCTCATTCGATAAGCATTTGAATAAAATTTTTACCAGTTTGGGCATTGGCCCGGATACTTTGATGGAATTTTCAACGAAAACGCAAAGCGTAGATGCGATGTACTCGCAAAAGGCTCTGATAAATTATCAAATGAATGATAAGACAAAGATGGAGTATGATCTGTTGCAGGATATTTTAAACCTTTGCAGTGTTTATTATTAGAGGCAGAAGGCTATGAGTGAACAAACTACAGCAGCCAACTTAGACGAAGTTATTGAGACACAGATGAAGCAGAGTGAGAGTGCTTGAACTAGGAAAACCGATGGCATAGACTATAAGCAGTCGAGGTCATCGGTTTTTACTTGGCAAATATGAATTTTAAACTTTATTTTAGCAAAATACTATTTTCACTTTACACGGAAATAAAGTACGAAATTAGCCTTTTTTACCTAAAAATTTTTTTTACTTTTTGCCTTTTTTGCCCTTTACTCTTTTTCTCTCAGCTGCACCTTATTCCTTGCGCTTCGCCGCCGTTCATCCTCCAGCGCCGCATAATGCTTCTTCGTCGTATTGACATCACTGTGTCCCAAAACATCCGCGACGAGGTAAATATCGCCGGTTTCACGGTACAGATTAGTGCCGTAGGTGCTGCGGAGCTTATGTGGCGTGATCTTTTTTAGCGGTGTGACGAGCTGTGCGTATTTTTTGACCATTTTTTCCACACTGCGTACGTTAATGCGCTTACGCTGCATGGAGAGGAAGAGTGCTTCTTCGCTGCCTTCCTCTGGGACAATATGTTCACGCTCGCTGAGATAGTCCTGAAGCGCATATTCTACCTCGGCACCAAAATATACGATGACTTCCTTTCCGCCTTTTCGATGAATCCTAAGACCACCGTTTCGGAAATCAACATCGTTGATATTCAGTCCGACACATTCTGATACACGAAGCCCCGTACCAAGCAGAAGCGTCATCATCGCCAGATCTCGCAGCTTGGTCTTTGCATGGTAGGCTTTCTGTTTTTCGGTCAGACATTCGCCATCCTCAACCTCATCCAGGAAACGCGCCACCTCGTCAACATCGAGGCGTATAATTTCTTTTTCATGAATCTTGGGAAGCTGCAGAAGAGAAGCGGGGTTATTCTGAATCCGCTCGGTCCGGTAAAAGTAGTTGTAAAAGCTCTTAACCGTCGAGACTTTCCGCATGATACCACGCTCTGTATTCATCAGATCCTCACGTTTTTCGGTCGAATAACATTTCAGATACTCCATATATTCTTCCAGATCCATCAATTTGATTTCATCCAGAAGAGAGAGCGGCAAATCGCGCAGCTTCTTTGATTTAAGCTCTGGATTTGCTTGTTTCAGGAAATCAAAAAATGTCTTTAAATCATAGGCATACGCAAGCCGGGTGCGCGCCGATGTACGTGGTTCAATACCGCGGAAGAAATCGGTACAGAACGGTGGCAGCTCTTTCAGAATGCCTCGGATTCGTTTTGTATTTTCGATGTCTTCCTGTTCGTGGTAGGAGAGTGCAGCCATATCACAATTCCTCCTTTGGTGATGATGAAAGGTCCGAATGTATCAAATTTTTCAGGTGTCGATCGGTCCGTTCCGGCCATCCGGGATTGTTTCCATCAATAATCGCATGGAAAAAGCGATCCTTTACCCCCGGTGAATCATGGTTGAGTTTCCTTGTTAATTGTTTCACATACTCGCGTTTTGTTTTTCCATCTACGGGACATGGATTTTTACAGACAGGAAGATGATATTTGTTTTTAAATCCGATCACATCGGCTTCCTGGACATACATCAGCGGGCGGATCAGCGTCAATCCCGTTTTGTCCAAATGGGTTTTCGGCGAGAAGGAATAGAAACGCCCCTCATAAATTAAGGATAAAAGCATGGTTTCGATCAGATCGTCACGGTGATGTGCATAGGCGATTTTATTACAGCCAAGTTTCAGTGCCGCTTCATTTAAAGCGCCTTTTCGCATCTTGGCACAGAGCGCACATGGATTGGATTCCTGACGGGTTTCAAAGAGAATCTTGCCGATTTCCGTCGGGACGACCGTGTAGGGCACGTTTAATTCATCACAAAGCTCCTGAACCGGTTTTAAATCAAATGCAGCCGCATCCGATGAAAGCGTCGGCGACAACCGGTTCGAAACCTCCGGAGAAAGTGCCTGAAAGCCCAGATCAACTGTAATAGCACAAAGTTCAAATGGTTCCGGGTAAAACCGGCGAAGCCCCTGTAAAGCATATAAAAGTGTCAGGCTGTCTTTACCGCCAGAAATACCGATAGCTATTTTATCGCCGGATTGAATCAGACGATAGTCATCAACCGCCTGGCGGGTTAAACTTAGAAGACGTTGAAGTTTCATGAGAACATCCTTTCAAATATAACGAATGAATAGTTTAGCAAATAGATTAAGTGCATACACATATTTATATTTCAAACTATTCGATAAAGTAGGCTTTCACGAATAGTTATGTCCATCTTCCTATCATACCATGTTTCCCTTTATTTGTAAATAAATCTTTTTACGAATTATTCAATATCGTATTTCAGCATAAAAACAAACCTAAACACAAAATGGATGGATGCCGCCTTTACCATTTACCAGCAAACACTCCAGCAAAAAACAAAGGCAACATCCATCCAGCTCAAAATCCCTTATGACTAATTCATATTCATTTTATTCTTTATTCACTTCTTAATCCAAAAACGCCCGGTAATACGGCCAGACCGCATGAACCTTTCCGACCGTTACATTGCTTGCACTGCCGGATTCATGTACGCCCAGTATGGTTCCGTCTGCGTTCCAGCCTAAAAACATTACAACGTGCGAATCACCGCCAAGCTGGACAAGCAAGTCGCCCGGCTGAAGCTCTGCGCTGTTGATCGCCCGTCCTGTCCGCACAATCTCGTAGGTGCTGGCGGCACCCATTCTATTGCCAAGCGCGGTCCAGTATACCCAGTTGACCCATCCAGAACAGTCAAGCCCTGACAAAATCCGTCCCTTGTAATCCGGGCTTGTCACGCTGGCAAAATGATTGCCGGAAAGTCCTGCTGTACTCGGTTTTCCTCCATAATAATATGGAATCTTGCCAACGGAATTGAGCGCGCATGTGATAACGGCACGCCGCTCCGGTGATAAATCCTCTGGAAGTAAATCCAGGTAAGACGCAATTTCTGCCGGTGTCAGCGGATTCCCGAGTGCAAACTCTGAACTGGCAAGCCCGTACATTCCCTGCCAATCCTGAGCAGCGAGTGTCTGGGCGGCTGTCTGTTTTTCTTCCGTCCAACCCTGCCAGTTCCCGACAGCCTGATTTCCCGTTCCATCGAGTGCAAACAGATTATGCTTCTCTTTCAGACCGGTTGTCTTAACGGTAATGGTCAGATCAACATGTCCCGGGCAATATTTTCCGTTTTCATTTAATGTAACTGCCGCAGCGCTCTCCGCACTGAACGTCGCCTCTGACGGGGACGCAGCCGCTTTTGATTCGGCTGCCTGCTCCTGTGTGGAAGCCCCCGGTCCCTGTGCCGGTTTGACATAATTATTTGCTGTGGATGCCGCCTCGCTCTCCGTTAACGGCTCCTCTGCCGCTGTCTGACTGTCTCCTGCGCCCTGGGCATCTAAAGCCTCCGAGGATGCCTCTCCTGCTGCACTGCCGCTCTCCACATCGTCATCTGCTGTTTCCTCTGTTGCCGGCTCGTCCGGCAGTTCTGTACAGCCCTCACAGTAATACACATTGCTAATGCTCACGTGGTACTGGTGGGAACTGGTCCAGAGCTGATTGATATAGGTATTGAACAGGTCTGTATTTTTCCAGTCAAGGCTGTATGTATATACATTTGCCATGGACAAAATATCGGTCGCATTGGATGCGAGGGACGTCGGCCTTCCGTCTCCGTCGCATATCTGGAAACGGATATTTTTCCAAGTTGGAACTACCCAGCTCGCCGGATCCTGCGCGTTATGCTCTGGATTGGAGGGATCATAGCTGCCGAGTACCTGTGCAGCTGGCAGCCCCATTTTCTGGGAAGCCGTAAGCGGTGTCGTCTGGATCCACCCGTAGATCTCCGATATCCACTGTGCATCCCGCGTTCCAAGCGCTTCGTACATCTTCGCGCCCCAGGTATCTTCTGTCCCCATACTCCGGAATCGTTTTGCAAGTTTATACCATGGAAGAGACTCAAATGCCGCCAATGGATCAGACAGATCAACAGCGCTCTCTTCCGTCCGGAGCGCCATCAGGTTATACTCCGTTTCCGACGGAACATATTCTTCTGAGTCTGCCCCCAGACCATTTAAAAATCGGGATGCCATGTGAATCGGGTGTACCATTTTCTTCATCAGACGGTCGCAGAAGGATTCGTCTGTATCATTTTGTGTCTCCTGGTCTAAAATTCCATCTGCAATCACAACTTTATCAGCAGGCACACCGACTGATAAATCCACCTCCGGGCGCACTGCTTCGGCAATCCCGCACAATAAAATACCCGATGCCGCCATGAGCGCCATTCGGATTATATAAGAATGTCTTTCTTTCATCATCATTTTCTTCATGTATCTACATTCAAAATCTTAAGTAACTATTTTGTTTTTATACCCCAACGCAATCTCATCTTCAAAACATCCAGGCGCAAAAAACCGGTGCGTCCTTTCTGATTCTTCACCAGAAATTCAAACACACCGGTTTTAATTATACTTTTATGCGTTCTCGTTTATCTTAAGAAATTCTTGTTTCTTTTTGGCGAATTCCTTAATAATTTCTACGGCACCGTCGATGCCTACGACACTGCTGTTGATGCAGAGGTTATAGCTCTTGGAGCTGCCCCAGCGTTTGCTGGAATAATAGTTATAATAACCAGAACGCTGCTTATCGGTCTTGATCATCACATCTTTTGCCTTATCGCGGGTAATATTGTGACGTTTCATCAATTCCTGAATCTTCACTTCCTCATCTGCACAGATGAAAACAGACACTACGTTCGGATAATCTGCCAGCGCATAGTCCGCACACCGTCCTACAATGACACAGGATTCTTCATCTGCCAGTTTCTTGATCGTGTCAAACTGTGCCAGGAAAATCTTGTGGTTGATCGGCATATCCATATAAGCCGATGTATTGTAACCCATCGAATATGTGTCCATTACCAGTGAATATAAGAAACTGTTGGTTGGTTTCTCATCATGCGTCTTAAAAAGCTCTTCACAGAGACCACTATTCTTCGCTGCCAGTGCAAGAAGCTCTTTATCGTAGCACTTGATTCCCAATGATTCCGCCAGTTTTCGTCCAATTGCTCTTCCGGAGCTGCCGCATTCGCGACCGATTGTAATTACTAAATTCCGTTTCATGTCTCCCTCAACTCCTTTCAAGTTCTGCCTTTATTATAACACAAGCTATCTGAAAAGTCATTATTATTTCGGAATAAAAGGTATTTCTTGGCAACGCAGAAATAAACTATCTGAAAAGAATGTGTATACAAATCTGAACAATCTTACTATTCACGCTGCTTTTACTTTCCAGCTTTTTTCCGCAGCTTCTCCAGCAGTTCTTCAAAATACGCTGGCAGCGGCGCAGAAAACTCCACATACTCCCCGGTCCGCGGATGGATAAAGCCTAAGACTCCTGCATGCAGGGTCTGCCCTTCCAGTGAAAATGGCTGCCGCGCCGGACCGTACACCTCATCGCCCAGAAGCGGATGACCGATGCTTGCCATATGGACGCGGATCTGGTGTGTGCGTCCCGTCTCCAGGCGGCACTCGATAAATGTATATGCCCCGAAGCGTTTCAGGACGCGGTAATGCGTGATTGCGTCGCGCCCCTGCTTAGAGTGGATGCTCATTTTTTTGCGATCCGTCGGATGGCGTCCAATCGCCGCATGGACAGTGCCCTCATCCTCGCGCAGATTGCCAAATACGATGGCATAATACACGCGGGTAATCGAATGCACCTTGAGCTGTTCTGCGAGAGAATTGTGGGCGAAATCATTCTTGCATACTACCAGCACGCCGGTTGTGTTCATATCGATCCGGTGGACAATCCCCGGACGCATGACTCCGTTGATGCCGGAGAGCTGATCCTTGCAATGATACATCAGCGCATTGACCAGAGTCCCGGTATAATGCCCTGCTGCTGGATGGACAACCATCCCCTTCGGCTTATTGACTAAAATCACATCCGAATCTTCATACAAAATATCCAACGGGATATTTTCCGCCTCTATCGCCGCCTCCTGCGGTTCCGGAACTTCAAAGGCGATCGTTTCCCCGCCATTTACCTTGAAACTGCTTTTAACCGCCTTTCCGTCTGCTGTAACGCTGCCCTCTTTCAGAAGTTTCTGCAAAAAGGAACGGGACAGAGCCGGGCAGGCGTCCGCCAGAAATTTATCGATGCGGGTTCCAGCTGCCTCTTCTGGAACCAGATATTCCTGTATCATCACTCTGACTCCTTTTTCATGCCTTTAAAAGAGAGAAATTCCAGTTCCTCATCCGAATAGAAGAAGAAAAAAAGGAGAATCAGCGAGAAGGTCGCGATCACCACATAGCAATCTGCCACATTAAAAATCGGAAAATCAATCAGCTTAAAATACAGGAAATCCACCACATATTTCTGAGTCATGCGGTCGATCATATTGCCAACTGCACCTGATACGAGCAGAAATAAGCTGCACATCAGCGGCAGATACCGCTTTCCATCCGGCATCCGGTATACCGCCCATAAAACTGCCAGAATGACTGCCGCTGCGATCAGGAAGAAGAATCCCTGGCGTCCCTGCAGCATTCCAAAAGCAGCGCCGCGATTTTCAGAATAATAAAATTCAAACACACCCTTAATGAGCACAAATGGCTTCTGCCCCTTCAGATGGACAACTGCCAGATGTTTTGTAAACTGATCCAGTCCGATACTGACTCCTAGCCCGATAAAAAAGATAAAGAACTGTCGTAATTTCGTGTTCATGCACCTGATTCCTTTCCTGCTATTATACCAGCACCTGATTGAGTGCCTGTTTCATCTCGTCCTCGGTTACCGTGCGATCCACGTAGGCGTCGCCGATGGAATGAAGGAGAATAAATTTGATGATGCCGGAATCCATCTTCTTGTCGCTCTTGGACGCTGCCACAATCGCATCCTTTTCAAGTCCGAATACCTGCGTACCGATATGGAATTCTCCCAGCGCTTTTTTAAATCGGTTTGTTTCCTCCGGCTTGATCATGCCGCGGTTTTCTGACAGCTTCATCGCTGCCAACGCGCCGAGTGCCACACATTCACCGTGCAGAAGTTCAAAGTTTTTCAGCTTCTCTATCGCGTGTCCCAGCGTATGACCAAAGTTTAAGAGCATACGGTCGCCTTTTTCGGTCGGATCCTTCTCTACCACGGCACGCTTGATCTCATTGCTCCAGGTCACTGTCTTGCGGAGTGCCTCCGGCTTTCTTCCCCAGATATCTGCCGCATTTTCAAGCAGCCACTCATAATATGCCGCATCCTTGATCAGACCGTGCTTTATAACCTCACCCATACCGGCGGAAAACTGGTTGTCCGGAAGTGTCTGAAGCGTATTGATATTGGTAAATACCAGCTTCGGCATATGAAACGCGCCAACCATATTTTTGTACGCGTCAAAATCAACGCCTGTCTTGCCGCCAATACTGCTGTCCACCTGGGAAAGAAGCGTCGTCGGAATCTGCATGAAGGCAACGCCGCGCAGATAGGTCGCCGCCGCGAATCCGCAGAGATCGCCCACAACTCCGCCGCCGAGTGCTGCCAGCATATCGTTGCGGTCAAAATGGTTCAAAATCAGGGTTTCATATAAATCACGGACGGTATCTAGGTTTTTGTGCTCCTCGCCCGCCGGGAATACGAACGAAATTACCGTCTTGCAGCACGGCGCCAGAAGTTCTTTTACCTCGTTCAGATATAATTTTTCTACGTTCGAATCCGTCACGATGCAGAGACGGCGGTTTGAAATGGAGAGTTTTTCAATTTCACCCGGAAGTGCCGAAAAATCTTCGGTCATCACAATATCATAGATCGGTTTCTCGTCCAGGTGGACGGTTACGCGATTCATTTTCTCATTCTTTACAGCTGTCATTTGTTTTCAGTCCTTTCTTTTTTACACATATTTATCCGCATAAACATACAGACGTCCCTTTTTCGACAATCCCCCGCTCCCGGCAAAGCGGAATTTTCCCATGCCGCGCACAGATACAATCTCGCCCTCTTTAAGCTGCACCGCCGGGGAAGTCACCTGTTTCCCGTCAATAAACACCTTTTCGCCCTCAATGAGCGGCAGTATCTTTGTGCGGGAGGATGAAAATACCATCGCGATCACACTGTCAAGACGCGGTGATGCAACACTTCCACTCACGCGCTCCATCTTTGGTGCGATTGGCTCCGTCGTGTCCGCCCTGCGGCAGCTTACGGAGGTATGGCGCACCATCGTGAGCTCCTGGCAGAGATAGTCCGCCATCTTTTCCTGGCAGAAGACGCAACAGCCATTTTCCTTCATCAGAATATCCCCGATGCAGCTGCGCTCAATCCCCAGGTTCATGATCGCCCCGAGATAATCCCGGTGCGTCAGCGCCTCACTGTAGCGCAGGTTTGCCGGAATGACCTCCAACACGGCGATCGGAAGTCCAAACTCCTCATCGTCATACGAAGCCAGAAAACAAAGAAGTTTGCGCTCTGCGCCCTCAAAGCCGCCCGTCAGGCAAGTCCGCACCGGCGGCAGCGTCTTCTCGATCGAGTGAAAGATCGTCTGTTCATTTAACGACAAAAAGCCGGTACTTGTCTGTATATCGCGCTGATAACAGAGTCCGGCCAGTTCTATCATTCTCTTTTTTAAAAGCTGTTCTTCTTTTTCCTGCAGCATCGCGTGTTTCTACTCCTGTTCGAAAGTGCTTATATAAAGTGTGCTCCTGCCCAGAAAGCCTGTATACAATCAGAAATCACACAAATTTCCGATTGTATAATAAGTACTCCCAGGTTCAGATATATAGCGAACCTGGGAGTATATCAGTATCAGAAGTGGAGATTCATCCCGGAAACATTCATGGAACCGTCTGCTAAGAGTTCGGGAAAGTCGCCGGACAGCTCAACCGATGACGGTGTCGCAATAAAAATGTAATTGGAAATCTTCTGGAGATTTCCATCCATCGAATAGGTCGCGCCACAGGTAAAATCAATGATACGCTGTGCAACCTCCATGTGGATTCCTTCCATATTTAAAACAACAGCTTTTCCAGCCAGCAGGTAATCGCAAATCTCTCTCGTATCCTCCATGGAAGTAGGTTTGATCAGAGATACTTCCATGCTGCGGCGCATCTGCACTACCTTATTGTTAGAGGAACGTGGCAGAAAACGCGGCTTAGATTCCTCCTCGTGGCGGTAATCATCCATCTCTTCGTCCCTCTTGCCGAAAGAACGCTTCTTAATCACCGGTTTTTCTTCTTCGTAATCTTCCTCATCGAAGTAATCGTCATCATTCTCTGTGAGACGCATTGTATCCATTAATTTGTTCAGAATACTCATAACCCTATTTCTCTCCTATCTTTGCCCTGGTTCCAAAAATGCCCGTACCGACTCTTACCATAGTTGCACCTTCTTCAATCGCTGTCTGATAGTCTCCGGTCATTCCCATCGAAAGGACATTCATAGTAACATTATCAATGTTTTTCCGTTTCATGTCAACATATAATTCATATAATTTTTTAAAAACACCACGATTTTCTTCCGAATTCTCTACAAATGGTGCAATCGTCATAAGTCCCTGTATGTGGACATGCGGGTACTTTGCAATTTCGCGTGCCGCTTCCTCGACTTCTTCCGGGGCAAAACCAAATTTGGACTCTTCTCCGGCGACATTGACCTCCAGAAGAATAGAAACGTCCAGATCACGTTTGACCGCTTCTTTTTCGATCTGCTCTGCCAGTCCCACCGTATCGACGGAGTGAATCAGAACTGCCTTGTCAATTACCTGACGGACTTTATTTTTCTGTAAATGTCCAATCATATGCCAACGGATATCAGACGGCAGCTGCGGTTCCTTCTCCAGAATCTCCTGCACCTTGTTTTCGCCGAAATCTCTGGCGCCGGCATCATATGCCTCTTGAAGCATCGGCACCGGCTTTGTCTTACTGACCGCGATCAGCGTGACATCCTCCACCTTCCGTCCGCTCCGCTCGCAGGCGTTCCGTATATTCTGACGTACTTCTTCTAACTGTTCCTGAACCATATGTGATACACCTTCCTTATCTCTATATTTTGGAAATATCATTACTGATATACGATCTGGCCATCCGATACGGTGCTGGCATCCAACACGATATGGTCATAAACCGATAATCCATATTTGGTTCCTTTTTCTACAATGTAATATTCACCGCTATTTGCAAGTTCTTTCACCTGCTTGAACACCGCGTATCCCTTATTAATATTGTAAGCACCTGTCAGCTTTGCCGTCGGTCCTACCTGGAAGCGCTCGTTTGAATCCGGCTTCACCAGATAATCGCCGCTCTTTAACAGCCCATCGTCGCTCTTCTCGACATAATAATACTCATCGGTCGAGCTGTAAATCTCCGGCGTGACAAATTCAATCGACGCCTTTCCGCCTTCGCCGTAAACTTCTTTATTGAAGCCAGCCTCATCTTCAGTAGCGTTGCCGCCCGTTGTCATATAATCAACTGGAATGGTATAAAATTCCTTCTCCATCACCGATGATACCGGAATTTTAAGTCCCTGCGTTTCCTCGCTGGAGATCTCGAAGTTCATAAAACGCTCGGATTCAAACTGGATCATGTAACGGTCCAGATCCAGGCGTCCATACAGATTGCCATCGGAACCGGTAAACATCGAATAATTTCCCCGGAATTTCATATCACTTCCCAACGGCTTGATCGTCAGTGTATCTTGATCGGCAAACTGCTCTTTATCCTTGTCATCCATCTGAAACACGATACTCCAGTTCTCCGATGTGATGATCTTGTACACCGGCGTGCCCGCCTCGATCAGTTCCCCAGCTCGTCCCACCTGCCGCGTATATTGACTCCGGTCAAACGAATCCGCCGTCACCTCCTCCGGCGCGACCCCCTCAAAAGAATCGGTCACATAGGAAATAATACCCGGCTGGGGCGCCGATATCTGTTTGTAATTGATACCCTGTGCCTGAAGCTGTGCATCCATATCGCCCAGCGCATTGAAATTCATATACTCTGCAACCGAAGCCTGCAAAGAATATTTGGCGTCGTAGACACTTTCAAAGCGCTGATCGTTGTAGGATAAACAGAACGAACTGAGTTGTTTCTTCAAATCAGCCAGATTTTCTGCTGACAGGGACACCCCAGAGGACTGATTTTCTTCCAAAAATTTCCCCAGCTCGCCGGTCTCATCTAGCGAATAGACGCGCGCCCCAGCGCCTGCCCGCTTTCCCTCGCGCACATAATAGTTGACGTACCCGGTCTGCGGTGCATTTTCCACTGTCTCATCCCGAAACAGGATTCCGTTGTATTCTTTATTATTTACAATACTTCCCTCGACGACCTCATAAAACTGGACGTGATCCCGCCTGAGATATGTATAGACACTGAAAGAAAGATAGACGAAAATCATGGCAAAAATGATCATGCCTACATTGATATTCAATGGCTTTCTGTAGCGTACAATTTTCTTGTTTTTGGCCATGCAGCTCTATCCTCCCTTTTCCCGATGTACTTCTCTGGCAGCTGTTTCTGCAGTTTCATAGTTACCAGACAAAAATCCACGCAAATTTGTCTCCGGCCATGGACTTTTGCAATATTCTGTATAGCCCAACGTACAGCCTTTATTATACGAGTGAATTGTCCAAATTTCAAGATCAATTCATCCCGTCAATTATACAGAATCATCCATAATCTGCAGATGCCAGAAGGAGCGGCAGGGAGTATCGCCCGCATTCCGCATCGTGTGATAGAGATTCGGCTTGATATAGATCGAATCGCCCGGTCCTAAGAGATAAACCGTTCCATCCAGATTGACCTCCATCTTGCCTTCCAGAATGACTCCGACCTCCGCGTATGGATGCAGCCCCCAGGACGGCGGTGTATCTTTTGTCTCTGGATCATAGGTTGAAAACTCATAAATACCGCGTTTCTTTCCAAAATCCAGACGACGGATTTGAAGCTTGTACTCATCATATTCATATAACTGCTGCTCCTCCTGGCGGATCAGGGTTCTCTCCTCGCCGGAAGGACTGAGCAGATCCCGGATCGAAATACCAAGCGCCACGCAGATGCGCTGCAGATTGTTCAGCGTCGGGCTTGCCTGGTTCCGCTCCAGATTGCTCAGATATCCCACTGACAGATCGGTAAACTGGGACAGCTTCTGGATCGTGATAGATTTACTCTTGCGAATCTCCTTGATCCGCTGTCCAATATTCTCCACTTCTTCAAATTCCATGCAATCCCTCCGAACGTTTTATTTTTACGGTTCTGCTATTTTTCATTATGCATTCCGTTTTTTCCATGCCGCCTCGATCTGATCGAGCGCCTGTGCAATCACACTGCGCGAACTGCCCAGATTAAAGCGCATAAATCCAGATCCCTGTTCACCCGAATGCGTGCCCGGATCCAGCCATACCTTCGCTTCATTCGAGAAGAATGCCATCAATTCATCATCCGTCATCCCCAGTTCACGGCAATCCAGCCATGCCAGATACGTTCCCTCCGGTTCTACCAGTTGAATCTGCGGCACACGGTTTTTACAGAAATCGCGCACCAGTGCCAGATTGCCAGCCAGATAGCCGATAAGCTGATCCAGCCATTCCCCGCCGCCTTCATACGCTGCACGGCAGGCGAACAATCCCAGACGGTTCATATTTTCCTGACCAACATCCAGCAGCTCCGACCGGAATTTACGCCGCATCTCCGGATCCGGGATAAAGAGGTTTGATGTCGCCATGCCAGCCAGATTGAAGGTCTTGCTCGGCGCTGTACACATCATCGAATGAAGGCATGCTTCCTCTGAAATCGACGCATACGGAGTCTGCTCATGCCCCTGCCATACAAAATCGCCATGGATCTCGTCGCTGATCACGTATACATGGTGGCGCAGGCAGATGTCAGCCAGTGCGGTCAGCTCTTCCCTCGTCCAGACACGGCCAACCGGATTGTGCGGATTGCATAAAATCATCAGTTTGACATGCTCATCCAGCACCTTCTGCTCCAACTCTTCCAGATCCATCTCATAATGTCCATCTTTTAAAACCAGCGGATTCTCCACCAGCGTCCGCTTATTGCGGAGGATCGCCCGGCTGAATGGATGGTAGACCGGCGGCTGGATCAACACCGCATCACCCTCCTGGGTAAAAGCCCGCACTGCGATCGAGAGTGCAAACACGATACCTGGCGTGCAGGTCATCCACTCCGGCTGCAGAGTCAGATGATGGCGTTTCTGATACCACGCTGCCACCGCATCAAAGTACGACTCATCTGCCCGGCTGTAACCGAAAATCCCGTGATCCACTGCCTTTTTCAGCGCTTCAACCACGCTGTCCGGCGATCGAAAATCCATATCCGCCACCCAGAGCGGCAGAATATCATCCGCTTTCCCATTTTCTTTCTTAAAATCATGCTTGATCGACCAAGTATGGGTCCGATCGATCGGTGTATCAAAATCGTACTGCATAGAAAATCCACCTTTCTGTTATATATCGTTAAAATTTTCCAAATTCAGCCATAATTTTAAAAAAATTCTAACTAATATTTTACACCAGTCGGCGATCAATGTCTACAATTACTCCCTCAATTAGCCAAAAAACTAAGAAGCTGACGAGAACAGGGCGGTCTGGCTTTCAGCTTATCAAATTGTACGCATTTTGAGCACAGATGTCCGAATGAGGCAGATGTAAGTCCGCATCAGGCGAGCATCTGTAGCGAAAGCAAGCGAACAATGATAAGTCTGAGAAGCCAGGCTGTCCTGTCCCCGTCAGCTTCGACGCCTTCACGAATCTATTTAATTTACTTTACCATATGACAAGCCACAAAATGCCCCGGCGTCACTTCCCGGAGTTCCGGCAGCTTCGCCCTGCACTCCTCCGTCGCATACGGACATCTCTCGGCAAAACGGCAGCAGTCCTTCGGGTTGATCGGGCTTGGAATCTCGCCCTTGACCATGATACGCTTCTTCTCACGCACCAGCTTCGGATCCGCAACCGGAATTGAGGACAGAAGCACCTGCGTGTACGGATGCAGCGGGTGTGCATACAGCTCTTCGGAATCGGCAAATTCAACCATCGTTCCCAGATACATAACGATGACACGGTCAGAAATGTATTTAACGACGCTCAAGTCATGTGCGATGAAGAGATAGGTCAGTCCCATTTCTTCCTGCAGTTCCTTTAACATATTTAAAACCTGCGCCTGGATCGAAACATCCAGTGCGGAGATCGGCTCGTCGCAGATTACAAACTCCGGTTCGACCGCTAATGCCCTGGCAATACCAATTCTCTGTTTCTGACCGCCGGAAAACTCATGTGGGAAACGGGACATATGGTCGCGGTTCAGACCGACGCGCTTCAGGATCTCCTCTACCTTCTGATCCACATCCTTGTCCGTCGCCAGTCCATGCAGTTTCATGCCGGAACCGATGATATCCTTGACCGTCATACGCGGGTTCAGGGAGGAATGTGGATTCTGGAAGATCATCTGCACATTCTTGCGGAATGCCTTTTCCTCTTCACGGGTGTATTTAAAAATATCTTTTCCTTTATAGGTGATCGTGCCTGCTGCCGGCTCATACAGCTTTACCAGGCACCGTCCCGTCGTGGACTTGCCGCATCCGCTCTCTCCTACCAGACCTAACGTTTCTCCTTTATAAATCGTAAAATGCACGTGATCGACTGCTTTCAGCACCTTACCCCTGCCGACATTGAAATACTGGCAGAGATCGGTGACCTGAAACAAGGGTGTGCTCCTATCAATTCGTTTTGCCATGGTGTCCCCTCCGTTTCTCTTCCGGCAGTGCCGCAACATTTTCCTCTTCTTCCTGTTTCTGCGCCTCAGTCAGCCCTTTCATGATATCCACCTTCGGCGCATATTCATGCTGCAGCCAGCACGCACAGGTATGTTCGTCTGAAAGCCTGTGAAATTCCGGCTGTTCTTCATAACAGACCTTCATCGCAAACTCACAGCGCGCTGCAAACGGACATCCCTTCGGCGGTGCGAACAGATCCGGCGGTGTTCCGTCGATGGGCACCAGCTTCTGATTCTTGGAGGTATCCAGCGTAGCGATTGATTTGATGAGACCTGCCGTGTACGGATGTGCCGTCTCATAGAAGATCTCATCAACCGTTCCTTTTTCAGCCACCTTGCCGCCGTACATAACAAGCACGCGATCGCACATCTTGGCGATAACTCCGAGATCGTGGGTAATCAAGATAATCGAGGTGTTCATCTTATCGCGCAGTTCCTTCAGAAGATCCAGGATCTGTGCCTCGATTGTTACATCCAGCGAGGTCGTCGGCTCATCCGCGATGATGATGCTTGGCTTGCCAACCAGCGCGATTGCGATCATGACACGCTGTTTCATACCGCCGGACAGCTCATGCGGATACTGTTTATAACGGCGCTCCGGCTCATTAATGCCGACCAGACGCAGGATCTCCAGCGCCCGTTCCCTGACTTCTGCCCGGGTCATCCCCTTCCGTCCGACAAAGACCTCCTCGATCTGTTTTCCAACTGTCATGGTCGGGTTTAACGAGGTCATCGGATCCTGAAAGATAAATCCAATCTCCACACCGCGGATTTTCCGCATCTCGCGGTCTGTCTTGGTGATGATCTCCTCGCCTTTATATTTGATCGAACCGCCCTCAAAAAATCCCGGCGGCTCCGGATTGAGCTTTAAAATGCACTGGGAGGTAACACTCTTGCCACATCCGCTCTCGCCTACGATTCCAAGAATCTCGCCTTCGCGTACATTAAAACTAACATCCCGGACGGATTTTACCACGCCGCCGTATGTATGGAACGAAAAGGTCAGATTCTTGATTTCCAATATATTTTTAGCCATTGTCTCCTACCTCCTATTCCGTTCCTCTCAGTCTCGGGTCAAATGCATCCCGCAGACCGTTTCCGAGCTGGTTGAGCGCCAGTACGGTTGTACAGATAAAGAATGCCGGCACGTACAGCATATGCGGCGCTGCCGTCATCATACGGGTTCCCTCTTTTGCCAGAACGCCCCAGCTTGCCTGCGGCGGGGAAATGCCGAGACCGATATAACTCAAGAACGCCTCCTGGAAGATGGCGCTCGGGATTGCCATTGTCAGGTTTGTGATCAGAAGACCCATGATATTCGGGATGATCTCACGCACGATGATTGTGAACGCCGACTCGCCCATGACGCGGGCTGCCAGTACGAAATCCTGCTCTTTCAAGCGGTATACTTCGCCTCTGGTAAAACGGCAGGTTCCCGTCCATCCAACAATAACCATTGCAATGATTAAGCTCTTAACGCCGGAACCTAATACTACCATAACCAAAATACAGACGATCAGGGATGGAATACCATAAATAACATCGATGATACGCATGACGATCATATCAAACTTGCCGCCATAATAGCCGCAGAAACCGCCCAGCACTGTACCAATT
This sequence comes from Clostridium sp. AM28-20LB, assembly GCF_003480665.1. NCBI lineage: Bacteria > Bacillati > Bacillota > Clostridia > Eubacteriales > Clostridiaceae > Clostridium > Clostridium sp. AM28-20LB. The sequence continues at coordinate 415,167 of NZ_QUJN01000001.1, read as the reverse complement.
ACAGTATTTAAAAGGGCTGCCAGAAGACCGATCGTCAAAGAAACACGCGCGCCCATCCAAACACGTACCCAGAGGTCACGCCCTAGAGAGTCGGTTCCCAGCCAATGAGCTGCTGAAATCCCCTTGCTCATCGAGTAGGCATCCTGCTGATCAAATCCGTAGTGGCTGAACATCGGTGCAAAGATCGCTAACAGTCCATATGCAATCAACAGAATCAGACTGAAATATGCCGCCTTATTTGTCCGGATTCGTCTCCACGCCTCCTGCCAGAAGGTCAGGCTTGGTCGAGAGATCGATTCCATTTTTTCAATATTTTTACCTACCATCTCAAACTTGTCGCGGGTAATCGTGCGTCCATCTGTCAAATTTTTGGATGTGCCCGCTGCTGCGCCGGAATTCTCAGAAGGCAGCACATTTCCATCTTTCATTTTCATCTCACCCATACTGCCACCTACTTTCCACCGATCCGCACTCTCGGGTCGATCACGCCATACAGAATATCAACTACCATGTTGCAGAATACCAGGAATGTGCCGTAAAACGCCGTCATGCCAAGGATCAGGGAGTAATCGTTGTTCTGCACACTCTCAACATAATATTTACCCATACCGGGGATAGCAAACAGGGACTCGATAACGAATGTACCGGTCAGAACGGCTGCTACCGTCGGACCGAGGATCGTGACAACCGGCATGATCGCGTTCCGGATCTGATGCTTCCAGGTCACACGGAACTTTGAAATGCCCTTCGAGCGCGCTGTCTTGATATAATCCTGCTGGACTACCTCCAGCATACTCGCACGCATGATACGCGAGACGGACGCCATCGTGTAGAATCCCAGTCCGATCGACGGCAGGATCGTGTAGGCGAAGCCCTTGTACTGCGCGATCGGGAACAGACCCCATTTGACTGCAAAGAAATGCTGCAGCAGTGCGCCCATGATAAAGTCCGGGACACTTGTACCAAATACAGCTACAATCACAAAGATTAAATCAATTTTATTGCCACGGTTTAATGCAGAAATAATACCAAATACAAGACCAAAGGAAATCGCAAAACATAATGCGCGGATACCAAGGTCTGCCGAATACGGAAATGCGCCTGCTAACAGGTCATTGACGGTACGGCTCGGATATTTGGTAGAAAAACCGAAATTTCCATGAATCAGATTATTCAGATATGTCAGATACTGCTGGAGTAAGGGTTTATCGAATCCGTAGTAGGCACTTAAATTGGCCTTCGCGGTTGCTGACATTTTCGGATCATTGAAGGGTCCGCCCGGCATCAGCCTTGCCAGGAAAAATACAACGGATACGAGAACAAACACAGTCACAATGGATATTCCCACCCGCTTCAGTATATATTTTTTCATAGGTTCACGCTCCTTTAACTACGGGAACATCCCAAATACGGTTGTTCCGGCCGCCGGTTACGGCTCATTCATCCGCCAGGCAGCCACCGGATATGTACTGCGCTTCAGAAATCCGGCTGCTCTGCCGGATCCTGAAGCGCAGGTGCTTCAATCATCTTCTAAGGTTTTTCAATATGTTTTGGATAGATGATGGATTAGTTTGTGATGTCCACATACATATAGTCATAGTTTAGTCCAACAAAGTATGCGCCCAGATTCTGTACACGGTCAGATACCATATACGGAACCTCTCTTAACTGAAGCGCTACCAGTGCGCCGTCTTCCAGGAGTGTCTTCTCTGCATTGAACAGATTGTCCATACGCTCTTTACCGGAAGTTGTCTTGGAAGCGTCGATGTACTTATCGTATTCATCACTGTGGTAATTTAAGTAGTTGTAACCGGAGGTGCTGTACCAGAGCTCCAGGTAGCTGTACGGGTCAGAGTAATCCGGTGCCCAGCCGCTCATGATGATATCGTACTCATCACTGTCCGGAACCAGGAGTGCGTTTTTCGTTGCGTACGGAACCATGTTGATATCTACGTTGATACCCAGGTTGTTCTTCCACTGGTTTGCAACAACCTCTGCCTCTTTCTTCGCTGTGTCAGAATCGGATACAACCAGTTTCAGGGAAATATCAGAAGCACTGGAAAGACCTAATTCAGATAATGCCGTATCCAGATACTCTTTTGCCTTATCCATATCACCCTGAAGTGGGAATGCCTCTAACGGATACTCGGTGCCGTACTCGCCGTCCACGCCGCGAACCTGCGGAAGCACATATCTCTGGTTAGCCTGATATAAACCATTGTGGGTCAGAAGAATGTATTCTTCACGGTTGACTGCGTAGTTCATCGCCAGACGCAGGTTCTTGTTTGCCAGATATTTATTCCGGTGATTCAGTGCCGCATAATCGTCTGCGCCGTTGTAGTAGGACTGTGTCTTGCCCTCATACTGCGCTGCCAGCTCGGTTGGAACCTCTGCCAGATCCAGCTCGCCTGCATCGAACATCGAAACAGCGGTAGTCTGATCGGCTACGGTCAGAATCTCAACGCCGTCCAGACTGATCTTTTCATTGTCATAGTAATCCGGGTTCTTCGTCAGTTCTACCTTGCCGTTACTGTATTCACTTACAACGAACGGTCCATTGTAAACCTGTTTATCGGCACTTCCGCCGAACTCATTGCCATATTTCTCAACCAGGTCTTCACGTACCGGCATGAATGCACTCATGCTTGTCATGCTGACAAAGTAATCAGCCGGATTCTCAAGCGTAATCTCCAGGGTAAAGTCATCCAGTGCCTTGACTCCCAGTTCATCCACCGGAAGTTCACCCTCACTGACCTTGGCGCCGTTCTTTAAAACAGCACCCAGATAGCTGGCAGGGCAGGCTGCTGCCGGATCGCAGAGACGCTTCATACCGTACTCATAATCCTTAGCCGTAACAGTCTGTCCATCACTCCACTTTGTATCCTGACGGAGTTTGAAAGTATATACGAGACCATCATCGCTGACTTCATAGCTCTCAGCGGTTGCCGGCTGAAGCTCGCCCTGTACATTGCGGTACAGACCATCATAGATATGATAGGAGACGGTCGCGTCTGCTACGGAGTTTGTCTTATCAGGGTCAATCGTCGCGATATCCGCTGTGTTGGAATAACGGAAAATCTTTTCGCCCGCTGCTGCGCTCTGGGAATTGTCACTTCCTGATTCAGCTGCCTTCGTATCATCCACCGAAGCGCTCGGAGTGGAACAGCCCGCTACACTCGCTGCCATCAGTGCAGCTAATCCCAGTGCAAGTAGTTTGTTTTTTCTCATAATATTCCTCCTTGTCCTTTTTTATTAAAGCTCAATCAGCTCCTTGGTGGCGCTGATCAGATTTTCATTGCCTGTCTCCGTGATGAGAAGCTGATCCTCAATGCGGATACCGCCCCATCCTGGAATATAGATACCCGGTTCCACGGTCATGACGTTATTGGCATGCACGATATTTTTAGAAACAGGGCTCATAAATGGAATCTCATGGACAAACATGCCGACGCCGTGTCCGATTCCTGTGTAGTGATATGGAAAATACTCGGTCCCCTCGATGATCTTCGTGGATTCATAATATGCATCCGATGCCGAAACCCCGTCTTTTAAGAATCCTTCCACCGCGGCGACCATCTGCTGCTCAATCCTGTATACTTCCTTCTGCTTCGGCGTTGCGCGTCCGACTACCAGAGTACGCGTCATATCAGATAAATAACCATGATACTGGCATCCATAATCCATCAGGACCAGATCGCCGTACTCAATCGCTTTCTGGGACGGGATTCCATGAAGCAGGGATGTTCTCGCACCGGAGATGAGGATATTGCCATATGGCTGTGTATCCGCGCCCTCCAGAACCATATAAAGGCTTAAACGCGCCGCCAGCTCTTTCTCGGTAATGCCGACCCGGATATCCTTCTGAATCTTCTCATATGCCCTTGAAGCAATGTCACAGGAGATACGCAGGCACTCAATCTCTTCCGGCTTCTTGATGGAGCGAAACTCCTCGATGATGCCGTCCGCCGGTACCAGCTCTGCTTTTACCTCCGACTGGAGGTTCTGGTACTGTTCAACGGTCAGGTGGGATGCTTCATAGCCGATCGTCTTTGCCCCAACCTTTTCCGCCGCGTAGGCAAGTGCCTTTCCGATGGAACCGTAGGTGTCTCTCCAGTTCAAAATCGTGTAATCCGGGCACTCATAGGAAACCTGCTCGGTGTAGCGCGGATCTGTCAGAAAGAATTTTTCCTGCTCCGTGATAAAAAGCCAGGAATCTTCGCCGGTATAATGGCTGACATACTTTACATTGACCGGACGGCTGATGAACATGCCATCCAGGTGCTCTTTCTGCATATACGCAAGTAACTGTTCCATTCTTACTCTCCTCCCATCACTGATTCTATTTCCTCTATCGTTCTGGGGATGGATGCTGTCAGATTCTCACAGCTATCCTCCGTTACCAGGCAGTTATCCTCGAGGCGGAAGCCGATGCCCCATTCCTCGCAGTAGATGCCGATATCCACGCAGAAAACCATACCCGGCTCTACAATATCCACATCAACCAGATCGTGTGTGTCCCAGCCAACATGGTGGGCGCCGCCGTGCCAGATATATCTGCCGACGTCCTCATACCGGTCACATAAGCCGATGGCTTTGAGCTGTTCGAAATTGTATTCCCTCGCCAGCCGGTCCACGTCTGCCATCTTCATTCCCGGCCGAATGATGGAGAACATATGCTGCGAAGTCCGGTATGCACATGTGTAAAGAAGTCGCTGCCGTTCGGAAAACTTTCCGTTGCACGGCCAGCCGCGCGATACATCATTGAAGAGGTGGTCGTACTGGGCGCCTACGTCGTTGAGAATCATATCGCCGTCCTTCGCCTGCCCTGTGTACTCATAATAGTGAATACAGAAATTATTGGCTCCCGCGGAAATGATACTCGGAAATGCCGGTGCAAGGCATCCGTGCTGCGCCAGTGCGTAGTCGAATTCGGCTTTATACTGGTATTCGTACATTCCCGGCTTTGATGCCTTCATCATCGCCAGAATGCCGTCCCTCGTAATCTTGACTGCCTCCCGCATCGCCTCGATCTCACACGGCTGCTTGATGGTGCGCTGGCGGCGTATCTGACGGGAAATATCCGTGAGTGTGGCTGCCGGGTACCACTTTCTAAGTCTCCGTGCCATCCGGATACTCTCGGTATCTGCATCCTCCGGATCGTGCCGGTACAGATCCATCGCAATCCGCTCAAACCGTCCGCTCCGCATCAGAAGTTTCAGACGGTTTTCCCACTCGCCGCTCGATGCGATCTGCGCGGCCCCGGATCGCGCCCTGGCCTCCTCCGGTGTGAACCGTTTCCCGGTCCACCGCTCTGCCAGCATATCCGGCGGAAGTATGTAAAGTGTTTCCTGTACCTCTTCTCCGTCTTTCTCTGCCATCAGGACTGTGTGTTCCTGCCCAATGCCGGTCAGATAGAGAAAACTCCGATCGGCATAAAACGGATAATTTTCATCGGCTGTCTTTCGGATGGAAGAACCGGAAAACAGGAGAAGCAGGGTGTGATCCGGAAGGCTGTCATACAGCCGCTGTCGGTTCCCTTGGTAAAATTCTGCATTCATAGTATTTTCCTTCCTGTCTTTTAAATGATTTCCGTATACTTTTGTATCTATCTCACAAATAGATGTATCGCAATCTTTTGTCTCCCGACACGTGTCATTATACCGTATAAATCAAAATTTTACAATTATTTTTCAGTATATTTTGTAATTTTTTCATTTAATGCAAAATTTCATATATATGATAGGAAATCCTTTCAATTTTGAAAAGAATGTAAAAGCATATCTATTTTTTCCCAAAGGTGGTACCTGCAAAAGAAGCATTTCAATGAAAATGTGGAAAGATGGTTTTGAGCCCAAACTAGAAAATTAGAAAAAAAAGAGACCATCCAATTCTCCTTTTTCAGATGAATCGGACAGTCTCCTGTCTCCGCCCTGCGCTGACAGCTGCGGTTTCGTTCATTTTGAATCTCTTATAAAGATACTACAACACTTTCTTTCGCGCACTCTGGAAGATCGGCTGCATTCATGGATATGCTTAAAACAAATTTTACATGATATTTCTCACTGATGGTCTCCAGCGTCTTGTAGGTCTCTTCAATATCCGCTCCCTCGAGGCAGGCAAGTTTCAGGAAGCTGTCAAGATACATCTGCTCCAGATCATGATCCTGGCAGATAATACCACAAATAAATCCGATAAATCCATCGCTGGTATCAATCGGATATTCCTGTACATTGATAAGGCGAATCTGGTTATTCAACTCATACATATGTTTGGAACTCTTATCCAGATAGACAACGGAACCCTTGGCTTCTTTGACAGCCGTGTTCGCCATATCGAGTAAATATTTAGTTTTTCCTTTTCCCTTTGCTCCTGCGATGATCTGAACCATAACAATCTCCTCCTTGAGTTTATTTAAGTTGTATGTAAAATCTTTTATTGTATAAATAATTATAGTATAAATTTATAAATATTGCAATCACTTATTTGAAATTTTAGTCAAAATTTCCGTCATATTGTCATAAAGTGACGGACGATTTGCAGATTTTAGCACAACCGATATATATTCCTTGCCATCGTCCCCATCGCTCGCCATGATCAGGCAGTAGCCAGCCGCCTGTGTGGTGCCGGTTTTGCCGCCTAAGACAGTCACTCCCTCCGGTGCCTCGCGGTCTCCCTTCAGATACCAGTTGCCAACCTTCCAGACCTGCTGTTTTGCGGCTCCATTTGCATCGGTATAATCAGCTGTATAAGACTGCGCGTTGATGATCTCACAAAACAGCGGCAGTTTAAGCGCCTCGTTGAAAATCAGATAGAGATCATATGCCGTTGTATAGTGGTCGGTGCTGTGCAGACCATTTGCATTGACAAAATGCGTGTGGGTCGCACCGAGTTCCTTCGCTTTCGCATTCATCTTCTCCACAAACGCATCCGTGCTTCCGGCGATATGATCCGCAATCGCATTGGCTGCATCGTTGCCGGACGGAATCATCAGTCCGTATAAGAGCTGCTCCAGCGTAAAGGTATCGCCCGGCTTGATGCCTGCCATCGAAGCGCCTGCCTCGCGGATCACGACATCGTCATTTGCCGTCACCGCATCGGAAAGATTGCCTTCCTCGATCGCGATGATCGCCGTCATTACCTTCGTGATGCTCGCCGGGTACATCTGGTCATAGATGTTCTTACCATATATAACGCTGGAGTCGGTCACATCAAACAATGCGCCCGCCTGCGCCGTCACCGCATCATCTGGAGCAATATCGCCGTCTGCAGATTCCGGTACGCAGAGAGAAGACGCAAAAAAGGGCGCCAGCCCGGCACCTGCCGCTGGCGTCATCTGCGCTTCCCGTTCTTGAAATGAATATGCCTGTTCCAGACCGCGGGCACCACAGCCGGTCAGCATGCTAATACCGCAAAGCATCAGTGCGCCCGCAAGTCCGATTGTCTGTTTTCTCATTTGTACATCTCCCGCCATTCCATATCGCCGCGGTCAAGCGCCTTGACGAGAAGCTCTGCCGTCGCCAGGTTTGTCGCCATCGGGATATTGTGAATATCACAAAGGCGGACAACATCATTAACATCTGGCTCATGCGGCTTCGGCGCCAACGGATCGCGCAGGAAAATCAGCAGATCGATCTGATTGTGTTCGATCTGTGCGCCGAGCTGCTGGGAACCTCCCAGATGACCCGGCAGATATTTATGGAGGGTCAGATTCGTAACCTCCTCAATCAGGCGGCCTGTCGTTCCTGTCGCATAGAGTTCATGCTTGCTCAGGATGCCGCGATATGCGATACAGAAGTTCTGCATCAGTTTTTTCTTCGCATCATGTGCGATTAACCCGATATACATCTATACCTGCCTCCTTAATGATTCCTATTTTTCATAACCATAAAATTCAATTTCCATGCAGCTTCACAGTCCATGCATGTACTTACTGAACGGTTACGTTATTTCGTTGCAATCCAACATTGAGAACAACTCCCATTCCGATAAACATACTGAGCAGCGAACTAAGTCCGGAGCTTATGAAAGGAAGCGGAAGACCCGTGTTCGGGAAGATTCCCGTGGCTACCGCAATGTTGGCAAAACTCTGGAACGCCAGAAGCGCCGCCATGCCCGATGCAATCAGACGTCCAGCTGTGTCCTTCGCGCGCGCCGCAATCCAGAGGCACTCATACACCAGCAGCGCATAGAGGGCAATGACCGCCACGCCGCCGACAAACCCAAGCTCCTCTCCGATAACAGCGAAGATAAAGTCCGTCTGTTCCTCCGAGAGGAAATTTCCATTCTTGACGGAGCTTAATGTGTTGTTAAAAAGCCCCTTGCCGCGTAGCTGCCCGGAGCCGATCGCCATCATGGAGTTATCCTGCTGACGGTTCAGATCCGTAAATTCACTGCTGCTGTGGAAAATCTTTCCCATGATACGCTGTGCCTGGTATTTCTGGAGAAACGGGATGAATCCCTGCAGCGACAGATAGATAAGCGCCGCAAATCCAGGTACCCCGACCGCCACCGCACCGGCAATCCATTTGTAACTGATACCGGCTACATAAACCATGCACAGAATCATGAAGCAGATGACGATGGTGGTGGAAAGGTTCGGCTGTAAATATACCATGCCGACCGGAAGGACACAGATAAGCGCCGTCATCCCCAATGTCTTTGGCTCATTGATTTTATCCCGGTTTCTGGAAAGAAAATTCGCCAGGATGAGGATCAGACCGATCTTTACAAACTCGGACGGCTGGATCTGAATCCCGCCGATCCGCAGCCAGCGGGTCGCGCCCTTGGTGGTACGTCCAAACAAAAGAACTGCCGCCAGCATTCCGGCACAGACCACATAGATAAGCGTGGTAAATCGGAAATACTGATGGTAATCAATCAAAGACAGAACCAGACAGATAATCAGGGATACAACCACTCCGATAATCTGTTTTATCACAGAGGAACGGTCCTGATTACTGGCGCTCCCGACAACCAAAATGCCGAGAACACTCAGCAGAATCATATAAATGAGGGCTCGAAAGTTGTAATTTCTAAATTGGTAATCGAATATCATGCTGTAAATGGCTCCTTAAAGTAAGAACCGGCACCGACGCACAGACCGCCGGGAATACCTCCGCCGGCTGTTCTGAGGATGTCCTCAGAATCCGGAGTGTCACATCCCCCGGATCAATCTCCAGATAACGTGACACGCTCCTCAGGAAATCTGCGCGAATCAGATCCAGAAGTTCCGGCGAACAGCCCGCCCGATCGGCAGTCAGAAGGTGTTTTAAACGCTTTCTGGCTATCTCGCCGGAATTCTTTTTCGTAAACAGTTCTGCAATCAGAATCATAGCGTCCCCTCCTATGCACGTTTGAGGAAGCCGGATATCTGGGACCAGAAGCCCGGAGACGCATCAAGCTGTATAAATGGTACCGATTCTCCAAGTATTCGTTTGCATATGTTTAAATATGCCTGCCCGGCATATCCATTCATGCCGACCAGCGGTTCGCCCTGATTCGTGGATATAACGATATCCTCATCGTCCGGGACTGTGCCAATCACAGGGACAGACAGAATATCCATCACATCATCCACCGACATCATATCGCCCCGGCGCACCATATCGCTCCGGATCCGGTTGATGATCAGGTCCATACGCCCGACCCCGGATGCTTCTAAAAGTCCGATGATCCGGTCAGCATCCCTTATCGCGGATACCTCCGGTGTCGTGACAATCAGCGCCCGGTCCGCCCCGGCGATCGCATTGCGAAAGCCCTGCTCAATCCCGGCGGGACAGTCAAGCAGTATGTAATCAAACTCTTCTCTTAAGTCTTCTACTAATTTTATCATCTGCCCCGGACTCACGGACGACTTGTCCCGCGTCTGGGCGGAAGGTAATAAGAACAGGTCAGGATATCTTTTGTCTCGAATCAGCGCCTGCTTCATCCGGCAGTTTCCCTCGATCACATCGACCAGATTGTAGATAATCCGGTTTTCCAGTCCCATGACGACATCCAAGTTTCTCAGACCGATATCGGTGTCGATGAGAACCACCCGTTTGCCAAGCATGGCAAGCCCGGTGCCGACGTTCGCTGAGGTTGTCGTTTTGCCGACGCCTCCTTTTCCGGAAGTAATAACGATAACTTCGCTCATAGGAACATCCTCCTGTATTCTGTTTTACCATTTTATTCTACTCTAAAAAGTAGAATAATTCCAGTCTTAAATCCATTAAATACGCTAAATAAAATGAAAATAATCTAAAAAACTTTTTTTGACCGATTCTACGTCAATGTTTCCACCGGATACCGATGCAATCATCGGTCCGCGCCCCATCTTTTTACCCTGGCTGCGCGTTTTGGCTGTCAGATCAGCAATCCGAAGGTGCATCGGCGACATCTCCAGCGCGGTGATCACCGCGTCCTCACTTCCCGCCGCCCCAGCATGGGCGGAACCCGCCAGCGTGCCGAGGACGACGATATTGCCCCGTGCGCTGACACGCGCGCCGCGCTCCACATCCCCGATGATCACGATGCTCGCATCGGATTCCAGCAGATCGCCCCGGGATAAATTACCCTTATAGAATTGTCCCGTCCGGGCAGTCAGCTCCATCAGCCGCTCGGTCAGCGCCTTTTCACAGCGGGCGATGCGGTTAGCGTCAGTATCCAGCAGACAGAGAATCTCTATCTGGGAATTGGCGGTAATCGCATCCGTCACCTGCAGTTCCTCGATTGGAGTCAGTTCTCTCCCCTCCAGGGTCAGCGTCATCTGGGCGGATCCCCAGAATTTTTCACTTTCTTTAAACTTTTTCCCTACATCCTCCAGTAACTGTTCAAAGGGGGTGTCCGGATTCAGAATTACCGTCATACCGGACTTACATCCCTTTATTACTACGGAACTTTTCATAGTTCCATCACCTCTTAATCTCCATTGATTCGTTCATTGGACGCATCCAATGCTCCTGAATTCAGGATATCATCCAGACTCGCATAGCCATAGAAGTAACGATATACGTGTTTTGCCACCATCGCCGCATTCGAAGAAGAATATCCATTCGGGATACTGACCGTCACCGAAATTTCCGGATTCTCATACGGTGCAAACGAAATAAAGAACGCGTGGTTGCCCCGTTTCTGGGACTCCTGCGCCGTACCGGTCTTACCGGCCACGTGTACGTCCAGACCATCAAACACACGCTTGGTCGAACTGTTGGTAACTACCTGGCGCATACCTTGTTGGACTGCATCCCAGGTGCTTGTCTGGAAATCAAGGGTTGACGCCACAGCCGGCGAATAATCCTTGACCAGATTACCCTGGGAATCCGTCTCCTTATCAATCAAGCTCAGATCATAGACCGTGCCGCGGTTGGCAAGCGCCGTCACATAGCGGGCAAGCTGCACGCTCGCAAACTGGTGCGTACCCTGTCCCATACTGGAACGCTCCGGATCGGTATCACTGATAGACGGCGTCGCCTCCGAGATTTCAATGCCCGAAGTCCGGTCCAAACCGAACATGGTCGCGTATTTTTTCAGCGTCTCCAGACCTTTCTCCGGTTTGTAGCTTCCATCTGCCTCTGTGGACAGGCGGTGCGCCACCTCCGAGAAGAAATAGTTACAGGAATTTTCGATGCCTCCCACGACATTTAACGGTCCGTGGAAGCCCGGATATTTCCAGCATCGGATCGGATTGCTGACTTCCTCATAAATACCGGTACAGTTAATCATATCAGAAAGCGTGATTGCCCCCTCTTCCAGACCTGCAATCGCCGTGATCGGCTTGAAGGTGGAGCCTGGTGCTTTCAGTGTCTGCGTCGCATTGTTTCGCAGCGGCAGCGACTGATCGGCATTTAGCTGGGCAAAATAGGTGCTGTCCGAAATCCGGTTGTTGTCATAGCTTGGATAAGATACCAGTGCCAGCACCTCGCCAGTCTTCGCACTCGTCACGACACAGCTCGCCGTACACGGGTCAAGTGCCAGCTGCGCCGGTGTGATCTCAATATTGCGGATCTTATTCATCAGGAACTGGTACGCATATTCTTCCCCGCTGACACGCAGCAGGTTGACCTCATTCTCATCGTATGCAAGCACATTCTGGGAATAGAGCGCCATGCAGAGCTCGCGCCCGGTCACAACATTGTTATTGATTAAATACTGATAAATCAGTTTCTCGAATGCCGGATCCTGTTCCAGATCGCGGAAACAGTCGTCCAGCAGTGCCGTGAAGACATCGTCCGCATTCGAATACCGGCTCTGTATGTCCAGCTTCGTCGTATCGATCCAGTTGTTGGCAATTCCATAATATAAGTATTCCCGCAGACTGATCGTACCGTTCTTCCACGCCTGATACATGTCACTGGACGTATCGATCGCATCACGCTGGACAATCGCCTTGTTGCTGGAAGAAAGATACGAATAGATATACTGCATATATGCCTGCATTTCCTCTGACAGCGCGTTCATCGGCGTTGCATTTTCAGACTGCAGTTCACCCCGCAGTTCCTGTTCAATCCGCACGCGTGAGCTCTCGTACTTCTGATAAATCTGCTGTTCCACATCGGATGCCTCTTCGGAAGCGAAATTGTCAATCGAGAGGACGTTGTTGTTGATCAGCTGGAAGTATGCCTTCTTGATCGGTATCTTAATACTGGAAGAATCGATATAAGCGATATCTTTCTCATCCTGGTTGACAATCGTCTTTAACAAGACGCCCGCCAGCTGCTTCTCCAGAATGTGGTAAATACCCTTCTGAAGGTTCAGATCGAGGGTCAGCCAGATATCGTTGCCTGCCACCGGTGCGACTTCCCCGGTCACGCTTAGGATTCTTCCGACGTTATCTACATATGCCGTCTGGGAACCTTTCTTACCCTTTAATTCCAGCTCCATCGAGGATTCGATGCCGGTACGTCCTACGACATCATTTAACTCATAGTCATCGTTGACCGTCTTTAACTCCTCCAGACGTTCGCTCGTTACTTTTCCCGTATATCCAATGATCGGCGCAAAGTAGAGGCTTTCATTGTACACACGGATCGTCGATTCCTGTATATTGACGCCCACCAGATCGGCTGCGTGCTCTAAAATGTCTGCAACGGTCTCATCGCTGATATCCGTCGCGATCGTTGTAGATTCGTACTTCTGGAACGCGGTAAAACGCATCGTGTAGCGGATACCGACGATCTGCAGCGCCACCTCATCCGAAACATCGATCGGATTGCCGTCTTTGTCAAGCGGGCGCCCGTCCCGGTTCTTATCGTCACCGAGTGTCAGGTGGTACTCCTTTTTCATCCGCTCCAGCAGATCTGGCGCTGAAATGTCGGACGGGTATTTTCCATCTGAATCGTCCATCTCATCCACATTTTTAAGACCATAATAATCACGCAGGAATCGCTTGCGTCCGGACTGTGTCTCGGAGGTATACACGACATTTCCATCGTGATCGAGCGTAAGCTCTAAACTGGTCTGTGCGCTCTCACCGTGTTTATTCAAGATCGATACCAGATCGTAGAGCATCGTGTTCCACTGTGCATCCGTCTTGTACGCACCGGTATCCTGTATGGTAACGTCGTATGCCAGTTCGTTGTACGCCAGCACATTGCCGTTCCGATCGTAGATATTACCCCGCGTGCTGGCAGTCTTTATGACTTTTTCCGTCATCGCTGTATATGCATCCTGATACTCTTCGCCCTTGATGATCTGCAGGTTGAACAACCGCATCACCAATGCGGACGACATCAGGCAGAACACAACCGCCAGGACAAAAAGCCGGGAGGTAATCACTTTTTTGAACCATTCTCGCAGATATTCTTTCAGGTCATCAAACAATGTTCGAATCTCTCCTTTGTTCCCATTCTTTCAGTTTCCGGTTGATAAAAAGGAAAAACCGGTATACGACAAGCGTCGTAACCGTGGTAAATATGATCTCCGGGATAATGATGGAGACCAGATAATGCCCAAAATTCAGACGATTCCGTATCAGGAACCGGAATACATAGATGTACAGGTTATAGATTAAATCACTTGCCAGGCTCAAAAGCAGCGGCAGCGTGATGTAGTCTTCATAATAATACTTGTTGCAGATTCCACTGACATACCCCAGATTGATGAAAAACAGTGTATAAAAGCCAAATGGTCCACTGTAAAACAGATCCATAAAAAGACCTGCCACCAGCCCGTAGAACATCCCCCGCTCGCGCCCCTCAATGAAGCTGCACACAAACACCACAATCAGCAGCAGGTTCGGAGCCGAAGATAAGAAGGCGATCTGTGGGAACACGCAGATCTGGATCGTGAATGCCAGAATCAGCATGACAAGGTTAATCAGCAGCTTCCGCATTATTGTCGCCTCCATCCCCATTTTTCAGCTGGGTGATTACCAGTACCTCCTGCAGGTTATCAAAATCTGCAACCGGAATGATTGTACCGGATTTTGTTACGTTGTTGGCATCGGTCGTCAGCCCGGAGGCATAACCGATGAGAATGCCCGGCAGGAAAATATCACTGATGTTGGAGGTCACGATCTTGTCGCCCTCCTGGATATCTGCCTCTTTCTTGATATGGTCAAGTCCCAGCCGTCCATCCTGGTAAAGCGTCAGGTTGCCGGATACATTACAGGTATCGCCAGTCCGCAGGGACATGCCGCTGACGTTGCTGTCGTCATCGATGATCGCGCGGACAGTTGCATAGTTTGCCCCGACATCGGTTACAATACCGACCAGTCCGCCGCCTGCCATGACGTTCATATCTTCCTGGATGCCATCGTCCGCTCCCTTGTCGATCCGGAATACCTGAAACCAGTTTCCAGAGTCCTTTGCAATGACACGGGCGGCTATTTTTTTATACTGCATATATTCCTGATCAAGCTGATACAGCTCTCTGAGACGGTCTAACTCGTAAAGCTCCGACTGCAAGCGGTTGTTCTCTTCCACCATCTGATCCAGACGCATCTGGAGATTCTTGTTCTCCTCCTGCGCCTCCCGCAGGGAGGAAAAATTTTCAAGCGCATTGTAGAGACCTGTGCCGATCGCGTTGACGCCTGACTGCAGCGGTACCAGAACAAAACCGACACCCGTCCGAAGCGGCATCAGAAAGCTTGATTTGATAGACGTTGCTGTAATCAGCACAAGACAGAAGGCTGACATACCTGCCAGAATATACTTGCTGTTTTTCATAATGATAGTATTCCCCGTTCTTTGAAACTAAAATAGGCTTGTTCGCCGATAATCACATGATCCAAAAGCCGGATTCCCAGCATAGCGCCCGCCTCCTGAATCCGGACGGTCGTCCGCCGATCCTCCGCACTGGGGGTAGGATCCCCGCTCGGATGATTATGTACTAAAACGATGCTGGCTGCATGATAGCGCAGCGCCTCGATAAATATCTCCCTCGGAGACGCCGGAGAGTGATTGAAGGTTCCCCGAAACAGCAGGATATCCCGAATCAGCCTCTGCTTCGTATTGAGGATCATCAGGTGCATCTCTTCCTGCTCTTTGTGACGCATTTCCTCCATATAAAAAGCGGCGATCGCCTCCGGCGCCGTAAAAGCAGGCGCTTCTGAAAGCGTCAAGGTGCGCCAGATCCGCTGTGACAGTTCTCCCACACACAAAAGTTCGATTCCCTTGACCCTGCCGATTCCTTTCTGCTCCATCAGTTCTGGAAGAGTCAGATGCAAAAGCCCTAAAATCCCCGGCGGCTGCGCCTGCGCCAGAATCCGGGTTGCCAGGGAAAGTGCCGACTCCTGCCGGTTTCCGGTCCGGATAAGGATCGCTAAAAGCTCGGCGTCCGTCAGTGCCCCAACTCCCTCCCTCTCACATTTTTCGTAGGGGCGGTCTTTTTCAGGGATATCTTTCATGGTAAGACGCCATCCAGCGGTCTGTTCAGAACTTTTTACTGGTTTCTTTGTTTCTTTTTTCACTGATTGTCCTCCTGCGTGCCTCTCCTCTGCATACAGAAAGCCATTCCCGCCTGGCGGGATTCTTTGATTAAATCAGACGATATGCGATCAGTGCAATGACAACGCCGATGATGCTCGCCATCGTCACCCGGATTGACAGACCAAACGTGATAACCAGGATTCCTAAATCAAGAACAACCGGGTCCATCAGACCGAAGGATTGTCCGTAATTCAGCCACGACAGTCCCCTGACGCCGGATGCCATATTTCCGATAAATCCACCTAACACAATCCCTGTCATCAGGAGCAGCAGAAGAATCCAGAAATTTTTTGCTCGATTCATGATACCGAATACCGTCCCTTTCTATAATCTTTATTATCTTAGCACAAACTGCCGGAATGTGTATAGACAGTCCGGCAGATTTTTTTTTAAAGTTTTCTTAAAATTAATTACAAAATCATTCAAAAAACGTCATTTCTAGTCGATTTTGAGCTGCTCAGGTTTTACTATGCCCGCATCCAGAAGCTTCTGCAGGGACATTAAAATGCCTAACTTCGCATGGTACCAGGTCAGTCCGCCCTGGAAGAAGACGCTGTACGGCGGTTTGATCGGACCATCCGCGGAAAGCTCGATCGAGGAACCCTGGATAAAGGCACCGGCTGCCATGATAACCTGGGAATCATACCCCGGCATATCCCACGGTTCCGGCGATACATAGCTGTCAACCGGCGCCGCCGCCTGAATGCCCTGGCAGAACGCAATAACACCCTCCGGTTTTCCAAACGTGATCGCCTGAATGATATCATAGCGCGGCTCCGTGCTGTTCGGAACCACATCAAAGCCCAGGCGCTCATAGACATTTGCCGCAAAGATAGCTCCCTTTAATGCGCCGGATACAACGGTCGGTGCCAGGAAAAGTCCCTGGAAGAAGGACTGATTGACGCCAAGACTCGCGCCGACCTCCCGTCCGAGTCCCGGAGAACCAAGGCGGTACGCTGCATTTTCGATGCACTGTCTGGTTCCGGCGATATAGCCGCCGATCGGCGCCAGTCCGCCGCCCGGGTTTTTAATCAGGGAACCGACTACCATGTCCGCACCGAGATCGCTCGGTTCGATCCGCTCAACGAATTCGCCATAGCAGTTGTCTACCATACAGATCACTTCCGGTTTGATGGATTTAACAAATGCAATCAGTTCACCGATCTGCTCTGCCGAGAGGGTTGGACGGGATGCGTATCCCTTGGAACGCTGGATGGTTACCAGTTTTGTCTTCTCGTTGATCGCCGCGCGGATGCCGTCGTAATCGAAGGTTCCGTCCGGCAGCAGGTCAACCTGACGGTATGAAATGCCGTACTCCCGCAGGGAACCGTTGGACTCGCGGATGCCGATCACTTCCTCCAGAGTATCATACGGTTTTCCCACTGGCGAAAGCAGCTCGTCGCCCGGGCGCAGGTTTCCGGCTAATGCCGTGTAGAGCGCGTGCGTTCCGCACACGATCTGCGGGCGCACCAGCGCGTCCTCAGTGTGGAATACATCCGCATATACCTGTTCCAGCGTCTCACGTCCAAGGTCGTTGTAACCATATCCGGTTGTACCGGAAAAATGAATATCGCTGACGCGGTTTTTCTGCATCGCAGCGATTACCTTTAACTGATTGTACTCTGCATTGCCATCGATCTCTGTGAAACGGTCTTCCAGAGCCGCTTCGATTCTGGCTCCATATTCAAGCACTTCTTTCGAAATGCCGAGGTCGCCATACATTTTCTCTAACTCCATGGTGGTTCCTTTCCTGTTGTCGGTTATTCGTAACTGTTCAGTACCTTCACAGTCACGCGCAAAAATCCATTAAAAATTGCCTACGGCAATGGGATTTTTGCCTGCTGACCCATGTTTTCGTACGGTCAGCGCAGTAAATGCGCAGACCTACTGAACAGTTACGGTTATTCGTAACTGTTCAGTACCTTCACAGTCACGCGCAAAAATCCATTAAAAATTGCCTACGGCAATGGGATTTTTGCCTGCTGACCCATGTTTTCGTACGGTCAGCGCAGTAAATGCGCAGACCTACTGAACAGTTACGGTTATTCGTAACTGTTCAGTACCTTCACAGTCACGCGCAAAAATCCATTAAAAATTGCCTACGGCAATGGGATTTTTGCCTGCTGACCCATGTTTTCGTACGGTCAGCGCAGTAAATGCGCAGACCTACTGAACAGTTACGGTTATTCGTAACTGTTCAGTACCTTCACAGTCACGCGCAAAAATCCATTAAAAATTGCCTACGGCAATGGGATTTTTGCCTGCTGACCCATGTTTTCGTACGGTCAGCGCAGTAAATGCGCAGACCTACTGAACAGTTACGGTTATTCGTAACTGTTCAGTACCTTCACAGTCACGCGCAAAAATCCATTAAAAATTGCCTACGGCAATGGGATTTTTGCCTGCTGACCCATGTTTTCGTACGGTCAGCGCAGTAAATGCGCAGACCTACTGAACAGTTACGGTTATTCTATAATTCTTTTTTTGTTTCTTTAACTTTTCTTGATTTTTACAACTTATAATTTAGAGTGTTCCATCCATCTTATAAATCACACTCCATAATACCCGCTTCCGCCGCTAATTCCTGCAGAATATGTTCCAGCACGCGTTCCCGGTCATTATCAAATTCTGGCAAATATAAGAAACGCACGTCGCGTTCCCGCCGGAACCAGGTAAGCTGACGTTTCGCAAAATGGCGCGTATCGCGTTTCAGGATATTGACCGCTGTCTCCAACGACATTTCGCCATTTAAATATGCCAGAATTTCTTTATATCCAAGTCCCTGCATCGCCACTGAATCACGCCTGCAGCCCATCGCCTGCAGCTGCCTCACTTCCTCGACCAGTCCCTCTTCCATCATCTCATCGATCCGCTTCTCGATCCGCTCATAGAGAACTGTCCGATCGGTATTTAATACATAATAGAAGAAATGGTACGGTGAAATCTTTGCCCGCTCCGTCTCATTGTGGGCAGAAATCTTCTCGCCCGTCTGCTCATAATATTCCAGCGCGCGGATCACACGTTTTACATTGTTTGCGTGGATCGCCTCCGCCGATTCTGGATCGACCGCCCGCAGGCGCTCATGCAGGACTTCCGCCCCCTGTTCGGCTGCCAGGCGTTCCATCTCCTCCCGAAACTGCGTATTTTCGTCGATCTGGGTGAAATCAATATCATTGAGCAGTGCCTGAATATAAAAGCCGGTTCCACCTGCCACGATCGGAATTTTTCCGCGGCTGTAAATATCTTCCGCCGCCGCGCGGGCAAGCGCCTGAAACCGCACGACATTGAAATCCTCAGTCGGCTCTAAAATATCGATCAGATGGTGCGGCACACCGTCCATCTCCTCCAGGCGTATCTTTGCCGTACCAATATCCATGTGGCGGTACACCTGCATCGAATCCGCGCTGATGATCTCGCCGCCGATCCGCCTGGCAAGCTGAATGGACAGCGCCGTTTTTCCGACTGCCGTCGGTCCGGTCAGGACAATCAGGGGCTTTTTTTCAGCCGCTTGTTCCAGATTTCCCATAAGACTTTCTCTCCTTTTAATGGGTTATACAATCCGTTTGAATTTCTTCTCCAACTCATATTTGCTCATCGATATGATCGTTGGGCGTCCATGTGGGCACGCATACGGATTTTTGAGTTCCAGAAGCTCATCGATCAGCTTGTCCGCTTCGGCAAATGATAATGTGTGATTGCCCTTGACCGCCGCCTTACACGACATCGTCGCCACACGCTCATTGATGAGATCCGGGGTTCCGCTTCCATTGCCCTCCGCCAGATCGTCGATCATCTCCATCAGAAGCTCGCGTTTTGCGACGGAAAAGAGGTTCGCCGGAACGGCACGCACCGCGTACTCCTTGCCGCCAAACGGCTCAATCTCAAATCCGATCGAGGTAAAATGTTCCATATACTGCTCTAATTTGAGCTGCTCACTGCTGTTGAGGCTCAAAATGATCGGCGGATCGATCATCTGGGAGGTGTACTCCCTCTTTTGAAGGGATGCCATCGTCCGCTCATAGAGGATTTTCTCATGTGCCGCATGCTGATCAATGATGTACAGATTATCATGATACTCCACCAGCCAGTATGTGTCAAACAGCTGTCCAATCAGGCGGTGGTTCGCACGCGCCGGTTTGGTCAGGAGTTTATCTTCAAACAGATCCATCTGACGGGGCTTTTCAGATGGGGCGGACTGGGTCGATCCCGTTGAAACAGATGCAGGAGATGCAGCTTGCCCCGCTGAAGCTGAGATGGATTCGCTGGAAGGCGCTGACGTGGCCGGCTCTGGCAGATCTGACTCTGTATTAATTGAAACATTTTCAACTCTGCCGGTTGTGTCGGTTCTTCCAAACACTTCATCAAACCGCCTCGTTCCTGACACAGCCGCATTTGATCCACTGCCGTTTTCAGCCCCATATCCCGGCATATCTTCCGAGACCGACATCATTTCTGCCTGCGACGCCCCCAGACGTTTCGTCTCAAACGGTTCCGGATGTTCCTCATGGAAACGGACTGGTTTTAAGGACGGACGGCTGCCCTGGCTGCCTTCCATCTTTCTGGTTGGAAGCTCCGGCAGCACTCCCTTTTCCAGCCCCGGAATCTTCAGCTCTTTCTCTGCATTCTTCTCATTCTCCAGCGAAACCGCCGGAATCAGCTCCCGGTTAGCGAGTGCCATGGCGATCGTATGGTAGACCATCCGGTAGATCTGTTCGCCGTCTCTGAAACGAATCTCCATCTTCGCCGGATGGACGTTGACGTCAATATACGACGGATCGATCGTAAATTGCAGCATCGTAAATGGATACTTGTGCTGCATCATGAACGGTTTATATGCGTCCTCGATCGCCTTTCCGATGATACTGCTCTTGATATAGCGTCCGTTGATGAAATAATTTTCATACGTGCGGTTGCCGCGCGCGATCAGCGGCTTACCGATGAAGCCGCCTACCCGGATCGGATCAGCTCCGGCATCCACCTCAATCAGGTTTGCCGTGATCTCGCGTCCAAAGACCGCATAAATTATATCTTTTAAGTTATGATTTCCAGAGGTATGGAGACGGCTCTGGTTGTTATTGATGAAACGGATGGAGATTTCCGGATGCGACAGAGCAATCTTTTCGACTAAATCTGCCACATGAGACCCTTCTGTCGCCGGCGTCTTTAAAAACTTCCGGCGTACCGGTGTATTGTAGAACAGATCTCTGGCGATAAAGGTCGTACCTTCCGGCGCACCGACCTCCTCCAGTCCCAGTTCCTCGCCGCCCTCGATGCGGTAACGGGAACCGCTGATCGAATCGTTTGTTTTCGTGATCAGTTCCACCTTCGCCACCGACGCGATCGACGCCAGCGCCTCGCCGCGGAACCCTAACGATGCCACCTGAAACAAATCCGACGCCGTCCGGATCTTGCTGGTCGCATGGCGCTTAAATGCCAGTGGGATCTCCTCGCGCACAATGCCGCTTCCGTTATCCGTCACCCGGATCGTCTGCAGACCGCCGCCCTGAATCTCCACCGTGATCGCCGTCGCCTTCGAATCGATCGCATTCTCCAAAAGCTCCTTGACAACCGACGCCGGCCGTTCAATGACCTCGCCGGCTGCAATCTGATTGATTGTATTGGAATCCAAGACCTGAATCGCAGCCATCTATCTCCTCCACATCCTTCCTAAACTCTTTTTTACTGGTGCATCCACCGGTTTTTCAGCTTCGCCTGCAGCTTATCTAATGTATTGAGCGCATCCAGCGGAGACATCCGGTTTACTTCCAGTTCCATGATCTCCTTGATGATATCGTCCTCATTGACCGTGTCAAAGATCGACATCTGCTGCAGATCTACCTCGTCCGGTTTTGCCACCTTTTTGCGCGTCTGGGTTCCCGGACCATTTTCTGCAATCTCTTTCGCACGCGCTGTAATGTCGGCATCGCTCAACTCTTCCACCAGTTCTTTTGCCCGATCGATGACCGGAGCCGGAACGCCTGCAAGCTTCGCCACCTGGATGCCGTAGCTCTTATCGGCGCCACCCTTCACGATTTTACGCAGGAAGACGATATCGTCGCCCTGTTCCTTGACCGCGATACAGTAGTTGTTGACACCGCTTAAGGTTCCTTCCAGCTCTGTCAGTTCATGGTAATGTGTCGCAAACAGCGTCTTAGCACCCAGAATCTTCGTATTACTAATATACTCCACAACCGCCCAGGCGATCGAAAGGCCATCGAAGGTACTCGTACCGCGCCCGATCTCATCGAGAATCAGAAGGCTGTTTTTCGTCGCATTCCGCAGGATATTCGCAACCTCGGTCATCTCCACCATGAAGGTACTCTGACCGGATGCCAGATCATCCGAGGCGCCCACACGGGTAAAAATACGGTCGCAGAGACCGATATCCGCCTCATCCGCCGGGACGAAGCTTCCGATCTGCGCCATCAGCGTGATCAGCGCCGTCTGACGCATATAAGTCGACTTACCAGCCATGTTCGGACCGGTAATGATCGAAATCCGGTTCTTTCCGTTGTCTAAATATGTGTCATTGGCGACAAACATCTCGCCGCCCATCATGCGCTCTACGACCGGATGACGTCCGTTTTTGATGCGGATGATGCCCTTTTCGTTGATATGAGGTTTCACGTAATTGTAACGCGTCGCCACCACCGACAGAGACGCCAGCACATCCGTCATCGCGATCGCACGGGCGGTACTCTGAATCCGGTTTACCTCGCCCGCGATCTGGTCGCGCACCTGGCAGAACAGATCATATTCCAGAGAAACCAGCTTGTCCTCGGCGCCGAGAATGATATCTTCCAGCTCTTTCAGCCGGTCGGTCGTATAGCGCTCTGCGTTTGTCAGGGTCTGTTTACGGATGAAATAATCCGGCACCAGATCCTTAAAGGAATTAGTCACCTCAAAATAGTAGCCAAATACCTTATTGAACTTGACTTTCAGGTTTTTGATGCCTGTCTTTTCGCGCTCGCTCTGCTCTAACTGTGCCAGCCAGTCTTTTCCTTCTGTCTTTGCATGACGCAGACGGTCTGCCTCCTCATGGTAGCCTTCCTTGATGATGCCGCCCTCGCGCACCGTGATCGGCGGCTCTTCCACGATCGCCTTGTCAATCAGTTCCTTCAAATCTGCCAGCGGATCCAGAGCGGCTTCCAGGTTTTTAAGCAGCTCGCCTGAAAACTCCTTCAAAATCTGTTTGATATACGGAAGCATCGCCAGTGAATTGCCAAACGCGATGAGATCGCGCGGATTTGCCGTCCGGTAACTGATGCGTCCGATCAGACGTTCGAGATCGTAGATCGGATTCAGATATTCGCACAGCTCCTCGCGGCTGATATAGTTCATGTTCAGCTCTTCGATCGCATTCTGGCGGCGCAGGATCTCCTCCCGGCTGATGAGCGGCTGCTCCACAAGTGTCCGCAGCATACGGGCGCCCATCGCCGTTTTCGTCTTATCAAGCACCCAGAGAAGTGTTCCTCGCTTCTGCTTTTCCCGGAGCGTCTCAGTAAGCTCCAGGTTCCGGCGCGTGGACGTATCCAGCATCATAAACTGTCCGGTCGTATAGACAGTCAGGCGCGTCAGGTGTTCCAGTGTATTTTTCTGCGTCTCATACAGATACTGCAGGACAGCACCCGCCGCGATCGCGCCCGTCTCATAGTCTGCCAGTCCCAACGCTTCCAGGTGCTCTACATGAAAATGTTCCCGCAGGATTCTCCGGCAGGAATCATCAGAAAAGAACCGATTTTCAAGTGCTGAGATCACGGCGTTTAACCGTACTTTCAAGTCCTCTAAATCGATTCCTGACATGTAAAAAGCCTCGTTGCAGATAAGCTCCGACGGCGAAAATTTATAAATTTCATCTAACAGACTGCGCTCGTTGCGAACCTCCGTCACAAGATAGTCGCCCGTGCTGACATCAACCGTCGAAACGCCGAATACACCGTCTATGTATACAATTCCCATCAGGTAATTGTTTTTTGATTCCTCCAGAACCTGTGAATTTGTCAGGGTTCCCGGCGTCACCACCCGGATTACCTCCCGCTTCACAAGTCCCTTTGCCTGTTTCGGATCCTCCATCTGCTCTGCGATGGCGACCTTATATCCTTTCTGGACGAGACGGCTCAAATAACCCTCTACGGCATGATAAGGAACGCCGCACATAGGCGCGCGTTCCTCCAGTCCGCAGTCTTTTCCAGTCAGGGTAAGTTCCAATTCTTTCGAAACAGTCTGGGCATCCTCAAAAAACATCTCATAGAAATCGCCAAGACGATAAAACAGAATACAGTCCGGATACTGTTTTTTCGTCTCCAGATAATGAGTCATCATTGGTGAAAGTGCCACAATTTACCTCTCTTCATCGCGATCCGCCCGTTTTCCGGCACTTCACTCATCTGAATGCCAGACCGGACAGACCGCTGTCGTTTTATTTTAGTTGAATTTCGGATCCGTCGGATCCCAGGTCTGCTGATCGGAGATCGGTACCAGCTCCGGCTTATCAAATGGAGATGCTACATTGGCATCCTCGTATACCTGTACAGTCGTTCCCAGATGGCAGTTATCATATACCCACTTGGAGTTTCTACAGTTCAGGCGTACACAGCCTAAAGAACGGGAAACACCCAGACCATTATAGCCGACGGTCAGAAGGTTATTCTCATTCGGGGTTGCGTATGTAATCGAATGGAACAGGAATCCCTGTGTGATACGGGTTGCATACTGGGTGTAAGTATCATTTACCATCAGTCTCCAGCGATATTTCTCCGGTGTCTTGAAAGTTCCAATCGGTGTATCATCACCGACGGAGGTCAGCATCGCTTTCACCGGAATAATATATCCGTTATTGCCGTCTTTTGCATAAACCGTCAGGCAGTTCAGTGTCTTATTTACCTTCAGGAGATAATCAGACTGCTTGCCAATCAGGCTGTCTACGTCCTGAACCAGACGACCGCAAGAGTCAAAGTAGAACTTGTAACCATCGATATACTGCCAGCCGGTCTTTGCGTAGCCATTTTCAAAATAATAACGTACAAAGTCATCGGAAAGCCAGCCGTTATATACGCTTCCGTCCTCATTGAACATAACCGTTGCATTTTCTGCTACGCTCAGTCTGCTGGAAGCAGCTGATTTGTAGCGCGGTGCTGCACTCTGCGGACCTGCGCTTCCCTTCGGAACTAATACGACTTCAATCGAAAGGATCTTCTCGCCGATATCCACGGTACCAGCCACTTCGCCGTTCTTCGCATATCCCATCTTGCCCTGACCGCTGGATGTAACGCTATAATAAACATCGTACATCTTCTCAGCCTGACCGGAAAGCTGAATCTGGATCGCCTCTACCCAGCTTCCAGAACCAACCACACCGGTCTGGATGCCGTCATGGTACCACCACAGATAACCGCCTGTGTTGGTATATGCACGGTAGGACACGCCGCCGATCCCCTCAAAGTTTTTCAAATCCATCGCAAATGCAGAAATATCGCCTTCCGCATTATACAGATAATTGACGCCGACATGAAGTGCCGTGTTCTCATCCTGCTGCCCGGTTCCCTGGTTGAACTGCTCTGCCGATGTTGACGAACCGGTGTTTGGCATACCGACTGTACCGTTTGCAATGTCATCTGCCGGTCCTGCATATGCGACGGAAGCACTTCCTGCCAGCATGAAGGCTGACAGCAGAACCGTCAATCCTTTATAATGCTTTTTCATAAATTTATCCTCCTTAATCTACCAGGGATCCCATATAGTAAAATCCCTTGGATTCCTTCAGATATACTTTAACAATTTTACCAATCAGCTCTTTTCCACCTGGGAAATGAACGATTGTGTTATTGGACATACGTCCGGTTACCAGTCCCTCCACGTGACTGTCCGGTTCCTCCACCAGAACCTCCTGCACCGTATGGACATCTCGTCCACAGACCTGTGCGGAAATCGCCTGTACCTCTGCGAGCAGACGGTCGAAACGTTCTTTGACAACTTCTTCTGGAACCTGATTTTCCATCGCTGCCGCCGGAGTTCCGGTGCGCTTCGAATAAATAAAGGTAAATGCACTGTCGTAGCGGACTTTCCGCACAACCTCCAGTGTCTCCTCGAAATCTTCCTCCGTCTCTCCCGGAAATCCAACGATGATATCCGTCGTCAGGGAAATATCCGGTACCGCCTTGCGGATGCGCTCTGTCAGTTCCAGATACTGCTCCTTCGTGTAATGGCGGTTCATCTTCTTTAGGATCTCGCTGCTGCCCGACTGAAGCGGCAGATGCAGATGGCGGCAGATCTTCTTGGAAGATGCCATCACTTCGATCAGCTCATCCGACAGATCCTTCGGATGGGAGGTCATGAAACGGATCCGTTTAAGCCCCTCAATCCGCTCTACCCGGCGCAGAAGTTCTGCAAAGGTAATTGGAGATTCCAGGTTCTTTCCGTAGGAATTGACATTCTGCCCTAACAGCATGATCTCCACGACGCCGTTCTTAACCAGCTCTTCAATCTCACGGATGATGTCCTCCGGCGCACGGCTGCGCTCGCGTCCGCGCACATACGGGACGATGCAATAGCTGCAGAAATTGTTGCAGCCAAACATGATATTAACGCCAGACTTAAATGTATATTTGCGCTCCGACGGCAGATCCTCAACGATCTTATCAGTTCCTTTCCAGATATCGATGACCATCTTCCCCGTCTCAAAGCGCTGTTCCAGCAGCTCTGCCAGTTTATATACATTGTGTGTGCCGAAAATCAAGTCCACAAAGCGGTAGCTCTTCTTTAATTTCTCTACAACCTCCGGCTCCTGCATCATGCAGCCGCAGAGTGCGATCATCATGTGCGGATTCTTTTTCTTGAGACTGTGAAGATACCCTAAACGTCCATACACGCGCAGGTTCGCATTTTCACGGACTGTACATGTATTGTAGAGGACGAAATCCGATTCCTCACTGGTTCCTTCCACAAATCCTGCTTCCAGCAGAATACCGAGAAGCTTTTCTGAATCGTGTGCATTCATCTGACACCCGAACGTCGAGATAAAGCAGGTCAGCGGACGCCCCAGTTTGTCCGAAATCTCCTGTACCTTCTGGCGGCAGAGTGCCATATAATACTGCTGGCGATCCGGTTCCTGCTGCGGTATACCGCCCACCGGAATCTGACATTTGTCAGACACAAACACGCCTGCTGCGGATTCGGACGAATCGTTTGTATGTAAATCCATAAATTGTATTGCTCCTTACTATTCTTTCATTATCCTAATAATCCTAATATTTCATACATTAGATAATATTACTATATGGCGCTCATTTTCGCAAGTCCCATTCCTGCCAGAATCCTTTCCAGTTTCTTACAAAATATTCCGGTTCATGTATCTGGAAGCAAAAACAGAGTTTACCACACGGCTGCTCTGTTCCTGTATGCCTTTGATATGTTTCTGCTTCGCGCGAGTGCGCCAGACATTACAAAACTTTAATTGTCTGCTCCGGTGTCACAATATATGCCATTTTTTTATCGTGCTTTTCGGTTTCAAATGCCGGAAACAACTGGAATCCATAGCAGATCCCCACCGCCATATGGTCCGGTTCTGCCGCAAAAAAGCGGTCATAATACCCCGCCCCATAACCGATGCGGTTTCCATCCTTGGAAAACCCTACGCCAGGCGTGATCACCAGCGCTTTCGGCGCATCTGCCTCCTGACATCCGTCCGCCGGTTCCGGGATGCCATATGCCCCTGTCACAAGCTGACACCGATCTGTGACATAGAAAAAACGCATCTCACGCCCAAACACCCGCGGCAGCGCCACCCGGCAGCCGCGTTTTAACAGCTCGTCAATCAAATATTCCGTACTTGCCTCACCGCGCACACTCGTATAGGCATACACTGCCGTCCCGGCTGATGGAAAGAAGGGGTGGAGACGTTCTAACAATGCCTCATCCCATCGTTGTTTTTCTTCTGGCAGCAGAGTCCCGCGTTTTTGAAGGACATATGCGCGAACCTCCTGTTTTGATATCTGCGATCCAGATGAATGAATAACCATCTCTTCTACCCTTCAATTAATTCTTCGTATCCGTAACGCCGCCGTATTTCTTACCCAGATCCGTAATAGAACCGTCTTTCTCTTTAATCAGTATCGAATTTAACTGTCCTCGCATATTTCCACGGATTGACTCAATGTACTCCTTCCGAAGCGCTGCCTGCTCTTTTTTCTCTTCTTCGGTCAATCCAACTGCCTGGCTCTTATGATATAACGTATTAATACGGTCAATTCTTTCCTGTTTCATCTATCATTTCTCCTCTTATAATGCTTGTTTCTTCGCAGCTACAGGCAGACATCCTTACTATAAAGCCTAAAGCCGCTGAACCATTCTCTCTCACAATTTAATTTTGGGGATAGCATACTTCGCGATAATTGCCTCTGCCGTCTTCATCCCATCCATCGCCGCCGAGGTAATGCCGCCCGCATATCCAGCGCCTTCGCCGCATGGGTAGATACCCGCGATCGTGCTGCTCTCCATCGTCGCGTGGTCACGCGGAATCCGCAGCGGCGAGGAGGTCCGGCTCTCTACTCCGGCAAAAACCGCATCCTCACGGTCAAAGCCATGAATCACATGTCCAAAATGTTCCATTCCCTCTAACATCGCTGCCGAAAGCGCTTCCGGCAGCACCTCCCGCAGATTTCCAAATGCAAACTGCCCTTCAAACTGTGGTGTCACTGCTCCAAATCCCGTTGAAATCCGGTTTTCCCGGAAATCTCCATAAAGCTGTACCGGGATTTTTCCGCCGCCGCAGCGGTATGCCGCTTCCTCCAGCTGACGCTGGAACGTCACGCCGCCAAGTGTGCCCGGCTGTGGAAAATCCTCCGGTGTAACGGTCACAATCAGGGCGCTGTTTGCGTTTGCACCGGCACGATCATGGTTGCTCATGCCGTTGATTGCCAGCCGTCCCGGCTCTGAGGATGCATCCACAACAAAGCCGCCCGGACACATACAGAAAGAATACACGCCCCTGCCTCCGGAGGTCTGTGCCGTCAGCTTATAGCTGGCAGCCCCCAGATTCCCGGCTTCTTCCCGTCCGTACTGGCTTAAGTTGATCTGCGTCTGTGGGTGCTGGATCCGCAGTCCCACCGCAAATGCCTTTGCCTGCATGTCGAGCGGTTTCTCTGCCAGCATCGCAAACGTATCGCGGGCGCTATGCCCGATCGCCAGCACCAGTGCCGATGCTGGAATCTCCTCCACCGTCCGTCCTGCCTCCGACGTGCCTTTACGGGCACTGACGCGGATGGAACACAAATGACCATTCTGTGTCTCAAAGTCCTCCAGACGGCAGCCAAACCGTACCTCACCGCCCAGACTCTCTATCTCACTTCGAATATTCTTTACCACCGTCCGCAGAACATCCGTTCCAACGTGCGGCTTGTTCACATAGGTAATCGCCGGATCCGCGCCCGCCTGCGCCAAGATTTTTAGCACTTCCTTATTCCGCCCAGACGGATCCTTGACCAGCGTATTCAGCTTTCCATCTGAAAACGTACCGGCACCGCCCTCGCCGAACTGCACATTGCACTCCGGATCCAGCGTTCCATCTGTCCAATAGCGTGCAACCGCCTTTGCACGGCTGTCCGCATCCAGCCCCCGTTCCAGAATAAGCGGGCGATATCCGGCACGCGCCAACATCAGACCACAAAACATACCTGCCGGACCAAAGCCCACGATTACCGGTCGTTCCCGAAGCGGCTCTATTCCCGGATCGGGCAGGCGGTACGCCTCTTCCTTTCGGATCTGCACATTTACACTGCGCGCACGTTTGACAATCGCCGCCTCTTTCCCTGCCACTGCAACATCTAATGCATATAAATAGTACAGATCTGGCTTTTTGCGCGCATCCAGAGACTGGCGCACCAGCTCCACCGACTGTATCTGATCTGCCGATACTCCCATCATTTTGGCAGTTTTCTTGCGAAGATCCGCCTCACTGTGGCTGACCGGCAGTTTTACCTGATTTACTCGTATCATTTATCTGACTCCCTTCCAGCACATTTTCCAGCTGCTGCACCGCTGCTCCACGCCCACTGGAGATTATAACCGCCGCAGATGCCATCGACATCCAGAATCTCCCCGGCAAAATATAACCCTTTTACCTTCTTCGATTCCATCGTCTGTGCGTCAACCTCCCGCACATCGACGCCGCCGCAGCAGATCTGTGCCTGTTCAAAGGAATTTGTACCGTTCACGCTGACCTCAAACCGGCAGAGCAGATCCCCCAGCGTCTGAATCTGTGCCTCTGTCAGGCTGCCAACCGTCCGATCTGGCCGGATTCCTGCCTGTTTTAAAAACAGAGCTGCCAGTTTTTTATGTATCCAGCCGGAAAAAAAGTCCTCCACCTGCCGTTCTTTCAGGCGCTCACTCCGCTCTTTTAATATCCGGCGTGTCTCCGTTTCCGGGCATTCCGGATAAAAATTGAGTACCGCCCGTACATCCCGTCCCTCATCGAGCGCGCGCGCCGCAAAGCGGCTGACCTGGAAAACCGGAATCCCCGAAATACCATAATCCGTAAGCTGCACCTCGCCCTTGTCCTCCGCCAGCTTTCTGCCATCGCTGTAGAGTATCACAGAGGCATCCGCGCGTACTCCGGCGAGCTGTTTAAAGAACTTTTCCGGGCAACGAAGCTGAACCAGTGCCGGAAGCGGCTTGATGATATGGTGTCCCAGCCGTTTCGCCAGCTTATATCCGCTTCCATCCGAACCTGTACCCGGTGCCGCCTTGCTGCCGCACGCCAGAATCAGCGCCTCGCCCGAAAAGCTCCCCTGGGACGTCTTCACTTCAAACCGGTGTTTCGCATCTTCGCGCGGCGTGATCGAGAAAACTTCACATTCCGTCACCACCTGAACCGACTCCCGCGCAAGTCCCAGACGGAGTGCATCTAAAACAGCGCTTGCCTGCCCGGAATATGGATACAGATATCCGTCCCGTTCCCGCGTCAAAACGCCGAGATCCTCAAAATATTCCAGTGTCATCGGAAGCGTAAACGCCCCAAGCGCCTTCCATGGAAAATCCGGCTGACCACTGCGGTAGCAGAACGGCTCCTGCAAACGGTTTGAAAGGTTACAGCGTCCATTGCCGGTAGACAGAATCTTCTTGCCGACCCGGT
Source organism: Clostridium sp. AM28-20LB (assembly GCF_003480665.1). Classification (NCBI taxonomy): domain Bacteria; kingdom Bacillati; phylum Bacillota; class Clostridia; order Eubacteriales; family Clostridiaceae; genus Clostridium; species Clostridium sp. AM28-20LB. The sequence continues at coordinate 384,132 of NZ_QUJN01000001.1, read as the reverse complement.
CTTTATGTTCCAGCAGAACCACCTGAGCGCCCTCCCTGGCAGCAAAAATGGCAGCCGTCATTCCGGCTGCTCCCGCTCCCACTATGATTACTTTATTCTGACTCATCCCTATTTCCCTTCCTGACCGCTTACTTCGTACCGTTCATACGCGGACTTTCTTCTTTGTTTTTTGACTGTATTATAATCACATCTAACTGCTGAAAGACTCCAGATAGTGAAACACATCCGTCATTGTGTCGAACCAGACTCCTTCCAGCAGTTTTTCCTGTTCTTCCACGGAAAATTCTGAGAGCGGCATATGGGTCTGGAAACAGACTTCGCCGCTTGTTCCGTCAAAGATAAGCAGCATCCCATCCTCCGCCGTCAGACAATAGCCGGATTGTTTCTCCGCCACTTCCGGTTCCGGGTTCAGAACCGCATTATTCTCCGGCATCCGCTCTGACTCATACACGCGCCCCGGTACCGGTTCCGCCCGCCGTGGACGGTACCACCAGAGCCCTGCCGCCAGAAGCAGAAGCATTGCAAAACAAAAAAGCGCCGCAAACAGTATTCCCTGATATTTTCTCATAATAAGGATACCTCCTGTTGTGTATCCTTATTATTCACTTTTTTCTAAATTTTAATCATAACTAAATTTCTAACCCTACATCAGATGCAGCTTCCGGCAGATGCGTGTGAGTTTCCGTCCCATCGGCATCGAATACATCTCATCTTCCTCGATACAGTGCAGCTTGATAAGAAGCACGCCATATACCGCGACCGCCACAAGCACCGCCAGCAGCGTTCCCAGCACATTGCTGTGGATCACCAGCGTAACCCCACGGTACACGCCATATGCCGCCGCGCCCATAAATGCTGCGCTGATCGCCGGCAACAGGAAGGTCTTGACCATCTCCTGGCGGTAACCGAGTGTGTTGCGGATCGCGATCGCATTTAAAATACACATAAAGAGCGCAAATAAAATACTTGCAAATACCATACTATAGATACCCATATTGAAGATCATCAGCATAATATACAGCGCAATCACGTGTAATGCCAACGAAATCAAGGCGTTCCTCACCGGAACATTCATCCGGTTCAGTCCCTGTAAGATTGCATTGGTAACCGTCGAAAGCGACAGGAAGATAACGGCTGAAGCGCCAATCATCATCATACGGATCGCTTCCGCATTGTTGCCGCCCCGGAATAACAGGTTATTGACCGGCGCTGAAAGTACCGTCAGCCCCACCGCCGACGGAATCGCAATCAGCATAGCAAACCGGATCGCAAGGGCTGTCTTCTCAATCGCCGCCTTTCGATCCTTACGCGCTATTGCACCGGACAGCGAAGGAATCAGCGACGAGGACAGTGAGTTCGCCATCGCAAGTGGGACGTGTACCAGCAGCATATATTTGTTGTTGTAGATACCCCAGAGGGCTAAAAACTCTTTGCCGCGTCCCAGCGACTCCATGCCGTGCGCCATGATACCGTTGTCAATAACCGAGTTAATATTGTAAACACCCGAGCTTACGATAACCGGAATAACGGTAAAGAAGAAGATTCTCGAAATCTGACGGTAGGAATCCACACTACCGCTCCGATCCTTGGCAATCCGCCGTTTTGCCGTCGGACGGTAGAGTAAAAACAATACCAGCACAAATAACAGGGCTGCAAACGCGCCGCTTCCTGTGCCGATCGTACCGCCTGCCGCGCCAAATGCCTGTGCATATCCATCTTTTCCATATACTTTCGCTGTATCCAGTCCCACCTTGAAAAGGACGCTGGCGGCCACCACACTGATAATCGCGTTGACCACCTGCTCCAGGATCTGGGAGATCGCCGTAGGAATCATCGTTCCATGTCCCTGGAAATAACCGCGCAGCACGCCCAGATACGCCATGATCCAGATCGTTGGCGCAAGTGTGCGGAGTGCATACACGCAGAACGGCGTGTTAAACAAGGTCGTTGCAAAAAAGCCTGCAAAATTCCAGGTAATAAAGCATGCCAGACCACCTACGACCGTCGCATAGACAAGCGCCGCCCGCAGAACACGGTTCATATTGCGGTACTGCCCTTTCGCAAGGCGGGCCGCTACCATCTTCGACACCGCCAGAGGCAGACTGTACGATGAAAGGATCAGCATGATATTATATACGTTGAATGCCGTCGAATAATATCCCATGCCCTCATCGCCGATGATATTCGTCATCGGAACGCGGTACAGAATACCGATCAGACGCACAATGATACCGGCAACTGCCAGGATCGTACCCTGAATGACAAAATTTTCTTTCCTCACCGGAACCGCTTCCGGCTTCCGGCTGCTTCCTGACCGGTTACGGCTTCTGCCCGCACTTTCCCGGCTGCCTCCGGCTGCTTCTTCTCTACGTCCTGCCGTGCGCTGCCGGCTGATTATCTCTCTTTCTGTCTCTTCCCGCATTCCGGGTTTTCTTCTACTCCGTCTGTTCTCCATAGAATTCCGCCTTATCCATACGGTCATTCGGAAGGATGCAGACCCAGGTCTTGCCCGGATTCAGCTTGATTTCCTGACCGTCCATATCGTAATACTTTGTGACGCCGTAAGCGCCGTCTTTTTCCCAACGAATCAGAATGCCGTGTCCATTTGTAAAATAATACCCCGTCGCCGGTGTATGGACATCAATATCCAGATATTCCGTCGGTTTATAATATTTCCACAAACAGTATTGGAAAATAATATTTTTAACCGCTATCTGTCCTTCATCTCCCATATGCGGACCGCCATACTGATACCGGTAGTACAGCCCGTCCTCCGGGTGATACTCAAACCAGGGATTGCTTAACTGATAACCTGGCACTACTTTGGCCGCTGCGATACCATCCTCAAAGCACACCGGCGCACTCTCCGGCGCAAAAGTATAATGCCCCTCATAGCTCTCCGGATACGCATCCGCATAACCGCTCGCCTCGATCGCCTGGCGCAGCTTTGGTCCCGATGCATAGGCATTGTGCGGGGTCTTCCGATCCTTGGTCCGAAAATACGCAGATACCCCATTACCTTTGATTCCGTCTAAATGTTCCATCTGCTCCAGATACGGAAGTGCAAACGTATTCTGCCCATAATGTGCATAGACTGCCTCAAATTCCCTTGCAAAAAAAGTATAGTATGGGCGGCAGCTCCGGACGGAACCGATCCGGTCCAAATCGTCATAGTCCTCTATCAGTGCCATATATCGGTTCATGCTGCCTTCCACCGGTGCCTCATAGACCACTCCGGCATGGTTGATGCCATACTGCGGAAGCGCCGCCTTGTCATTGCTCATCATGATTGCAAGCGGACGGCGGTTCGCCTTTGCGACATCGGTCCATTCCCCGGTCAGATAACTCTGTATCTTCCCGTCTTTTTCGCAGCGTTCCTCCGACTCTGCTTCCGGCTGCGTTTCGACCTCCGTCTCTGTATTTAAGGACAGCTCGCGTGTCTCCTCCTGTGTCTCTGCTGCCGTTACCGATATTTCTTTGTGAGCCGAACAGCCTGACAGCCAGCAGACTGCCGCCAGAGTCAGTGCCAGTGCCCTTATTTTCCAACTGTTTTTTTTCATTCCGTACTTCCCCATCACATCCCCATGTGCCTCTTTTCCCAGATGGGCTCTCCACTTACCCTCCGGTTCTTTTTCCTGCTTTTAGCGTGTATATCCCTTGCCAGCCAGGATTTCCTCCTGTTTTTTCTCCATCACAAGGCGTTCGTCATCTTCCATATGATCGTAACCGCACAGGTGCAGCATACTGTGTGCCACCAGGAACGCCAGCTCGCGCTCCTTAGAATGACCATATTTCTCCGCCTGCTCGTCAACCTTGTCGATCGAGATCACGATATCGCCCAGAAGAAGTTCGCCCGTCTCCGGGTTAAAATAGTCCTCTGACTGCTCTTCCAACCGTTCAAAATCGGACGGCACATCGTAATCCCCCATCGGAAAAGAGAGGACGTCGGTTGCCCGGTCGATTCCTCGGAATTCCTTATTAATACGATGAATCTCCTCATCATTTGTCAGGACTACATTGACCTCCGCCTCATACGGGCATTTTTCATAATCGAGTGCCGCAACCACGATCTCCTCGATGATCGGACGGTAATCTACCTTCCACTCCCGCTCTGCTTCATATTCGATCTGGATTGTCATCTGTTCTTTCTTCCTCCATCTTTCCGGTCACGCGTCCCGGAACTATTTCTCCGGAAACCGCGGGACGCATCCGCATCTTTTTTCTCATACGCATCGTATGCCTCTACGATCTTCTGTACCAGCGGATGGCGGACTACGTCGCTGCTGGTCAGATAGCAGAAGCCGATATCGTCAATTTTCTTGAGTACATGAATCGCCGTATCCAGTCCGGACGCAGCTCCGGCAGGCAGATCCTTTTGCGACTGGTCGCCCGTCACGATTACCTTAGAACCAAAGCCGATACGTGTCAGGAACATCTTCATCTGTGCCGGGGTCGTATTCTGCGCCTCATCGAGAATGATGAACGCATTATCCAGGGTACGACCACGCATGTACGCAAGCGGCGCCACCTCAATCAAGCCCTTCTCAGAATTGTGCAGGTAACTTTCTGCCCCCATAATCTGATACAGCGCATCGTAAAGCGGACGCAGGTACGGATCGATCTTGCTCTGCAGATCGCCCGGCAGAAAACCCAGTTTTTCCCCCGCCTCGATCGCCGGACGCGTCAGGATGATCCGGCTTACCTCGCCACTCTTAAATGCCTGTATCGCCATCGACATCGCCAGATACGTTTTTCCGGTACCCGCCGGACCGATGCCAAATACAATCATCTTCTTGCGGATCAGGTCCACGTACTGTTTCTGTCCCATCGTCTTCGGTTTGACCGGCTTACCCGTGATCGTCCGGCAGATGATATCCTTATCGATCTCGAGAATCTGATCGTCCTTCTCCGTGAAGGACAGCGACAGGGCGTAATCAACATTCTGCTCGGTAATGGTATTGCCGCGCTTGGAAAGCTCTAACAGATTGTTGAACACACTCTTCGCCTGCCGGATCGTCTGCTCCGGACCGATGATTTTCAGCGCGCCGTCGCGTGTGATCATCGTCACGTGCAGCGTCCGCTCAATCTTTTTCAGATACGCGTCAAACTGTCCGCATACATTCCGCTCATGTTCCATCGGAATATCAATCATTGTCTCTATTATGCTCATTCCTTTGCTGTTCTCCTTGTGTCACAACTTGAATCGGCTCCTCCGTCTGAAGCCGTACCTCAAAATGGCAGACTCCGCCATTTATTAGTATTCTACCATCACTTGCCATAATATGTACACCTTTTTCGCACAATTTTTCTTCCGTCTCCTTTTGAAATGCCGCTGACAGCGCCGCAAGCTCTGGTTCTGTATACCTTTTTTCGCAGACAGACGTCTCCCGGTACTCACTCCACCCGACAGAAAGCGGCAGATAAAAATCAAGCGGGAGCCGCAATTTCCGGTACTCCGTCCGGATCGTCCAGGCAGGTTTCATCCGCCTGCTTCGTCTGAAAAAGCCACACTGCTCCGCCATGTCGAATGTATGTTCTATCATATCATAAAATTCTGGAATTTTCCAGTAAAATGTGTGTGTCCCTGCTTCCAAAGCAATTCCGTATCGTTTCTTTCCCGTTTCCGTCCGCATTTCCCTCCAGAGCGGAAGCTCCTTTCTCCCGACCCGCTCCCGGATCCCATATATATCCGCATCCGCCCGCACCCGGTAAGAGGAAATTTCTTCGCCTCCATCATCTGTGATCGGCACCGTTCCCGACACCAGAAGCTGCCCCTTTTCCACCGTATCTCCCGCCTGCACAAGCGGGATTCCGCTCCGGACGACTACCGACGTGATCCGCGCGTCTGATACCGCCGCCAGATCGCACGCCTCGCCGGACTCCACTTCCTGACAGACCGGAACCTCGCTCTCCCGCAGGCGGATGAAAAGGCGCGTCCCATGCAGGCGCACCGACACCCAGGTGATATCTTCAAATGACTCCCGCAGTTCTTCCTCCAGCCTCGCACAGGAAATCCGCTTCTTGGGAATTCCCTCTTCAATCTGCAGTGTCTGGAGGTAATGATTCAGCTCACTTTCGGTATAACGCCGGTTTCCGCTCCAGTCGATCTCCCAGACAAATTGTGCCAGAAACAATAATAACAGAAAAAAAAGAACGAAGCTGACCGCCCACCCTTTCCGTTTCCGGTTCCGCCAGAGAAACACCGGCAGCCCACGCTTTTCAACGATATGCAGACGGACTCCCGCTTTTCTTGCCAGTGGCGCACACCGCTTAAAATCGCGGATTTCCATATAAAACAGCAGATTTTCCTGCTCTTTTTTTACCTGCCAGACATTTAAACCTGCCAGCGTACAGAGATTCAGGAATCTCTCCGGGGAGGTGCCGCGCATGTTAAGCCGCACTATCCCATGTAGAAGGTGTCTTACCTTCGCCATACTCATTCCTCACAGCACCCCAAATTCGACAGACACAATCTGCCCCGTGACCCGCAGATTATCGCGGTCATAATACTCAATCGAAAGCCCCTTCCCCTTGATAGTAAGCCGGGTGTTCTTTCCCGTCAGCCGCAGCATTTCGTCGGAAAAAAAGAGAATGCTCCTGTAATTTTCCACCACAGCCGCCCGACTGCCGGTAAAATACAGAAGCATCTCTCCGAGAACGACGTCCTCCGGCAGATGGAGCGCCGAAACGATCGCTTTTTTCTGTCTGCCAAACAAGCGCCTACCGCCTATTTCATTGTTATTATCTAATATATGTAGGAAAGCAGAAACTATGCCGTTTACCGTTTTCCCGTCAAACCCACTATCATTTCCAGCAGCCGCGGCACACAGTAAATCAACGGCAATGCATACCGCAGGGAAACCACCGGTCCCAGCAGAAGCGTTCCCCAGCAGCCGAGCAGAAGCATCATCGGAAGGATCTCATACGCCCGGCGCTTCCAGACTGCAAATCCTGCTGCAAACAGCATCAGCCAGAACGGAAATGCCTGGTTTAGAAGCACCGACAGCATCGGAACCGACTGGAATGCCGGTGTCAGCGTTGCCTCCCTCAGCCAGTCCGAAAGCGCCTGAAAATGGCTGTTCCGCGTGATATGCAGGATATTCAAATCATCTTCCAGGTACGCCCCGTCGTATAAAATATAGCTGATCCAGTATTGATTGTCTCCTATATACCAGTACCCCCAGTTTCCCATCAGAAATGAATCCAGATAGATATCCGGATGGCGCTTCCCGATTTCCGCCCAGGTCCGCACGAAACGTCCCATATCTGCCTGCATCACTTCCGTATGGAACCCACTTTTCACCGGATCCGCATTGACACGGACATACTCACTGAGCGCCTGCGGATCAATCAGCGTCTCGATATATTCCTTTTCCTCCGGTGCCAATTTCTCCGGGACTTCATGATATATGCGCGCCAGCTGCTGCATTGGCACGCACAGCATCTCCCTCGCATCGCCCTTTCCCACGCCGAACGCCGTTGGAATCGGACCGGATAAAACATACCATAAAGCTGCCACCAGCAGAGATGCCCCGATAAACCAGTTTCTGCGATACACTTTTTTTCGTAAAAACAGGCAGACTGCCAAAACAAAAAACAGGAACACATAGATTCCCTGATTCCGGAACAGGCACATAAAAAACACACTCACAAAAAAGAGCAGCCAATCACCCGACTTTCCCACTTCTTTCCGAGAACCTGTTCCGTTCGGATTTTTCTCTTTATCCAGCTCTCTTTCTTTATCCAAATCCTCTTTCTTCTGGCACATTCCCCGCCAAAAATGCTCCGGATCCTCCGCCAGACAACATGCCGTATCAAATGCCAGCAGGAAAAATGCGCCAAAGAGCACATCCTTCGTCGTGACAAAGGAAAAGACCGTCAGATACGGATTCAGAATCCAGAACGTCCACGAAGCGACGCAGATCCATCGCGGTGCCCGCCGCGCTTTCATCCGGCACAGACACAGGGAAAAGACCGCACTCATAAAAAACGACTGCGACAGCGCATACAGCGCCATCCCTGCCTGATAGGTATGGAACAGACGCCCCGCAATCTTCATGCAGAGTCCCAGATATAGCGTGTGAATTAATGGATGGTGAGTTGTCAGCGGCAGTTTTCCATAAAACTGAAGGAGCTGCGCGGACGCATCGTAAGAATAAATGCCCGGATAAACCGCCAGAAAAACCGGAAGATAGACGCACCAGGAGAGAAACATCCATTTCAGCCATGTCCCCAAATCCGAATTTTTCGCTGCGCGCTGTTTCGATTCCCGTCCCTGGCTTTCCACATCGCGGCTGCTTCCCTGGTCTTCGCAGTCTTTCCCCCTCCGTGCTTGCGTCCGTTTCTGGCAACTGTTCACAGGCAGGAATTTTCCGAACTGAAAATCCCGTATCTCAGGCCAGCCACGCCCCAAAGCATCCAGTCCCACACAAATCGCCCAGACCATCACCGTCATACACACCACCCAGCCCGCCAACTGTCCCAAAAACTGTCCCGCCGTCCGGTAAATCAGCTCATTGCGGCTGTAACGGATTCCCAGAAGAATCATCAGCCCCATCAAAACACCCAGCACAAGGCTGACTGCTGCCAGGCGCCGATCCGCAATATATTGTTTCAATCCCTTTCCCCGTCTCTCATTTTCCTGCTTCTCTCTCATGCCCCTCACTCCATCATCCGCCACATCGCATTTCTTCTTTTTCTCCTATTGCACAAAAAAGTCCTGGTTCATATGAAAACCAGGACTTTTGCGTTACTTAATTGTATTTGCGCTTTCTAGCAGCTTCGGATTTCTTTTTACGACGAACGCTCGGTTTCTCGTAATGCTCTCTTTTCCGAATCTCCTGCTGGATACCAGCCTTAGCACAGTTTCTTTTGAATCTGCGTAAAGCGCTGTCCAGACTCTCGTTATCTTTAACGATTACATTTGACATAGCTCACACCTAACCTCCCTCCAGTTGTGTAATAAGTGCATATTAATACAACTGTATGGGTATTTTTTTAGCACTAAAAAGATTATATCATAAAAAAATGATACGTCAACAACATTTTACATTTTTTTATGATTTTTTTATTTCACTTGCTCTGCTACTACTTCTGCCGCTTTTTCAAGGGCTGCTGCAATACCAGACGGATTCTTTCCGCCAGCCTGTGCCATGTTCGGACGGCCACCGCCGCCGCCGCCGACAAGACCTGCGATTGCTTTGATTAAGTTTCCAGCATGTGCACCCTTCTTCATCGCACCGTCAGTTACAGAAGCCATCAGGCTTACCTTGCCATCCAGAGTAGATGCAATCAGGACAACGCCATCGCCCAGCTTCTCTTTCAGCTGATCGCCCAGATTACGCAGACCGTTCATGTCTACATCCTTAACCTCAACTGCCAGCAGCTTCACGCCGTTTACATCCTGTACCTGATTCATAACATCGCCCAGAGAGTCGTTCGCCAGCTTACTTTTTAACTTCTCATTCTCTGCGTGCAGAGTCTTGATCTCCTCTAACATGGACTCAATCTTGCTGCTCAGTGCCGCCGGAGTGGTCTTTGCCAGTTTCGCCGCCTCATGCAACTCATTCTCTACCTCTTTGTAGTGGTTCATCAAACCGGTGGAGGTCAGCGCCTCGATACGGCGGACGCCTGCTGCAATACCTGCCTCAGAGAGAATCTTGAAGGATGCAATTGTGCCTGTGTTGGATACGTGCGTACCGCCGCAAAGCTCGGTGGAGAAATCCCCCATCTTGACAACACGGACTTTCTCGCCGTACTTCTCGCCAAACAGTGCCATCGCGCCCGTCTTCTTTGCCTCATCCAAGGACATAACATCGGTTACAACCGGCAGGGATGCTGCAATCTCATCATTTACAATCTTTTCAACCTTCTCTATCTCCTCTGGAGTCATTGCAGAGAAATGAGTAAAGTCGAAACGCAGACGGTCACGGGTTACCAGGGAACCAGCCTGCTCTACATGGCTACCAAGTACGGTACGCAGCGCTTTATGAAGCAGATGAGTTGCGGAATGGTTGCGGGAAGTCAGTTCACGGTTTTCCTTGTCAACCGACATGGTTACTTTTTCTCCCACCTCGAACATACCCTTTACTACAACACCGACATGACCGATCTTGCCACCCTGTAAATGAATGGTATCTTTTACTTCAAACACAGAGCCGTCCGGAGCGGTAATCTGACCGAAGTCACCCTCCTGACCACCCATGGTTCCGTAGAACGGGGTTTCCTTGGTGATAATTGTACCAGTCTGACCGTCAGTCAGTGCCTCTACAATCTCATCCTCGGTCGTCAGAACGGAAATCTCGGATTCCGCTGTCAGACGATCATAGCCGATAAACTCAGTTGTAATAGCCGGATCGATGGACTGGTATACCGTAACATCCGCGCCCATATAGTTAGTCGTCTTTCTCGCCGCTCTCGCCTGTTCTTTCTGGCGTTTCATCGCTGCGTTGAAGCCGTCCTCATCGATACCGAGGCTCTTCTCCTCGAGAATCTCACGGGTTAAGTCGATCGGGAATCCATACGTATCATAGAGCTTGAATGCGTTGTCGCCGGACAGCACTTTCTCGCCCTTCTTGTTCATATCTTCTTCCATATCAGCAAGGATCGCAAGACCCTGATCAATGGTCCTGTTGAACTTATCCTCTTCCTCAGAAAGAACCTTGAAAATCATCGCGCTCTTCTCTTCCAGTTCCGGATAACCATCCTTGGAAAGGTCGATAACGGTGCGGGACAGAGCTGCTAAGAACTCACCCTCGATGCCAAGTTTTTTGCCATGGCGTGCTGCACGGCGCAGAAGGCGGCGCAGAACATATCCGCGTCCCTCGTTGGATGGCATAATGCCATCGGAAATCATGAAGGTGCAGGACTTGATATGATCCGCTACAATACGCAGCGAAATATCGGTCTCATGATCTTTCTGATATTCGGTATGTGCCAGCTCGCAGACACGGTCTAACAGAGCTTTGTTGGTATCAACCGTAAACAGGGAATCTACATCCTGTACGATCACTGCCAGACGCTCCAGACCCATTCCGGTATCAATGTTCTTGTGCTCCAGCTCGGTGTAGTTGCCGTGACCGTCGTTGTTAAACTGGGAGAATACATTGTTCCATACCTCCATGTAACGGTCACACTCGCAGCCTACCGTACATCCCGGTTTGCCGCAGCCGTATTTCTCACCGCGGTCATAGTAAATCTCAGAACACGGACCGCACGGACCAGCGCCATGCTCCCAGAAGTTATCCTCTCTGCCAAAGCGGAAAATACGCTCTGCCGGAATACCCATCTCTTTGTTCCAGATATCAAATGCCTCGTCATCGCTCTCGAACACAGACGGATAGAGGCGATCCGGATCAAGTCCGACAACCTCGGTTAAAAATTCCCAGGACCAGTGAATCGCTTCCTCTTTGAAATAATCACCGAAGGAGAAGTTGCCAAGCATCTCAAAAAAGGTACCATGACGGGCAGTCTTACCGATATTCTCGATATCGCCGGTACGAATACATTTCTGACAGGTACATACTCTTGTTCTCGGCGGAATCTCCTGACCCGTAAAATATGGCTTTAACGGAGCCATACCAGAGTTGATAAGCAGAAGGCTGTTATCATTATGCGGAACCAGAGAGAAACTCTTCATTGCCAGATGTCCCTTGCTCTCAAAAAAGTCTAAGAACATCTTTCTAAGTTCGTTCACACCGTATTTTTTCACGTTGCTTCCTCCTATAGTTACTTCTATTTAAGTAAAATTTTCCTCATTCTTTATATCCTATCATAGGAATTTACATTTCGCAAGAGGTTTATCGGTACAAAAAGTGTACAAAAAGTGTGCAAAAATGGGACCCTTACCGCAATTCTATATGCCGCAAAAGTCCCATTTTCTAATTTTTTTACTACTCTGCCGGAAGATACGATTCATACAAATCCAAAAGCTCATACGCCCGATCCCGCGTCGAATTTGCCAGCGACGCCGTGTACTCGACATTTTCCATCGTGCCGCCCTTGTAGCGCTCCGCCGCCTGTTTCGCCGCCGTATCACGTTCCCGGATCCATCTGCGTTCCAGACCACGCAGCGTGTCTGTCTCCTCGTCTGGAAGCACCGCCATGATTGCCTGATAAATCTGATTTAATTCGGCATCCCAGAGCCGGTACTCATACGCGACCGCCTCCCGCATCGCGTCGGTCGTATTCGCACTTCCCGAATTTTCCAGGTTTTGAATCGTATTCTCGATCTCGCCCAGCCGGTTCCGGTAATCTTCCGCTGTCCGGTCCGAGCCTGCACCTGTCCCGGAGGACGCGCCTCGCGCAGGAGATACAATTCCATTTTCAACCGGGGACACAACCGCCCCTGTATTCACAGAATGATCCGACTCATCGCCCGCGCTCTGCTTCTCTGCCGCCTTAGCAGCCGCCCGATTATCTGCACGTTTTTCCTTTTGTTCACCTAAAGACTGGACAGAAACATCTCCTTCCGCCTGCATACAGGCTCTATCTTCTGTCCCCACGCTTTCCGCATGCGCCATTTTTTTAGAAGATGGCTCCGGCGCATCCTCCGCCAGACCATTTTCCGCTGCTTCCGCCGCAAATGGTTCCGCCTCATACATCGCCTCCGGTCCGACCGTCAGGCTTCTCTCACTTCCCGCCTGCTCCCGGATATAACGCCGCGTTGCCGCCGTCGTCACAATCCCCAGCACCAGAATCAGACCGAGGGCAGCGATCATTCCTTTATTTTTCAAATTACTCTCAACCGCCTTTGCTATTCCTGTTCACTTGATAATTTTAAAATAGCACATTTAAGACGGTTTGAAAATAGATGATCGAAAGATGTAAACATATCGTAAGGGTTGTTATAGTAACTGCTCATATGTAGGAATTTTCTGAACTGAAAATTCCGTACAATACAGTTCCGGATGCAGATTTTGCCGATTTGGAATGCGAAGCATCGGCAAACTCCTGTTACTGGTCACACATGTGTGACCAGTAACGAGCTATACCCCCGGATCCACCATCAGCTCGTCCCCATCCGCCGCCGAAGTAGCCAAAAAGTCACATCTCTCATTCTCCGGATGCCCATTATGCCCCTTCACCCAGAAAAACGAAATCTGATGGGGTTCCTTGGCAGCAAGCAGGCGCTTCCATAGATCTACATTCTTAACCTCCTCATTTTTGCCGCGTTTCCAGCCCTTTTTGATCCAACCCTCGATCCAGTGCTGGTTAAAAGCGTTGACGAGATACTGGGAATCTGAATAGAGTTCGATCTCGCAGGGGCGGTTGAGCGCCTCGAGACCGGCGATGGCTGCCATCAGCTCCATACGGTTGTTCGTAGTTCGTTTGTAGCCGCCGGAAATCTCTTTCGTGTGCAGTTTTCCTGCCGGATCTACATAGTGAATGACGGTTCCAAATCCGCCCGGACCATCTGGATTGCCGCGGGCGGCGCCGTCTGTGTATATAGTTACTTTCAAGTCAGAAATCTCCTTTATGTCTATTATTGAAGCTTAGCGGTCCCACTTATCGCAGAGCGAGTTAATCTGGTCGGCAAAACGTGCTAAATCTTTGTTCGCCCCGCCCTCGTTATGCATAACAACACGGCGCAGGCGGTCGCAGGCTGCCAGCAGGCGGGCAAATACACCAGCCGCTTTCTTCGTTGCTTCGTTCACTGCCGGTTTCTGAATCGGAATGCCCTTCGTAACAGTCACGAAGCATCCCTCTTTCAGGTCGTAGGAACTGCCGGAGAACGGAGCCATCGCATTGATGCCGTAAGTCTCCTTGACCATCTCTGCAAATGCATCGCACACTGTGTCATCGCCGTGTACCACGAAGACCTGGGACGGTTTTTCCATAAAACTGCCAACCCACTCCAAAAGCCCGGTCTCGTCCGCATGGCCGCTGATGCCCTCGATCTTCTCGATCCGTGCTTTAACCTCGATCGACTCACCGAACAGCTTCACTTCCTCGCGTCCCTCAGTAATGCTGCGTCCCAGTGTGCCGACTGCCTGATAGCCAGCAAACAAAATCGTACACTCCGGTCTCCAGAGGTTGTGTTTCAGATGATGGCGGATACGGCCCGCATCACACATGCCGGCTGCCGAGATGATAACCTTCGGTTCCTCGTTGAAGTTGATTGCAACGGAATCGCTGCTGGTGATCGAGAGATGCAGACCCGGGAAAGAAATCGGATTGATGCCCTTTTTTACCAGCTCCTTCGTCTCCTCATTGTAGCAATCCATCATATTGTCCTTAAACACGCCGGTCGCTTCCACCGCCATCGGGCTGTCTAAGTAAACCGGAAATACGCCGTGCCCGGTTACAAGGTTCTTCTCCTTGATAATACGGATGTAATTCAACACTTCCTGCGTTCTGCCGACCGCAAATGCCGGGATCACGACATTGCCGCCCTTATCCAGCGTCTCCTGAATCACGCGGGCAAATTCTTCCACGTGATCGCCTGTATTCTTGTGGAACCGACCGCCGTAAGTGCTCTCCATGACAACATAATCCGCCTGACGGATGTACTGCGGGCTGCGGATGAGCGGCTTGTTTTTGTTACCGATATCACCTGAAAATACAATCTTCTTGGAACAATCGTCTTCCTTCATCCAGATCTCGATCGAAGCCGAACCAAGCAGATGTCCCACATCGACAAACCGAATCTCCAGATTGTCATTCAGACGGATAATCTCATTGTAATTGCAGGGGACAAAGTGATGCAGTACCCCTTCTGCATCGTTCATCGTGTAAATCGGCGTCACCTCCGGTTTTCCGGCACGCATGGCCTTCCGGTTTTTCCACTCCGCTTCTGACTCCTGGATATGGGCGCAGTCTTTCAGCATGATATCACACAGATCGCAGGTCGCGCGCGTCGCCATAATCTGTCCGCGGAATCCCCTCGCATAGATAAGCGGAAGCAATCCCACATGATCAATATGGGCGTGCGTCACCAGCACATAGTCCACATCCGAATACGGAATCGGAAGTTCTGCATTTTCATACTTGTTGATCCCCTGTTCCATACCGCAGTCAATCAGAATATTCAGTCCGCTTGCCTCCAGGAAATGACAGCTGCCTGTAACCTCATGATCCGCACCGATAAATGTAAGCCTCATAAAATCAGCCCCCTGTTCTGTCGTTTATGTTTCCGCATACCCCTTGCGGAAAATGTTTTTGCTATTAGCTTCATTATAACTGATTTCTGACAATTTTGCAATTTCCCCGATAAAGTTTCGATAAAATTTTCATAAAATCACCTTATCTGTCCCACATTCCCATTCCAGACAACGCACCATTTTCCCAACAAGAGCCAGACCTATTCTATTATATAATAATACAGATCATCCCCCCATTGCTGTCATTGATGATTTTCTGCAGCGTATCCTGCAGCTTCACCTGGCAGTCCTCAGTGAGCTGGGATATCTTCGCCTGAATCCCGTCATCGACGATCTGGGCGATTGATTTTCCAAAAATATTGGTTTCCCAGATGCCTTCCTCACCTTTTCCAGCATTCTCCCGGATGTATCGGATCAAATCCTCTGCCTGCTCTTCATTTCCCACAATCGGCGCGATCTCAGTCTCAATCTGCGCCTTGATGAGATTGATGGACGGCGCCTGCGCTTTCATTTTGACTCCATATTTATTGCCGTGGCGCACCACCTGCGGCTCATCGAGGACGATCTCCCCGCGTTCCGGCGTGACAACCCCATAGCCCTTCTTGCGTGCCTGCGTGAGCGCCACGGATGCCTTTTCATACTCGCTCTGCATCGACGTCAACCGCTTCAAGGTCTGCATCAGCTGGTACTCGCCCTCGATCGGCATTCCCACATACTCGCTGAGGATCTGATAATAATGTCCGTCATCCAGCTCGACCACCGCCTGAACGCTGCCATCATCCATTTTCATTGATACAATCCGGATCCGGCGGATCGCTTCCCCGGTTTCCTCCGGCAGCGCCAACGCCACATCGCGCATATGTACCGTCCGATCCATCATCCCCCGGACTGCCTGTATGACCTCCGATTTAAGCCAATGACTGTTTGGCAGAATCTCCAGCCATTTCGGAATCGAAAAATCAATCTCCGTGACCGGGAATTCCAGAAGCACTTGCCCCAGAATCTCCCGGATATCCTCGGCACGCAGCTGCTCACAGTTGACTGGGAGCACCTGCACCTCATATTTTTCGGTCATCCGGGCTGCCAGCGCCCGCGTCTCCTCCGAATACGGTTTCTGCGAGTTTAAAAGCACCAGAAACGGCTTTCCCAGTTTTTTCAGTTCCTGCACGGTCTTCTCTTCCGCCGGAACATAATTCTCCCGTTTCAACTCCCCGAAACTGCCGTCCGCCGTAACCACAAGCCCGATCGTCGAATGATCCGTGATGACCTTGCGCGTTCCCAGCTCGGCTGCCGCTGTAAATGGGATCTCCTCCTCATACCACGGCGTCCGCACCATGCGTTCTTTCTCGTTTTCAATATGACCGGCAGCGCCCTCCACCATGAAACCGACGCAGTCGATCAGGCGGACCCGCACCTCCACACCGTCCCCAAGCGAGAGCTTTGCCGCCTCTTTAGGGATAAATTTCGGTTCCGTTGTCATGATCGTTTTCCCCGCCGAAGACTGGGGAAGTTCATCCCGGGCGCGCTCGCGGGCATGGACATCTTCCAGCCCCGGAAGGACGAGAAGTTCCATAAAGCGCTTAATAAAGGTCGATTTCCCTGTCCGAACCGGACCAACCACCCCAATATAGATCTCGCCGCCGGTTCGCGCCTGGATATCGCTGTATACATTAAAATGATCCATAAAAATACCCCCTTGGTCTGCTGATACAATGTATTCAGACCATAAGGGGGTTATGAATATTCCCATTTGGAAAGCTCCGGCTCACAGAACATTTTTATTCGCTCAGATAAGCCTTCTTCACTCTCTCATTATTCATCAGTTCTTTCGCATCACCGCTCAGAACGATATTGCCCGTCTCAAGCACATATGCTTTATTGGAAATGGAGAGCGCTTTTTTCGCATTCTGCTCGACCAGAAGAACGGTCACTCCGTCCTTGTTGATTTCCTGGATAATATCGAAAATCTCATTAACATAGAGTGGGGACAGACCCATCGACGGCTCGTCGAGAACGATCAGGCGCGGGTGGCTCATGAGGGCGCGTCCCATCGCAAGCATCTGCTGCTCGCCGCCGGACAAAGTTCCGGCAAGCTGGTTCTTGCGCTCTTTCAGACGCGGGAAACGCTTGTAAATCATTTCGATCGTATCTTCAATTTCCTTCTTGTCATTTCTCGTATACGCACCCATTTTCAGGTTCTGGAGAACCGTCAGGGAAGCGAACACACGGCGCCCCTCCGGCACGTGGGCGATTCCCATTGATACCAGCTTATAGCCCGGTACATGGGTAATATCCTTTCCTTCAAATGTGATATTGCCTGCTTTGGACGGCAGCAGACCCGTGATCGTGTGAAGCGTCGTCGTCTTTCCGGCTCCGTTGGCACCGATCAGCGCTACCACATCGCCCTGTTCTACCTCAAAGGAAATTCCCTTGAGTGCCTGTATCACACCATAATATACCTGTAAATCTTTTACTTCCAGCATTGACATACGAAACTTCCCCCTATTCTCCCAGATATGCTTTGATAACTTCTGGATTGCTGAGTACCTCACTGGTCGGTCCCTCTGCCAGCATATGACCGAAGTTTAAGACCGTCAGGCGCTCGCAGATACCAGAGACCAGCTTCATATCATGCTCAATGAGAAGCACGGTCATATCAAAATGATCGCGCACGAAACGGATCGTCTTCATCAGCTCTGCCGTCTCATTCGGGTTCATGCCAGCTGCCGGCTCGTCAAGAAGCAGAAGCTTCGGCTCGGTCGCCAGCGCTCTGGCGATCTCCAGCTTTCTCTGCTTGCCGTATGGGAGGTTCGATGCCTTATAATCAAACTCTTTATCGAGGTCAAACACCTTCAAAAGCTCCATCGCTCGCTCATCCATCTCTTTCTCAACCTTGTAATAGGACGGAAGACGCAGAATGCCGCTCAGCGTAGAATATTTATGATGGTTGTGAAGACCAACCTTTACATTGTCAAGCACGCTCAGCTCCTTGAACAGACGGATATTCTGGAAGGTTCTCGCGATGCCTGCCTGATTGATCTGGATTGCCTTGTGACCGGTAATGTCCTTTCCATCCAGCAGAATCCGTCCGCCATCCGGCTTGTACACGCCCGTCAAAAGGTTGAAAATAGTCGTTTTACCAGCGCCGTTCGGTCCGATCAGGCCGTAGAGCTGTCCTTTTTCTATCGTGATGCTGAAATCATCGACCGCTTTCAGACCGCCAAAAGAAATACTTAAATTTTTTACATCCAGCATTGCCATGATTTACGCCTCCCCTTCTGTCTTCTTTTTCCGGAATGATGAAAAGATGCGCTCGCGGACCTCGATCGCCTTCGGGCTGGAGGTCAAAAGCATCATTGCAATCAGGACGACCGCGTAAATCAGCATACGGTAATTATTGAGGCTTCGAAGCATCTCAGGAAGCAGGGTTAAGATAACCGCCGCGATCATGGAACCACGGATATTTCCGATGCCGCCCAGAACCACAAATACAAGGATCATAATGGACATATTATAACCGAAGCTTTTCGGGGTCGCTGCCAGCGTCGCCAGGTTGTGTGCGTACAGCACGCCTGCCACACCGGCTAAGGAAGCAGAGATGGTAAATGCCATCAGTTTGTATTTCGTGATATTGATACCCACAGACTCTGCCGCAATACGGTTGTCGCGGATCGCCATGATCGCACGACCTGTCCGGGAATTGATGATATTCAATACAATAAACAGGGTCAGGAGTACCAGGATAATGCCGATCGTAAAGGTCGCCGTCTTCGGTGTACCTGTGATACCCTGTGCACCCTTGATGATCACCTGACCGTCCGCTGCCAGCTTTAAAGAAGCTACATCTTTCATGGAAACGTGGATGCCGTTTCCGTCGATGCCGACGTACAGAACATTGATAATATTTTTAACGATCTCACCGAATGCCAGCGTTACAATCGCCAGATAGTCTCCTTTCAGACGCAGAACCGGAATACCGATGAGGATACCAAATACCGCCGCTACCGCCGCACCGACAAAGAGCGCCAGAATGAAGCGTACCTGATTGCTTGCGATCAGATTTTTCATGGCATGATTAAAAAATGCACCTGAAAACGCACCCGCACACATGAATCCGGCATGACCCAGGCTCAGCTCGCCGAGGATACCAACCGTGAGGTTTAAGGAAACCGCCAAAATCGTATAGGTACAAAGTGGAACCAGAATACCCTTTAAAAGACTGTTTACATGGCCGCCTGCCATCATAATCTGAATCAGAATGTAACAGCCGATTACAATCGCATATGTGATCGCATTCTGAATCCGAATTTTATTTTTATATGCGTTCATTTTAAACACCTGCACTTTCTCTTGCTTATTGCAGTTCATGCACCATCTTGTTTTCACACGGCACTTTCCGTTTCAAAAGTCCCCGGCATGAACCATCGTATAATTTTCTCTATTATACTTTCTCCGTCATCTTCTTGCCGAGAATACCGGTCGGGCGGACCAGAAGCACGATAATCAGGACAGAGAATACGATCGCGTCAGAAAGCTGGGAGGAAATATACGCCTTGGCAAGGTTTTCAATGATACCAAGCAGGATACCGCCGATAAATGCGCCCGGGATCGAACCGATACCGCCAAATACCGCTGCCACGAATGCCTTGATACCCGGCATGGAACCGGTGTACGGAGACAGGGACGGGTACGCCGAGCAGAGCAGCACGCCTGCTACTGCCGCCAGGGCGGAACCAATCGCAAAGGTTACGGAGATCGTGCGGTTTACATTGATACCCATCAAGGTTGCCGCACCGCGATCCTCAGAAACCGCCAGCATCGCCTGCCCCATTTTCGTCTTGTTGATAAATGTCATCAGGGCAGCCATAATCACGATACAGCTTAAAATCGTCACGATCGTGACACTGGAGATCGAAAGCTTGCCGCCAGCCAGTTTTAATGCCGGTACAGTAATAACTGATGTAAACTGTCTCGCATTGGAACCAAAAATCAGAAGCGCCACGTTCTGGAGCAGATAACTGACACCGATCGCGGTGATCAGAACTGCCAGCGGGGACGCGTCACGCAACGGTCTGTATGCAACTCGCTCGATCGTAACGCCCAGCACTGTACACACAACCACCGAAGCCAGAATACCCACAACCGGAGAACCGCCCATCGTTGTGACAATCGTAAACACTGTGAAACCGCCTACCATGATGATATCGCCGTGTGCGAAGTTCAGCATACGCGCGATGCCATAAACCATGGTGTAGCCCAGTGCAATGATCGCATAGACACTTCCCAGACTGATGCCATTGATTAAATAAGAAAGAAAACTCATATGTATACACCTACCTCTTTGTTTCTACGTTTTCGCATTTCCCTGTACACGCATTTCGCTGCACATGTTTACCTGTGACCGAATTTAGCAGAACAAACATGACCGTCTCGCAGTCCGCAGAAAGCAAACACCCAGTCGCCGTCGCAGGCAAGCATGTGCAGTGAACCGTTTTAAAAAGAAAGCTGCTACTAAATGCCCGGCAGCCATCTGTGCCGCCGGACATCCAGTAACAGTCCCATCAGAGCTACATACATATAGCCGCAACGGTTCTGCAGTTTTTAAATTTTTAATTACTGCATCATCTCATATTTGCCGTCTTTGATCTCTACAGCTTTCGGCGCTTTCTGCGGCTCGCCTTCTGCCGTCCAGTGCATCTCTGTACCGGTCAGACCATCGATCTGGATCTCAGTCATAGCTGTTTTCAGTGCATCGCAGATATCGGAAGTGCTCATATCCGGTGTGATCTCTGCCTTCTCTGCAGCTGCCTTAATTGCATATACGCCGTCGTAAGCATCTGCTGCGAACTGAAGCGGGTCGATGCCGTAAGCATCACGGTAAGCAGTTACGAAGTCCTGGCTGGACTCCTCGTCTACGGAGAACGGAGTCAGAAGCATCAGACCTTCTGCTAAGGACTTATCAAAGCCATCAACGCTCAGGATACCGTCCATACCATCACAGCCGAAGAACTGCGGGTGGAAATCTTTATCGTTTGCCTGTTTCAGGATAACAGATGCCTCCTGATAGTAGATCGGCAGGAATACCAGATCAGCGCCGGACTCTTTTGCTTTATCAAGCTGTACGGAGAAATCGGTATTGTTATCAGATGTAAATGCCTCGCTGGCTACTACCTCCAGACCCTGATTCGGGGCCTCTGCTACGAAGGACTCGCGGATACCATCGGAGTACTCGCTGGAGCTGTCGTAGATGATAGCGATCTTGGTTGCCAGTTTGTGCTCGCCGATGTACTGAGCGGATGCACGTCCCTGATCCGGGTCAGAATAGCATACGCGGAATGCGTTGTCGCCGGAAATACTCTCAACAGCAGATCCGGACGGAGTCAGCTGGAACAGGTTATCTGCTGTTGTCTCTGCTACAACTGCGATACACGGCTTGGAAGTAACGGTACCAAGAAGCATCTGCATGTTCCAGTCTTTTAAGGTATTGTATGCGTTGATCGCCTTCTCCGGATCATTCTCATCATCCTGGAAGTTGAACGCTACCTGGTAACCATTGATACCGCCAGCCTCGTTGATCTCATTGATTGCCAGTTCAGTACCATTCTTTACAGCCTCGCCGTAAGCGCCAGCCGCGCCGGTGATCGGTCCGATGCCGCCGATTTTAAATACTTCGCCGTCAGCTCCCTCTGCGCCCTGTGCATCTTCTGCTGCTGATTCAGAAGTGCCCGCATTTCCAGAACCGCCGCAAGCGGTCATAGACATCGCCATCATAGCTGCAAGCCCAAGACTAACTACTCTTTTTTTCATAATATTCTCCTCCAATTCTATGCTGCAATGGAATACAACAACTATTTGAATGAGGCAATTATAAATTTTACCCCTCTAATTGTCAATACAAAAACCACTTAAAAAAGAGGGAATTTAGCGGATTTTCGTTTTTTTTCGCTAAATTCTCTCTTTTCCAGATCTCGTAGTTATATTAAGTATTCTTACAGGTTATAGCAAGCACTTTTATAAGCTTTTGTCCACCTGACACGGACACCTGCATTTTCCAGAAAAACATAGTAGATCTCATTGCTATTTTCCCGAATTTAATCACTCAAATTCAGAAAAACGGCTACCGCATGAATTATCCTTCCCACGGAAGATCGCTCGATTCGATCCGCGGATCGCGCATCATCAGATCCGCCAGCGCCTCTTTCGGAGATTTCCCGTCAAACAGCACCTGATTGACCTGGGAAACGATCGGCATATCGCAGCCGTATTTCTGCGCCAGCAGAAGACCGGCTTTCGCAGAATAAACGCCCTCGACAACCATCTGCACTTCCTTCATCGCCTCATCCATCGTATATCCCTTTCCAATCAGGATCCCCGCCCGGCGGTTGCGGCTGTGCATGCTCGCACAGGTTACGATCAAATCACCGATGCCGGATAATCCGTAGAAGGTCTGCTGTTTTCCGCCCATTGCAATACCCAGACGGGAAATCTCCGCAATTCCGCGGGTGATCAGCGCCGCCTTCGTGTTATCGCCGCATCCCAGCCCATCCGCTGTACCGGCTGCCAGCGCAATGACATTTTTAAGAGCCGCGCCAATTTCCACGCCCAGCATATCCGGGCTGGTGTAAACACGGAACACCGGGCTCATAAACACACTCTGCATGAACTCAGCAGTCTTTTTGCGGTGCGCCGCTGCCACACAGGTGGTCGGCAATCCCCGGCTCACCTCCTCGGCATGGCTCGGTCCGGAAAGGACGGCTACCTCCGCCAGTGGAAGTTCCTCCTCGATGACCTGTGACATCGTCATAAGACTCTGCTCCTCGATTCCCTTCGCCACATCCACGACAATCTGACCGTAACGCAGGTATTCCTTCATCTTCGCCGCCGTACTGCGGACATAGACGGACGGAACCGCCATAATCAGCATATCCTTCTCCGCCATCGCGGTGCGCAGATCAGCTGTCATCTGGATCGGATCCGGAAGTACAACCTCCGGCAGATTTTTGTGCCGTCTGGTGCGGCTCATTTCCTGGATCTCTGTATCAAATGCGGACCAGATTGTCACATCCTGCCCATTATTGTTCAGAAGCACCGCCAGGGCTGTGCCCCAGGTTCCGGCTCCGATAATTCCTACTGCTGCCATCCTGATACCTCCCGACCTGCTTTTCTCTCTTCTTCTCTCTACAGGTCAATGTTATTTGGAAATTTTTATACACTCCCATTACTTATGACGTTACCGTTCACGCATACGTGCCCAGTAACGGAATTTGCCGTGGCTTCGCATTTAAATACGGCAAATTCCTGCTGCCACCACGTTTTCTTACGGCACTT
The DNA here is from genome assembly GCF_003480665.1 of Clostridium sp. AM28-20LB. Classification (NCBI taxonomy): domain Bacteria; kingdom Bacillati; phylum Bacillota; class Clostridia; order Eubacteriales; family Clostridiaceae; genus Clostridium; species Clostridium sp. AM28-20LB. The sequence goes on along the minus strand of NZ_QUJN01000001.1, from coordinate 360,703 downwards.
TCGGTTCCAAAAGTGCCTACCTGTGAACAATTACCTTATGGCAACTATGTAAAGTGTTGTTAAACTTCTCTCATGATTTCTTCGCGCCCAGTTTGTTTTCTGTGCCGGACAACAGACGCCCAATATTGCTCCGATGGCGCCAGATCGCCATACACATCAGAATCGCGCCCAGTGCATAGAACTGGATGCGGTTCGGCGTGCTTACCCGGTAGGAACCCATGCTCTCAAAGATCACAAGCTCTGCAAAAAAGGTGATCGACACAAGAATCGAACCAAGCGATACATAGCGGGTCAGGAACACCGTCACGGAGAAAATCACGAAACAGGTCAGCGTAATCCGCAGATCCATCGCTGTCATGATGCCCGCCATGCAGGCAATTCCCTTGCCGCCCTTGAATTTCAGGTAAAACGGGAAATTGTGACCGAGTGTGACTCCCAGACCCGCATACAATGCAAGAAGATCCACGTCCGCATTTCCCTTAAACAGCAGACGGCAGACTGCCATTGCAAACACCGCCTTGAAAAAGTCCCCTAAAAATACGATCGCGCCCGCTTTCTTTCCCATCACACGCAGGACGTTCGTAGAACCGGCATTTCCGCTGCCGTACTGGCGGATATCCATATGATTTGCCTTTCCATACAGATAGCCGGACTGGATCAGACCAAAGATATAGCCAATCACAATACAGATGAGACGTTCCATTATTGATCCTTCCCCTTTCTCTCGCGGATCAGGAATTTTAAGGAAGTTCCCTTGAATCCGAATGCGTCACGGATCTTGTTCTCGAGATACCGTGTATATGAGAAATGCATCAGTTCCTTATCATTGACAAACACAACGAATGTCGGCGGTTTGACCGCTACCTGTGTCATATAGTAGAGCTTTAAACGCTTGCCCTTGTCAGACGGCGGCTGCTGCAGTGCCACTGCCTCTGCCAGGATCTCATTGAGAACGCCGGTTGCAATACGCAGTGTCTGATTTTCGCGCACCATGTCGATCATCTCAAACAGCTTATTCATACGCTGTCCGGTCAGTGCGGATACGAACACGAACTCCGCATACGGAATAAAGGACAGAACGGTCTTAATCTTATTGGTGTACTCATAAATAGTCTTATCGGTCTTATCGATCGCATCCCATTTATTTACCACGATGATAATACCTTTTCCACGCTCATGTGCGATACCGGCAATCTTTGCATCCTGCTCGGTTACTCCCTCTTTCGCATCGATGACCATCAGAACCACATCAGCCCTCTCAACCGCCGTTACGGTACGGATGATGCTGTAGCGCTCCAGCTCCTCCTTGATCTTGCTCTTGCGGCGCAGACCTGCCGTATCGATAAAGACATATTCGGTACCGTTGCGGACAATCTCTGTATCGACTGCATCGCGGGTCGTACCGGCGATATCCGATACGATGACGCGGTTCTCGCCCAGAAGCTTATTTATAATAGAAGATTTACCTACGTTTGGTTTTCCGACAATCGCCACTCTCGGGCGGTCATCCTCTTCCTCGTCGCCGCTTCCCTCCGGGAAATGTGCCACGACTGCATCCAGCAGATCGCCCAGTCCCAGACGGGAGGCTGCCGAGATCGCTACCGGATCACCGATACCGAGGTTGTAGAACTCATAGACGTCATTGCCAAATTTCGCCGGATTGTCTACTTTATTGACCGCCAGAACAACCGGTTTTCTCGATTTACGCAGCATATCCGCCACCTTGGAATCCGAATCGGTCATGCCCTGACGCACATCTACGATAAACAGGATCACATCCGCCGTCGCGATCGCGATCTCCGCCTGCTCACGCATCTGGGACAGGATAATATCCTTCGTATCCGGCTCAATACCGCCAGTATCGATCAGGGTAAAAGAATGGTCTAACCAGGTACAGTCCGCGTAAATACGGTCACGCGTTACACCTGGAGTATCTTTTACAATCGAAATCATATCGCCCGCAAGGACGTTGAAAAGGGTGGATTTTCCCACGTTTGGACGTCCAACGACCGCCACCACCGGTTTCTTTTTCATATTTATGCCTCCATTTATTTTCATGCTCCGCAGCTGGTTTGTAAATCCACAGCTGCTATTTTTATTGTCCAGTTACTTGTTTCATTCATTGTGATGCATTTCACATCCAGACACTTTCTTTCTGTGTGTCCGAAAGCACGTTTTCCACTGTATTTCCAGCCATCACGTTTCTTTCTCATCCTCCAGATCTGAGTCTTCCTCTTCAAAACAAACGACTTCGTCTGGGGCAGCCTAATCCAGGTCTTCCGGCTCATATGCGTACACCTGTACGCCATCCAGATCTTCTTCCTGCCAGTTATCATCCATCTGAGCGGCAAATTCCTCCGGATCCGGCTCATACTCGCCATGCCTGGAGCTTTCCTCCTTCACAGGAGCCAGAATTGCTTCCACAAAATCACGTCCGCTTGATTTTACAATATCCACCGGAACTTGTAAAGCATTTTGTACATCCGTGCGGGTCAGATCATCCAGAAATGTCTCCTCGCCGCTTCGGAACATGGCGCTTGGAAGCAGCAGGCGGCTGCCAAGCGGCTGTTCCTTTAACTGTGCAATCAGATCCTTTGCCGTGATCAGCCCCGCCACCGTGATCCGCTCACCAAAGAAGTCATTGCGGATCGCATATACATGTACCTTTTTCCCCGGGAACTGGCGGCACACGCGCTCTACATACTGCTCAATATACGGGGCAGCCAGCCGTCCCGTTGCAATCGAAATCTCCTCCGGGCACACCTCGCCAGCCTCTCCCGGATGCAGCTGCTCCAGCGCCTCGGCTATCTCCTCCTCCATCAGGCGAATCATGCCGACCCCATTTTCCAGCTGGATATAGCCATCATAGCGATCCGCTTCCGGAAGTGGGCGTCCGGCGCCCATGTAAAACTCATCGCTGGCGTGAATGAAGTGAATACCGTGTTCCGCATAGATCTTCTTCTGCCATTTCTCTATCAAATCAATGGTATCGCCCAACTGCTCCGGTGTAAACGGCTCAAGCGGATACAGACCATCGCGGTACTTCGAGAGACCGACCGGCACGACCGAAACACTCTGCATCGCCGGAATGTATTTCGTCAGATCACGGATCGAACGGTCTAACTCCGCCCCGTCATTGACGCCCCGGCATAAAACGATCTGACCATTCATCGGGATATCCGCCTCATACAGGCGGTCGATTTTCTGGAGTGCCTCACCGGCAAAGCGGTTATGAAGCATCTTGCAGCGCAGCTCCGGATTTGTCGTCTGCACTGAAATATTGATCGGCGCCAGCTTAAACCGGATAATCCGCTCAATATCCTTATCCTTCATATTCGTCAGCGTGATATAGTTGCCCTGCAGGAACGAAAGTCTGGAATCATCGTCCTTAAAATACAGTGTCTCACGCATGCCCGGCGGCATCTGGTCGATGAAACAGAAGATGCACTTATTCCTGCAGGAACGATAATCGCTCATCAGACCATTTTCAAAGGTAATCCCCAGATCCTGATACTCATTTACGATATCCAGTTCCCACTCCTCTCCGTTCTTCTTGCGGACCAGCAGCGTAATCTCCTCACTGTTTATCTTATATTCATAATCAAAAATATCCTCTATCTCATCTCCATCGATCGTCAGAAGGACGTCCCCCGGTTCCAGCTCCATTTCCTCCGCAATTGAGCCCGGATCGACCGATTTTATCAGATGACCTTTTTTCATTTATAAAATCCTCATTTCAAATATTTTTAAACCCTAAGAATCCAGTATTATATTAACAGTAATCAGCTTTTTTGTAAAGTTGTGCTTCTGATTCGCAGATGTGGATTTTTGGGGAAGCAAGCCAAATATTTGATTTTTTTTGTAATTTTCTCATTTGCTATTGACGTTTCTTATCGTAAAATGGTATAAAATAGTTGTATTATGTCCTGCAAATGGCAGACAAACTTGTACGCTCTGCCCGCATGCATCGAAGGACCTACACTGTTTGGAGGTATAATCATGTCGAATGACTACGTGTTTAATGACACGCTTCCGGTTGCGCCGCTTAAAATTGCCGCACTGGAGAGCTGCCGGGATCTGGCTGAGAAAGTCAACTCCCACATTATCAATTTCCGCCGCAACGATATTGAAGTCCTGAAAAAACGTCAGGAAAATTTACAGTACCGCGGCTATGATGCTGATTCCTACATGCTTGACTGCGCGTGCCCGCGTTTCGGAAGCGGTGAAGCAAAAGGCATCGTCAATGAGTCTGTCCGTGGTACCGATATTTACGCCATGGTCGATGTAACCAACTACAGCCTGACCTACAAAATGAGCGGATTTACCAATCATATGTCCCCGGACGACCATTATCAGGATTTAAAACGTATCATCGGCGCATCCATTGCTACCGCACATCGTGTCAATGTTATCATGCCGTTCTTATATGAAGGACGCCAGCACAAGCGCAGCGGTCGTGAATCCCTTGACTGCGCGATGATGCTCGAAGAACTGATTCAGATGGGCGTAAGCAACATCATTACCTTCGATGCACATGACCCGCGTGTACAGAACTCCATTCCGTTAAGCGGTTTTGATAATTTCATGCCGACCTACCAGTTTATCAAGGCATTACTGAACCATGACAAAACCTTAAAGATCGACAAGGACAACCTGATGGTTATCAGCCCGGACGAGGGCGCTATGTCCCGCGCCGTATATCTGGCAAACAACCTGGGTGTTGACATGGGTATGTTCTACAAACGCCGCGATTACTCCCGTGTTGTCAATGGACGTAACCCGATCGTTGCCCATGAGTTCTTAGGTTCTTCCGTTGAAGGAAAGACCGTTCTCATCATCGATGACATGATCTCCTCCGGCGAGAGCATGCTGGACACCTGCCGCGCCCTCAAAGAGCGCAAGGCAAAACGCGTCGTTGTATGCGCTACCTTCGGTCTGTTCACCAACGGACTTGAGAAATTCGACGAATTTTTCGCAAAAGGTTACCTCGACTGCGTCGTAACCACCAACTTAAACTACCACACGCCGGAACTTCTTAAACGTGACTGGTATGTAGAAGCTGATATGAGCAAGTTTATCGCTGCAATCATCAACTCCCTGAACCATAACGTATCTCTGGAGAACGCACTGACACCGACGGCGAAGATCCAGAAGCTGATTAAGCGGTATAACGAGGGACAGATGTAATGAGAATTGACGGCTGATAAACCGCTGGAAATTTCAAAAAACTCCTGCATACACAGATGAATGTTCATTCTGTGTATGCAGGAGCTTTTTCTAATTAATCTACTCAAACCGCGATTTGCAATTCAATCCATCCCCATCACAAATTCACCTTCTCCCAACCTCTCTCCAAATACCCATTCATCTTCCGTTTCAGTTCCTGATTCTCCTCCGCCTCCAACAGCGGATCTTTATCCATTAATTTCTTCACTTCATCCGAAACTGCCTTCAATATATCTGCATCTGCAAATATATCCGCTAAATGGAATTCGAGATCGCCGCTCTGGCGGACGCCGAAGAGGTCTCCGGGACCGCGCAGTTTTAAGTCTTCGGAGGCGATGTAGAAGCCGTCATTTGACTTATTGAGAATATCCAGCCGCTTTCCGGCGTCTTCCTCGCCGGAGGCGTTGACCATGATGCAGTAGGACTGATCTTTTCCTCGACCGACGCGCCCGCGGAGCTGATGGAGCTGCGCCAGACCGAAACGCTCGGCATTTTCGATCATCATAACGGTGGCATTCGGGACATTGATTCCGACCTCGATGACCGTGGTGGATACCAGCACATGAATCTCATTTGCCGCAAATGCTTCCATGATCGCATTTTTTTCTTTTCCCTTCATCTTTCCGTGCAGATATTCCACCCGGATCGACGGGGACAGGGCGCGGCGCAGCTCTTCGGTATAATCGATGACGTTCTCTGCCTCCAGCATCTCGCTCGGCTCGACCATCGGGCAGATGACGTATGCCTGACGGCCGGCGCGGACTTCATTTTCGATGAAACGGTAGGCATTCGGGCGAAATTCACGGTTCACGACACAGTTCTTGATCGGCTGCCGGTTTGCCGGAAGTTCATCGATGATGGAAATATCAAGATCCCCATATAAAATAATCGCCAGCGTCCGCGGGATCGGCGTCGCACTCATGACAAGCACATGCGGCTCGCCGCCTTTTTTGCTCAGCATTTCCCGCTGCGCCACTCCAAAACGGTGCTGTTCATCCGTGATTACCAATGCCAGATTGTCGTACACCACTTTTTCCTGAATCAGCGCGTGGGTTCCAATCACGATATCTGCCTCATGATTTTCAATCGACTCTCTGGCAAGCCGTTTTTCCTTTGCTGTCATCGAACCGGTCAGAAGCACCGGACGATATGTGATTCCCAGCGACGCAAACAATTCGGTCATCGACTCGTAATGCTGGCGCGCCAGTACCTCCGTCGGCACCATCAGCGCCCCCTGATATCCATTTGCCGCCGCCTGCAGCAACGCCAGAATCGCCACAATCGTCTTACCCGAACCAACGTCGCCCTGAATCAATCGGGTCATGATATGCCCGCCGGACAAATCGGCGTACACCTCCCGGATTACCTTTTTCTGTGCCCCGGTCAGAGCATATGGGAGGCGCTCTTCCACCGACGCCATTTCCCCAGAAAACGTAAATGGATATGCGCTCTTTTTATCTTCTTTTTTGTCTTTGAGCAGGCGCACTGACATTAGGAACATGAAAAATTCATCAAACACAAGACGTTTCCGGGAAAACATCAGTTCTTCCCGGTTTGCCGGAAAATGGATGTGCTCCAGCGCATAGTTGATTTCCGCCAATCCGTACTTTTCCCGCAGACCAGCCGGCAGATATTCCCGTTCCATCTGGCGCATCGTGAGGGCTTCCGTGACTGCCTTTGCGATCGTCTTATTGCCAAGTCCCTTCGTCTGTCCGTAAACCGGCTGCATAGACGACACGACTTTCGCATACTGTTCCGGGCGGTAGATCTCCGGCTGCTCCATCGTAAGTCTTCCCCGTTTTTTTACCACACGGCCACGGAAAATAAAGCGTTCCCCCGCCTTGAGCGTCCCGCGCAGATAGGGCATATTGTACCATGCCAGCGCCAGTGTGCCTCCGCTGTCCCGCAATCCAGCCGTCGTAACCTGCAGGCGCGCTCCATACCGCACCACATCCGCCGTTTTTGCCAGGATTCCGCCGACTGCCGCGATCGTATCTTCCTTCAGTTCCGCGATCGGCTGCGGTTCCTTAAACTCATCATAAGCACGCGGATAATAATGGAGCAGTTCTTCCACCGTTTCCACGCCTATTTTTTGAAATAGCTTTGCCGTCTTTTCACCGATGCCCTTGACAGCGGTTATATTCTGCTGTTCCATTTATCTCCTCCTGCTTTTCAGAATATTCTCCGGAAAATCAGCCACGCGGACAGTTACCGGACAAAAAATCCGGGAATACATTAGAATGAAAGAGAGGCAGGACGCAGGGATCTCTCCCCTGACCTGCCTCATTTCATACTTATGAATTATTTTGTTTTATACGTCAAATGTTTTATCTGCGCCATCACATAGAAAATTCATTTCCTCATTATCTGCATTTTCTCAGCCAATAATGCAGCTTCATTTAACGCATTTCAATCACTTTAAACGACCTAAATCTACTCTACCGAAATCATATAATAGTAAATCGGCTGCCCGCCATTCTGGCATTCAAATTCGCAGGATGTAAATTCTTTGCGGGCTTTCTCACAGAATGCCTCTGCGTCCTCTTCCGTGACATCCTCACCATAATAGATCGTCACAAGCTCAGGCTCATCATCTACCATCTTACGAAGTGACTCCATCGCGGTCTCCTCGATATTCTTGCCAACTGCCAGCATGCCGCTGTCGCCGATCCCCATGATATCGCCCTCTGCGATCTCCATACCATCGATCGATGTATTGCGGACTGCGTAGGTAATCTGACCGGTCTTAACGTGGCTCATCTCCTCGGTCATCTGTTCCATATTTTCTTCCGCCGTCAGATCCGGAGCAAAATTAATCAGCGCCGTGATACCCTGCGGAACCGTCTTGGACGGAACTACATATACCTTGGTATCTTCTGACAGGCTCTTTGCCTGCTCTGCCGCCAGAATAATATTTTTATTGTTCGGCAGAATGTAAACTGTCTCGGCATGGACTTTTTCGATTGCTTCCAGCATATCCTCCGTACTCGGATTCATCGTTTGTCCGCCCTCGATGATATAGTCAGCGCCGATGCCCTTGAAAATCTCAGAAAGACCTTCTCCGACCGATACGGCGATAAATCCATATTTCTTGCGTGGTTCTTCCTTCTTCTCTTTGGCTTCTTCTTCTGCCTTCTGCTGTGCCGCCAGACGTTCGGAATCTTTGATCAGTTTCTCCTGATGTTCCTCGCGCATATTGTCAATCTTGATGCGGGACAGGGAACCGTAGGTCAGTGCTTTCTGAATCGCCAGACCTGGATCGTTTGTATGAACGTGAATCTTGACAATATCATCATCTGCCACAACTACCAGGGAGTCGCCGATCGTGCTCAGATAATCTTTCAGTTCCTGCTCTGTCGTCTCATCCGCCGGTTTTTCTGCATTGATAATAAATTCCGTACAATAACCAAAACGGATATCCGCTGCCTGCGTGCTTCCGGCGCCTGTTGCTGTTTTTGCCGCTCCATTTCCCGATACAGACGGAGTAACTGCCGCGTCGATATCCACGACTTTTCCTTTTAAGCCCTCAATACAGCCCTTGATAACCTGAATCAGACCCTGTCCGCCAGAATCCACTACACCTGCCTCTTTCAGAACCGGAAGCATCTCCGGTGTCTGGCTTAAAACATATTCGCCGTACTCCAATACTTTCTCTGAAAATTCAAGTACGTCATCGGTCTGCGGTGCCAGTTCTGCCGCTTTATCCGCCATTCCCTTGGCAACAGTCAGAATCGTACCTTCCTTCGGCTTCATAACTGCCTTATAAGCTGTCTCCGTCGCACGGTTAAATGCGTCTGAGAGAACACTCGTCGTAATGACATCTACCGTCTTAATCTCTTTCGTAAATCCGCGGAAGAGCTGTGAAAGGATAACGCCGGAATTGCCTCGTGCGCCACGCAGGGAACCGGAGGAAATCGCTCTCGCCAGCGCCTCCATCGTCGGATTTTCAACGGCTGCCACTTCTCTGGCGGCTGACAGAATCGTCATCGTCATGTTCGTACCGGTATCTCCATCTGGAACAGGAAATACGTTCAGCTCATTGATCCATTCCTTGTTGGCCTCCAGGCCCTTTGCTCCAGCCAGAAATGCATTCTTTAACATCCCGGCATCTATATAATTCATGCCCACAGGGTTTGTTCCTCCTTAATCTATCACTCTTACGCCTTCAACATAAATGCTGATTTTCTCAACCTTCATGCCAGTAAACTCTTCTACTTTATATTTTACACTCTCGATCAGGTTGTCCGCAACGGTAGAGATGCTGACCCCATATGCCACGATTACGTGGAAATCGATGCTGAGTGCATTGTCCTTGATGGCTACGTTGATGCCGTGTGTCAGGCTTTCTCTTTTAAGCAGTCTTACCAGACCATCTTTCATACTGACAGCCGCCATGCCAACGATACCGAAGCATTCTACTGCTGTCGTTCCGGCGTACATTGCAATTACTTCCGGATCGATCTGGATCGAACCCATTTTATTGTCGATGCGTCCTTTCATATTGACAGCCTCCGTTTCTTTACTTGTTTTTGTTTGATTCGAATTCTATGCCATGATTTTTTACGGGCTGGACATGCGGAGCCGGAGCGGCTCCTGTGTCGGCGCGTGGGATGAGTACTTCACGGGCTGGACATGCGGAGCCTGAACGGCTCCTGTGTCGGCGCGTGGGATGAAATATATGCGTCTCTCTACCCCGTCATGCAGCTCGATTCCGCTTCGCTCCATCTCGCTCACGGGCTTCGCCCTATGGATAAAAATGTCTGAAATACGGCTTATGTGCAAGCACAACACCGTTTTTCAGCCTTTTTTATCCGCATGACTCATGGCTTACGCGTATATTATACACCACCCACGTTAAAAAGGAAATAGAAAATAGACATCTGTCGAAAACTTTTTTTATTTTTTTTGGTTTTTCACTTGCATATTTTCCTATTTTCTGCTATTATACCTTTGTTATGGATTTTAATAGGAAGTCCAATGATCGGTTAAGGAGGTGCTACGATGGCTAAGTGTGCAATCTGCGAGAAAGCTGCTCATTTTGGTAATGCAGTGAGTCATTCACATAGAAGATCTAACAAAATGTGGAAAGCTAACGTTAAGTCTGTTAAGGTTAAAACTAATGGCGGAGCTCAGAAGATGTATGTATGTACTTCTTGCTTAAGATCCGGTTTAGTTGAAAGAGCCTAAATCGAGTTTAACTGGCCTCAGGTGTCTGCCTGAGGCTTTTTTCTTGTCCTTAGCATAATGAACGACAACAAATGTTGGAAATATGCTTTTTGAGCACATTCCAACATTTTATATAAAACCTTTCCTTCAAAACACCTTAAAACAAGTTCAGCAGCGTTCCATACAGCTTCTCATTTCCCATCACCACCAGCGCCAGTTCTTCTTTTGCCTCGCTGAGCTGATAAAAAAGATGTCTCACATCGCGCTCCGTCGAGCGCAGATATCCCATTTCATCATAATAATAGCGCCCATCCAGCCGATGCACCATGCGATCGACTTCTCGCGTATGGCGAGATTGTATTTCTACGGCAGAATCGGATTGCTTTTCCAGTTTTTCCTGCCAATCGGATTCCTGGCACTCATATCCCTGACGGATGTAATCATTCAGCAAATTAGCTGCTTCTGACTCATCGTTGGCATAAACCACCGCGACATGGGGATAGTGCCGCATTCCGCGTCCGTGCGGCAGGTGCATCATATTTTGTATAAAATAGGAAAGTTCTGCATTCGCACGGATCCGATTCGTCAGGTGGAATGTCTGGATTCCCGGCTGCTCCCCCAAGAGCTTTATTGCACCCAGATCCAATTCTTCCGGCGAAATCATATCCTCACAGTTACTGGAAAAAATAACCGGACGTGTTTTGCCGATCTCCAGCAAAATTTCCAATGTATTGGGCGACAGAAGGTGTGCCTCATCTACTAAGATCGCGCTGTATGCTTCAATCCTGATTTCCGCTCCCGTTTGAACACTATCCTCCGCCAGGTACTCCACCCGCCGCAGCCGCTCATGCAGCACCTTCCACTCTTTTCCCGCTTCACCGCAGTGGATCATGCACACCCGCTGCCGCCCGGAGAGTTTCATCGCAATATCATATAAAAGCAGCGTTTTTCCCGTCCCCGGAAGCCCGGTAAACCAGAAATATCCCGTCCGGTCTGCCCGGATTTTCTTTAAAATCTGGCGTTCAATATCCCTCTGCTGGTATGTCAGGAAATATTCTTTCTTTAAGAACCGTCCCGGCTCTGTGAGCGGCGAAATCAGGTACAGCTCCGCCTGAAACAAGTCTTCGATATTGCCTGGATAATCAGCACTCTCCTGTTGCAAATCCCAGCAGAGCTGTTCCCAGTCCGCCTCCACAATGCGGTCATGATTCGTCAGACGCACCAGGCGGTTCTGGCTGCTAATATAAGTGTACGAACGAATCGGCTTTCCCAGCGCCGCCAGATAATACCGGTTTTGTATGAGCTGCTTGCGGATCGCCTCATCCGACACCTGTCCGCTCTTTAATTCAAGGTTTAAAATTTGTTCTTCCTTGATCTGAAGCAGATCAAACTCTTTTCCCAGTCTCGGAATCTGAAAGGAATAGAAAAAACGCAGTGCGTACACCGCCTGTATATGTCTCTCCAACTCCGAAACCAGCGCTTTCATGCTGTCCAGCTCCCATTCCCGTATTTTCAGAAACACATCCCGCCCTGAAAGCTGTCGTTCCAGCTTTTGAAGGTATTCCGTATTCTGATTTCGGGTAATCGTGTAAATAGAGATTGCTTTCATACCTGTACCGCCTGCGTTCCTTTTCGCCCTTTCCAAACTTTATAGATCCTTCTTTTTGCCGCAGCACTCCATGAGCGCTGCCAGCACCTTATCCATCTGCAGTGGTTTTGCCAGATGCACATTCATCCCAGCTGCCAAGCACTGCCTGGCATCCTCTTCAAAGGCATTTGCCGTCATGGCAAGAATCGGAATCTGCCTTGCATCCGCCCGCGGAATCGCCCGGATCGCGCGTGTCGCAGCCAGACCATCCATCACTGGCATCATCACATCCATGAGAATCGCATCGAACGTCCCCGGAGGTGCCGCCTCAAAGCAGTCTACTGCCTTCTTCCCGTTCTTCACAATCGTGACATGGGCACCCGCATCGGTCAGAAGTGTTTCCGCGATGTCTGCATTCAACTCATTATCCTCCGCCAAAAGCAGCTTCAAACCGTGAATATCTCCTGACGGCACTGCTTCCTTAACCGGGAACTCCTCCGGCGGCGGTGCAATCTCAAATGGAATTTCCACCACAAACGTCGATCCAATGCCGACCTCACTCGTCACCTCGATGTTTCCGTGCATCTGTTCAATCAGCCCTTTGACGATCGTCATGCCAAGCCCAGTTCCCTGGTAAACACTACGCGCATCATTTTTCTCCTGTGCAAACGGGTCAAAGATGTGATCCAGAAATTCCTGGCTCATGCCAACTCCCGTGTCCGAGATCGTCCACCTATAGACGCACCAGCCGTCCCGTACATCCTGCGCCTCCACCCTGGTACTGATTTTTCCGCCCGGACGATTGTATTTGATGCAGTTTCCATAAATATTCAGGAAAATCTGGCGCAGATGGAGCTGGCTGCCATAAATATACGGATACGGAATCTCCGCTTTTCCTTTATCATACTCCCATTGAATGCCCGCATCTACCGCGCGCTCGATGATGATGCTCACGATATCGTGCGTCATCTCTGCCAATGAAATATAATCATGTGCCAGAATGATCTTTCCCTCTTCCAGCTTGCTCATCTGCAGCACATCATTGATGAGGGACAGCAGATGCCCCGCCGCCACCTGCATTTTCCGGTGATTTTCCATCAGCATCTCCTTATCATCAAAATGTGCCTCATCGATTTTCAAAAGACCGATAATACCATTGAGCGGTGTCCGGATATCGTGACTCATGCGGCTTAAGAAATCTGTTTTCGCCCGGTTTGCCGTCCGCATTTCATCAAATGCCGCCTGCAGGCGCGCGTGCTCCTGTTCATCCCGCGCGTGCATCTGCGACGTATCCTGCAGAAGAATGATCGCATGAACCACCGGCATCTCACAAGAAAGCTCCGTATCAAACACGATCGTCTGCGTCATCAGAACTGTTTTCTGTACCCAGCAGATCGTGCCATCTTCCTCCTGGATACAGTATTCCACGGAAATATGTTTCTCCCCTGCCTCAAACCGCTTCAACAGCTTAGCCGGATCATCTGCCAGACGATAGCTTCCCAAGGTCTCCTGGGTGACCATCTTCATATATTCACTGCAATAATCACGGTAAGAACACGGCAGCGGATAGTCCATAAATAGCTCCCGGCATTCCTCGTCTTTTCCATTCAAGACAACACTCTTCTCCAGAATATCCTTTGTCAAATTAACTGTATATATCATATCCGACAGATCCAGGAGTGCATCCACATAGCTGTCATTTTCCAGAATCGACTGTTTGAGCTGTTCATAATAAAGCGTCAGCTGTTCCTTCGCATCTGCCCGCCCTTCTGAACTTTTCCGGATCGTCTCAAATGCCAACAGGAAATGATGCAGCTTTCCTTCCTCATCCCAATCTACCGGGATCAGCGTCAGGCGGCTGTAGAGTCCCTGACCGTTCGTGTCATACTGCAATTCGAGTAGATCTCCCTCCGCCTGCAGCTTCCCGGAAAGCTCTGAAACCTGCAGGCTCTGGCGGATGTTGGCGCGGTCAGCACGAGCCACCCGTTCCGCTACTATCTGCTCCGCCGCACCGGAATAGCTTCCGTCTGACGCCAGAAAGAAATCAGCACTGGCACGGAGTGCCCGGTAGGTATCCATGTGCGCGTCGCAGTAGAGACAATCCGAAAAGTTTCTCCCGTACCGGTTTAAAAGCTTGAGCAGGTGGAAATCCAGCCGTTTTTCCGCTGCCGCTTCCTCGCGCTTTACATGGTTTTTGTTGATATACATATTTTTATCGGCAAAACTGAAAAGCTCCCGCATCGTGCTGCCCGGAAAATCACTGGCAAGTGCATACCCGACCGCATAGCTGAGCGGCATATCCGGATATCCCTTTGACTCCTCTGTCATCGCCTCCCGCACATGGGTGAGGCATTCCCGCATGGCCTCCTCATCCAGACCATGCGTAACGGCAATAAATTCATCGCCGCCGTCCCGCCCTACGAACTGTTCCGCAGGCATGGACGCGCGCAGGCAGACGGCGAACCGCCTGATGTAGGCATCCCCCGCCTCATGCCCCATGCTGTTGTTGATTCGGCGGAGATTATTCAGGTCAAAACTGCATACTCCCACATTCTCTGCCGCCGGTTCCGGATCATCCAGCAATTCTTCGCATTTATTCTTATTGGGAAGTCCGGTCGCCTTGTCCAAATACACCTTTTTCTGCAGCGCACGGTTCATCGCCGCAAAGCGCACCGCCTTGATAAATTCATATCCAATCAGAAGCATCAGAACAATAATATCAATCGTGATATATTTTTCAATTACCGTCAGCGAGGATGCCTTCCTCTGGGAATACGCCTCCGCCAGTCCCGTCGCCTCATCACAGATTTCAAAGAACCGCTCGCTCTTATCAATGATCTCTGTATTCTCATAGCCGACTTCTCGGACACGCAGGATTTCATAGTGAAGCGCGGCAAAGTACTCCTCCAACTCCTGCATCTTACTCTGAAACGCCCCGTCATCAAGGCGCACCAGCCCCAGTTCGCCATTGCCATTTCGCAGACCGTCGACGAAGGCCTCAATATCCTGAATCATACCATCCTCCGGCTGACCGGAAATTTCCAATTTAATGATACGCTGTGTCTTTCCGCGCACCAGTCCCGCATAATTGACCACACGCGCCGTTCCCTGAATACTGGAGACAATTCCCATCATCACGATAATCAGTGCCGCCAGCACAACCGCCAGCACGCCGATGCAGATCTGTATTATGTTTGAAGTCTTTTTCTTCTTACTCTTATTCGCATTCTCGGAATCCACCGCTCCGTCCTCCCGCAAAAACCCTGGCACGCCCTTTTCCCTGCACCTGCCATCTTGTTATTTTACATCTTATATCCCAGAAAGCATCCATCCTCATGCGACTCAATCCGCCCGACCGCCTGCAGATACGAATAAATAATCACCGTCCCGGCAAACTTCATCCCGCGCTTTTTGAGATCTGCCGACACTGCATCTGAGAGCGGCGAGCTGACCTTGCCTGTCTCATGAATCACCGCGTCTCCTGTCCAGTGAGTCAGATACGCGTCAAAACTCCCATATTCATTCTGAATTTCCCGGAATATCCGTGCATTCGTGACAGCGGCATGAATTTTCAGCCGGTTATGTACAATTCCCGGGGCGGTCCGGAGTGCTTCCTCCTTCGCCTCGTCGTAACCGCACACCTTGTCCAAGTCAAATTCATCGAACGCGGCGCGGAATGCCTCCCGCTTATTGAGGATGCACTCCCATGAAAGCCCCGCCTGAAAGGATTCAAGGATCAGCATCTCAAAGAGCTTCGCATCATCCCGAACTAACTTTCCCCACTCCTCGTCATGGTAACGGATATACAATTCATTCTTTGGATTCGCCCAGCGGCAGCGGTGTTTTCCATCGTGCCATTCCATGTTTTTCTCCCTTCGCCTACATAAGCGGCGCCAGAATCCGCAGTGCCTTCCCCGCAAACCGCCGGATAAACGGATACTTCCGGCAGTTTTCCAGAGTAATCCGCTCGCTCTTTGCAAGTGTTTTCTGGAAATCTTCTTCCACATCCATCACAACCGCATTGCGGAAGAAATAGGACGCGCACTCAAAATGCAGATACAGGCTTCTGAAATCAAGGTTGATCGTTCCGACCACCGCCTTCTCATCGTCGCTCGTAAACATCTTCGCATGGATAAAGCCCGGCGTGTATTCATAGATCTGAACACCAGCCCGCAGAAGCTCCGCGTAGTAGCTGCGCGCCAGCAGGTACGCATATAACTTATCCGGTATATGCGGCATGATAATAATGACCTCCACGCCGCGCTTTGCCGCAAACTTGAGCGCCGCCAGCGTCGTATCGTCGAGAATCAGATACGGAGTCGTGATGTGCACATACCGGCGTGAACGCCCTAAAATATCGAGGTACACCGACTCGCCGACATTTTCCCCGTCGAGCGGGCTGTCCGCATATGGCATCACAAAGCCGCCATAGTCCATGCCCTCCGGCATATGAAATGTCTCCGGACACAGAAAACGGCGATATTCTTCCGCATCCCGTTCCGTCACATCCCAGAGCTGCAAAAACATCATTGTAAAACTGTCTACAGCTTTTCCCTTGAGCATGACCGCCGTGTCCTTCCAATGTCCGAAGCGCACCCGCTGGTTAATATATTCATCTGCCAGGTTCACGCCCCCGGTAAACGCGGTATGACCATCGATCACACAGATTTTCCGGTGATCGCGGTTATTCTGGTAACTCGAGAGAGCCGGACGCACCGGCGCAAAAATCTTGCACTGGATACCTTTCTCCTGCATCGCTTTCTCATAGCCGTGCGGCAACGTGAAGAGATTTCCCATGCCGTCATACATAAACCGGACTTCCACGCCCTCGGCGACCTTCGTCTCTAACACCTGTAAAATCGCATCCCACATCACTCCGTGTTCTACGATAAAATATTCCATAAATATAAAATGTTCCGCTTTTTTGAGTTCTTCCAATAATACTGGAAACATATCATCTCCCAGTGGGAAATAGCGTACCCCCGTATTTTCATACGCCGGGAAACGTCCGTACTGGTTCATATAGCGGACGAGATTGCCGCCGCTGGCGCTGATGCTCTCATAGTGTGCCAGCACCTCCGGATCCTGTAAAAGGTACGGACGAAGTTTTGTCCCAACCTCCTCGATCCGCCGGTTAATGCGGCGCGTGCCCGGCTGCAGCGTCAAAAACAGATAAAACAGCGTTCCAAACACCGGAAATATCAATATCGGCACTACCCAGGACAACTTGATCGTGCTGTTTCCCTCATCGCTGATAATATAGATCAAAACCAGCGCACTGAGCATCGCAGATCCACCGTACATATAGATCAGGTACTCTCTAAACCAGTCAAACCCGGCAAAGAGCACAAGAATCTGTATCAGCAGAAACAGCGTTCCCAGCGTGGTACGCCCGAAAATCAGACGCAGCAGTTTTTTCAATTTTTTAAGTATTTTCTCCATTTTCTACCAGTCCATTTCTCTGCCTCATTCATCAGGCACCTGCCGTATCATTGAAAACTACAGTGCCATCTCTCATAGTATGGCAGATTTTTGCAAATAAAACAAGAGGTCAGCCGGAGACTGACACAGATTTATGTGTCATCCCGACTGACCTGTCGTTGTAAGCGCTCATTTTAACAACCGCATTGAAACATCTCACGGATACCCGGCATAAAGCTGTTATATCGCCATTCTTGGCATTTTAGTCCTCCAGCGCCTGACGGATATCCTCGATGATATCATCCACATTCTCAATTCCGACACTCAAACGGATCAGGCTTGGATCAACGCCTGCCTCCCTGAGCTGCTCATCGGAGAGCTGACGGTGAGTATGGCTTGCCGGATGCAGAACGCAGGTTCTCGCATCGGCAACATGGGTTACGATGGCTGCCAGTTTCAGCTTATCCATGAACTCGCCAGCTGCCTGACGACCGCCCTTTAAGCCGAAAGAAATAACGCCGCATGTACCGTTCGGCATATATTTCTGCGCCAGTGCATGGTATTTATCATTTTCAAGTCCCGGATAATTCACCCAGGCCACATCTTCACGGCTCTGTAAATACTCGGCGACCTTCTGTGCATTCTCACAGTGGCGCGGCACACGCAGATGCAGTGTCTCCAGACCGATATTCAATAAGAAGGAATTCTGCGGGGACGGGATGGAACCGAGATCACGCATTACCTGTGCGGTTGCCTTGGTGATATAAGCCGCCTTACCGAATTTCTTCGTGTAAATAATGCCGTGGTAAGACTCATCCGGCGTCGTCAGACCCGGGAATTTATCTGCATGTGCCTCCCAGTCAAAGTTGCCACTGTCCACGATGCAGCCGCCGACGGTCATCGCATGTCCATCCATATATTTTGTAGTAGAATGCGTTACAATATCTGCGCCCCACTCGAACGGACGGCAGTTGATCGGGGTTGCAAAGGTATTATCTACAATAAATGGAATACCATTTCTGTGTGCAATCCGGGCAAATTTTTCCAGATCCAGCACTACCAGAGCCGGGTTTGCAATCGACTCACCGAAGATACACTTTGTGTTCGGGCGGATCGCCTTCTCGATCTCCTCTTCCGGCGCATCCGGGTCAACTAACGTAACATCGACGCCCATTTTTTTCATCGTAACGACAAACAGGTTTGATGTGCCGCCGTATACGGTTGCCGAGCAGACCAGATGATCGCCCGCGCCGCAGATATTAAATACCGCATAAAAGTTTGCCGCCTGTCCGGAGGATGTCAGCATTGCTGCCGCGCCGCCCTCCAGCTCACGGATCTTATCTGCGACTGCATCATTGGTCGGGTTTGCCAGACGGGTATAAAAATATCCGTTTTCCTCCAGATCGAAGAGTCTTCCCATCTGCTCACTGGTTGAATACTTAAAGGTCGTGCTCTGGTAGATCGGCAGAATTCTCGGCTCGCCATTTTTCGGCTGCCATCCGCCCTGGATGCACGTTGTTTCCATTGAACGTTTCATTTTTCTTCTCCTTCATATGTTTATTTTTAAATAATTATATAGTAATTGAGCCTATTTTTTAGTACGGCTCTTTTACATCACCATATCAAACAGCGAAAGCTGATTGCTCTCCGGCAGCCCCGTCAGAATTCCCAGCTCTGCCATCAGATCGCACACCGTTTTCGTAACCTTGGTACGGTTGATAAAGTCCTCTTTCGACAAGAACTTTCCGTCCTCCGCCGCAAAAACAATCGCGTCTGCCGCTTTCTCTCCGAGTCCGTCGATACTGCTTAACGACGGCATCAGCTTTCCGTCTATGATCTGGAAATTGCGGGCTTTTGCCCGGTAAATATCGATCGGCATGAACTCAAATCCGCGCGCGTACATTTCCTGTACGATACGCATATCGCGCAGCGTGTCCTGCTCTTTCTTGGAAAGAGAATCCGACCGGCTCTTGTATTCCGCCAGATGATACTCCAGCTTATCGCGCCCCTGGCACATCAGCTTGTAGGTAAATCCACTCGCACGGATGCTGAAATATGCCGCATAGTACGCCAGCGGGTAAAATACCTTACAGTACGCCACACGCCACGCCATCATAACGTAAGCCGCCGCGTGCGCCTTCGGGAACATATACTTGATTTTCAGGCAGGAATCGATATACCACTGCGGCACATCGTGAGCTTTCATCTCCTCGATCCACTCCGGTTTCAGTCCTTTTCCTTTTCGGACAGACTCCATGATAGTGAAGGAGAGTCCCTCTTCGAGTCCTTTCTGAATCAGATAAATCATAATATCGTCTCGACAACAAATCGCCGTCTGAATCGTCGCCTGTCCGCTCAGGATAAGGTCTTTCGCGTTTCCTAACCATACATCCGTACCG
Organism: Clostridium sp. AM28-20LB; assembly: GCF_003480665.1. Lineage (NCBI taxonomy): Bacteria > Bacillati > Bacillota > Clostridia > Eubacteriales > Clostridiaceae > Clostridium > Clostridium sp. AM28-20LB. The sequence goes on along the minus strand of NZ_QUJN01000001.1, from coordinate 340,903 downwards.
TGGGACAGACCGGAAATCCGCACCAAATCCGAAAAATATTTCGGTTTGGCATCGATCAACATCTGCATCGCGAAGTCTGTACCAAACTCCGGAATGCCAAGCGCCCCGAGCTTACAGCCGCCGAGATCCTCCGGCGTGACACCGAGCGCCTCCGTGTTCTGGAAGAGACTCATGACCTCCTTCGAATCCAGTGGAATATCCTTAACCGGGTCGAGTCCCGTCAAATCCTGCAGCATACGAATCATGGTCGGATCATCGTGTCCGAGAATATCGAGTTTCAACAAGTTGTGGTCGATCGAGTGGTAATCGAAATGCGTCGTGACGGTACGTGTCGTCATATCGTCCGCCGGGTGCTGCACCGGTGTAAACGTGTCAATCTCCTCTCCGAGGGGCAATACGATGATACCGCCCGGATGCTGTCCGGTGGTACGCCGCACGCCGACGCAGCCGGACACGATGCGCTCAATCTCGCACCGGCGCTTACGGATTCCTTTATCCTCATAATAATGCGCCACAAAACCATACGCTGTCTTATCTGCCAGCGTACCGATCGTCCCCGCACGGAAGGTCTGTCCTTTTCCAAAGATGACCTCCGTGTAGCTGTGCGCCCGGCTCTGATATTCACCGGAAAAGTTTAAGTCGATATCCGGCTCCTTATCACCCTTGAATCCCAGGAACGTCTCAAACGGAATGTCGAACCCGTCTTTTTTCAGCGGTTTGCCGCACTTTGGACATATCTTATCCGGCATATCACAGCCCGCCATACCCGAAAACTTTTTTACATCTTCTGAATCAAAATCGTAATAATGGCAACTCGGACAATAGTAGTGCGGACTCAGCGGATTTACCTCCGTGATACCAGACATCGTCGCCGCCAGTGAGGAACCAACGGATCCTCGCGAACCAACCAGATATCCATCCTCATTCGACTTCCAAACCAGTTTCTGCGCGATGATATACATAACGGCAAATCCATTGGAAATGATCGAGTGAAGTTCCCGCTCCAACCGATCGACTACCATCTTCGGCAGCTTATCGCCGTACATATCATGTGCACGGTTGTAGCAGATGGTACGCAGCGTATCATCCGAATTCGGAATAACCGGCGGACACTTGTCCGGGCGTACCGGGGAAATGCGCTCACACATCGCCGCGATCTTGCGCGTGTTTGTGATAACGATCTCCTCCGCCTTATCGCTGCCTAAATATTCAAATTCCCTCAGCATTTCCTCGGTAGTCCGCAAATACAGCGGTGCCTGATCGTCTGCATCCTTAAAGCCCTTGCTCGCCATGATGATACGGCGGTAGACCTCATCCTCCGGATCGAGGAAATGGACATCGCAGGTCGCGCAGACCGGCTTGTTCCACTGTTCGCCAAGTTCAATCACTTTGCGGTTCAGATCCTGCAGATCCTCCCAGGTGTTGACCGAACTTTTCTCATCCCGCAGCATAAATGCGTTGTTTCCAAGCGGCTGCACTTCCAGATAATCGTAGAAATTTGCAATTTTTCCCAGTTCTTCCTCCGGAATCCCGCGCAGGATCGCCTGAAACAGCTCTCCCGCCTCGCACGCCGACCCAAGAATCAGCCCCTCGCGGTGGCTCGCCAGCAGACTCTTCGGAATCCGCGGACGTTTTGCAAAATACGTCAGGTTCGACTGGGAAATCAACCGGTACAGGTTGATTCGCCCGACATCATTCTTCGCCAAAATAATAATATGGTAGGTCGGCATCTTCCGGATCATTTCCGGTGTCATTTTGCTGAGTTCGTTGAGCTGCGTCAGGTTTTCGATATCACGAGCCTTTAACATCTCGATGAACTTGACAAAAATCTCTGCCGTCGCCCCCGCATCATCGACCGCCCGGTGATGGTTTTCGAGGGAAATTTTAAGCTCTTTCGCTACTGTGTCGAGCTTGAAGCGGTTCAGGTTCGGCAGCAGGACACGCGCCAGCGAAACCGTATCGAGAACGGTCGGCTGGAATGTGATTCCCTGCCGTCTCGCGTTTTCTTTGATGAAACTGATATCAAACGACGCGTTGTGCGCGACCATGACCGCACCCTCGCAGAATGCCAGAAACTCCGGCAGAACCTCTTCGATCGTCGGCGCGCTGATTACCATGCCGTCGTTGATGCTTGTCAGCTGTTCAATGTCATAGGGGATTGGCACTTCCGGGTTGACAAATGTGCTGAATTTGTCCACAATCTTTCCATCCGTCACACGCACCGCGCCGATCTCGATGATGCGGTTCTTGATCGGGCTGAAGCCGGTCGTCTCGATATCGAATACAACGCAGGTGTGATCTAACGTCTGTCCTTTCTCATTCTCCGCCAGTTCCTTCATATCATCGACGAGATAGCCCTCAACACCATAGAGGATCTTGAAGTTTTCGCCCTTATCGACCGCATGGTTCGCATCCGGAAACGCCTGCACACAGCCGTGGTCGGTGACAGCGATCGCGTCCATGCCCCACTGTTTGGCACGTTTGATGATATCCTTGACCTCGGAAACACCGTCCATATCGCTCATCTTTGTGTGACAGTGCAGCTCCACGCGCTTGACCGGACTGTTGTCCATCCGCTTGCTGGTGAAATCTTCGCATTTCTTGATGCCGGAAACCGAACCGATCGTCAGCTCGCCATCAAATTTATCAATGTTGGCAACACCCTTGATGCGGACAAACTGTCCCGCCTTGGTCGCCGTCTTCAAATCATCCAGCGTATCCTCCCGTGCAAAGATCTTGACGCCGATTGTATCTGTAAAATCCGTTACCGAAAACATAAACAGTGTGTTGCCGCTGCGAAGCTCCCTTAGCTCGCAAGTCAGGATCTTTCCGCGGATGACAACCTGCCCAACCTCGCCTTCCAACTCCTCGATCGGGCTCGCCTCCTCATCGAAATCGCGCCCAAACAGCACATCCGGATTGTCGGATTTCTTCATATAGCCCGAACGGCGGTACTCGCCGCCCTTGCCAGATCCAGCATTTGCGCTGCCTGCCTGGTTTCTGCCTCCTGCCGGATTCCCCCCGGCTTTCTGCTTACCAACCGGTTTTAAAACAGTCTTTCCCTCGTCAAATGGCAGATCGACACCTCCAGAGGCAGGTTCTGCCCCCGACGGTTCCATATACGCCTCATTGGCACCTGCTGCTCCGGCAGCCGCGCCGCTTCCGCCTGCCGCCTGCGGCTTCATGTAGATGATCTCCGGCTCAGTATTCTTCTTCTCAACCGGACGGTAGGAAGTCTTCACAACCATCGGCACATTGCAGCGCTCGGTGAAGATTTTCTCCAGAATCCGCACCAGTTCCGGTGCCTTATCGCGCACGATCATCGTGTCCTCCAGCGACAGCTTCAGGTATCCTTCTTCTTCAAAATCCATCTCCGCCTTACGGAACATATTATAAAGAAGGATACTGTAATTTTTCAGCTCCATCAAAATGCTGTCCCGGTATACATTCATGAGTTTTTCCGGCGTGTACTGGCTGGACAGATGGTATTTCTCCAAAATCTTGATCGTCACCCGTTTGCCCGGAAACAACTGCTCCTTGATGCCTTTTTCCAGATCGTAGATACTCTGCTTGTGCATCAGGCGCGGGCTGTCGATGTATACGCGGATCACGCTCCGGTCACGGTTCGTCGAGATCTTCTCGATCCCGACCATTTCAAGCAGTCCCCGCACATTTTCCGCAATATGTAAATCTGGAAATACCTCCAGAAATGTTTTCATTCTATCATTCCTTTGCTTTTTTATCTTCCACCATCCGGTCAAGCTCCGCTTTGAGCGCCGGTAAAAGTTCACTCTCCGGCAGTTTTTTCACAATCTCGCCCTTGCGTATCAGAAGTCCTTCGCCGATACCGCCGGCTACCCCGAGATCGGCTTCCTTCGCCTCGCCCGGTCCGTTGACCACGCAGCCCATGACGGCAACCTTGATATCCAGCGGATATCCCTGTACCAGCGTCTCCACCTGGTTTGCCAGACCGATGAGGTCGATCTGCGTGCGTCCGCAGGTCGGACATGAAACAACTTCCACTCCTCCCCGACGAAGGCCCAGCGTCTTCAAAATCAGCTTTGCCGACTTGATCTCCTCCAGCGGGCTGCCTGTCAGGGACACGCGGATCGTATCACCGATTCCCTGACTCAAAATCAGTCCCAGACCGACCGCTGACTTGATATTGCCCGCAATTACAGTTCCCGCCTCTGTGATACCGACATGCAGCGGATAATGAGTCTTTTTTGCAATTAGTTCATGTGCTTTTACACACATCATAACATCCGAAGATTTGATGCTGATAACCAGATTGTCATAACCCATCTGCTCAATCAGGGCAACCTTATCCAGCGCACTCTCAACGAGTCCTTCCGCTGTCACGCCGCCATATTTCTCTACCAATGGCTTTTCCAAAGAACCGCTGTTGACGCCGACACGAATCGGCACGCCATACTCTTTTGCCTTGTCAACCACCGCCTGGATCCGCTCTCTGGAACCGATATTTCCCGGATTGATACGGATTTTGTCCGCGCCGCACTCGATCGCCGCGATCGCGAGACGATAGTCAAAATGAATATCCGCCACCAATGGAATATGTATCTGGCGTTTAATCTCCGTCAGGGCAGCAGCCGCCTCCATTGTCGGCACTGCCACACGGATAATATCGCAGCCCGCGTGCTCCAGCGCCAGAATCTGCTCGACGGTCGCATTCACATCCTCTGTTTTCGTATTACACATCGACTGGATCAGAATCGGATTGCCGCCGCCGATCTGTCGTTTTCCAATCTGCACCACTTTCGTCTCGTCCCGGTATCCCATATCGTTCCTCCCAAACCATTCTTCTCCGACACAAAATTTCCGGCCTTTTTCGAGCGAATCTTTCATGCCTTTGAATCAAATGAATTAGTAACTGTTCAGTACCTTCACAGTCACGCGCAAAAATCCATCAAAAATTGCCTACGGCAATGGGATTTTTGCCTGCTGGCCCATGTTTTCGTACGGTCAGCGCAGTAAATGCGCAGACCTACTGAACAGTTACATGAATTATTACAATAAATTTCTAATATCATTAAACAATACAAATAACATCAGCGTCATCAACGCCGCCATGCCCGCCATATGGACCATGCCCTCTTTTTCCGGATCAACCGGCTTGCCGCGCAGCATCTCCAGAATGATAAATACAAGCCGTCCGCCGTCCAGCGCTGGAACCGGAAGCAGGTTCATGACACCCAGATTGGCGCTGAGCAGAATACACATATTGGCCAGATTGACAAGCACAATCATAAGTCCGTAGCTCTGGCTCTCCTTGACCGTCGTGCCGATCATCGACACAATCCGCACCGGACCCGCGATATCGTTCGAGCTGACCTGCCGCTTCAGAATCATGCCAAGGCTGCTGAACGTCACACGGATCCAATAGCGCACTTCATAGAAGCTATACTGCGCCGTCTGAATCACGGACGCCGGTTTCTGGTAAACACCACCGCTGATTCCAATAAGATAGCGTCCCGCTTCCTCAGAATAGCGCGGAACCATCTGCGTCGTGTAGGATTTCCCATCCCGCACATACTCCACCGTGACACTCTTTCCCGGATGAAACTGCAGATACGTCTGCACATCGCGGTACAGATAGGTGCGCGTACCATTTAAGCGCTCGATCGTATCGCCCGCCTGCAGCCCCGCCTCCTGTGCCGGATAGCCGTCCTCAACACTGACAACCGACGCCGCATCAAATCCCACACAGCTAATCACGAAAAAGGCGCAAAACCATGCCAGAATGAAGTTGAATACAGGTCCTGCCACCACGACTTTAAAACGTGTCCAGGCAGAAACCGCATTAAAATAAGTCCCCGTTGCACCCGGAGGCAACAGGAGCCGATCCGTTTTTCCATCTGTCAGACTCTGGTTCTGATCGCAGGAACTCCCTTTTTCCGTCTCATCCGGCGCATCATACCCTTCATCTTCCCCCAGCATCATACAAGAACCGCCAAACGGAAGCAGCTTCAGCGAGTACCGCGTCCCGCCTTTCACAAAACTGAAAAGTCTAGGACCCATGCCGAGCGAAAACTCAACGACGCAGATTCCGCCCCGTTTTGCCAATAAAAAATGTCCAAATTCGTGAAACAGCACGATCAGGCTGAATACAATCAGCGCCGCCAGCAAACTTACCAATCTACCACCTGCTCTCTATAAAATCATAGGTTTCCTGTTCTGCTGCCAGAATCTCTTCGACCGTCGGATTCTCTTTCACGGTGTGGTGTTCCATCGCCGCCTCAATCATATCAGTGATGGTCAGATATCCGATCTCGCGATCGAGGAATTTCTGAACTGCCCGCTCATTTGCCGCGTTGAACACGGTCGGAAGCGTGCCGCCGCGCCGTCCGGCTTTGTATGCCAGGGAAAGTCCGTGGAAATTCTCAAAATCCGGCGCTTCAAAGGTAATCTGTGCCAGCTTTGCAAAATCCAGCCGGTCGCCCGCCAGGAAGCGGCGTTCCGGATAATACAGCGCATACTGGATCGGAAGCTTCATATCCGGCGTGCCGAGCTGCGCTATCACCGCGCCGTCCTCGTATTCTACCATTGAATGAATCACACTCTGCGGCTGCACAACCACCTGCACCTGATCCATCTCCACGCCAAAGAGCCATCTTGCCTCCATAACTTCCAGACCTTTGTTTACCATCGTGGAACTGTCGATCGTGATCTTGCGCCCCATCGTCCAGTTCGGATGTTTCAGCGCATCTTCGACCTGAACACCTTTCATCTGCTCTCTCGTCCATCCGCGGAACGGTCCGCCAGACGCTGTCAGGAGAATCTTGTGGATCTTATTTCCCGTCTCACCGTTCAAACTCTGGAAAATCGCGCTGTGCTCGCTGTCCACCGGCAGAATGCGGACATGCTTCTCCTTTGCCAGCGACATAATGATATGCCCGGCCGTTACCAGGGTCTCTTTGTTTGCAAGTGCAATATCTTTTCCAGCATTCATCGCTGCGATCGTCGGGCGGATACCGATCATTCCGACTACCGCTGTCACCACAATCTCCGCACCCAGCTCCGTTGCCACTGCGAGAAGTCCATCCATGCCGCTCTCGACACGGATATCCAGATCGCGCACACGGTCTTTCAGTTCTTTTGCTTTTTCCTCGTTCCAGACCGCCGCGATCTTCGGAGAAAACTCCCGGATCTGTTTCTCCAGAAGATCAATATTGCTTCCAGCCGCCAGAGCCGTTACTTCTATATCTTTATTCGCCCGGACCACTTCCAATGTCTGTGTTCCGATCGATCCGGTTGATCCAAGTATCGCAATTTTTTTCATTTCTTATTCTCCTGTTTCTGTATTTTCATACATGCTTTCGTTTTATCGTAAAAACGTCAGTGCAAAATAAATCGCCGGTGCCGTAAAAATCATGCTGTCGAACCGATCCAGCACGCCGCCGTGTCCCGGAATCAGGTTTCCGTAATCCTTGACATTGTGGTTCCGCTTGATCGCCGACGCCGCCAGATCCCCGATCTGGGAAATGACCGCCGCAATCGCACACGCCACCGCGCATGCCACCATCGGATTGCTGACCTCGTCCATCTTCGCACCGAAGAAATACGCATAAATGCAGCCTAACAGAGCCGATCCGACCACACCGCCGACGGCGCCCTCGATCGATTTTTTCGGGCTTAAAACCGGTGCCAGACGGTGTTTTCCAAGGAGCATTCCCGCGCAGTATGCGCAGGTGTCACAGCCCCAGGAGCTTAAAAAGATCAGCCAGACAAGGTATTTTCCGTCCGCCATTGCCCGCACCTGATACAGGTAGGAAAGCATAATTCCCAGATAAAAAATGCCGAAAAATGCTACTGTAATCTGCTCGGTCCCATATTTCGGAAACGTGAACACGTAAATGCTCATCAGCACCATCAGGGCTGCAATCGCAAGCAGCGTCACATAATGCTGCCCTTCAAACCACACCAGCCCATAATATCCCAGACACGCCAGATACCCGGCGATGCCCGGCGCTTTTTTCTCAATCCCCATAACCCGGTAAAGCTCAAACATACCGATCAGGGAGATCGCGGCGGTCACACAGTACAGAAGGACACCGCCCTTTGTAACCAGTAAAATCGCGAGTGCTACAAGCACAATCCCGCTTATCAGCCTCGTTCTGAACATGGCAACTCCTCCTTATGCCTTGACTCCGCCAAAGCGTCTGTCTCTTTGATTGAACTGCTCAATTGCCTTTATAAGCTCGTCGCGGTTGAAATCCGGCCACAGGCAGTCCGTGATATAAATCTCACTGTAGGCAAGCTGCCACAGCAGATAATTGGACAGGCGGATCTCGCCGCTGGTGCGGATCAGAAGATCCGGATCCGGGATACCCGCCGTATCTAAATAGGACGCAACGGTCTGCTCTGTCACGTCCTCCGGCACCAGCTTTCCGTCCTGACAGTCCATCATCATATGGCGCACCGCGCGCGTGATCTCATCTCTGCCGCCGTAGTTGACTGCGATCACAAAGGTCATGCCCGTGTTTGCCGCCGTCTCGTCTTCCAGGCGGTTGATGCCCTCGATGATATCGCTGTCAAAGCGCGTGCGGTCGCCGATCATTTTGACTCTTACATTATTTTTCTTGGCAATCTTTAAAAGCCGTTTCAGATAAAAACGGAAGAGCTGCATCAGCGCCCCTACTTCTTCAGCAGAACGCTTCCAGTTTTCCGTTGAAAAACCATATACCGTCAGATAACGGATTCCCAGTCTCGCTGCATCCTCAACCGTCTGTTCAACCGTCACACACCCCTGTTTATGACCTACGGTTCTCGGAAGACCTCTCTTCTTCGCCCATCTGCCGTTGCCATCCAGAATGAGGGCGACATGCTGCGGAATTACCATGTTTTCGATGTCCCTTTCCATCCAGTTTTCCTCCATAATATTCCCTTAATAGCCAGAAAACAGGACCAGCCGGCCATCCGCATCTGCAATGCCGGCCAGCCCTGCTTGAGGCAGCCTGATTTTTACATTTAAACTCTATTGTATTTTTATACAGTCATGATCTCAGCTGTTTTTTCTTCTACTGCTTTATCAACCTTTGCGATCATCTTGTCAGTCAGCTTCTGGATCTGATCCTCGCCATCTGCCAGCTCATCCTCGGTGATCTCGCCGCCTTTTTCCAGCTTCTTTAACAGGTCGTTTGCATCACGGCGGATATTGCGGACTGCAACCTTCGCGCCCTCGCCCTTTTTCTTAACATCCTTTGCCAGATCTTTACGGCGTTCCTCAGTAAGCTCCGGGAAAATCAGGCGTACTGCACTTCCATCGTTGTTCGGGTTGATACCCAGATCGGAAGTCAGGATCGCTTTCTCGATGTCCTTAATGAGCTTCTTCTCCCACGGCTGGATCAGAATCATACGCGGCTCCGGTACAGAGATATTTGCCACCTGCTGTAACGGGGTCGGTGCGCCGTAGTAATCTACTTTGATTTTGTCCAGTACATGCGGGTTCGCACGTCCAGCACGAATGGATGTATACTCATTCAGCAGTGCGTCATAGGACTTATTCATCTTCTCTTCGTAAACTTTTAATCTCTCCTGCATAAAATCCTCCTAGTTATGCGGTAACCACTGTACCGTTAATTTTTCCGCGCATTGCATTTACAATTCCGTCTTTTTCATTCAGGCTGAATACTGCCATCGGAACGTGATTTTCCATACACATGATGGAAGCTGTGAGGTCTACGACCGCCAGCTGCTTGTCGATCACCTCCTGAATCGTGATCGTATCATACTTCTTTGCATCCGGGTTGATCTTCGGATCGCTGTCATAGACGCCGTCGATCGCCTTGGCCAGAAGAATGCAGTCTGCATCCATCTCAATCGCACGCAGCGCTACGCCGGTATCAGTTGAGAAATACGGATGACCTGTACCACCTGCAAAAAATACGACCATACCCTTTGAGAAATATTTATTGGCTCTGTCCTTTGAAAACAGCTTCGTCATGGAACCGCACTCAAATGGTGTCAGAATCTGTGTCATCATACCCTCGCTCCGGAAGATCTCCGACACGTAAATACAGTTCATGACCGTTGCCAGCATTCCGATCTGATCCGCCTTGGTCCGATCGATTGCATTGCTCTGGCGGCCTCTCCAGAAGTTTCCGCCGCCGATCACGATACCTACTTCGATTCCGTCATCGACCGCCGTCTTAACCTGTCTGGCTACTTCCTTGACCGTTGCTTCATCAAACCCGGTTTTCTTGTCGCCTGCCAGCGCTTCTCCGCTCAGCTTCAGTAATACCCGCTTTAATTCCATAATTCGGTTCTCCCTGTCTATATGTACGTTCTGATGTACATTTTATCTGTGATGACCGTAAAAAGCTGCGTCACCTTATCAAAGATATTCTACCACAAAAAATCCGAATGTGCGATAGAATTTTCGTAAATCCTGTGCATCCTTTCATCATTTTCCCCAAACGCCTTTCTGTATACGGATTCTTCGCCCTGTTTTTCATTTTTTCTCAAATTTTAGCGCCCGTTTTACTTTTTTTCTATTTCACCTTTTCCCGCCGTTCTCATTCTGCCCCCAGTTTCTCATTATTTATCTGCACTTATCCTCTGCAATCTTTTTCTGTGCATTATTTAACAGCCTTCCTAGGTGCAATCCATGTATGTGCATTGTTTTATTGGATATGCATTTTATAACATTGCAAATTTGAATCATTATATTGTTTGATAAAAATCAATTTCCAGCTACAATAGTTATATCAGTTGTAATTATTTATTATCTCTGAAATAACAATAACGCATGATTCTTTCGGATCGGGGAGGCACTTGAAAAATATGACAGCAATCGATCAAAAACAAATTAACAAGCAGCAGACAAACCGTTATGAAAAATATTACCGTCAGATAGGTCTCAACATCGCTTATTACCGCAAACTCCGTGGCATGAGCCAGATGGCTTTAGCAGAGGCGACCGATTTAAGCCGGACTCATATATCTAACATCGAGGCACCGAACATGAAAACGAGTCTTTCCTTAGAGAGTCTCTTTGATATTGCAGGTGTTCTGCAGGTTGCACCGCGCGCCCTGCTTGATTTCCGTGATGAGAAACCGCAGGATTTTCATGAATAAATCATGATAGAGCACGTAGATTCATGAATTTCTTTAAAGCATGACATTTTAGGGTTCCAAAGATAAATTGGAACCCTTTTTGTGGTATTCAAAAGTAAAAAATCAAAATTATGGTGAGCATTTTCCACCTATTTATTCGTCTTCCGGTTAATAAACTCCGTCCTCGTCTTCGAGTAGATAAATTTCTGACTCGCATACAGGCTGTAATAACCAGAGAAACTAAAGCTGACTGCAATCACCAGCACGAAAAACGGCATCGCCTCATAGCCAAAAAGCTCAAAGCCCAGCAGAAGCGTTGAGATCGGGCAGTTTGTGACTCCCACGAAGAGTCCCAGCATACCGCAGGCGGTCATAAGACCGACCGGCTGTCCAAAGAGAAATGCAAAGAAACTGCCAAACGCCGCGCCGATCGTCAGGGTCGGCACGATCTCGCCTCCCTTGAAGCCTGCCTCCAGCGTAACCGTCGTAAAGAGAATTTTCATCAGGAAATCCCATGGAAGTCCCTCGCCCTCGAAACATTTTTCAATCAGGGAGACGCCGCTTCCGTTGTAGCGGGTCGAACCGGTCAGAAGCGTCAAAACAATCACAATCGCCGCGCCGGATAGAATCCGCCAGACCGGCGATGGAAGATATTTTTTGTAGAGATGTTCCGTTGTGTGAAGCGTGATGCAGAAAAGCTCCGACACCAGCGCGCAGCCAGCCGCCAGACCGACAGCCACGATCGCTGTTTCAATACTCCACGCAGGAACCGCACCAATCGCAAACTGCTCCGGCATCAGTCCCCAGAACCTCGCCAGCGCCGCCGCCGTAAAGGCAGAAAAGACACATGGAACCAGCGCTGCATAGTACATAACGCCGATGCTGATAACCTCCATCGAAAAGATCGCCGCCGCCATCGGTGTGCCAAACAAGGCGGCAAACACACCGCTCATGCCGCACATGACCGCAATTTTCTTATCTTTCTCATCAAATTTCAGCCATTTTCCGATCTGGGTTCCGATGCTTCCTCCCATCTGCAGCGCCGCGCCCTCCCGTCCGGCAGAACCACCGCCCAGGTGCGTCAGAAGTGTTCCTGCAAAGACTGCCGGGGCAGTCGCAAAACTGATCTCTGTGTTCGAATAGATCGATTCGATCACCATATTTGTGCCCCGGTTATTACTCTCTCCCAGCACATGGTAAACACCCAGAACCAGAAGACCGGTAAGCGGCAGCAGAAAGACCATCCACGGGTGGCTTTGAAAGAATGCCGACACCCATAGGACACATTTTCCAAATGCCGTGCCGATGCAGCCGCTCACAATTCCAATCACAATCGCGCCTTCCACCCATTTTATAAAATAGGAAATATTTTTTAACACCGGCTCATATTTCTCCCGCTTCATTTCAACTCTCCCCTGTCTGCTCTATCCACACTGCTTTTCATTTCCATCTTAGACATCATAGATATTTTTGGATTTTACCAGCTTCGGACGGTAGCCTGCTTCCTTGAGTGCTTCCACTATCTTATTCTTGTGATCCGTACCAAACGCCTCAACGGTGATCCGCAGCTCCACTGCTGCGTTGCGGTTGATGCTGACAAACTGGTTGTGCTCCAGTTTGATGACATTGCCCTGCTCCGCTGCCATCAGATTTGCAACCTTTGCAAGCTCTCCTGGCTTATCCGGCAGCAGTACCGATACGGTAAATACGCGGTCTCTCTGGATCAGACCATGCTGTACGATGGATGCCATTGTGATCACGTCCATGTTGCCGCCGCTCAGGATGGATACGACTTTTTTCTTCTTCACATTCAGGTGTTTCAAAGCAGCCACAGTCAGAAGACCGGAGTTCTCAACGATCATCTTGTGGTTTTCTACCATATCAAGGAATGCCACGATCAGCTCGGAATCCCCGATGGTGATGATATCATCCACATTGATCTGGATGTACGGGAACAGCAGATCGCCCGGGCGTTTAACGGCAGTACCATCCGCGATTGTGTTGACGCTCGGGAGAGTCACTACCTTTCCTTCTTTCAGGGATTCCTGCATACAATTTGCGCCTGCCGGTTCTACACCGATCACTTTGATCTTCGGATTCAGCAGTTTTGCCAGCGTTGCAACACCGGTACAGAGTCCGCCGCCGCCAATCGGAACCAGAATATAATCAACGGTCGGAAGCTCTTTGATGATCTCCATCGCGATGGTTCCCTGACCGGTGGCTACGTCCAGATCGTTGAACGGATGGATAAAGGTATATCCGTGCTCCGCTGCCAGCTCATTTGCATATGCCAGCGCCTCATCGAATACATCGCCGTGAAGAACCACCTCTGCGCCATAGCTTCTGGTACGGTTTACCTTCATGAGCGGCGTGGTCGTCGGCATAACAACCGTTGCCTTGCAGCCAGCCAGTTTTGCCGCGTATGCAACGCCCTGTGCATGGTTTCCAGCCGATGCGGTGATCAGACCGCGCTGTTTCTCCTCATCGCTCAGGGTGCTGATCTTATAAAATGCACCTCTTACCTTGTAAGCACCTGTATACTGCATATTTTCCGGTTTTAAATATACTTTATTGCCGGTCAAATTCGAAAAATATTCACTGTAAACCAGTTTTGTCTCGGAAATAACCTTGCTGACAACCTCGGTTGCTTCTTCGAATTTCTCCAGTGTCAGTCCCTGCGGCTCAGCCTGTGCTGCCTCTGCTGTCTCTTCCTTTATTGTCTCACTCATTGTCTTTCCTCCATTTATCCGTATTTCTCAGAATGCGCCCTGCTTTTGTCGGTTCTCTGACCAGACAGTCTGCCGGGTGTGTCCTGTTTATCTGAATCTACGGCTTAAGCAGATTTGTTCTCCGCCAAACCAGTTTCAGCCGTGGCATGCTCAGCTATTTTTAGCTCTATTCATTCTCTGTCAATGCTTCATTTCTCTTAAACAGTGCATTGACGAAATCATTCGCATCGAATTTCTGTAAATCGTCGATCTTTTCGCCGATTCCGACGTATTTAACCGGAATACCAAGCTCGGACTGGATCGCAACCGCGATACCGCCCTTTGCCGTGCCATCCAGCTTCGTCAGAATGATGCCGGTGATATCCGCCACCTCCATAAACTGTTTTGCCTGTGCAAGCGCGTTCTGACCGGTCGTTCCGTCAAGGACAACCAACGTCTCACGGTAGGCGTCCGGATATTCTTTGTCGATGATCCGGTTGATCTTCTTTAACTCTTCCATCAGGTTTTTCTTGTTGTGCAGACGACCTGCCGTGTCGCAGATCAGCACATCGGCATTTCTTGATTTTGCCGCCGCGATCGCATCGTAGATAACAGCTGCCGGATCAGAACCTTCCTGCTGGGCGATCAGCTCAACGCCCGCGCGTCCTGCCCACTCCGTCAGCTGCTCAATCGCTGCCGCACGGAATGTATCCGCCGCCGCCAGAATGACCTTCTTGCCCTGATCCTTTAACTGGCCCGCCAGCTTGCCGACCGAGGTCGTCTTCCCGACGCCGTTGACGCCGATCACCAGCACAACCGACTTGCGGTTTTCAAATTCGTAGGCATTTTCGCCCAGATCCATCTGTTCCTTGATGCTGGCAATCAGAAGATCCTTGCACTCTGCCGGATCCTTGATGTGGTTTTCTTTTACCTTTTTCCGGAGATCCTCGACGATCGCCATCGTCGTCTGGATACCTAGATCGCCCATGATAAGCGTCTCTTCGATCTCCTCATAGAAATCATCATCGATCGCGGAAAAACCGCTGAATACGGAATCAATTCCGCTTACAATGGAATCTCTCGTTTTCGTCAGCCCTTCTACCAGACGGCTGAAAAAACCCTTTTTCTTATCTCCCATGGCTGCGCCTCCTTTTCTATTTCTGAACTCTTTTTTGCAATTATAATTCTGCTTTTTCCTCTTCCCGCTCCATCTGCGCCTCGATCAGGCTGACCGATACCAGCGTGGACACACCTTTTTCCTGCATCGTGATACCGTACAGGCGGTCTGCCGACACCATCGTGCCTCTTCGGTGGGTGATGACGATAAACTGCGTGTAGCGCGTCAGCTTATGCAGGTACCCGGCAAACCGGTCTACGTTGGAATCGTCAAGTGCCGCCTCAATCTCATCAAGCAGGCAGAATGGCGACGGTTTTAAGTTCTGAATTGCAAAAAGCAGTGCGATCGCCGTCAATGCTTTCTCTCCACCGGAGAGCTGCATCATATTCTGCAGTTTTTTGCCCGGCGGCTGTGAAATAATCTGGATGCCTGCCTCCAGAATATCTTCTTCCTGCGACAGCTCCAGCGTACCCGTTCCGCCTCCAAATAATTCCTTAAATACTTTATCAAACTCGCGGCGGATCTCACCAAATTTTTCCCGGAACTGACGCCGCATTCCTTCATCGAGCTCCTCGATAATTTTTTCCAGCGCTGCCTGTGCCGCTACCAGATCTTCATGCTGGTTTTTCATAAATTCGTAGCGGCCGGATATCTCCTTGTAGTCCTCGATCGCGTTGACATTGACATTCCCAAGGGCGCGGATCTCCATCTTTTTCTCATTGATCGACCGCTTCATTTCTGGAATCGAGGTCAACGCTTCCTTCCGCAGCTCTTCCGCGCGCGAATACGTAAGCTCATACTCACTCCACATATAATCGACCTGCGACTCCAGGCGCTCATTCAGGCGTTCTCTCTGATTCTGGAGACGGAAGTTCTCTCGGTCTAAAAGCTGGAGACGTTCGTTCAGCTCTTCCTTTTTATCAAAGAAAGTTTTCTGCCGCCCCGCCTTTTCTTCCTTCTCACGCTGCTTGTTCTGGATTACCAGTTCCATCTGCGTCCGCTTGTCCCCGGACGCCTGTATCTCGGCTTCCAGCGCTGCAATCTCGCGCTCTCTGGCAGCGATCGTCTCGCTGCTGTCCGCGTGACCGCCGGAAAGTTTCTCTTTCTCTGCCCGGAGACGTTCCTGCTCCTGCAATACACGGCGCAGATTTTCCTCGATAAACGCGCCTTTCTGCTCCGCCTGGGAATGCCCAAGCTGTATCTCCGAAAGGGCTGCCGCCGCTTCCCCACGCTGCTTTTTCGCCGTCTCAAGACCCGTCTGCTGCTCTTCCACGTACTGGTTCTTCTCATTGCTTAGCGTTTCAAGCTTCGTCTCTTCGGTCTGCAGCTCCCGCAGCGCCCCGCGCAGATCGCCTACCTGCAGTTCGAGTTCCTGATTTTCCGAAGACAGATCCTGCGAGGAATCTGCAATCTCCTGCCGTCTCGCCTCTAACTGGCAGATCGTCAGTTCCAACGTATTCTGCTGGATCTGCATCTGCTGGCGCCTCTCCTGGACGGATGCCAGTGTTCTCTTCGCTTCCGTCAGCCTGCGCCCCGTCTCTGCCAGCTCCTTCTGTACCGCCTCTACCTGTTCCAATGCCTTTTTGCAGGCAGCTTCCAGTTCTTCGATCTCACGGCGGCGTCCCAGCAGATTGCTGCTGTTCTTGAATGCACCACCGGTCATCGAACCGCCAGGGCTTAAAAGCTCGCCGTCCAGCGTCACGATCCGGAGAGAATGCCGATATTTCTTTGCCAGCGCAATCGCATGATCGATCTGATCCACCACGACCACGCGTCCCAGCAGATAGGACACCAGCCCGCTGTATTTCTCATCCGCAGAGACCAGTTCGCTTGCCAGTCCAAGAACACCCATTTCTTTCAGCGCCCCCGGCTGTCCAAAACTCTGGCGGCGTTCCATGCTGGTCAGCGGCAGAAACGTCGCACGGCCATACCGGTTCTTTTTCAGGTGTTCAATCAGGCGTTTCGCCGTCTCCTCGGAATCCGTCACAATGTTCTGGATGCTGCCGCCAAGTGCCGTCTCGATCGCCGTCTCATATTTCTTCGTCGTGCTGATCAGATCCGCCACAACGCCGTGAATACCCGGAACGCAGTTCCTGACTTCCATCACGCGGCGGATACTGCCGCCGTAGCCCTCGTAGCGCTCCGCCAGATTCCGCATCGATTCCAGCTTTGTCCGGTTCGTGTGGTAATCCTGCTGAAGGCTCGAAAGTTTCTGGTTCAGGCGGCGTTCCTGTTCTTCCTCCGTGCGCGTCTGCTCCTGCAGCTCTTTTTCCTGCGCCGAAAACGCTTCCAGACATTCCCGCACCTTCCCTAATTTGGCTTCTTCTTCTTTTTTCTGCTCTTCCTGAACCGACTCATCGCTCTTGAATTTCAAAAGCTTCTGCGTCACTTCCGCCCGGCGCACATCCGCCTGCTCCAGCATCGTCTCATAGCGCTGACGGCGGGCGGCAAGTTCCGCTTTCTGGTTCAGAGCGTCCATGATCTCGGCTTTTGCTGTCTCGATCAAAGTTTCCGTCCGGCTGACCGCCTCGTCCATCGAACGGACTGCTGCCTCCGCTTCCTGCTGTTTTGCCTCGATCATCTGCACCGATGCATTTAGTGCCTGTTTTTCAGACTCATATTCCGCCTGTTCTTCCTCTTTCTGATGCATTTCGCCGTCGATCGACGCCATCCGGCTGCGGATATGTTCTTCGTTCATCTGCTCCGTCCGGATCTGCTCTCTGAGAACCCCGATCCGTCCGGTCTTCTCCTGGCGTTCCAGATCTTCCCGGCTGCACGCCTCACGATCCGCGGCAATCGCCGCATCCAGCGCATCCAGCTCGGTTCCGAGCAATTCGTACTCCGATTTCAGTGTCTCCGATTCCGCCCGCACACTCTCCTGATCGCCGGTCAGAATCATCTCCTTCTGCTCCACTTCCCGGATCTGGCGCTTCAATTCCTCCGATTCTGCCAAAAACAGGTTGGCGTCCAGACAGCGCAGCTCTTCCCGCAGACGCAGATACTCCTTCGCCTCCTCCGACTGCCGTTCCAGTGGTCCTACCTGTTTTTCCAGCTCGGACAAAATATCCGTCACGCGGATCAGGTTCTGCTTTTCATCTTCCAGCTTCTTCTGTGCGATCGCCTTGCGCCGCTTGAATTTCACGATTCCAGCCGCCTCGTCAAACAGCTCGCGCCGTTCCTCCGGTCGCCCGCTTAAAATCTGATCAATCTGTCCCTGTCCGATGATGGAATATCCCTCTTTACCGATACCCGTATCATAAAAGAGCTCGTTGATATCTTTTAGACGGCAGCTCGTTCCATTAATCTTATATTCACTCTCACCAGAACGGTAAAGACGTCTTGAAACCGTGACTTCGTCGTACTCAATCGGAAGTTTGTGATCGGCATTATCCAGTGTGATCGCCACGTAGGCAAATCCCTGCGGTTTTCGAAGCTCCGTACCAGCAAAAATAACGTCCTGCATCGTGCCGCCGCGCAGCTGCCTGCTTCTCTGCTCACCGAGCACCCAGCGCACTGCATCGGCGACATTGCTCTTGCCGCTGCCGTTCGGTCCGACGATGCCCGTGATTCCGTTGTGGAACTCAAACAGAATTTTATTGGCAAATGACTTAAAACCCTGTATTTCAATACTCTTTAAATACATACCTACTCCTGCGGTTTTCTGATAGTGAGGATCCCACGGTACGCCGCACGCTGTTCCGCTGATTTTTTCGTCCGTCCGATGCCGCGCCCGATCTCCTGACCGTCCAGCATCGCGGACACTTCGAAGCTCTTGTTGTGATCCGGTCCTTCTTCTTTCAGAAGAACGTATGTAAGTGTCTCGTCCGTATGTCCCTGCACAATCTCCTGCAAGATAGTCTTGCTATCATAAAAGAGCTTTTTGTGTTCCATATCGTTGAGAATAAATCGATGAATAAACTCTTTTGCATTAGCAAAACCACCGTCCAGATAAATCGCACCGATCAGTGCCTCCATCGCATCCGACACCACCGAATCGCGCCCCCGTCCGCCGGTCGCATCCTCGCCTTTTCCAAGCAGCAAAAATCCACCCAGATCGATCTCCTGTGCGCAGAATGCAAGGGTCGGCTCGCAGACCAGACTCGCACGTGTCTTTGTCATATCGCCCTCCGGCATCTCCGGAAACGTGCGGAACAGGAAATCACTCGATACCACTTCCAGCACCGCGTCGCCTAAAAATTCAAGACGCTCGTTGCATCCCAGTTTTCCAAGATGGTGCTCATTGGCATACGAACTGTGTATCATCGCATGTTCCAGAAGCTTCTTGTCCTGAAACGAATAGCCAATCCGTTTTTCCAATTTATTTAATGTATACTCCATATATTTCTCTCTTTCCAGCCTGTCCTGCTGCTGACTGATTCCGGCAATCATTGCTATTTGTGTCTGTGAGCCAGAGTCAAACATCCGTTCTTTTTGGAAAGGAGCTGTCGCGATCCTGCCCTTCGGCAGCCCGCCCAGCCCCTTTGCCTGACAGACTTCTCTATAACTTTTTAACAAACATTGAATTAGTTCAGTGCGTTCTTGATCTGCTCTACTGCATCGCCCACAGATACAATCTTTTCTGCCTCCTCAGTCGGAATTTCGATATCAAACGCCTCCTCGATTCCCATGATAATCTGAAAAATATCCAGCGAATCTGCGCCCAGATCATCCACAAACGTCGTATTTAACGTAATTTCATCTGCTTCAACATTCAGTACCTCCGCGATAATGTTCTGTAATTTTTCAAATTCCATAATTTTCTTCCTTTCTATGAACTTATTTTAAAATATTTAGAATTCTAGATTGATTAAAAACATATCGTTTTTTTCGCTACATTTTATAATTTCACGAAAGTTTCACAGACTTTCCTTGATCTTTTCATTAATCGCCTGCTCTTTAAAGGTCACACACTGAAGAATCGAATTGCACACCTCGATGCGCTTGGAATTTCCGTGCGTCTTGACAACCAGCCCCTTCAAGCCCAGAAGCGGTGCACCGCCGTACTGGCTCGCATCGAATGCTTTGAGCGTCGTCTTCAACGCCGGTTTTACAAGCAATGCGCCGATCTTTGAGCGCAGGCTTGTCATCATGCCCTGTTTTACCATGGAAATCAGGGTTGCACCAACACCTTCATAGAGTTTCAGGATGACATTTCCGACAAATGCCTCGGAAACGATGACATCCGCGCCGCCGTGCGGAATCTCGCGTGCCTCGATGCTGCCGATGAAATTGATGTCCTTACATTCTTTTAAGAGCGGGAATGTCTCTTTCACCAGCGCATTGCCCTTCTCTTCCTCCGCACCGATGTTGACGATCGCCACACGCGGATTCTTGATGCCAACCACGTGTTCCATGTAGATGGATCCCATCTTTGCAAACTGTACCAGATGGGACGGTCTTGCATCGACATTGGCGCCGCAGTCGATCAGCAGGGACACGCCCTTTTCTGTCGGAATCAACGGAGCCAGTGGCGGACGTTCAACGCCCTTGATTCTGCCGACGATCACCTGTCCGCCGACCAGAATCGCGCCGGAGCTGCCCGCGGAACAGAATGCATCCGCCTCACCCCTGCGGACCATATTCATGCCGACCACGATAGACGAATCTTTCTTCGTGCGGATCGCATTGACCGGCGGTTCCTCTGTCTCGATGACCTCAGTCGCATTGACAACCTCGATCTGTTCTTTCTTATATGTATGCTTTTTTAATTCTTCTGATACGACTTCTTCCTTGCCGATCAGGAAAATCTGAATATCTTCCCTCGACTGGGCTGCCATCACGGCACCTGCCACGATCTCACCCGGTGCGTTGTCGCCCCCCATGGCATCTACAGCTATCTTAACCATTGCGTGTTCTCCTTCTATAATTTATAGCGATACACATACCAAACCTGTCTTCCGCCACTGCGGCATATGTGGTCCGAACGAATCGCTCTTTCATCGTCACGCTGCAGCTGTCCCGCTTTTTATTGTCCACAGCCACATTACATCAATCTTTACTATACTAGAGATCAATCTATAAATCAATAAGATTTGAACCAATTTTCCATTGCATGCATCTGATTGGCAGCATCCTTCCTGCCGATATCATACGTCTCCTGCAATTTTTCAACACTATGTTCGGTTCTGCCGATTGGAAGCGCCACGCTCGGACGGATAACAAAAATTTTTCCCTCTTGTTCGAGGCGATCGATCCATTCCACCGTCTTATTATAGAAATAATAGCGGCTGCGAAGCGCCCTCACGAACGCCGGATATTTGTGATATGCCGCCTCCGGCAGCCAGAAATTGCCCGGTTTCTTGCGGTAGCCCGCCGGACGGGTCAGCACAACGACGCATTTTTTATACCCCATCTTAGCGAACGCATGCAACGGAATGCTGTCCGTGCAGCCGCCATCCAGAAGCTTCATTCCACCAACCTCGACCATATGGGACACATACGGAAGGGATGCCGTCGCACGGAAATATTCGACATCTTTGAACATATCTTTGATCTCCAGATACTCTGCTTTCCCTGTCTCCACATTGCTGCATGCCACATAAAACCGTGTATTTCCCCGGTCAAATGCCTCGTAATCATACGGATCCAGCCGTTCCGGTATATCATGGAAGCAGAACTGCTCGTCCACCAGATTTCCCGTCCGCAACCAGTTTTTAAAGCTCATAAAACGCTTGTCATTGCAGTATTTTTTATAATAGCGGATGCTCCGCTCCTTCTGCCCCGACACAAACGAAGCCCCATGCACTGCCCCCGCCGAGACGCCGATCACGCCGTCAAATGAAATATCATGATCCAAAAACACATCCAGGACGCCCGCTGTGTAAATGCCGCGCATCCCGCCGCCCTCCAGAACAAGACCGGTCTTTTTTTCTTTTTTTAACTCTGTCATATATCATCAAACTCCTATTAAATATCTTATATACTATAAAACAAGATCGAACAGATAGCAAATACGATTTTTCTATCTAATTCCATATTTTTTAGTATAACGTTACTGTTCACATATACGTGCCCAGTAACGGAATTTGCCGTGGCTTCGCATTTAAATACGGCAAATTCCTGCTGCCACCACGTTTTCTTACGGCACTTTCGGTTCCAAAAGTGCCCACCCGGGAACAGTAACAGTATAACACCTCGGCAGAAAAAGGGAAAGGGGGACGTGCGCCGCCTATGCACACGTTCCCCTTTCTCTTTTTCTTCGATATCTCTATTATTTTATTTCTGCATCGCGTCCATCCGCGCCTGCACATACTCCTCCAGCATCTTCGTCGTTCCCTCAATTCCCAGCCGGCTGCTGTTGATCGAAAGGTCATAATTTCTGGAATCTCCCCAGCGTCCGCGGCTGTAACAGTTGTGGTAGGATTTCCGCCGCCAGTCCTTCGTCTTTACCAGACGTTTCGCCTCGTCCTCTGAAAGTCCGTGCAGCTGCTCAATTCTTTTCACCCGTGTTTCCTCATCGCCCAGCACAAAGATCGTGATCAGTCCGTCATATTCCTTTAAAACCGTCTCCGCACACCGTCCAACTACCACAAACGATTCCCCTGAATCGGCCTTGTCTTTCAGGTAACTGAACTGCATCTGCGCCAGATTGTTCTCCAGAGAGCTTGAAAATCCGCTGACATTGCGCGCCAGAAAACGGTTTAGCGGCTTCTCGTCGTATTTTTCCAGCACACGCGGATCCACACCCTTTTCCTTGGCAATACTGTCCAGCATCCTATGATCATAAATCGGAAGTTCAAAATGCTCTGCCAGCGCTTCCGCTATCTTGTGTCCGCCGCTGCCAAACTGTCTGCTGACCGAGATGATCACTCTGTTTTTCCTCTCCTCCATATAAAAGCCCCCTTAAAAGTATCTCACATATATACAAACCATGGAAATCAGGATTACCAGCACCGTCGCCGGAGCTGCATACCGGCAATATTTCCCCCAGCCGATAAAATGTCCGTTTTTCGCTGCCACTGAGATACCAACTACGTTTGCCGAGGCTCCGATCGGAGTTCCGCAGCCGCCAATATCCGTACCCATCGAAAGCGCCCACGCCAGAACCGAGAGATCCATGCCGCCTGCCTGCGCCAGACTCCGGATAACCGGGATCATCGTCGCCGCAAATGGGATATTGTCCACAAATGCACTCGCAAGCGCCGACAGCCACAGCACAATCGCTACTACCCATTTTACATTATTTCCACTGACTGCGTCAATGATCCCTGCTAAAGAATTTAGGACGCCCGTCTGCTCCATGCCGCCGACCACGACAAAAAGACCAATGAAGAATAGCAGCGTCTTATAGTCAAGCTTCTTAATCATGCTGAGCGCCTCACCGCCGGATGCCAGCAGCGAAAAAGCACCGATAAATACGCCGATCGTCGCAACTGTCAGTCCCGTCTGTGCATGCGTCACCAGCATCACGATCGCCGCCGCAAAGATCACCACGCTGACCGCAAACCGTTTCCGATCCGCGATCGCCTCCTGTGGGGATGGATATGTAACCGCTTCGTCATGCTTTTCACTCGCCTTTAATTCTTTCCTAAAGGAAAAATAGAAAAACAGCACGATAAAAATCAGCGAAACACCCGCCATCATACCTGTATTTAAAATAAAATCTTTAAATGAATATCCGAGCGAGGTTCCGATGATGATATTCGGCGGATCGCCGCACATCGTCGCAGAGCCGCCCAGATTCGAACAGAAGATCTCTGAAATGATCATCGGAATCGGATCAAAATGCAGAAGATGCGCCAGCTCTACCGTGACCGCTGCCAAAAAAAGAATAACGGTAATACTGTCGATAAACATCGCCAGAAACGCCGACATCAGCATAAATGAAATAAAAATCGGGATCGTCTTATAATGTACCGCCTTGGCGATTGTCAGGCACAGCCACCGGAAAAATCCCGCGCGCTCCATGCCCTCCACCATCAGCATCATACCGGCAATAAAAAGAATCGTCGCCCAGTTGATGCCGCTTGAGGACTCTGCCGCCGCCTCGGTCTGAAACCAGAAGTTCGGAACCATGAAGCTGTGCAGGCTCAGTGTCTCCGCCGCTGCCGCCTCACTGTGCATACAGACGCCAAACACCAGCACCAGCGTCAGAAGCCCGCATCCGAGCGATACGATATGCCTCTCAATGTGATCCCAGATGATAAGTCCAAACATTACAATAAAAATAATCACAGCCAAAATTTGTGCTGCCATCTTTGTGCCCCTCCTTTGTCAGTCCTTTTTCTGCCATCCTCCATACTGGCTTAGAACCCCTTGCAGTCTCTTCTCAGACCGCCCCTTCCCCTAGATTGTTAAAAAATAGGCAGTCATGAGATACCACCTCTATCTTACTACTTATTTCACAATATGCAAGTATACTTTTTGTTATTTTTTTTATTTCATCAGAAATAACTGCCAGCTTGTCCTTCAGCACTCTTTTTATATATGTGTTTTCATTCTACCATCGTTCTGTTTGCAAATATTCTCTTTATTTTTCTCTGCTTTTAAATGTAAAAGAGACAGACCGCATATTCCGTGCAATCTGCCTCTTCTCACATCTATTTTACAATTCTGTCTCCATCTTCCCTGACGGATTTTCATCAAAATTGTTTCTTAAAAATTTTACAGAAGCGCCCCGTCTTCCCCGACCTGCTTGCCGTCCGGCGCCGTCGTATTAACTAACATCGCGCCATTTACATCCAGATAATACCATTTTCCATTCCAGAACACCCAGGTATTCGTCTTGCAATATGCATTTTCATCGAAGAAATACCACACACCGCCGATCTGCTGCCAGTTATTGGTCACATAGCTTCCATCGGAATTGCGGTACTTATAGCCAAGCGCATCCTGTTCCCACGCACCGGCTGCCGGACCGCTGCCTGCTTCCTTGAAGACAAGCGTCTTCTGAATTTCCTGCGCCTGCTCCGCCGTGATTGTGAAGGAATCCGATGTCTGCCATTCGCCGTGCCGTGAATCGCTGTAAACCGCGCGCACATCAAACGTGTAGGTTCCCGCCTGCGTAAGATAACGTCCAAGATTGTATTTCGTTTCTTTTCCCGGTTTTACCGTACTTAAAAATTTCTCATCCCGGTAAACGCGCAGCTCATAGTATTTCGCATCCTCACTGCCGTTCCACTCTGCAACGCCATCCATCTGATCCCACTCTGCCTCATCTACATCCAGGCTGTAATCACTGGAGGTTCCTTTTAAAGCTTTCAGGGTGATCACGACCCGGAGTTCCTCATCGCCCTTGCGCTTGATGGAAGTAACCGTCGCACTGTCACCGCTCAGAGTTACATTCTTTTTCGCATAACCGGATTTAAAATAATAATCATCGTCCGCCTCCAGAGTAACCTCCAGCTTTGGCTTATCCTTGTCCACCCATTTACCGGAGGGCTCGTTGATCACATCAACATTGGAAATATCGCAATCACCGAAATCGAGCGAAACATCCACATCTGAACTCTCATCACCGACATGGATCGAGGACGAAACATTTAAGCCGATCGAGCCAACCGGACTGCGGTCCTCCGTATCCTTCGACGCAAATGCCTGAAATGGGATCGCCGCCAGAAGCGCGGCGGCTGTGACGGTCAAAAGTAAATATTTTCCCTTTTTCATATGTAAAACCTCCTAACGTGATATTTATAAAATATTATCCCTCTTTTTTCTTTCTTCTCTATATTAACAAAAAATAGCGGCATTGTACACCTTTTTGCATACAACACCGCCATCTACATAGTATCTCAGTTACTGTACACACATACGTGTCCAGTAACTGAATTTGCCGTGGCTTCGCATTTAAATACGGCAAATTCCTGCTGCCACCACGTTTTCTTACGGCACTTTCGGTTCCAAAAGTGCCTACCCATGAACCAATGTCAGTAAGTTAAGCTTTAGCGTTAAATCCCCTATAGGAGTCTAACATATTTTTAAATTGATACTTGACAAAAATGTCAAAATATGCGACCGCTCTCGCTATTGATCTTTTTCAGAAGTAGCGAGAGCGGCCCCTGTAATTAGAAATATATTTTCATTTACAGGAGGCACATATATGACTTTTGCTAGTAAAAGTTAAATAACAAATAACAGTACATAAAATACTTTGTTAAATAACATTCTTATAGGGATAGTTGAGCTTAATGCTCTTCTATCCCCATTTTTTACATTTTTACTAATAAAAATCACAGATTTGATAATATTCACGAAATATAAAAAATGGAGAGATTATTGCAAATTAATAATCTCTCCTGTTTTTGACCACATTTTATAAGCCATAAGTTATAGTTGCTAAAATCTACCCAAAAACACCTGTTAAACACCCTCTTGAAATGGGCTAAAAATGGGCTAAAATGCGAAAAATGGGTTAAGCAAAAATCGCTTAACCCCTTATTTTTCAATACTTGTAGCTTAGTCTTCTACTTTAACGATTTCTTTCTTGTTGTAGCTTCCGCAAGCTTTGCACACTCTGTGAGGCATCATCAGAGCACCGCACTTGCTGCACTTTACTAAGTTCGGAGCACTCATTTTCCAGTTAGCTCTGCGGCTGTCTCTTCTTGCTTTGGAAGATTTGTTCTTAGGACAGATAGACATGGTTACACCTCCTTAAATTCATTGAATATCTCCTGGATAACCGACATCCTTGGATCGAGCGACCTAGTGTCACAGGTACAAGTCCGAAGATTAAGATTTGTACCACATCTATTGCAAATCCCCTTGCAGTCTTCTCTGCACAGGACTTTCATAGGCAAGCTCAGTAGCAGTTCGTTGCAAACCAACTGGTCTACATCCAGATTGTACCCCTTCATAAAGGGTTCATCATCTAAACTCTCCTCCTGACCGTCCTGCACCTCAAACTCTCGTCCAAAATCCAGTTCGCAGTCGAAAGATACTGGCTCCAGACAACGCGCACAGTGACCTCCCACCGTCAGCGTCGCATGACCACTCATCGTATACTTATGCCGTGTCTTAGCCGTCAGTTCCAGTTCAAAAGGCTCAGCCTTCTCAATCTGAAACGTCTCTCCGTCAAAATCAACAGAGTCCAGCGCAGTCTCGACTGTATAGACTTTCTTTCTACCTTCACAGTTAAAAAGTTCCGATAAATGAATCAGCATACTAATCTCCTAATACGCACTTTGATATTATACAAAGGTCGAGCGCGTTTGTCAATGATTAATTTTACATATTTTTGCAAATTTTAATTCATATTTAATTATTTTACCAGTGCAAGAGTCTCGCGGGCGATAGCCAGCTCTTCGTTGGTCGGAACCAGGAGAACCTGAACCTTGGAGTCGTCAGCAGAGATGATTCTCTCCTCACCTCTTACGTTGTTCTTCTCCTCATCCAGTTTAACGCCTAAGTAGGTCAGGCTGCTGCAAACATCTTTTCTCATCTTGATGTTGTTCTCGCCGATACCAGCGGTAAATGCGATTGCATCTACACCGTTCATAGCTGCTGCGTATGCACCGATATATTTGATTACGCGGTAGTCGAATACGTCCAGAGCCAGCTGTGCTCTCTTGTTGCCAGTCTCAGCTGCTGCTTCCAGATCACGACCATCGCTGGATACGCCGGAGATACCGAGCATACCGGATTTCTTATTCAGGACTTCGTTCATCTCATCCAGGGACAGACCTTCTTTTTTACCTACGAAATCGATGATAGCCGGATCGAGGTCACCAGAACGTGTACCCATAACCAGACCTTCCAGTGGAGTCAGACCCATGCTGGTGTCTACAGATTTGCCGCAGTTTACAGCGGAGATGCTGGCGCCGTTACCCAGGTGGCAAACGATGATCTTCATCTGATCATACGGTTTTCCAACGATCTCAGCGGTTCTCTTAGATACGTAGCTGTGGGAAGTACCATGGAAGCCGTAACGTCTAACTTTGTATTTCTCATAGTATTCATACGGAATACCGTAGGTGTAAGCGACATCTGGCATGGTCTGATGAAAAGCGGTATCAAATACAGCTACCATCGGTACGCCTGGCATAAGTTCCTGGCAGGCACGAATACCGATCAGGTTTGCCGGGTTGTGAAGCGGTGCCAGATCGTTGCACTCTTCGATCGCTTTCATGGACTCGTCGTTGATTAAGCAGGAAGAAGTAAATTTCTCGCCGCCGTGTACGACACGATGTCCAACTGCACCTACCTCAGACAGGCTCTTGATAACGCCGCTCTTCTCGTTAGTCAGGGCTGCCAGAACTGCGTTGATAGCCTCTGTATGGGTCGGCATAGCGATCTCAGATTTCTCTTTTTCGCCGCCCTCCGGCTGGTAAGTCAGCATACCGTCGATGCCGATTCTCTCGCAAAGACCCTTAGCCAGAACGCCCTCTGTCTCAGAGTTGATTAACTGATACTTTAAGGAAGAACTTCCGCAGTTAATAACTAAAATATTCATGGTAATAGATTCCTTTCTTTATAACATCACAATTCAGCCGCAGGTATTCTCTATATGCGGTTCACACGGAAGCATCTGCAAAAACGTCTGCACTGCCCTGTTGTGAACTGCAGGATTATGTATGAATACCGGGCTGAACTGTAATTATCACTTTTAATTCTTAATTAAACGGATTTAAGATTCTCTGACGCGGTGCCAGTTCTCCATCCATTTGATTCCAATTGGTATTAATTATGCCTGCTGAGCCTGTACAGCTGTGATAGCTACTACGCCTACGATATCGTCTGCGAAGCATCCTCTGGACAGATCGTTTACCGGCATGGACAGACCCTGAAGAACCGGACCATAAGCGCCAGCTTTTGCAAGTCTCTGAACCAGTTTGTAACCAATGTTGCCTGCTTCCAGGGACGGGAATACTAAGGTGTTAGCATGTCCAGCTACGGTGCTGCCCGGTGCCTTAGCCTCGCCTACAGACGGAACCAGTGCTGCATCAAGCTGAAGCTCGCCATCCAGTTTCAGTTCCGGGAACTTCTCATGAGCAATCTTAACTGCATCTGCTACCTTGGTAACATCATCATGTTTAGCGGAACCCATAGAAGAATAGGACAGCATAGCTACCTTCGGCTCTGCGCCAACCAGCATCTTGAAGCTCTCTGCGGACAGACCAGCGATCTCAGCCAGCTTGTTGGAATCGAAGTCAGTGTTTACTGCACAGTCAGCGAATACGAACAGACCGTTCTCACCGAACTCGCAATCCGGAACTTCCATCAGGAAGAAGCCAGATACAGAGCTGATACCCGGTTTGGTCTTCAGAAGCTGCAGAGCCGGACGAATGGTGTTGCCGGTAGAATGGCATGCACCAGATACAGCGCCGTCAGCATCGCCGCACTTGCACATCAGGCAAGCATAGTACATATAGTCTTTCTCCATCTGCTCTTTTGCAACTTCCGGAGTAACACCTTTTTTGCCTCTTAATTCAACGAACTTGTCGATGTATTTCTGCTTATTCGGATCATTGTACGGGTCAACGATGGTGGCACCGGAAATGTCGAAGCCTTTGCCGTTTTTCTCAATCTCTTCCGGAGTACCGATGATGATCAGATTTGCGATACCCTCTTTCAGAATTTTCTCAGCTGCCTCGTATGTTCTCTTGTCCATTGACTCTGGAAGAACGATGGTTTTCTTGTCTGCTTTTGCTCTTTCCTTAATCTTGTCAATAAATGCCATGGTTATAAAACCCCTTTCATAAGTGTGTGTCTATTACTGCTAACATTATATACCAGTTGTTTATTGTATACAAGAGCGATTTTCAAATTTTTGATTAATTAAATTTTTAACAAGATGCACTATAATTTTTCCTTTACGCTCCCGCACTTCCACTATATAATGTAAATGAAGCAGAAAATGGCTGCTATTTTTTACAGATTTTTCTGCCGCAACAGCAACAGTCTTTTATTTTTATTTCTATTATAAATAGGCTGCTACAAAATTCCTCGCAAAAATGCAAAAAACAGGATTGAAATTTATGAAAATCGTTGGTTTAATTACCGAATATAACCCGTTCCATGCCGGACATCTGTATCATATGCAGCAGGCAAGGGAACTGACCGGCGCAGACTACTGCGTCGTCCTGATGAGCGGCAGCTTCGTCCAGCGCGGCGAACCCGCCATCTTTGATAAGTACCGTCGTACAAAAGCCGCTCTTCTCGCCGGTGCCGACCTGGTACTTGAGATGCCGGTCGCTTTTTCTACCGCTTCGGCGCATGAATTTGCCGCCTATGGAGTCGCGCTTCTGTCGGCGATCGGTGTGGATGCCGTTGTGTTCGGCAGTGAATGCGGGCAGATTGAATTCCTTAAGCAGGCTGCTTCTGCGCTGAACCACGAATCGGCAGAATTTCAGGAACGGCTGCGGAAAGGGTTGAAGGCGGGACTGACTTATCCGCAGGCACGGGCGAAGGCGCTGGGAGAAACACAGGCGGGCGGGACAAGAGTTGAAAATGTAGAAGATTTTCACGCAAATACAGATGTGTCGAACTCTCATATATGGTCTTCCATTTTAAACTCCCCTAATAATATCCTTGGGATTGAATATCTGCGGGCGGCGGAAGATCTGCACAGCCCGATGGAATTTTATACGATTTCGCGGGAGGGAAGCGGATATCATGAGGATGCACTGTCTGAAGCAAAGTTTCCATCCGCTTCGGCAATTCGCGGGATAGTTCGGAAGAGCTATGAAAATCTGTCAGCAGATAGTCCAGCTTCACTAAAACAGGAACCGGGTTCTGATTCAAAAAGTGAGATTTTATTTAATATTTTAATACCTCATCTGCCAGCCGTGACGCATCCCGCATACGCAGGTGCACTTCCCGTTTTTACGGATGACTTTTCAGAACTTTTAAATATGGCTGTTTTACAGATGCAGAAATCTTCAGCGAAAGGTTCCATTGCTGCCACAAACGTCGTTATGCCTTCCAGCACTTTGTCTGTTGATACCAATACGCAGGCTATATCCCGCATCGCAGATCTCTCCCCGGAGCTTGCCGCCCGCCTTGCAAAACCACCTTACTTTCCTCTCTCTTTTGAAGAACGGATTCAGGCATTAAAGACGCGCCAGCTTACCTACACGCGTGTCAGCCGTGCGCTTCTGCATCTGGTACTCGGTATGCGCGAGGAAGATATTTCCCGGTGGAAGGACGAGGGCTATGCACTCTATGCACGGATTCTCGGTTTTCGCAGGCAGAGCAGCCCTCTGCTCTCCTGTCTGCATAAAAAAAGCAGCATCCCCCTCATCACTAAAATGGCAGATGCCGCCCAGAACCTCTCCCCGTCGGCGCTCGCGCTGCTGGAGCAGGAGGTGTACGCCTCGCATTTATACCAGACGGTGCGGATGAAGCGCAGCGGCGTATTTCAAAATGAATATACAGAAGGACTGGTTTTTGTATAAAAATGAACCAGTTTTCAAGTCGAACGTCCGTGAGACTTGGCTCGTGATTCTGGTCAGCGAAGCTGACATATTCCATACAGAATCACTGCGCATCCCCGCGGAGCGTTTATCTCAGTCGGAGACCCACCTCCCACTGAGACAAATTTGCTATTACTCGCCACCTAAAGAGGTGGGACTCTTCTCGACTGAGATAAAACTTACAAATGGAGGAAACCACAGTGAATAGAAAATCACCTATTATCATCGGAATTGCCGGAGGAACTGGTTCAGGAAAATCCACTTTTACAAACCGTCTGAAAGACGCATTTGGTAATCAGGTGACCGTGCTTTACCACGACAACTACTACCGCGCCCACGACGATATGCCATTTGAACAGCGCAAAAAGCTGAACTACGACCACCCGGATGCATTTGAGACGGAGCTGCTTCTTGAGCATCTCAACAAACTGAAAAACTGGGAGGCAATCGACTGTCCAACCTACAACTACGCCAACCACAACCGCGCCGAAGCGACCATTCACATCGAGCCCCGCGCCCGGTTATCCTGTTGGAGGGCATTCTCGTTCTCTATGACGAAGCACTCCGCAATCTGCTCGACATCCGCATTTTCGTCGATGCCGACGCCGACGAGCGCATCCTCCGCCGAATCTTACGTGACACGAAAGAGCGCGGACGCGATATCGAAAACATCATCGACCAGTATCTGACTACCGTCAAACCGATGCATGCTCTCTTTGTTGAACCGACCCGCGCCTATGCAGATGTCGTTACAAACAGCGGACGGAATGAGGTTGCATTCTCGCTGGTGCGGGGGGAGATTGCACGGCTGCTGGAGGAGGCGAAGGCGGAAGAATAATATTTCAAAATATTGGGATCATCGAGGTCACAAATGAGGTCATCGAGGTCATGATTTGATTTCTGACCTCAATGACCTCATTCTGACCTCGATTTACACGCCAAAAAGCAGCAGTATCACACAGTCAGCGCTCCATTCTTTTTTGAATGTCTCGCCACTGCCGATACCGCCGCTTTTTCCTATATACTTTTTCTATGATGCCTGCTCTAACATAACATTTTATTTAATTCATAACCACACAGCTCTGCTCGATCTCAATTTGGCTCTCCGCAATCACTCCCTGAAACTGTTCATATTCCTCCGGTTCCATCCGCCAGGCAATTCCACAGCCTGCTGAGAGTTCGCGTGGGACAGGCACCAGGCGCCCTCTGATTCCCTGTTCCCGGCAGAATGCCTCCATCTCCATCGCCGCAGCCGTCGTGTGAAAGGTAAAAATCCGATATTCCCGTTTCTGCCTCATCATTTCCACCTATTTAATATTCCAGAGCAGCATCACGCTTCAAAGGTAATGGTGAAACAGCCGTTTTCCAGCACCTTGGTGTGCCCCTCTTTTCCATGATACTCCAACGTGCGCTCAATATTCGTCCGGGTGTGTGCCTCATCGCCAAGCACACGGATCTGTTTTCCCGGATATTCATCCATCGCATCCATCACCATCAAAACCGGTTCCGGACAGGAGAGTCCCCGCACATCTACCTCAACAAAATCTGACATTTTCCGTTTCCTCTTTTCTTTATTTCTTTCTACGTTTCATATTTGCCGCTGCAATCACGAATAACAGGGCAATACATACAATTACGGCAATTTTGCCCGGCATCGCCGGACCACCCAAAACGGCTGCCTCTGTCTCGGTTGCCGCTTTTGCTGCCGCACCAACCAGGTTAAAATTGTGTGCAAATGCCGCCCCTAACAGCATTCCCAGAAAGGTTACCGCACTGTCCGAGGAGCCCTGCCCTGCCAGAATGATCTGACGCAGCGGGCATCCGCCAGCCAGAACGGCTGCAAATCCAACGGCATACATACCCAGAATATTCCAGAGATGCTGGGAGTGCGCGATCGGCTGACCGGAAAAGCTCAAATGGAAATTGCCAGTTGCAAGGTTAAAAATCAGCATGACTGCAAACAGTGCGCCGATAATGCTGAGCAGATCAAAGTTTTTCATCAGAATCACATCACGGATGCTACCTGCAAAACACATACGGCTCTTCTGTGCCAATGCACCAATCAGGAGAGCCGCAACCAGGGAAATCAGAACCGGTGCGTGCTTGCTTCCCGGTCCTTCCGTGCTGGCTGCGTATACGCCTGTTACTGCTCCAATGATAAAAAGCGCCAAAAGGAGCACCGGAAGCACATATCCGCTTGATTTCTGCGTCTCATACGCTCTGCCCAGCGAAAATCCCTTTTTCAGGAAGAACGAACCAGTTGCAATACCGCCTGCAAATCCAACCAGCGCTACATACGCATTCAGGTCACCGGCTGCCATACGCAGAACCATACGCAGCGGACACCCTAAGAATACCAGCGCGCCGATTACCATGATCGCACCCAGAACAAAGCGGATCATCGGTGAAGAACCTGCTGTCGCCTTATACTCGTTCGTCACCAGTGAGATTGCAAATGCTCCCACTGCAAATCCTACAATCTCCGGACGGAAATACTGAACCGGTGCTGCTGAGTGAAGTTTCAGCGCGCCCGCCGTATCACGTACGAAGCACGCAATACAGATCGCCATATTGGCCGGATTTCCAAAATACGCCAGCAATGCTGCCAACACACCCACAAGCGCGCCTGCCACTGCCAGCTTCCATGTCTTGTCAAATACTTTCATACCTGCCTCCTTTTTTATTTCATGTACTCTTAAAGTTTTTCTCACACTCGTCATTGTGGGTGATTTCACGCACCACACTCGCATTTCATCAATACATATCAGAAATTTGAGTGCATCTGGCAAAAAAATCATCTCACAAAATCAAACATGAAAAATTTCAAGCGCGTACATTTCATGGATCTATCCATACTTTCCGCAGACAAGTATAACATCCTGTATTTTTATGGTAAAATCGTTTATATTGATATTTGCTATAAACTTATTGATATTTTCAATAAATAAAGCTACACTCTTCTTTAGAGATTGTTTTCACCTGTCTACTATTCATTTTAATTTTGGATTTTATCACAGAATCATTAAAAATTGATTTTATCTATAGAAAGGATTTTAAATATATGGACATCCGCCAATTAGAAGCTTTCGTGTACACCGTCAAATATCAGAGTTTTTCGCTTGCCGCCCAGAAGCTGTACATCTCACAGCCGACTGTTAGCGCCCACATCCGCAGTCTGGAGGAGGAATTTCACACCCAGCTTTTAAAGCGCACCACCAAATCGCTCTCCCTGACTCCTGCCGGGACAAAATTATATTCCTATGCCACGGAGATTCTGACCCTGCAGCAGAAAGCAATCGTGGAACTCGCCAACGAGACGAAACCGCAGCTTCGGATCGGCGCATCCTCCGTTCCGTCCCTTTATTTTCTGCCGGAACTTTTAAGCGCTTATCACGCAGTTCATCCTGATATCCGTGTCTATGCCTCCTGCTCAGACAGCCTGGACGTTGTACATAAGGTGGATGACGGCATCTGCGACATCGGTCTGGTCGGAACTACTACCTCGGACACCTCCTGCGAATTTCTCCCCTTTGCTTCCGATGAGCTTGTGATCGCCGCCCCCGCCACGCCACATTATCAGGCTTACCAGTCTATTCCATCACCGCTGGATGCCCTCTTAAAAGAACCGTTTCTACTCCGGGAAGATAATTCCGGCACAAAGCAGGAAACCCTTCATTTCCTGAAAAATAAAGGGCTTTCACTCGATGATTTAAATGTTATTGCCGTGATGGACGATGCCGCCGCCCTCAAACAGTGTATCATGCTGGGAATGGGCATCTCCATTCTCTCAAAAGCAACTATACAGGCAGATGCACGGCAGGGGAAACTGCTTCTCTTTCCGCTTGGGGAAGCTGCCTTTCTCCGGAAACTCTATCTGGTGTATTCGCCGGTTAAATATATGGCAGAGGAAGGCGGGGTGTTTTTGGAGTTTGCGAAGAGATTTTATAAGTTATAACTTTAACTTTTCATAGCCAATTCTGAAATTCAGGCACATCACTGATCCGTTCAAAAGATGTTCCCATACCCCCATCAAACGGATGGAACATCTTTTCTATTTCTTTTCGTGAATCTATAAGTACAATTACGTCTTTCTTCAATCATTCTACCCCCAACGCCTTAAACACTGCATCTTCCGCACTCTGATACGGAATCAGCTGAAATGCACTCATCAGATCAGCCGGAACGCTTGCAAAATCAACAAATGAGATACTTGGAATCAGCACCTTCTTTGCGCCGCTATCCAGACACACCTGAAGTGTATTGGCAAGTTCATCCACCTTTATCATTGTGCCACTAATTGTTATATCTCCCAACACTGCCAAGTTGCTGACAACAGGCTTTCCAAGGGCAATCGAACAAAGTGCAATCAATGTTGGAAGTGCCAGTTTATCTGTCATGCCGATACCCTGCAAATCCTGATAATTGATGATGTAATCCTTAGTTGAGGTGCTGATAGATCCACTGATCCGATTGCCGTTGGCTTTCAGATAATTAAATGCCGTGTTCACCGCTTCCTTGCATTTAGAATCACTGCCTAAGCCAGTCCGTTCAATTTTGCCATTGCCTGGAAGCATCTGACTTTCCAAACGGAATACACCAATCATGCCACTTTTTCCTCTGGATACAGTATAAACCTGTCCCGGATTGCACATTCCGTCCGGTATCAGTTTACCGCCGCCTTGCTCCGGTACAGAAACATAATGTTCTGACATATCCTCCAAGTCGATATAGGAGAAATTCACATCATAAAACTCCATACCGCCCAGCTTTTTCAGCTGTTCTTTTACACGGCGACGCATTTCCAATGCAATCTGAATAATTTCTTCCAGTTCTTCCTTTGTAAACTCACCATTTGGATACATCAACTTCAGATAACCGTCTATCATACGCCGAACCGCAATTGTATCACGTTGATTCAGATTTCTCCCCAAGCGGAAGTAGTGGTCAAGTGCATCTCCATACTGCTCCTTACGGAGCTCTCGGATGAACTCTGCCAAATAGTCACTGATAAAACCGTAATCATCGGTAAAATGCTCCGGTCTGAACTTCGGTATTTCCCATCCTGGAAGATAACAATGCATACGATCAAGAAATGCTGTATCTGTTCCCATTTCCTGTGGAAAAGGTGCAAACAGACTGGATGTTTTCAACAGCACATCCACACTCTGATTGATGTTTCCAACAAACACCATCGACGCAGTAGCAGCCTTTTCTTCTTTGCCACGGGCGAAAGAGCCGGATGCCATGTAATCCTTCATAATCTGAATGCCATCTTTATCTTTAAACTTGATACCTGCTACTTCATCAAAAGCTACACAATCCCATAAGCCGACCAGTCCAACCGTTTTGCGTCCCATATTGTAAAATAGGTTTGCAACCGTCGTCTGTCCACCGGAAATCAAAATACTATTCGGTGAAATCTCTTTGTAAAGATGAGATTTACCAGTACTTCTTGGTCCCAGCTCACAAAGATTAAAGTTGTTTTCAACTAATGGAATCATACGGGTCAGGAGCAGCCATTTCTCACGATATGTAAATTCATCTGGCTCCATGCCGATAGAACGAAGAAGAATATCCAGCCATTCATCTTTCGTAAAAGCCTTTCGTCCCTGCTTCAGTTCATCAATATCAATGTGTGGCATCTGGATCGGTGTCAGCTTACGGATACTGATTGGAGAAATATCTTTCTGCTTTTTCTGTTTGGAACGAAGCGGATTTCCATCAATGTCCTCAATACCAAAATTATTGTCGCCTTCAACCTCATAATCCAGCTGAACAATACACCAGATACCGCCACAGAGCAGGCGATCAAATTTTTCTGGATATTCATCGGCAATCGGTACATTACCAACGCCTAAATTAGAAAACTCTGCAAAAAAGCAGTCCTTTTTCATATCCAGTCGAACAGTCACCATATCAATGATTGTGTGACTACCTTTTTTACGCAGCTGAGACAGAATTTTCTGTGATTCATCCGGGCGTACAAAGTTATCAGCAAGAATACGCTTCACATTCTGTACGCCTTTCTCTATAACCGTCTCATCATCTGAACTGCAATACTGTCCCAACAAGAACTCAAGAACATACACTGGGACATTCGCCCCTTCTTTAATTTTCTTTGTCAGGTCTTTCCGAACAATCTTACCGTCAAAGTTCTGACGGAGCTTGTTCTTTATTTCTTCACGGGTACTTTCACCCTCTGCAAATTGCTCCATCTTTCTCTCCTCCTGCGACATTAACTAAAAAAATCAAACTCGTCCACCGCAAAGGCGATGTCAATCTGGAATGGCTCCCGCTGTGGCATCTGTAACCCCTGTTCATCTGCAATTACCAGATAATAAGTAGCTGTATTGCTGTATTTCAGAGATTTCAAATTAAACTGACAACGGAAAGTTCTTTCTGCACCATTATCGCTGGACTTATCTGCAATAATCTTCTGAATATCACTAATCTGTTTGCCGTCCTCATCTGTAAAATAAACTTGATAGGTTGCTGCTTCACGATTTGTACTGACCGCATCTTTTTGATAGAAGTTCAATGAAAAAATCATATTGCTGATTTTACGGTTTGCGGACAGTAAATTGACTGTTACCGGCTTGGTATCATATTTCTGCTTATTTCGCTTATATTCCATAGAATCATTGCGGAGATAATGATACTCAATCACCGGAACAACCATTTCCTGCAAACTGATACCACCATGCACAAAATTCATACCGCCACCATTCATTTTGATACGAATACTTTCTCTCGGTGCAAATCCATCAAATTCTGTATTTCCTCCCAGAAATTTTACAGGCATCAAGTAATCTGGTTGCACACCCTTCTGCATAATTGCATATCTTCTTCCATACTCCACACATCGCTTGATACTTTCTTTTTTTGTAATGTCAGAGTTTGTTACATCCACATCAAAAAAGCCTCTTTTATCTACTTTGTCCTCTTCCTTCAAAGGACTGTATGTATAAAGAAATCCATGATCTGCCGTAATTAGAATATTCGTTCCGCCAAATTCATTTACGATAATACGCACGAGGTTCTTCAATTCTGAAATCGCCTTGTCACACGCAGCAAAAACAGCAGTATCCGAAGTGTGGCTGGCTTCATCAATGGTATCGTGGTAAATATAGACCACATCCATACCTTTTACCAAAGCACTTCTTTCCGCTCGCTTCATAGCAATGATGTCATTGTACTTTAAGGCCACACTTGCCGAATCTTCTGTTTTCAGAACCTTATCCCTATAAGTACTTGCCGTAGACTGTCCATCTGCCAAAACTGTCAAAATATCGTTCCGAACCTCTACTGTCAGTTCTTTGTGCGGCAACAAAGCTGCCATACCAAACTTTGTAGTAGAAGGGAATATACTTTGCATACTGCTGATAGAAACCTTACTTTGCGTTTCTCGCTGAAGCTGATCTGCCATCGTAGCTGCCACTTCATAACGCATGGCATCTGAGATAATTACAAATACTTTCGTATCCGAGGTTTGAATACGGGAACGGTAAAAATCCTCCTGTTGCGGTACTTCCAGAACTTTACCGTAAGTTGCCAGTTCATCCGCACATACATCTGACCAGTTGTTGCCCAACTCACCTAAGAACCAATGATTATAGAGTCCTTCCACTTTATCGACAACGTGCTTGAA
Source organism: Clostridium sp. AM28-20LB (assembly GCF_003480665.1). Classification (NCBI taxonomy): domain Bacteria; kingdom Bacillati; phylum Bacillota; class Clostridia; order Eubacteriales; family Clostridiaceae; genus Clostridium; species Clostridium sp. AM28-20LB. The sequence continues at coordinate 302,005 of NZ_QUJN01000001.1, read as the reverse complement.
TAGATCATCTAGCAGAATATTGGAAGTCTCCAAACTCTTTTGAAAACTAAGATGGAACAATCGGTAATAAGTGTCCATCTGATAGTAACTCTCTGTATATTCTTTCCAGATACTTTTCGCTTCTGCGTTATGGAATCCGGCAGAATGTTCCTTAAAGAAACTTTGCATATTCGCCACTTGTAAGATACCATCATAAAAATTTTCAAATGGCTCATACCATACACAAGTTCTACGTTTTTCAACGATATTCGTAATGGTATCCACATCAATGATATGGTCACTGATCTCTGTCATTAGCTTTGTCAGAATCACTTCATTAATACACGGAAAGCACTCTGTTCCTACCAAATCCTCTACCGTCAGCTTTTCAAAGCGCTGATGCAGACGGGCTTCATCCTCAACATAACGTGCCACATCATATAATTGCGGAATGTTGTCACTATGAAGCCATTCAGAAATAAAATCATAGCAATATGCCTGATGTGGCATGGAAATAAAGCTGTCCAGTCCGGCAAGATATTCCTGCCGCATGGTACGGGTCGCTGCTGTTAAAAGCAGATGAATTGCCAACTGCCCAAGATCTGGTTCTTCCTCCACAAATCCACTTCCCTGACGAACCATCGCCCAAAAAGCTGCGTCTGCATGATATTTTACAAAATCCTGATAAACCGTATTATTATTCAAATCCAGTCCCGCCTGGAACACACTACGAAGAATCATATTAGGCTGTGCATCTTTCAATCCACAGATTGCCGACATGACAGCCATGTGTAGCTGTGCCGGTGTTTCCGGAACTTTATTCTGTGTGCTGACTTTTAAACGACGGTCTTTCGCATTGAAATAAGCACGATAATTTTTAACCTGTTTCCTCATAGCCGGATTTGATATAAGTCCCATCTCATCCATCCAAATGGAAATCAAATCTGCCCGAAACTCTTCACTGTAAAGCTCCACATCCAGAAGCCAGTTATCATCCGGGCGATTATAGACACACGGACTGTAAACCAGATAATTTGTGGTCAAATCATCTACTGAAAGCAGTTTTTTTACAGAAAACGCATTATTTCCAGTCAGCGCAATCACCTTTGCATTTTCCAAAACCACTTCATCCAGTTTATCCTCAAATTCCTTATCTTCATCGTACCAGAAAATGATACGACGCTGATAAAACTCAGGAAGAGGTGCAGCAAACCTACGATTTAAATCTTGTATTATTTTATCTGTATCCATGCTGTCCTCCTACCTTATAATTTTCCAATTTGCTTTTCGTTTTGTTCCGCTCTGTACCAATCTACCTTTTTCCTGTAAAGTAGCAAACATTCGAGAAACCGTTCTTTTCGATATACCCATTTCTTCCGCATAATATGCCTGTGTTGCAGACGGATTCTTCTCTATAATCTGCAACAATTTTTCTATCTGCGTCTGTTCCTTATTAAGCGGCATTTCAGCGCCATTAGTGCCATTTTTAGCGCCACAATTAACGCCATTAGCGCCATTTTTAGTGTCATTGGCGTTAATTATGGCGTTATTGGTATCAACCTGACCTCGATAAATATTGATACGCAAATCAACTTCGCCACCAATAAACTCCGGCTCCTGCAGTCCGGCAGCTTTTACTTTGTCTATAATTCTCGGAATACCGCTTCCCCAATGCTCGATCAAGTTCATATAAGCAAACGCATGTGCAAGAGCTTCATTTCTGATTTTAGAATAGCCTTCTTTCATACGCTCCATCGTTTGTCCCATTGGCAGCTTTCCTGGGGAAGTAATTTCTAATCGGTTGTCATATACCGCTACCTGTATTGTACCATGGTCCAGATAACTACGATGTACCATAGCATTAATAATCAACTCACGAATAGCATCCGGTGGAATCTCATAAACGTCCTGGCGATAAATTCCCACAATAGTAGCACCCAAATGAATATTTCTCAAAACAAACTGAAATGCTTCATCTATCTGCTCCCAAAGCGGACCGGTATATTCTCTACGATCAACAAATACCGCTTTCGTTGTACCTTTGAACACACCACATTGCGTTACAACATGAAGTCCTCCGTTGCCAGTCAAAATAGCAAACGCATTGGATGGAAAATCTTTTCCATCACGCTCAATTAAAATTCCCCAGGAACGCAACTGCTGTCTTCCCACATCTTTAATCGTTGCTTTCTGTTCCTCTGTACGAGCATTTCTGACAGCCTGCTCTTTCATAGCTTTGCAAAGGGCATCAATATCTTCATCTGTAACATTTAACCCAGTACATAAAGCCTGATCGTAGTAACGGTTACTGCCCTCAAACAACAATTCTTTTATCATATACTCGTCAGCAAGGCGGGTAGTTCCGGCAACACGAACATATACACCGCCATCTCTGCCAAGAGCCTTGATATAATATGGGCGCTGCCTGCCCTCTGAAACCTCTACCACAATAACAGTCTTGCCATCAACCGTTTGTAAAGTAATATCCGGGATGATTGCCGGTTCACAGCTGTCTGATACGGCATTGGCAATGGCATCCATTTTCTTGAACACATCTTCCTTGCCAAAGCCGACAACCTCTCTAGTTTTATCGGTAATTCCAAAAATGATTTTTCCTCCGGTTCCATTTGCAAAGGCAACCACAGACTTCATATATTTGATGCTTTTCTCTGGCAGAGTCTCTTTGAACTCCACATTCTTCGATTCTCCTGCAAGAATTTCTTCTATAGTCATTGTAACACCTCGCTCTCTTTGGCAACCTTTACTGCCATATTTTTACTTGATTGATGAAGAAATTGAACTCAGTGCTTTGTTTAAAGCATCTTCATCAGCCTGTTTTTTTCTCTCACTTTCCCACATACCAAGTATCTGATAAATACATTCTTTTACAACTGGAAAATACTTTCGGCATTCTTCTTCGCTCAACTCATGAATACCTTTACTCAAAATCCCGTAAATAGTTGTATTTTGGATGAGTATCTCCGGCACATATCCCTGCAACATCTTAATTCGTTCAGCCACTCTTGCCTTTTCAAATTCCTCATCATTAACCGCATCTCCCGCAGTTGTTTTTGCTTGATAAATAAGCCTTTCAAGAATTCGCCTCAAATAAACATATGAACCTGCACCAACACCACTTGCAAAAAGTCCTATTGCTGTTCCAAGTTCTTTACGGTCTTCCTTAGAAATCACATGCTTATAAGCATCTAATTCTGGAAATGTCATGTCTGCAACAGATGGATACTGCCCAATTTTTGTCATTGAATTATCTGTTGTCAAAACAATATAATCCAAATGATGCTTCTCGTCCATTGAACAAATATATTCCAATTTCATTAATCTCGTTGTATCAGCTATTTGCCAATTTATCCATTTCCATTCTTCAGCAAAACTCTTTTCTTGTTTAGCTTTGGTGCTAAATATCATATTTTGAAGTGACTCTATTTTCTCACCAAGAGATGCACACCTAATCTTTTCATCCCCATCTGGACCCGTTTCAAAATAATACACAATAGGCTTCATGTAAAAAACACGCTCTTGCTTGCACTCTTTGCAATAAGCACTAATTTTAACATTTCCTTTAAGCAACTCAATTAAGTCAGCAATATTATCCTCACAAATTTCTTTAGAATCATATAATCCCGCAGCTTGTAAAAACGTAGTAAATATATTGTCCATTTACGCACTCCCTCCTTACTTTATTTTAGCCAGAACATCCTGGAAAATTGCATAATTCTTCTTCACGCCATCGTCCAGATCAATAGAAATCATCTGGTCAGCAAGGTGATGAATCTTTTCTTCGTAGGTTCTGATTTCAGCCTCCTGTGCCTGTAAGGTGGTCAGCTTTTTGTTCAACTTCACACGCTCGCCAGTGGATGCATTAGTAATACGCTGTTCCAGATCGGCAATAGCAGTACGATAACGAGCCTGCTGTTCATGCACATAATCGGTACGGATACGGGCAATGGTGTCCGGCCGATAGCGGTGCATATAAATCAGAGCCTTAAAGCCATTCTTCTTGCCGCTGTCAAACATCCAGTAAATCGGGCGTTTTCCAGAACCTGTAACCTGATAAGTGTTACAATGATCCTTAAAAAATTCATTTATAAAATAATTACGAATCACATCTTTCGGCTGTCCTTTGCCTCCCAGTGCATCGGCAATAAATTTCAGATTTTCATCCAGAGTATCTGCACCATAAACGGTTTTTACAAACTTCACGAACAAACCGACAATATCATCTTCAAAGTATTCATCGTCACAGATTGGGATAATGTTATCCTTATCCGCAGCGAAAGAAGCATATTTACTGTTGTCCCATTCGCCACCTGCATAAGCAAGACCATCCACATCCAGAGAGTAGCGACCGAACATACAGCCAACCGCATAGGAAATGAAAGAGCGAATATCTCTGCCAATGTCAGCTTTGCGGACAGTAATATCCTTATCCTCAACTTCCGGTGTAAGTTCTTCTTGCAAACCGTAAATGTCAATGAAGATACGATTCAGTTCTTCCTCGTTGGCTTTCAGCTGATTAAACCGCTCATCACATTCAGCCTGCCACTGTTCAAAAGCTTCTGCTATAGTAGGAACTTGGCAAATCAGTGGATGATGGTGAAAATCCCATGATGTTTCAAAAGAATCCCAGTCAGTTCTTGCTATATTGATATTCGACTCGGAAATCTTTTCCACAATGTTTTTCATTTGCTGATTTTTTGCAAAAGGTACTTTCTGAACATTTCCTGTTTCTGTTTTCATTCCTCTATTCATAACACACAGCAAACGACAAAATGGTTTTGAATTCATAAGACCAATAGCATAATTAAAATTATCTCTTGCTAAAAATGCTGATGGACTCACATCATCAAACGCATATCCTAAATCACACATTCTTGCACTAAAAGATTCAGCTGAAGAAATACGATTCCAGGTAATACATGATTGAAAATAGTATTGACGAGATGGTAGATGATTGCCAATGGTTGCTAAGACATTATAATTTTCCATATCAAAAGCAATAATAAAGTACTGATTGCCATACCATTTTCTAAAGCCTCCACCTTTGTTAAACAGTGCATATTTTTTTTTCTTATCTAATAATTCCTCGTGAGAAGAACACCCAAAGCCTATTTTATCAATATTCACCTCTTGCCAAAGACGAACAAATCTTCCATTATCGCTTGTATTTAAGCCTGCACAAGCTGTAATTCCACTTTCAGAAAGTGCTTTGTATTTAATAAAGCATTCTGCCTGCTTGCTACTTGCCCAATATGCTGTTGGCTGATTTGGCAGCTCCATAAAATTCTCAGTCTTTGAGTAATATATGCTTGGATTGTCAAAATAGGCATCTTTTTTCTTTTCTTCTGAATCAAATTTGTCTAATGCAATATACTTACCTATGTACTTCATACAATGCCAATTCTTTTGCACATAAGTCACTGTTTGAACAACTTCGCCTGCCAACTCATCAAAAGCATGAGCACCTAAATGCAACATATTTATGATAGCATTTTGGTATATATCAGGTCGTAAATTACGATAACTTGACTTAAACATCCATGCCTGTTGCGTGATCAGTGCATACATTCCATTTACTTTAGAAAACTGTTTTATCCTAAGTATAAACGCTGCAAATAAATCACTTTTATAGTCTGCGTAGTGTGTTTTGATATAATCAAATAATTTTACGCTCATATTGGCACTACCCATATAGGGAGGATTAGTTACGCCAACATCATACTTCTGTGCCAATGCTTCTGCCACTTGTACCAACGGCAATAATTCTCTCAATGCCGTATCACGGGACATATTTATATCTTCCGTAATCTCTGCAAAACGATCGTACAAAGCAGACCAATCCTGCGGTGTTACGGTCAAAATAGAACCATATTCCTTTGCATCATGCAGCTCGCTGATGATGGTGTCCATAGCCGCTGTGAGCTTCGCATCGCCATTACAGAAATAGTCCACAGCAAATTTATCTACATGATTGCTTTCCACGATGGCATACACATGGGGCTGAATGCCACGGCTAAAGAAACGGCGGTCATACTGGCGGGCTTTCATCATTACCGCAAAATAAGCCAGCTGTGCCGCACGGTCATCAATATCCAGACCGTAAAGATTGTTCTCCACAATACTTGACACCGCTTCACGGGTGGTATAACCATAGGATTCATAAATCTTCATCAACACATCAAACATATATGCAAGGATATGACCGGAACCAGAGCATGGGTCAATGACTTTCAGCTGATCCGGTGTCTGTGCTGCGTATTCTTTGCGAATCTCAGCCAGCTGTGCCTGCACTTCCGGCTCCTGCTCGGCTTCTTCCAGGTAGTAGTGCCATTTGGTATCTTCCGGGTCACGATTTCCGGCAGCATAGGCAGACTGTTCTTCCTCAGTCGGAAGAAGCTGCTCTTTCACATCCGGGTGTCCTTCCAGCCACAACCGACCAAGACTGTTCTCTACCATATAGCGGACAATCCAGTCCGGAGTAAATAACTGTGTTTTGGCAGCAATTTCTTCTTTACTGACTCTCCCTTTACCTTTAACTCTTTTCTCAACATCCGTTTTTAATTCAACATTATAAAATTGATATAGCCAGCCGATAATCTGGACAGCATCCTTCCAGTCATTCTCCGGTATCAGCTCAATCATCTGCTGAATCACACTACCTTCACGGAGCAGATTGTCCGGCAGAAGAAGTTCGGTGTAATCCGCAATTTTCTGAAACATTCCCGGCAGAATTTTATTCAGAGCGTTACACTGCACAATCAGCAAATATTTATACAGTTCTTCGCTCTTTTCTGCATCTTTCAGTTCATAGACCTTTTCCATATCGAGTCCATCCAAATCCAGATGAATGGCTTCGATTATAATCTGCGGCTTAAAGTTGTTTTCCTCGTCCGTAAATACACGCACATGAGAAGGAAGATAGCCGTTGACTTCCATGAATCGCAGCGCAGAGAAGCGATTGAACCAAGTATAGGCAACCTCTTCCATGACCTGCTTATATCCTTTATCGTTAATCTCGGCAATCAGAGCCTGACGCTGTTTCTTTTCATTGGCAGTGAGGACTTTTCCGCCAACACTGTCCGCATTGGCATCCTCAATGTTGTCCTCTGTGATACCGTATTCCACACCTTTTAGTGAAACACGGGCGATCAGCTCTGTTCTTGCCCAGACAGCAAATTTTTTAATCGCATTCTTATCCATACTCGTCTCTCCTCGTTAATTCAGCCTAATCTCGTCACAATTCTTCAGCAACTGTTTCAGCTGAGAACGAATTTTCTCTACATAATCATCAATATCCGCATCCGTCTGTAAGCTCTTTGCCTGAAATACAACCTGACGGTTATAAGCTCGGACAACCTTTTTCTTTGCAGTTGCTTGCTCTTTTCCTTGCTGTGTCGGCTGTACCTGTGGCTTCGGTGCAGGCGGTTCCAAAACAGATTCAATATTGCTGACTATATCATCCTTGTACTGACACATTGGCAGAAACATGGCATCCAGAAGGGCAAGGCTCTTTAATTCTGCGATTTTCTCCTTGCATTGGCTGAAATACCGATCTGATTTCTCAATCAGATGAGATACCTTGGAATCGCCGTTTGCGGCAGTGTGGGTGGCTTCCATACACTGACGAACCGTTTCCAGAATCTCAACACGTTTTTCTTCCAACATCTTGTCATGAGCTGTACGAACCGTATCCATCAGCGGATTCAGTTCACGAATCCAGTTATAGTTGAACTTACTTCCGGTCTGAACCATGATAATCAAACGAATGGTATTCAGTGCCTTGTGTGCTTCCTCATTTTCTGCGATGCAGTCAAGATCATCATGCAGAGATTTTTCAAACTGCACTGCCTGGTCGAATACTGTTACCTGGGTTTTGAAGAAGTTTTCAATGCCGTTGCTCATGGCTTCTTTATTGTCGAAAAGAGCATCCTCTTTTTTCAGCACACGCTCAATCAGGGCAATATTGTCTTTCTTCTGAGAAAGTACATCATCCATCAGATGAATGGCTTCCTGAACTAATGCACGGTCTGGGTATTTATGTCCGTCATAACGGGCATCCAGAGAAGTATAGTAATCACGCTGTTCACCAAATTTCTCAGTCACAAAGCGAATCAGCCCATCTTCATCGTCCGGTACATCCATGATGTCGAAATACTCTCGGAGCATCGCTTTTACATCACGCATCATCGTAGCAGAAATGGTTTTACGCTTGCTGATGGAAGTCTTGCCGATCTCACTCTTTTTTCGGAGCATATCTGGCAATTTCGGGTCATCTGGCTGAATGGTATTGCCTGCATACTTGATGGTTACTTTCTGGGAATAAATCAGCTGTGCCGCAACCGCAGCAATATCAATTTCTTTCCATCCATACGGAATTGCACTATATTTGCTTTGCACGTCTGCCATAGATGTCGGCAGTTTTTTCGCATCCTGCATTTCCAGATATTCTTCCATAGCGGAAGCAGCATCACGGTTTGGCTCCATGCCCGGAAGTGCCGTTACCGCACCTGTCAGAATCGCAATAATATCTGCATCACTGCCTGCATTATCTGTAATCAGGTCAAGCTTGCTATATACATGAGCAACCAGATATTCAAGAGACTGGTCAATCTTACTCTTGGCATTTCCGGTTTTGGTTTCCAGATGCTCACCGTCTACATAGAACTGTGCCCCCTCGATAGCATTTTGCAATTCGCTCATGGCACTCAGCTCATATTTTCCGGCTTCGTCCTGCTGGTCACTGATGATTTTCTGCACAGTTTTTGGAAGCTGGCTTACATTTCTCTGCTTTACATACTTGCGAATCTTCATAGCAGATTCCAGAGATTCATAGTAAGGCGTATCAGCCAGAACTACGATTGCTTCATTGCCTTTGGATTCTGCCATCAGACGATAATCCGTTTTTTCAATAGCATCGGTAGCAACGGTCAGGAAACGCAGACGCATACCGCCTGTTGCCACACCAACAGTAATACCATCTACCATCTGGTCGAAGGCAAAGTCATATTTTCCATAACGGAACTTCTTAGTTGTGAAAATATCACCGTAAATCATCTGAGCAATACGCTCTACGATAGAAGCGGTATCCACATTTGTATCTCTTATTTCACGCTGAATATCCTGTTCTTCGTCAGTCAGGAAGTTATAAGTGTCACCAGTTCTGCCGATATAGTTCTGGCTCATCAGACGATCAAGGCATCCTCGGACAGCTTCACGCATGATAATCTTATCTACACGAATATCGTCTGCCATAAGGATCACGATATTATCCAGATTGGAAGGAATATCATCAATATATCGAATCAAGTACAGAAGTTTCAGTACATCTACATCCTGCTGTTCGATGCCATCGCCGTTGTCGGCTGCTTTCTGGCAACGCTCGATCACTCGGCGGATAGAGCCGTCCAGGAAAGTATGTACGGTATCATAAAAACAGAAGAACGGAACAAGTGCATACTCATCCTTCTCCTGAATTTTCTGTGCAGCTTCCTGGAAACCGGACAGCATGGAACGTTCACCACCGGACAGGTGCTTGCCGGAATTTCCGTGCTTGCGGATTTCAGCAAATACCTTCTGCATAATAATAAACTGATACGGCACGAACGGGAAGTTCTCAGTAAATTCCCTCGGACCGGAATAGCCTTTAATATCCAGAATAGAGCCATTGAAGCTGAACAGGTTACGCAAAACAGAATCATTCTGCTCATAAACGGTTTCCAAATCCATTGTTGCTTCCGGTTTCTTTTTCAGAATACGCTTCTGGATGACTTCATCCACGGAGGAAGAAGATAAACTCAGTCTTGTCTTGAAACGTGCCTGGATACGGGAGAACTCATCAGCACGAACTTTGATGATTTCATCAATCGCTTCCTGTCCAGTGCAGATCACCCAAATCTTACCTTCACACTCACTTCCGATTTTCTCGGTCAGAGACTGGAGGTTCAAAAGCATATCGGTATCCGTACCAACATACTGACCAACCTCATCAATCATAAACAGCAGACGGAAGTTGGCTGGCTTAGTATCCACATAGGCTTTCATATCTTCCACGAGCTGTGCGATAGAAATTTCTGTTGCGGTTTTATCATTGAACCACGCCTTAGCATCGTCCTCACTCATATCCAGAACTTCCATCAATGTCGGGATGATGAACTTGCCATTGAAAGCAAAGGCACGGCGCATTTCAAGCCAAGGCTTTCCTTTCTTTTCTTCAAAAACTCTGCGGAATTCCTCGGTCTTTCCCTGCTGATCAATATAACGCTCCATCATGGCAACTTTCAGGTTCTCACCGTAAAATCCCAGATGATTGTAGAACATCTTTGCAAATACACGAAGTACGGCAGTCTTGTCTTTATTACTGAAGCCTTCAATATCAATGTTGAAAAGAATGGTTTCCGTCTGTCCCTTTGTAGCACGGTCGATCAGCATAAAAGTTGCCGGGTCATCCTCAAACTTTTTACGGAAACGCTCCACACTGCGAATGCCTTTTACCTCTTTATTTTCCAAAAGATAGGAAAGCATTTTCAAGAAGTGAGATTTACCACTTCCAAAAAAGCCAGAAATCCAAACACCCATATCGGCTGTCGGCTGGTCAAAAGCATCACCGTAATAATTGAAGAACGTAATGAAATGTTTCTTCAATTCTCTGGTAATGACATATTCATTTAACTCCTGCTCGATTACATCATCAGCAGCCTGATCTACTTTAATTACACCATTGATTTTGCGGTTAATGTCATCCGCAAACATATCTCGAATCATCATGGCTTTATCCCCCTTAATCTATGACATTGAATGCCCGGTAATAATCATTTGGTGTCAATCGATTGAACAGTTTTACATGACGACCATCAAACCCACCCGGATACATAACCAAAATCGGAACATCTGAAAAATACGGTTGCAATGCTTCCAGTAACGTATGGATTCTCATAAACGGGAACACCTCGCCCACACCTGTCAGCATCAGCACATCACCCGGTTCGTGTGGCTCATACTGGATTTTATCAATGAACTCTCCATTGCCGATTGCGGAGTTAAGCTGCTCCAGAAGATAAGCACTTCCGTCAGCTTCTTCCATATCGGGAATCGCATCTGTGATGTCCATATCATCGCAGATAGAGAGAAATGTTTTATATAAATTACAAACGATCAAATGGCAATCTAAGGACTGATCGGTTTCCAACTGATTTACAAAATGGCGGACAACCATTTCATTCTCCGGTTCATAGCAGAAGATTCTGATATTCACCTCATTGCTGAGTCCTTTGCCTTCCAGGAACTCCGGTTCCTGAATCAATACCCGAACTTTGTCCAGGCGTTCTTTTATGTCACTCATTGGCTACCTCCTAAGAAAAGCAATTAAACGCCGGCAGTATTGCCATATCGCCATTGCTTCTGATGGCATTCTCCAAAACAGGATGCAGCCATACTGGATTCAAATGATCTGCCCCCCGGTTGTCGAGATATTCTGTTTCGACAAGCACTCTGGCAATAATCTGTTTTAACTTTGTTATCGTACTATCACTCCAGGAAGCTACGGTATCATTCTGCTCCTGTAAACGCATAAAAAATGTATTCAAATCAATCTTACCAAAAGACGTGTCCCTTAATCTGTACTTCTCACCAATGACGGTCAGCATAAATTCCCAAACCAGTCGGCTCTGCTTCATCAACGCATACAGACAAATCTGTTTTGCCACATCCGTCGGCTGTGACACAATCGCAGAAACCAGAGAATCATCTTCCAGCGCATGAAGCCGTTTTACACAGGCTTTTGCCATGCTTTTTAGTGATTTTTCCGTTGGATACTGGAACAGATTCTGTTCTACAATTTCTTTCACAATCGCCTCGTCTGCATTTCCTTCTGCCATTAGCTTTGCGGTGGAGCGCATTTCGTAGAAAAGGAACGGCTCTCTGGTCAAAGAGGCAATATAAGGATAAGAATGATCCATACTACCGTACCTCCTTACTGTTCCTCTTTTTTATCAGGAACAAATTCCATGATGTCTCCAACATCACAACTTAAAGCAGAACATATTTTTGATAAAATTTCCGTACTCACATTCTCATCCTTGCCCAATCTGGACATTGTTGTTGTACTAAATCCAGTCAATGCACGTAAGTCTTTCTTCCTCATATCTTTATCAATTAGCATTTTCCACAGCTTTTTATAACTAACCGCCATAATGTCACCTCTTGTTCTATCATCTTTTTAAACAAATGCTCTTTCTTCCTTTTATCATATCATGAAAATGCGATGTGAACAATCTTATATGATAAATATCAAATTTAATTTCTGATATTTCGCATTTGACCTGTCATTTCAATTCTTTATTCTAAAAGCTTCCAAAATCTGCAATATCACAATTTTCTAAGAACTGTTCCAACTGCTGAATATACACAAAACAAAAACAGGTATAGTTGTTCCTAATAACTCACTTTTTGAACGTTCATTCAAAAAATAAGCTTCAGTATACAACTATACCTGCCACAGTTTTTCTACTCTTCCCCCACCAACAATCCATACAATGTCGGCTTCACATGCAATTCCTTCATCATTGTCTCTAATGCCGCCCCGTCTGCTTTCTTGCCCTGGCGGATCGCACGGATCATGATGTTTTTCGGTGTGTGTTCCATGTCGATGAATTCGAGAATCTGCGTCCGGTAGCCGGACATTTCGAGGAGCTGCCCTCGGATTCCGTCGGTCAGAAGCGCCGACATACGTTCTTTCAGAAGGCCGTACTGTAAAACCGGCGACAGAAGGTCGTTCTGAATCTTCATGCTGACAGCACGGAACGGAAAGAATGACTTTTGCGCCCCATTTGACCGCTTTTGCCAGCGCATAATCGGTCGCTGTATCACAGGCGTGCAGTGTCACGACCATATCGACTTGATCGACGCCCTCATATCCGGCGATGTCGCCGTGCAGGAAAGTCAGGTTCTCAAATCCAAACTTCTTGCTCAGGCGGTTGCAGAGCGCAATGACATCTTTTTTCAAATCCAGACCGATGACACGGATCGAATATTTTTTCAGCACATGCAAATAGTAATACATCGCAAACGTCAGATATGATTTCCCGCATCCGAAATCAATGATCGTATTCGTCCGGTTCGGATCGAGATTCGGAAGTACATCCTCAATAAATTCCAGAAAACGGTTGATCTGGCGAAATTTGTCGTAGCGGGATTTCACAACTTTGCCTTCTGCCGTCATGACACCGAGATCTACCAGAAATGGGACTGGGACGCCTTCCTGAAGGACGTATTTTTTAGTACGGTTATGGGATAACGAAGCCAGACGTTCTGAAAACGCTGCGGCATCCATGCCAACTGACAGTCCTGTTCCGGCATTTTTCTGCTGTTTCGCATTGTTCTGCAGTTTACCATTTCCCTGTATTTTAGCACTTCTCTGCATCTTTCCGTTTTCGTGACTTGACTGACTCTGACCCGATTTTTCGAGCGAATTTTCTTTCACATCTGCATGACTCTTCGCCGGCATCTGCTTTCCAGCTTTCTGCACATCACCTGCTGCCACCGATACCGTCCGATTCTCTGCCCTTTTAACCCCCACCTTCTTCTCTTTGATCGTCACTGTCCCCTTCTTACTGATCAGAATATTGACAATCCCGTGAAGCGACGCGATCTCCGCATTGCGGTAACGGTTTTCCAGTTCTCCGAGCAGGTACTCGACGGTCTTTTCTGCGTTCTGATTTTTCTGAAATGCCTGTTTTTCCGTAAATTCTTCCGTCTGAAAAGCAAGCGCCCCCCGCAAAAGCAGAGGACGCACGGTTAATTTCAGATAGGATTCACGGGTTCTCGGGTTGCTGAAAATGATTCGCTCCAGATCGGCATCGAGATACCGCAGAAGCACCTCTCTCAGTTCCTGTGATTTTTCCATATGAAACTCCTATTAGTTCTTAAAGCTGTGTACTGGTGCCGGGATACGTCCGGTACGTTTGACAAAGTTGTCGCAGGAGAAACGGTTGACCGGAATGATCGGCGCATAGCCAAGCAGACCGCCGAACTCTGCCGTATCGCCCACTGTTTTTCCGATGACCGGAATCAGGCGGACTGCCGTTGTCTTCTGGTTGATCATGCCGATTGCCGCCTCGTCCGCGATGATACCGGCGATCGTGGTCGCTTTCGTATCGCCTGGGAGCGCAATCATATCAAGACCTACAGAGCAGACACAGGTCATTGCTTCCAGCTTCTCAATCGTAAGCGCACCCTCAGAAACTGCATCGATCATGCCCTGATCCTCGCTGACCGGAATAAACGCACCGCTGAGTCCGCCCACATAGGAGGACGCCATGATGCCGCCCTTCTTAACCTGATCATTTAACATTGCCAGCGCTGCTGTTGTACCCGGTGCACCGCTGCGCTCTAAGCCGATCTCTTCCAGAATCTCCGCCACACTGTCTCCGACTGCCGGAGTCGGTGCCAGCGACAGATCAATGATGCCAAACGGAACGCCCAGACGTTTGGACGCCTCCTGTGCTACCAGCTGTCCAACACGGGTGATCTTGAACGCCGTCTTCTTGATCGTCTCACACAGCACCTCAAAGTTCTCGCCACGTACCTTTTCCAAAGCCGTCTTTACAACTCCCGGACCGCTGACGCCGACGTTGATGATCGCATCCGCCTCAGTCACGCCATGGAATGCACCTGCCATGAACGGGTTATCATCCGGCGCGTTGCAGAATACAACCAGCTTCGCACAGCCGAGGGAATCATTGTCCTTCGTTGCCTCTGCGGTTGCCACAACCATCTCGCCCATCAGGCGGACCGCATCCATGTTAAGACCTGTCTTGGTAGAACCGACATTGATGGAGCTGCACACACGGTCGGTACAGGCAAGTGCCTGCGGGATCGAGCGGATCAGAAGCTCTTCCGCCGGTGTCATTCCCTTGGAAACCAATGCGGAATAGCCTCCGATAAAGTTGACGCCCACTTCTTTCGCTGCCTTATCAAGTGTTTTCGCAATCTCTACAAAATCCTCGCTCTTCTTGCAGGCACTTCCACCTACCAGCGCGATCGGAGTAACCGAGATACGTTTATTGACGATCGGAACCCCAAATTCACGTCCGATGGCATCGCCGGTCGATACAAGATCTTTCGCATAAGTTGTAATCTTATTGTAGATCTTCTCATTCATCTTCGCCAGATCACTGTCCACACAGTCTAAGAGGCTGATACCCATCGTGATCGTCCGCACATCCAGTTTTTCATGCGCGATCATGTTATTAGTTTCCAGAACTTCCTGCATGTTAATCATTGGTTTTACGTCCTTTCTGAAAATATTTGCTTAGATTCTGTGCATACTGGTAAAAATCTCTTCTCTCTGACAGAGAATCTTTACGCCGATCTCCTGTCCCAGCTTGTCCAGCTCATGCGCCATATCATCAAAGGATGTCTTGGAACCGGAAATATCCACGATCATCATCATATTGAAATATTCCTGCAGGATCGTCTGCGTGATGTCAAGAATGTTCATGTTGTGGTCAGCCAAATAATTACACGTTTTTGCAACGATACCGACGCGGTCCTGTCCAACGATAGTAATAATAATCTTACTCATAGCTTTCATCCTCCTGTGTGCTCTCCGTCCTATGGCGGAAATGTTTTTATGACTTACTAATTTCTATAAAAACTCAACTGCCATCCGGCTGCTGACTTTTACACCTAAAATGATATTCCGTTACTGGACACGTATGCGTGTACAGTAACGATATTTCTGTCAACCCCACACGTTTGTCCATGTCTCCAAGCCATAACCCCAAATATATCTTCTGGCTTGTTTTCAGACTTTGTATAACCAATTTTAATACTTTTACGTCTTCTACACCGTCACAATCTGCGACACTGCATCGCGTTTTGCCACTGTGATCGGGAAATCATTCGCCTTATACGGCGTATCTCCCTCTGTGATCTCCAGACGCACCGTCTCATATGCCAGCTCTTCGTAATTATTTTCCTTACTCAGATGCCCCAGGAAAATATGCTTCAAATTGTCATGCAGAATGGAACTTAAAAGCCGCCCCGCATTTTCATTGGAAAGGTGTCCGTAATCGCCTAAGATACGACGCTTCAGGTAATACGGATACGGTCCTGCCTCCAGCATTTTGACATCGTGGTTGGCTTCCAGCAAAATCGCATCCAACCCCTGCAGATGGTCAATGATGTACTGGGAATAATGCCCCATATCCGTCGCCACCGCCACCGATCTTTTTTCATTCTGAACCCGGTAGGCAACAGGATTCGCTGCATCATGGTCGATCCGGAACGGTTTGACTTCCAGATCTCCTACCATAAAATCAACATCCGGCGTAATCGGGTGCATCAGATCTTCCGGAATCTCGCCAAGACTCTTGGAATCCTGAATTTCCTCTAATGTCTCTTTTGTGCTGTAAATAGGTGTGCCATATTTGCGCGCCAACACGCCGAGCCCTTTGATATGGTCGGAATGTTCATGCGTGATGAGAATTCCATCCAGTTCCCGCGCATTCAGCCCCAGGTCATTTAACCCCATCTCAATACGCTTGTTGCTGATCCCCGCATCCACCAGAACGTGGGTGTTGTCGCTTCCTATATAAATACAATTCCCGCTGCTGCCGCTGGCAATACTAACCATCCGCATATGTATCCTAATCCTCTTTTCCTAAAAATGACGCTATCTGCTTCCGAATATCCTCAATCCCACCGTTGTTGTCCAGCACACGCGTCGCAAAACTCCGGTAATCGTCCTCGGATGCCTGATTTGCCATGATGCTCCGGCATTTTTCCTCGCTGTAGCCGCGGCTTGCCATCAGACGCTTGATGCGGTTCTCCACCGATGTGTATACATACCAGATTTCATCAAACATCGCATTGTGGTCGTCATCATAGAGAGCTGCCTCCACAACGATGATCTCCTTGTCGGAATGGTTGATCGCATAGCGGATCTCCTCCCACGCCATCGGGTGGATGATGGCGTTCATCGTCTCCACCGCCTCTTTATTCTGGAAAATAAGCGCCGCCAGCTTTTTGCGGTCAATGCTGCCGTCCTTATTTAAAAAGGAATCACCCAGCGCCTCTACCACATGCTGATAGCCTTTCTTACCCGGCTCCATGAGCTGGTGAGCCACTTCATCTGCCTTAATAATTTCCGCGTCAAATTCCTCCTGCAGCACACGCAGGATCTCACTCTTACCGGAACCAACGCCTCCGGTAATACTGATTATCTTCATGTTTATCTGTACCTTTCCATTATTTCGTTTCAAACCACGAATTTCCCATCTTCATATCGATTTCCAGCTCCACCTGCAGCTGCGCCGCACGTTTCATCTCCGTCGCCAGAATCGACTGCACCTGTTCCAGCTCTTCTTTCCAGGTTTCAATCAGGAGTTCATCGTGCACTTGGAGGACAATGCGGGAACGCAGTCCTTCGCGGCGCAGGCGTTGATCGACGCGGATCATCGCAATCTTGATAATGTCGGCTGCAGTTCCCTGAATCGGGGAATTCATCGCCACACGCTCACCGAACGAACGCTGCATAAAATTGCCGGATTTCAGCTCCGGAATCGGTCTCACACGCCCATACATAGTCTTGACCTCGCCGTATTTCCTGCCCGTTTTTACCAGACCATCGAGGAAACGTTTGACATCCGGGTAGGTTTCAAAGTAACGCTCAATGTACTCGGTCGCTTCCTTGCGGGAAATACCGAGATCTTCGCCCAGCCCAAACGCGCTGATACCATATACGATACCGAAATTGACTGCTTTTGCATTGCGGCGAAGCTGCGGTGTCACTTCCTCAAGCGGCACATGGAATACCTGCGACGCCGTGATCGCGTGGATGTCCTCCGCCTGCCGGTATGCCTGGATGAGGTTCTTGTCATTCGACATATGCGCCAGCACACGCAGCTCAATCTGGGAATAATCAGCGTCAACCAGCACACAGCCCTCGCGTGGTACAAACAGCTTCCGGATCTCGCGTCCCAGCTCCATACGCACCGGAATGTTCTGCAGGTTCGGCTCTGTACTGCTGATACGTCCTGTCGCTGTGATCGTCTGGTTAAAGGTTCCGTGGATTCGTCCGTCCTCCCGGATAAATGCACCCAGCCCGTCCGCATAGGTCGATTTGAGTTTCGCCACCTGGCGATAGTCTAATACTTTCCGCACAACCGGATACTCCGGCGCCAGTTTTTCCAACACATCCGCCGCCGTCGAATAGCCGGTCTTCGTCTTTTTGCCGCCCGGCAGGGACATTTTTTCAAATAAAACCTCACCCAGCTGCTTCGGGGAATTAATATTAAATTCACAGCCCGTCTCGGCGTAAATCTCCTGCTCCAGTTTCTCTACCTGCGTCTGGAGGCGTTCGCCGTAGGCTTTCAATTCCTCCCGGCGCACCTGAATACCTTCCTCTTCCATATGGTAGAGGCTGTAAATAACCGGCATCTCTATCTCATAAAAGAGATGCAGCATTCCATGTCTTCGAAGCTGCCCCAGCAGGATTTCCCGCGATTTCCACGCCGTATATGCCATGTAGCAGACACAATTCAACGCTTTCTCCGGCATTGTCTCAAATGCATCCGACAGCGCCGTTTTTCCAAGCAAATCGACCTGTGACGGCACGGTCATATCTAGGTAATCACGCGCCAGGTCATCATATCCATAGGTATCCTTGAGCGGATTTAACAGATACGCCGCCACGCCTGCGTCCATAACCGCACGGTTTCCTTCTGCATTCCGGATGCCGTCCACGATCCGGCGGCTATGATTTTTAAGAAATGGAAGCTGGATCTTGAGATCCAGAACCGTCACAGACGGAACCACCTCCATCAGGCGTTCCAGCTCCTCTGCCAGATACTGTCCGGTCAGAAATCCAACTGCCGGGATCGCATAGATCGATGTCCCGTCCAGGCAGAGTGCCAGTGCCACAACCTCTTCTTTTTCAATCACCAGCTGCGCTCCGATCTCCTCCGCGCGCTGTGCACGGTCAAAAATCACCTGTGCCTCGCCAAAATCATTTACCAAACGGAAAGATTTTTCCATTTCTGATGACGCAAAGGCGTCCTCACCAAATTTCTGCAGAATGGACTTAAATTCCAGCTGCTTCATATACTGATATGCCTCCGGCGTGTAAAGCGAATCCAGCTTCGCCTCCTCCAGCGAAAAACCAATCTCGCAATTGATGCGGATCGTTGCCAGATCCTTGCTCATCTGCGCCATGTCATAATGCTCCCGAAGCGCTTTCTGTGCGCGCGGCGGCTTTACCTCATCAATGTGTGCATACGCATTCTCAATGCTTCCGTAGGTGGTAATCAGGCTGGTTGCCGTCTTTTCACCGATCGATGGCACACCCGGAATATTATCCGAAGTATCGCCCATCAGCGCCTTTACATCAATAAATTCGATCGGCGTCACCTGATACTCCGCCTTCACATCCTCCGGGTAATAGTCGCGTATCTCCGTCGTACCTTTCGAAGTACGCGGCATCCGAATCTTAATGTGCGTATCTGCAAGCTGCAGCAGGTCACGATCTCCTGATACGATAGAAACCTCCACGCCCTCCGCCGCACAGCGTTTCGCGATCGTTCCCAGAATATCGTCTGCCTCATACCCCGCCTTGGTAAGAATCGGCACGCCCATCGCTGTCAGCACTTCCTTCATCACCGGAACCTGCTCATGCAGCTCCTGCGGCATCGGTTTTCTCGTTCCCTTGTATGCCGCATACATTTTGTGACGGAATGTCGGCTCTTTCAAGTCAAATGCCACTGCCAGATAGTCTGCCCCCTCATCTTCGATCACCCGGAACATGATATTTAAAAATCCGTACACTGCATTGGTGTGGAGTCCCTTCGAATTTGTCAACTCCGGCACCCCGTAAAATGCCCGGTTGAGTATACTATGACCATCTATCAGCACTAATTTGCCCATCTGTTTCCGTCTCCTGTTCTATCACTTGTTGCTTTTTTCTATGGTGCCAGCCAAATCCTGACCTGCAGCATCACCGTCACCAATACCGCCATCACGCCCAGCGTATTGACCGCATACTCCATTTTCCGGAAGCGCCACATCCGGCGCACACGGGCATATGACTCAGCGATCCGCTTCTGCAGTGCGCCCATGATATCAAAAGTACCCGATCCGGTGTCCAGCTGTTTCAGTCCGACATCCACCATAAAATAAATTTCCAATTCTTCCTGACAGTTGCGGCAATGTTCCAGATGCTCCAGAAACGCTTCCAGCTCATCCCCGCTCAGTTTATCCTGGATATACGGCGTCACAAGACGCTCCGCTTCCCGACAGGTCACAGACGCCACCTCCTTTTCCAGTCTGTCATTCCATATGAATTATCATTCACGCATGACGCGTTCATAAACCCATTTGAACCTAATCATACCTTATTTTAATGAAACACGCAAGCCCCTGCGAATGCTTCGCTTCTTAATTTCAAAACAAACAAAAAAACAGTTGCAATCTGTCTCCAATTTTGGTAAGATAAAAAGCGTCGATAGACAGCCGGCTTGTCGGAATGGCAGACGAGGTGGACTCAAAATCCATTGGTGGCAACACCGTGCGGGTTCAAGTCCCGCAGCCGGCAGATTTGAAAGCCCTTGAAAATATTGGATTTTTCCTTTATTTTCAAGGGCTTTTGGTGTTTTCAAGCAAATATCTATCAGCCTTTCTTATCCTGTTTCATCTCCCGCCTTTTCTTCGTCATCAGACCGCCAATCCGCCCGCTCTCCTTGGCAGTCAGGCTTCTCCAGCCATACTGCCGTACCTTGTCTGCCAGCCCAATTTCTTCCGCCACCTCATATTTCAGCCGCTCTGCCGGGGTCATTTTCTCAAAATCCACCTTATTTTCATCCATAAAAAATACTCCTTTCCACCTTGTGTACTCAGAGTATGTCCATTTTCTGGAAAACTATTCGCATTGTTTTTCTCTGTCCAGCTGCTCTTCCATCTCATCCAGCTCGTCGATCTCTTCCGGCAGCTGCTCTTCCATCTCATCCGGCTCGTCGATCTCATCCGGCAGCTGCTCCGTATCATCCCATATCTCCTCCGAATCACCCCAGTTATATTTATCCTGAAATTTTTTTTCCTGATCGATCAGAAAATCCAGTCCGGCAGCTGCGCCTCCGATGGCAGCGCCAATCGATGTCACACCGATTCCACCCACAAAGAGGACAGCGCCAATGATTGCCATTTTTTTCATCCATTTTTTCATTTTCCTATCCTCCTACGCCCTGGCTGACAGATAACCTGCCGCCTGACGGCAAAGCTGAATGATTCCCTTGACTGCCCACGGCAGAAATACACCGTAAAACAGGATACAGCCGCATATCAGAAGCAGACAGCTGCCCTCTGCCGCGATACCCAATCCGATGAACATCAGTCCCATCGCAAAATGTTCAAACAGACTCGCCGTACCCAGAACAAACAGCATAATTCCGCCAACAAACACCAGCACCGTCATCAGTCCCAGCACCACCAATATCGCTGCCAGTGCGACTGCCAGCCCAAAAACACTTCCCACAGTTCCCGTTACCAGCGAAAAGATAAATGGAAGAACTGCAAGCACTACCAGAACTGCCACAACCATTCCAATCTTGGAACCGGTTATTTTTTCTTTTAAGCAATGCAGCATCTCGCTCAGACGGCTTCTTTGATTCTCATTGGATGCCGCATTTTCTCCCGTTTCCTCATCCCGAAATTCCCGGAATGGGGCATCCTCGGTTCCAGCCTGAAATCCTGCTTCTTTTTCTCGTTCTCCCTGTTCTGCCCCACCGCTTCTGGATAAAGTCGTCCGCTTTTCTTCAAACCGGCTGTCATTGTACCCCCGGTCTGTAAATTCGCCGCCACTCCATTCACTCTGCAGCTCCGTCCGGATTACCTCGGCAATATGCTCCGGACTCTGAAATTCTGCAAGTACCTCTTCTTCCTTCTCCGGTCCCGCTTCCTCCAGATAATCGCGGTAATAGTCAATCGCATCCCGTTTTTCTTCTTCCGGAATATCCTGCAAGAGCGCTTCCAGCCTCTCTAAAAATGCTTCTTTTTTCATGATCTGCCTCTCCTTATCCCTCTTTCAGTATCTCTGAAATTTTTCCTGCATACACGTTCCACTCACCCCGGTAAAGATTCAGCTGAATCCGTCCCGCCTCCGTTATTTTGTAATACCGTCGGTTTCTGCCGTCGATCGCCCGGTCATATGTTTCCAGGCAGTCATCCTTCTGAAGCCGCCGCAACACCGGATAAAGCGTGGACTCCGATATTTCGATTGCCTGACGGACATCCTGCGTGATCTTATACCCATATGTTCCTTCTGCAGATTTTGATACAACTGAAAGGACGATCGCATCCAGAAGCGCAGCTCCTGTATTAAAAACCATCTTATCCCTCCTAAGATTCACTAATTCAAAATATAATATTTTTTCTTGTTTAATATTATATATTATATAATATTGTATCTAAATTATATATCAGTGTACCTTCTTTGTCAATATTTTTCCAAATATCCTTATGACTCACTCCAATCCATCTTTCTGCTCCCACAACCCTTCACCACGCCGTATCCCGCTCCTCATCACGCAAAAAACAGACCGTACAACCTATGTTCCATCACATACGCCATACTGCCTGTTTTCATTTTTATCTTAATAAAATCACCAAATAGCTTTCTACAGCGCCAGAAACAGCCAGCTCTTTCTTCCAATCCCAGAAATACCCAACTGCGTTCCGGTCAAGAATACCATGCCCCACGCCATCGCAAAAACGGCTGCCACCTCCACATTCTTCCTGTGGAAGTGACAGCCTGATGATTCTTTCATCCTCCGTCTGACGCACTATCTGTCCGATGAGAAACTGGCGTCAACCGTTTGATTAGTTTTCTTCTGCTTCCTGATTCTCAAGAGCTTTCATGCTCAGGCTGATCTTGCGGTCTGCCTCGTTGAAATCAACTACCTTAGCAGTGATAACCTGTCCTACGCTCAGTACGTCGGATGGTTTGTCAACATGCTCTCTGGAAATCTGGGATACGTGAAGAAGTGCATCTACACCTGGCTCCAGCTCAACGAATGCGCCGAAATCAGTCATACGTGCTACCTTGCCTTCTACTACGTTGCCTACAGCATATTTCTCAGCTGCGTTTGCCCACGGATTGCTCTCCGGGAACTTTAAGCTCAGAGCGATCTTCTCGCCGTTGATATCTTTGATCAGAGCTTTTACTTTATCGCCTACTTTGAAAACCTTCTTCGGATTCTCAACTCTGCCCCAGGACATCTCAGAGATGTGAAGCAGACCGTCAGCGCCGCCAAGGTCGATAAATGCACCGAAATCAGTTACATTCTTAACAACACCTTCTACGGTCTGACCAACAGCGATCTTCTCGAATAATTCTTTCTGCATAGCAGCTTTCTTCTCAAGCAGGATCTGCTTGCGGTCGCCGATGATACGGCTTCTTCTTCCGCTCGGATTGAACTCGGTAACTACGAACTCAATCTCCTGACCTGCGTACTTGGATAAGTCTTTATCATAAGTATCAGAAACCATGCTTGCCGGAATGAATACACGGGTTCCCTCAACCTCTACTACGAGGCCTTTCTCCATAACCTGTGTAACTTTCTCTTTCAGAACTTCCTTGTTCTCGAAAGCTTCTTTCAGACGTTTCAGACCCTTATCAGCAGCCAGTCTCTTGTAAGATAAAGCAGCCATGCCCTCTCCGTCGTTTACTTTCAGAACTTTTGCTTCCAGTTCGTCGCCGACCTGAACTTTGGTTCTAAGATCTACGCCCGGCTCATTGGTGAATTCGCTTCTTGTGATGATGCCTTCGGATTTGCTTCCAGCGATGCTGAGAATGATTTCGTCTTCCTTGACACCGATAACCTGACCGGTAACAGCCTCTCCTGTACGTAATCTCTTGAATGATGATTCTTCAAACATTTGTTCAAAACTTAATTCTGACATTAGTATGAACCTCCTCGATAATTTGATTTGGGGTCGATGCCCCGGCTGTAATACCTACGCTGCGCACAGTACCTGTTATCTCAGGCTTGAAATCTTCCAGTGTCTGAATGTAGTAAGTGTGTTTACATTCCCTGCGGCAAATCTCATACAACTTTTGTGTGTTAGAACTGTTCTTGCCTCCAATCACAATCATAACATCAACCTGTGAAGCTATCTGCCTCGCCTCAACCTGTCTCTCCTGTGTTGCATTGCAAATCGTATTTAAAACAAGTATATCATAATACGTTTTTGAAATTTTTTCAACTAAATCTTGAAATTTATTGTAGTTAAATGTCGTCTGCGCCACGATACAGAGCTTTTCATCCGGTCTGAGTGCCAGATTTTCAAATTCCTCCAGTGACTCGACTGCCAGAGTATACTCATTTCCCCAGCCTTTGATACCCTCGACCTCCGGGTGGTGCTCATTTCCCACGATAATCACGCGGCGTCCGGCTTCGCACTGTTCCCGGACAATCTTGTGGATCTTTTTGACAAATGGACAGGTCGCGTCCACAAGCTCCAGTCCCTGGCGTTCCAGGAGTTCATAGATCTCCCTGCCTACGCCGTGGGAACGGATGACGACCACGCCTTCTTTCAGGGCTTCCAGTTCCTCCTTCGAATTGATGACCTGTACGCCCTTCTCTTCCAGATCCTGCACCACCTCTTCATTGTGGATGATGGGACCGTAGGTATAGATCGGCTTCTTCCCCGTCGCTATCTGATCATATACCTTCTCGACTGCCCGCTTCACGCCAAAGCAGAAGCCAGCCGTCTTCGCAACTGTGATTTCCATGTTCCTGCCCGCCATTCCTCCTATTCCTCATCGTCTTGGATAAATAAATCCCCTCTGTCTCCTTCATAAAATCCACTTTTGCTCCTGTCTCTCATAGCATCCCGCGAATTCTCCAGAATAGAAATTCTTCCGCCTTTAATCGGCAACTCATTTACCCTCATTGTTATAGTTTATCATACTTTAGACTGCTGGTAAAGTCTAAATCGACGTAAAATTATATAAAATTTACACGATTAACTGATTTTGCAACCGCATTTCGGAATTTACGCCGCATTCAGTCCCTGTCTTCGGAAATTGCCGTTACTCCTTTTGCCTCCCGGCAGCCGGATCGGTGTCCGGATCATCCGACCGGATGCCTGCCAGACGCATAAACTCACGCATCGCTGCCGTCACATAACGCCCCCGCTTGACCGAAAATGTAATCTCCCGCTCAGACAGCGGGTCGTCCAGCTTATAATAGACCAGCCTCGGGTCCTCCGGACGCCACTGTACAATATCAGAACGCACAAACATCGCTCCAACCCCGTTGGAGACGATATTTAAAGAAGTCAGCACCTGATCCACCATCATCACAGTTTTCATCGTAAAACCGCCGTTGCGGCACATTTTCGCGCCTCGTTTATACATATCATTGCCCGGTTTCATCGTGATAAACGGCACATCCTTAAATTCCTTTAACGGAACCGCCTCCACCTCCGGTTTTAAAAAGGACTTGGACAGAATCTCCTGCCTGGACAGTCGGTATGGCTGCAGCTTCCGGTTAACCGGAAAACTTTCCGGAACTGCCAGAATCAGATTTTCCTTCCGGAATAAATACCGTTTGATCGAAGTATCGTCCTTCTCCATCGCCGTCTCCAACACCAGATCCAGCGACTCATTTTCCAACCCCGCTTTCAGCTCCCGCGTATTTCCTTCTGTTAGGTCAATCGTAACCTGCGGATATTTTGTCTGAAAACGGGCAATCAGATCCGGATACACAAACGAGCAGAAATAAGATGCACCGCCGAGCGCCAGCGTGCCGCCCTGAAGCCCCGCAATATCTTGAAAATACCGTTCCAAATTCCGTTCCAGAAAAAGAATCTTTTCAACGGTACGGATGTAATACGCGCCCTCCTTCGTCACCGTCAGCGGAATCGTACTGCGATCAAAAATCGGCGCTCCCATCTCTTTCTCTGCCTTCCGCACCATGTTGCTGAGTGCTGGCTGGCTGATAAAAAGCTTCTTCGCCGCTTTGGAAAAACTCTTTTCTTTGTAAACCTCATACACGTACTTCATTTCATTCAGCATTTGTCAATTCCCCCTGTCCATTTTCCATCCTGCTTTGCTTAAACGAATATAACCGCCATATCTAACAGTTATTTTTTATTGTTATTATTTTATCATAAGATTTCTATATCTGCAAACAAATAAACTGTATTTTCCGTCCATTTGTCGTTTTTCAGACAGAATCCAGCTTGTTTTACGAAACTTCCATGTGCGTGAATCAGCACTCAAAAGAAGCTGCGAACGCCTGCGCTCTGCACATCTAAGGCAGCTAACCTGCGTCCACAGCTTCCATTTTTAATATGGAGGTTTACCAATTCCTATGCTTTTACCAATTCCCGATGTTTTATATTGCGACTGCTCAAGGGGAAATCACAGCCGCAATTCATGCAGTCTTTCATTGACAATTCATTCTTGATATTTCGTAATATGTAGCCATCTTATTTATCGCCCAGGCATACAACCTTGCCGTCTTTTACGATCAGGACTTCTTCCGGTGTTCCCTCGTCGAAGATAACGGTCGGATTGTACTGTACCATGTCGATATGTACGGTCGAGCGTGCCGGCTGTCCATAGTAGAAGCCGTTGCCCATTGCGATGTGGCAGGTTCCTCTTGCCTTCTTCTCTTCCTCGAAGTCTCCGTTGAACATACAAGCCGGGTTAAGTCCAAGTCCGATCTCTGCGATGTTGTCGGAATCTTTAACTTCTGCGATCTGACGGCGGATTTCTTTACAAATCTTCGGATCGCCGCCAACTACCTCTACGATGCGCCCTTTTTCGATTCTTAACTCAACCGGTGTGGTCGGGCATCCATAGTAGCAGATAGGTCCATCAATTACCAGTTTGCCATGGGTTGTGTCGATCACCGGTCCTAAGGAAACCTCTCCGTCAGACCATGCCATTGCATCGCCCGGATTTCTCGCGATACCACACTCGATGATCGGCTCCATCTGATTCATTTCCATGTACAGGTCGGTACCAGCCGGTGTGGTGATGTGAGCCATCTTATGACCTCTCCAGATAGCCTGCAGTTTCTCGCCATCTGCGTAAACTGCTTCGTAGTCTGCCAGAGCGCCGCCTCGTGTGAAGTTGTCGATATTTCTTAAGCAGATAGAAACCTCGCGAAGTTTCTTCTGGTTGATGAGCTCTTTCAGGTGGTTATTGTAGATAGCTGCACCGGATGCGGTGGTCATGCCGACAAATACATCGCAGGCATCCATGCCAAGTTCCAGAGATTTCGGGAAGATGGTTGCTTTGTCTTTTCCACGAATCGGCATCATGTATACGCCGTACTCAGCGCCGCAGTTTAAAGCGGCTGCTGCCATCGCCTGGGTCATTCTCTCGTCGGTTTGAGGGTCAACGACAATCAAAACTTCCTCGCCCGGTTTAACAGCCATCAGGTTGCCAAGAAGATACTGTGCACGTTCCATACATTCGATAATTCTGTTATCACTCATAACTCATTCTCCTCGCTTTTGTTATTATTTGACAGTCTCTGCATCCAGCCGATTTAAGCTATCTGCCTGTCATTGTTCTCTGTTTCATAGCTGTTTATTTAGTTTTTTCTGTTCCTCATGAGGTTTGACTATATACTATCAAACCCGCACACACTTATAAACAAATATACCCATTTGCGAATATGTTATAAATATTTCGTGATAAGGGGTTTACCATCCTGCTGGAAGCATTCCCAGTGCGCTGAAAATTGCGTAGAATACGGTACTGCCGTACAGCAGGACGATAATCGCCTGCATCGGCTTGCTTGCCATCCAGCCGCAGTTCCATACCGGCTCAATGTCACCTGTTTTTCTTGCTCGGGAGGCGGTACTTCACATCCAAATCAGACTTAAAAATACCAAGAATCCCCGTTCAGCCGATACACTGGCTGAACGGGGATTCCTGGCGTCATACAAAACAGTAAGGTATATTTATATGGTTATAATTGGGGTGAACTGTCTAGTTGGATGCAATAGTTTTATTTGTCGCCCAAACAAACAACCTTGCCGTCTTTTACAATCAGAACCTCTTCTGGTGTTCCCTCGTCGAAGATAACGGTCGGATTGTACTGTACCATGTCGATATGTACGGTCGAGCGTGCCGGCTGTCCATAGTAGAAGCCGTTGCCCATTGCGATGTGGCAGGTTCCTCTTGCCTTCTTCTCTTCCTCGAAGTCTCCGTTGAACATACAAGCCGGGTTAAGTCCAAGTCCGATCTCTGCGATGTTGTCGGAATCTTTAACTTCTGCGATCTGACGGCGGATTTCTTTACAAATCTTCGGATCGCCGCCAACCACCTCTACGATACGTCCTTTTTCAATTCTTAACTCAACCGGTGTGGTCGGGCATCCATAGTAGCAGATAGGTCCATCAATTACCAGTTTGCCATGGGTTGTGTCGATCACCGGTCCTAAGGAAACCTCTCCGTCAGACCATGCCATTGCATCGCCCGGATTTCTCGCGATACCACACTCGATGATCGGCTCCATCTGATTCATTTCCATGTACAGGTCGGTACCAGCCGGTGTGGTGATGTGAGCCATCTTATGACCTCTCCAGATTGCCTGCAGCTTCTCGCCGTCTGCGTAAACTGCTTCATAATCTGCCAGTGCGCCGCCTCTTGTGAAGTTATCGATGCTTCTTAAGCAGATGGAAACCTCGCGAAGTTTCTTCTGGTTGATGAGCTCTTTCAGGTGGTTATTGTAGATAGCTGCACCGGATGCGGTGGTCATGCCGACAAATACATCGCAGGCATCCATGCCAAGCTCCAGTGACTTCGGGAAAATGGTTGCTTTGTCTTTTCCACGAATCGGCATCATGTATACGCCGTACTCAGCGCCGCAGTTTAAAGCGGCTGCTGCCATCGCCTGGGTCATTCTCTCGTCGGTTTGAGGGTCAACGACAATCAAAACTTCCTCGCCCGGTTTAACAGCCATCAGGTTGCCAAGAAGATACTGTGCACGTTCCATACATTCGATAATTCTGTTATCACTCATAGTTTTAATCTCCTTTTCTTGTTTTGTCTGGTTTCCTTAAATTTTTGCACCTTTGCAAGTGGGAATTATTTCTGTTTTTTTCCTTTTTATCCGGAAAACGTGGACTTTTCAGAACCGGGTGTTCCATATTCCATCTTTGATTCACGTTCTGCACAAATTTGTCGTTTCCCCGCTTTCCGGGTTCCATACATAACTACTGCCCAGATATATTTCACATTTCATACGAATCCGGGATGTCTCTTTCTAAAACTCAAGCTGCCTTTTTGGCTTCTCCCTGATTGAAAATCTCGTGATCCAGTTCGCCCTCCATCTGAGAAATGCAGACAGATGCTACCAGGTCACCTACAGAGTTAGTAGATGTGTGAATCTGGTCGATGATACGATAGATTCCAGCTACCAGTGCGTATGCATCCAGCGGAAGTCCCATCTGCGTCATCAGGGTTAAGCTGATAACCAGACCAATCTGCGGAGTTGCTGCACAGCCAACGCTTAAGAAGGTTGCCTGTACAACCAGCATAATCTGCTGCTGAATACTTAACTCTACGCCGTACAGCTGTGCGGCAAAGAGAACAACGATACCAAAGTATGCACACGTTCCGTTCATCTGAGCGGTACATCCAAGTGGAAGTACGAAACTCGCAATATCTCTCGGAACGCCCATCTTCTTCGGTGCTACTTCCATTGATACCGGAAGAGCTGCTGAAGAAGTACAGGTACTAAATGCGATCATCCAAGGTTCAAACGCTTTGCGCCAGAACTTCATCGGATTTACCTTTCCAATCACGATAAGGAAAATGCTGTATCCAACAGTACTCATGATAATGCAGGCAAGATAATCAGTTAAGATGAATTTCAGAACCGGTCCGAAGATGGCAACGCCATATTTTGCAAGTGCTACAGTCATCAAACTGAATACGCCGTAAGGGATGATTCCAAGAATCATGTCGATAACCTTAAACATCGTCCGTGAACAAAGGCTGATGATGTCACATAACTGCTGTGCTTCCTTGCCAATGCTGATGATGGCAAATCCAAGAAACAGGGAAAAGACGATAATCTGCATCATCTCGCCGCTTGTCAGTGCCTGAAATGGGTTGGACGGAATTAAGTCGAGCAGTGTCTGGTAGATACCCGGAAGTTCTTTCACCTCCATTGCTGTCTCTGCCGTTCCCAGCTGCAAGCCACGTCCCGGTTTGATGATATTGGCAAGTATCAGACCGATGGTTGCTGAAATACCGCCAGTTGCTAAAAACCAGATGATGGTTTTAACGCCGATGCTTCGAAGTTTCTTGATATCGCCCAGCGAAAGTGCCGCGTCGATGATACAGAAGAACACCAGCGGGACGACAATCATCTTGATCAACTTGATAAACAAATCTCCGATGAACTGGAAGAACGGAAGGACATATCCGTTAATGATCTCATTCTCCACGCCGCCCATAAAATTTAAGACGTAACCAAACGCGATACCTGCAAACAATGCAATGAATATTTTCACGTACAACGGAGTTTCTTTTTTCTCCGCCCCATTTTTAGTTTTCTCCACCATGTGATACCCCCTTATGTAATGGTTTTTTATTTCTCGTGTTCCTCATGAGGTTTGACTACATAGTATCAAAAAGCCAGATTATTATAAACAAATATATCGAATTGCGAATAAGTTATAATAATTCAGTGATACAGAGTTAGTTCTGACTTACTTTTTAGGTATTGTCTCCATAATAAAAACAATTTTATTTTTGCAAATCAATTCCGTACTGTTTTCTGTAAAATACTAAAAGCGGGTAAAAGTTTTTTCGCTTTTACCCGCTTCTTGCTTGAACCTTCTTCTTAAAGGTTTCTATTTTATTTCGTCTGCATCATCTGATTTTTTAGAAATGGCATTACATATGAACCAGCTTAGCTTTTACTGGTTATCCGAAACATAAACCGCTGCTTCTGTTCCTGCAGTCGAACCAAACACAACCGCCTCGGTCAGCTCATTGCCGGAGAGCACACCTTCACCGTCTACTGCCGCTGACAGGATCGGACCTGCTGCATAAAGACCATTGATCAGCTCGCCGCTATCTTTGTTTAGCTGTTCCGCATTGTTGCTGACAACCAAGGCAGCTGCCTTTCCATCTGCCTCATATACCTGAGATTCCTCAAAAACCGGAATCAGGGAGACATCGGTCGCTACCAGTGCCAGGCAGTCAATCTCCTGATCCTTGCCGTCCACCGTCACAGTGATGCGGTCAAGCGCACCTTCTTCATCGTAAGCGACGCTCTTTAATTCTGCCTTATATTCAACCGGAATCTTCAGCTCTTCGACTTTTTTAAGCAGCGCTTCCTGTGCAAGCTCGTTCAGATTTCCCTCTTTTGCCGGGAAACTGCGGGCCACCGAGGAACCTGCCTCCTGTGCCAGATCGCCATACTCCATTCCCAGTGTGTCGGCAAGCCAGTCTTTCGCCTCTTCGCTGTTCTCCGATACATATGCCGCCATATCCGAATTGTTCGTATTATTTCCTGCCGTCATAATATCGGACAGATAAATCTCAAAATCATCCGTAAGATTCGCCTGGAACTGCTCATCCGTATCGGCTGCATTGACATACGGTGCCATCTCCGTCATATCTGCCGCCAGCTCTTCGCCCGGTGCCAGAATCAGGATCTTCGACGGATCCATGCCCTCGGCTGCCGCCTGAACCGCCGCGATCAGTCCGGCGCTGTCTCCACCTGCGATGACAAGCTGTGCATCCGATGCTTCTGCCTCTCCGGTCGCTTCGGTTGCTTCCTCGCTTGCCGCTGCACTCTCTGTTGTATCTGCCTTACTGCCGCATCCCGCCAGTGCCGCTGTTCCCAGAACCGCTGCCGCCGTCAGAATCCCTGCCTTTTTAACTGTATGGAATGATTTTTTCATAATCGTTCTCTCCTTTCCCTCTCGCCGGAGTTCCTGCAGCTGTCTTCAAACATGCACAGTACCTCTCGGTTGTGGATTTCAGTCTAACATAGAACCTGCGGCGAATCAATTAAGGTTTCTTTAATTCTTACGGCGGAAAAAACGAAATTTTCTGTTACTTACACAAATCCGCAATCACCTGTGCAAAAATCTTCGCGCTTGCCACCAGATCACTCACATAGGCAAATTCATCCGCCCCATGCATACGGTTGTCCACGCCCGGCATCGACGCGCCAAATGCAACGCCGTTTTTCAGGTCATGCACATATGTGCCGCCGCCGGTGTAGTTGCACTCGCCCTTGTTGCCGGTATAAAGCTCATAAGCATTCAGAAGTGTTCTGACAAACTCGGAATTGCCATCTACAAAATGCGGCTCTCGCAGCTGCGGGGACTCCAACTTCATGCCGTGGGACGCAAGTTTTGCCTCCACCGGTTTCAACAGGTTGTCATCATTGCCGCCGATCGGGAAACGTCCGTCAAAGTACGCTTCCATCCGTGTCTCCGTCATCGTAAGCATCGTGAATGCCAGAGACAGCGCTCCGGATCCTTCTGCCTGCATCGCC
Organism: Clostridium sp. AM28-20LB; assembly: GCF_003480665.1. Classification (NCBI taxonomy): domain Bacteria; kingdom Bacillati; phylum Bacillota; class Clostridia; order Eubacteriales; family Clostridiaceae; genus Clostridium; species Clostridium sp. AM28-20LB. The sequence goes on along the minus strand of NZ_QUJN01000001.1, from coordinate 269,471 downwards.
ACGCCAAGCGCCTTTCCCTCGGTATCATTCCACGGGAAGCACTCAGTCAGGCTGTGAATCAGCTTCGTCTGTCCGCAGGATGCAAATGGCAGGCGATCCAGAAGCAGAAGCAGGGATGCCAGCGCATTTTTGCCTTCCTCTGGTGTCGAGGCGTGTGCGCCCTCACCGACTGCGGTGATCACGATCACATCTTCCTCTGCCTGAAGCTCAAACTGTACGCCAGTCTCCTTCGTCACGCCCTCTGCCATCGGACGTACCTCTTCCTCGGTCAGTCCTGTAATTGTCGCATGCGCCTTGCCCGGAACAACATTGATCTTGATGCCAGCCTCGATGGACAGGATCCGCGCATTCTCCGTCGATACCTCAAAAGAAGCTGTCACATGCCCCGGGAAACGTCCTTTTTCGATATTGATAACCGGGAACGAAGCATCCGGGGAAAATGTCATCGGCGCTTCCTTCTCCACTTTATAATAATGTTCAATATCGCTGCTGCCGCACTCCTCATCCGTTCCCAGAATCAGGCGGACATTTTTTGTCACCGGGATTCCCAGTTCTTTGACCGCACGCATCGCATACAGAGCTGCTACCGCCGGTCCCTTGTCATCCGCCGTGCCGCGTCCGTACAACTTTCCGTCTTTTACAATCGGTTCAAACGGCTGTGTCACAGTCCAGCCCTCGCCTGCCGGGACAACATCCAGGTGTGCCAGAATATCTAGCTGGTGCTCACCGTCGTTTAAATCGGCGGTTCCTACATAATTATCGTAATTGTTGATGGAAAATCCATACTCTTCCGCCATTTTGAGTGCCTGTGCCAGTGCGCGGCTCGGACCTTCGCCGAACGGATCGCCCTCCTGGTATGCCGAACGCTCGCTGTTGATGCTGCACAGCGCGCATATGTCATCTAACATCTCCTGCTTGTGCGCCTCGATATACTGCTCGATTTTCTTTTTATACATAAATCTTCCGCCTCGTTCTTTTCCTTTGGTTATTATTTGGACAGAATTCCAGCCAGTACCTGGTTCACTACCTTTCCGTCTGCCTTGCCCTTTACCTTCGGCATCAGGGTTTTCATGATTTTTCCCTTGTCAGACGGTGCCGGATTTTCAATGCCAAGCTCTGCCAGAACACTTTTGATCACCTCTGCGATCTGCTCTTCGGTCAGATCCTCCGGTGCAAATTCCTGATAAACTGCCAGACGTGCCTGTGCCTCCTCGCGGATATCCGCACGATCTGCCGGAGCCAGTTCCAGAGTCTCCTTCGTCTGCTTGATCTCTTTCTTTACAACTGCGTCCGCCTCTTCCTCAGTCAGCGGAGAACGCTTGTCGATCTCCGCATTTTTCAGTGCGGATAACAGCATGGATAAGGAATCTTTTCTTGCTTTGTCCTTTGCTTTCATGGCTTCTACCATGGCTGCACGTACTACATCTACTCTGCTCATATGAAATGTCTCCTTTTCTTTTTTTATGGTCTCGCCATGCCCAGATGGGACGATGGGGACTCTCTCTTGTTTCACCATGCCCAGGGGTGCAATAGGGACTCTCTCTTGTTTTACCATGCCCAGGGGTGCAAAACCTGCGGTTTCACACCTCTGTCCGGCTGCGCCGTATAGCAGAAATCCCCCTTTCAGCGCCTGAAAAATAAATTTTCCATTCGCTGAAACGGTGCTTTCCGCTGCATGGCTTTAGTTACGCCCAAACTCGCTTAACTTAAGCTTCGGATTCCGCTCTTCCACCATTCCCACACTCCAGCTGTTGACAAACAGAAGCAGTGGATTGTCTTTGAGGTCTTTGATCCGCTTCATATCCGAAGTTCCCTGGATCTTAGCTACGTCGATCTCGTCAGCGTTTTCTACCCAGCGGATGTACTCGTATGGAAGTTTTTCCAGCTTGACTTCTACATTGTACTCATTTTCCAGACGGTAGGTCAGTACCTCGAACTGGAGGACGCCGACTACGCCGACGATGATCTCTTCCATACCTGTGTTGAACTCCTGGAAGATCTGGATCGCACCTTCCTGGGCGATCTGGCTGATGCCCTTGATGAACTGCTTGCGCTTCATCGTGTCCATCTGGCGCACGCGTGCAAAATGTTCCGGTGCGAACGTAGGAATGCCTTCAAATTCTACCTTTTCACCTGTACAAAGTGTATCACCGATCGAGAAAATACCCGGATCGAATACACCGATGATATCGCCCGCATATGCCTCCTCGACGATCTTTCGATCCTGCGCCATCATCTGCTGTGGCTGGGAGAGACGGATCTTGCGTCCGCCCTGCACATGCGTTACTTCCATGCCTGCCTCAAATTTGCCGGAACAGATACGCATAAATGCGATACGGTCGCGGTGCGCCTTGTTCATATTTGCCTGAATCTTGAAGACAAACGCGCTGAAATTCGGAGAGAACGGATCCACCATGCCGGTTGTCGTATTTCTCGGCAGCGGCGAGGTTGTCATTTTCAGGAAATGCTCCAGGAATGTCTCTACACCAAAGTTTGTCAGCGCCGAACCAAAGAATACCGGGGATAAATTTCCGCGGCTGACACGCTCCATATCCAGCTCATCGCATGCGCCGTCCAGAAGCTCGATATCATCCATCAGCTGCCGATGGTAGTCTGGACCGATGATGGAGTTAACCTCATCGCCCTCTAACGAGAACTCCTGAGATGCGACCTCCTTCTGTCCGCCCATTGCTGCTGTGAAGGTTGTGATCTTCTTTGTGGCACGGTCATACACGCCCTTAAAATTCTTACCGCAGCCGATCGGCCAGTTGACCGGGCAGGTACGGATGCCGAGCACGCTCTCGATCTCATCCATCAACTCAAACGGATCGCGCGCCTCGCGGTCCATCTTGTTGATAAAGGTAAAAATCGGGATGTGGCGCATAACGCAAACCTTGAAAAGCTTGATCGTCTGCGCCTCGACACCCTTAGAACCATCGATGACCATGACCGCCGAATCGGCTGCCATCAGAGTACGGTAGGTATCCTCCGAGAAATCCTGATGTCCCGGTGTATCCAGGATATTGATGCAAAATCCCTCATAATTAAACTGTAATACGGAAGAGGTAACCGAAATACCTCTCTCCTTCTCTATCTCCATCCAGTCAGAAACCGCGTGCTTGGCCGCTTTTCTTCCCTTGACCGTACCAGCCAGGTTGATCGCGCCTCCGTAGAGAAGAAACTTCTCCGTCAGGGTTGTCTTACCAGCATCCGGGTGGGAAATAATGGCGAATGTACGCCGTTTTTTGATCTGCTCCGCTATATTTTCCAAAAAAATCTTCCTCCAAACTTACTACCATTCTTTAACTTTGTCTAAACGTATTTATTCTATATTATTTTAAACGAATACGCAAGTCCAAGTTACGGTTCACTCACGCGCGATCGGTAACAGATCTTAAAAACATTTTTCATCTTCTTCTTGATCCTTTTCTTTAAAAAACATATAATCATACTATTAACGTGGATATATAATAAATAGTAACAGTTGAACATATGAAACCGTTGCGATAACTATACAATCAACTTTTTATAAGAGATGTTGATTATTGTAGAGATGCAGGAGATATAAAGGAGTTATTTTATGATTCTAGCTATCGACGTTGGAAACACCAACATTATTATCGGCGTGATCGACGCAAAAAAAACGTATTTTGTAGAACGCATCACGACCACCATCGGAAAACCGAATCTGGAATATGCCGTGGCGCTGAAAAGTATTCTTGAAATTTACCATATTGCCCCAGATCAGCTTGATGGTGCGATCGTCTCCTCGGTCGTTCCGCCGCTTAACCGGACGATTCTTGCCGCCATCCGTAAAATAACGGGACTAAACGCAATGCTGGTCGGTTCCGGCATGAAAACCGGCTTAAACATCCTGATGGACAACCCGAAATCCGTCGGCAGTGATATGATCGTAAACGCAGTCGGTGCCCTTGCAGAGCATGAACCGCCAATCATCATCATCGAAATGGGAACCGCTACGACCATGTCTGTCATCGACAAAAACGGACGCTATGTCGGCGGCGCGATCCTGCCGGGACTTCGCGTTTCCCTCGACAGCATGAGCGCCAGCACTGCCCAGCTGCCGCGCATCAGCCTCGATACGCCGCGCCGTGTCATTGGCAAAAATACCATAGACTGCATGAGAAGCGGCGTCATATTTGGCAATGCCGCGATGATCGACGGTATGCTGGATCGCATCGAGGAAGAACTCGGAGAGAAAACTTCCATCATCGCCACCGGCGGCATCTCCAAGATTGTCCTGCCGCTCTGTTCGCATACGATCACGTATGATGGGGCGCTGTTAATGAAGGGATTACTACATTTATATGAAAAAAACAGGAGAACCGAATAATCAAAAAGGCTGTCTCTCGGCAGATGCATCTATATGATACATTCTGATGGGAGACAGCCTTTTCACCACAGTTTATTATGCTGACATCTATTCATTACCGGTCACGGTCACAGCAGCATTTATTTTACAACCTTCAGCTTCATATTCTCTTTCTCAATCCGATCCAGCTTCTCGCCGTCCAGACGGAGTGCAAATCCAAACGGATTTACCACGATTCCATTCACGTAATCCAGATATTTTTTCAGATCGCGGAAGCGGACTTCCATTGCTCCAAACTGATGTTTACGGTCAAATTTGCCAAATTCTACTAAATCCGTAAATGCCGGGTAATAGCGTACACCCTTTCCGGTGGTCAGAACCGGTACTGCCGTCGTCTTCTGCGGGTCAGCAACCGGAACCAGCAGACGCGCACCGTAAAGCTCTTTGCACATCAGATCCTGCATCTGTGGGAATGCCTGGTGCTGTACCAGTGCCTGATAGAACTGATTTGCAGAACGGACCAGGGACGGGTTCATCACGATCTCGGATGTATCCTTTGGTTTCTCGATGATGCTGAACAGCGACATGGACATATGATTTTCCTGTCCCTTGTCGATCACAACTGCCTCAAAACCGCTGCGGTAGAGGTCGTTGAAAAAGGAAATACGCTGTAATGGGCGGATCTCCAGTACCTTCGTCTCTACACCGACCATCTCCAGCCCTTTCACGAACTCATCTGCATACTCGCGGCTGGTGTAAAGGAAAGCAGCCGCCTTGCCGTTCTCTGCACCCAGGAAGAAGTTTTTCGTCGCATGGACAGTCACAACAAACAGTCCCGGCTCTCTCTGAAGCAGCTCCAGAACCTCTCCCATCACTTTTTTATCTGCTTTATCCTGATGTTCTTTCATCAGCTTACGTAATTTCTCCATTTGAATTCCTCCGGCTCTTTTTAATGTACTCTCGGAATCTTTCTGTGCTTGATTTTGTGAGATGATTTTTTGTCAGCTGTGCCCAAATTTCTGAGGCGTACGCGGTGCGTACGTTGATGAAATTCGGGTACGGCTGGCGGAAAATCAGCCACAAAAGCGAGTGCAGAAAAGACTCCGAGAGTACATTTTATCATGCGCGAGGCTCAATCCGCCTGCGCCTGTCTTTTCTACTCTGTCTGCTGTCCATGACTGCCTGAGTGTCGCATCGCCAAGCTGCCTTTATCACTATATCAGATGGAATACTCCGCTCAACCCCAGTTCAGATAACAGTCATCTGCTTGATTTTCAGATTCTTTTTGCAGACTATATCTCCTATATTTTAACACAGAGCCGCCAAACAATCAATCAGAAGAATCTCACACAATCCCTATAACACAATCCCTATCAACATTCAGCTCAAATAATGCTTCATGCTTTTTAACGCACTCTTCTCCAGCCGTGACACCTGCGCCTGCGAAATATGGATTTCTTCGGCAACCTCTGTCTGGGTCTTTCCCTCAAAAAAGCGCATATCAATAATGCGGCGTTCCCGGTCCGGCAGGCGCTGCATCGCCTCCCCCAGCGACAGATCCTCGACCCAATGTTCCTCTGAATTTTTCTTGTCACTGAGCTGATCCATCACGTAGAGCGGATCGCCGCCGTCCGTATAGACCGGTTCGTACAGGCTGACCGGGCTCTGGATAGCATCGAGCGCATACGCAATCTCCTCTTTGCTGACTCCCAATTCTTTGGCAATCTCGCAGAGTGTCGGCTCCTTTGACTGCTTTTTCAGCAGATTTTCACGGGTATAGATCGCTTTGTATGCCGTATCGCGGAGCGACCGGCTGACCCGGATTGAATTGTTATCCCTCAAATACCGTTTCACCTCCCCCAGGATCATCGGAACCGCATACGTCGAAAAACGGACATTCTGGGTAATATCAAAATTATCAATCGCCTTGATGAGGCCGATACAGCCAATCTGGAACAGATCGTCCACATTTTCCCGGCTACCCGAAAAGCGCTGTATTACACTGAGCACCAGCCGCAGATTCCCCTTGATATACTGTTCTCTTGCCTCCCGATCGCCCTTTAGAATCCGGCGAAACAGTTCTTCTTTCTCCTCATTACTTAAAAGAGGCAGCTTGGATGTATTGACCCCGCAGATTTCCACTTTATAGACCGGCATTTCCATTCCCTCCGTATGATGGACGATCAACGCAAACGGTTGAATCGTTTTGATTTTTGTTTTGTCACCTATACATTAGAATGGACAATTCAAAGCTCATTTATACCCGGACAAATGTGAACCGTTTTCACTCATTCCAATTTCTTGCCTTTTCTGCCGTTCCATAGTAAAATATATTTTCAGGGATTTTACGATCAATCTTATTTATAGAAAATAGAATTCAACCACAAGGAGATCCATTCATGAACACACAAAAAAAAGCCCGTTCCCTCTACTGGGATATCGTAAAGGGATGGGGCATTATTGCGATCGTGCTGGGGCATACCGGATATTTCGCCGGTGCGTTCGTCTATCTGTTCCACCTGGCGCTGTTCTTCTTTATCACGGGCTATTTTTATAATGAAACGAAATACGGGGATACGCCGTTTCTCTACTTCGGCTCCCGTCTCGCCGGTGCATGGCCCAGGTATATGTTCTACACGCTGTTTTTTGTCCTGCTCCACAACTTTTTTGTGACGCACGGGCTCTATGCGGGACAGGAACTTTACAACCATACCAGGATGCTTACGGCATGGATGAGCAGTCTTTCCTTCAACTCCCCGGAACAGGTTCAGGGTGCCCTCTGGTTTCTGCCGGTCTGGCTGGTGTCCTCCGGACTCTTTGCCGGATGCGTCTGGTTTGGACGCGCAGCTGCCCGCTTCACCCGGAAAGATAATGTCAAGCTTCCTGTATGTGCATTTGCATGCATCCTGATTGGCCTTGCCGGTGTCTTCTTAAATATGAGAAGCTGCCCGCTCCCTTACAATCTGCAGGCGGCGCTGCTCGTTGTTCCGGTCTATCTCATCGCCTGGCTGATGCAGCAGTTTTTCTCCAATTTCCGCCACTATACGGTCTGGTACGGCTGCCTGATAAGCGCCCTGCTTCTGCACCTGACGAACACAAAGCTTCACATTTTCATCGATCTGGCAAGCATGCACATTCCGGGCGTCTTATTTTATCCGATCTCCATCATTGGAATTTACTTCGTCCTTTCGCTCTCCGACCTGTCCGAGCGCATCAGACCGCTGGCAAAGGTCCTTGCCTTTTTAGGACGCCATTCCTTTGACATTATGGCGATTCATTTCACGCTGTTCAAGCTGATCGATTTTGCCTATGCCCGCTTCATTTTGAAGGAAATACCGGAAACGCTTTCCAACTTTCCGGTCTCCTTCCGCTATGAAATGGGTCCGTTTTACATCCTGATCGGTCTGTTTCTTCCAGCACTTATCGGCTGGTGTATAGACCGCATTGCTGCGAAATTTCTTTCTTGAGGCGTTTCATAATCTTCTTTTCCAGCCTCGATATGTATGACTGCGAGATACCCAGAAGGTCGGCAACCTCCTTCTGGGTCATTTCATCTTCCTGCTCTCTCCCCAGACCAAAGCGCAGCTTCACGATTTTCTGTTCCCGCGGATTCAGGCGGTCGATCGCCGCATTCAACAGTTTCCGCTCTGTCTCATCCTCCAGATCCCGGTAAATAATATCCTCATCCGTTCCCAAAATATCCGACAGAAGCAATTCATTTCCATCCCAGTCCACATTCAACGGCTCATCGATCGAAACCTCGAGCTTCGTCTTATTATTTCTCCGGAGATACATCAGAATCTCATTTTCAATACAACGGGATGCATAGGTCGCCAGCTTAATATTTTTATCTACGTCAAACGTGTTGATCGCCTTGATAAGACCGATCGTCCCGATCGAAATCAGATCTTCCACGCCCACGCTGGTGTTGTCAAACTTTCTTGCTATGTAGACCACCAGGCGCAGGTTGTGTTCGATCAGCGCCGAACGCGCCTCTTTATCCTCACTGGTTCCAAATTTTCTTAAAACCTCCGCCTCCCGCACACTGTCAAACGGTGCCGGAAGGATATCGGTTCCCCCGATATAATGAACTTCCCCGTCCCGGTGCATCAGAAATGACCGGAACGACGGCATCATTTTTAAACGAAACTGACCTGGAACTGAAACTTTTATAAACATACGCTTTCCCCCTTATGTTGTTCGCTATGGTTCAGACCATAACGGCTGTTTTTCTTCACAACCAATATTTTTCATTGAGCAGCATCTGATACTCGCCCTTCTGCGACAGCGCCTCCTGTGAAATGGCAATCCACGGCTTCTCAATCACCCGCATACCGCCCTGACCGGACACTTCCATCCGCTCCGCCTGATATGCCGGAATCACGCCGCCGCCCTTTCCGACACTCCGAAATGGGATGTATTGGACACCGTCCTCCCAGGAAAAAAATCTCTCTGCCACACACGCATCCAGCACCTGCACCGGACGCCCCGAAAGCGGCATCGTCAGATGGTTGCCTGTGTCGAGAATCGCCTGCACATGCCGCTCCCTGCCTTTGTTAAAAAGCGTTACCGCGTACTGGTGTTCCAGCTTCATACACCGCTGCATACCAAACCGCCACACCGCAGATGGAATCAGAAAACTCCCCCCCGCGGTAAACAGCCAGAACAGAAGATTCACCCGTATTCCAAGCGGCTGAACCAGTTCCATGCAGCCAGCCGCCAGCATAGATGCTATGTAAAGCCCGATCGCGGCTTCTGCCGCCTCCGACTTCCTACGGATGGAAAATGCCGTCCATGCCATCAGCACGCTCATCGTGGCGCTTAGGAGCATCCGCCCGGCATATCCCAGCGGAACCGGAGCTAACACCATTCCTAACGCATACACGGCTCCCAGAAGACTCCCTGCCAACCGCCCATACCGGCGTTCCGGCAGACGCAGGCAATTCTTCACCACCGACAGAAGCAGGAAATCCGCTGCCAGATTTTGCAGCAGGATGACATCCGCATACACACGATAGGTCACTGTCTCTTCCCACCTTTCTGTCCGACACGGGATATTATAAGAAAAAAGTTCCGCAAAATTTGTCAAACCGAGGGTGCAAAACGCCTGTTTTGATCGCCAAAAATCGGGGGAAAAACGTAAAATTTGAATAGATTCGACATAAGTCGAAGGTCTGAATCGACGATAAAAAAGAATGTGCCTTTTTGTGTAATAGGGGATTCCAAGGAATTTCCTATTACACAAAAAAACACGCATCAGAAATTTTCACTTCTAATGCGTGTCTCTTCCAAAAACAACTGCTTCTGTATATATTTTGTATTTTTGCTAAAGCAAGAGCAGTTCATCTCTCACTCTTATATTATTTCTTATTTCTCAGAAAATCCGGAATATTGATCTGTGTTTCCTGGCGCATCGGGCGGAACGGCTGTGCCGGTGCCGACTGCGGTGCTTCCTTCGGAGCGACTGGCTGTGCCGGTGCTGCTGCAGATGGTGCACGGAAGGTCGGTGCCTTGTAGGTCGGCTGCGCTGCCGCTGCAGTCTGTGCTGCCGGCTGAGCGTATGTATTGCCAGTCGTCTTTGCCTTGAACGGAGTCTTGAACTCAGTCATCGCTTTTGCGACCGGTGTGTTCACACCGTGGGAATCCAGTCCAGTCGCAATAACAGTGATCGTCGCCTCATCCTGTGCATTCTCATCGTACATCGCACCGAAGATGATATTGGCATCGTCGCCTGCAAGCTCCTGTACATAGCTGGCTGCGTCATTTGCCTCGATCAGGCTGATATCGCCGGAAATATTGATGATAACGTGGCTTGCACCCTCGATGGTTGTCTCAAGCAGCGGGCTGGATACAGCCTGCTTAACAGCCTCAAGTGCTTTGTCATCACCCTTCGCATGACCGATACCGATATGAGCGATACCCTTGTCCACCATAACGGTCTGAACATCTGCAAAGTCAAGATTGATAAGACCCGGAACATTGATCAGGTCGGTAATACCCTGTACTGCCTGCTGAAGAACCTCATCTGCTTTCTTCAGTGCATCCGGCATCGTGGTACGGCGGTCTACGATCTCAAGAAGTTTATCATTCGGGATAACGATCAGAGTATCGACAGCTGCTTTCAGTTTTTCGATACCATTGAGCGCGTTGCTCATACGGGTCTTTGCCTCGAAACGGAACGGCTTTGTGACAACGCCGACCGTCAGAATGCCCATATCTTTTGCGATACGTGCAATAACCGGAGCTGCACCTGTACCGGTACCGCCGCCCATACCTGCGGTAACGAATACCATATCTGCACCCTTGAGAGCCTGTGCCAATTCTTCCTGGCTTTCCTCAGCTGCTTTCTCACCGATCTCCGGCTTTGCGCCTGCACCAAGTCCCTTGGTCAGCTTCTCACCAATCTGCATAGCTGTGGACGCCTTGCAGAACTGCAGTGCCTGCTTATCTGTATTGATACCGATAAATTCTACACCGGCAATATCTTCATCGATCATACGGTTGACAGCGTTGTTACCGGCTCCGCCGACACCTACTACTATAATTCTGGCAGAGTTCTCTGCTTCATTTATCTTTATCTCTAACAAGATACTTCCTCCTTCATTTTCCCATCTATTCCGGTTTTATCATTTTTATACTAAAATTAGGGTCTTTTAAATCTAGCCTACCTAATACTATATTTGATTTTCAGCAAAAAATCAATCGTTTCTTTTATAAATTTTCAATAAACCAGTCACAATGTTACTGTTCACGCATACGTGCCAGTAACGGATTTTGCCGATTCTTCCTAGTTTTTATCAAACCGGTACATCGGATTTGCATTCGATTCATCGTAGCTGTCCAGATAGAGGGTTCCGGACAGATCCGGATAATCCCGCAGAATATCCGTCAGCTCCGAAAGTTTCCCGTTCATCTCACTGTTGCTTCCCAGCTCAACCTTCAAGCTCCTGATTTGAAGCGTCGCTTCCTTTTCCTTATTAAAACGGATCTCGTCCACCGCAACCTCGTTGACCGACAGCACCTGCGTCAGGTTCAGAATCTCGTTGAAAACGCTGATATCCTCGACCGGCAGCGGCTGATGCAGCACGATATGTCCAAAGGAAAGTCCGGCAATCTTTGGCACACCCGGCAATGTCTCGCTTGTGCTCTCCACAATGATGCCGTCCTTGTCAAAATACATCCGGCTGTTCATGTAGGAAACGTAACCAACCACACTCTTCTCGTAGACGATCACCTCCACGTCCGACGGGCTGCGGAACACCAGCTTGTAATCCTGCACGAACGGAATTGACTTGTGCGGCCGGAAGCGGTACTGCAGATAGCAGAACACCGGATTCCGGCTCAGCCGCGAATCGAAAATAGACGCCTCTATCTGCTCTGCCGTATATTGCCGGTTTCCACTGACATGGATTGTATTGATCTGAAGCAGCGACAGACCGACAAAAAACGCGGCTGCCACAAGAAGTGCTGCCGCCGTGATCCAGATATGTTTTTTTCCACGGCGGCGCCATACCTTTTCCTCTGTCTTTTTTTCAATCTGTATCTTCTCTATCTCCATCATCCTCCCGGCGCCGGATCTCTGCTCCTAATGCCCGCAAGTCCCGGCAAATATCTTCATATCCCCGCTCAATATGTTCACATTCTGATACTCTGGTCCATCCGTCCGCCCCCAGGGCTGCCACCGTCAGGGCTGCACCGCCCCGCAGATCACGGGCACGCACCAAAGCTCCCCGCAAGGTTTCCACTCCGTCAATCCGAGCAATGTTCCCGCTGCATTCGATGTTCGCCCCCATTTTTTGAAGCTCCGCCGCTGTGCCAAACCGGTTTTCAAATACCGTCTCCCGCAGCATACTGGTTCCATCTGCCCGTGACAGCGCCGCCATCAAAAACGGCTGCAGATCGGTCGGAAACGCCGGATACGGTCCGGTTTTCACCGATACCGCCCGCAGGCGCTGTCCGCTGTGTACATATATAAGTTCCGGTTCCTGATAAAGCGAAACGCCCATATGCTCCAGCACCCCGGTCAATGCACGCAGCTCCTGTGTCTGCACGCCGTCCACGATCACCTCACCGCTGCAGGACGCAGCGGCAAGAAGATAGGTCCCGGCTACGATCCGGTCGCCGCCGATCACAAACCGGCTGTCATGAAGCGGCAATCCGCCTTCTATGATCAGCGCATCCGTCCCGATCCCCCGGATCGATGCCCCCATACCATTTAGGAAATGGCACAGCTGTCCAATCTCCGGTTCCCGCGCGCATCCCCGCAGAACCGTCCGCCCCACCGCTGCCACAGCGGCAAACAGGGCATTTTCCACCGCGCCGACACTCGGGAACGGAAAAATAATCTCTGCCCCGCGAAGTCCCGTTGTCTGTGCATGCAGGAAGCCGTCCGACTCCGGTTCCTGTATTTCCGCGCCCAGCGCACGGAGTGCCCGCAAATGCCAGTCGATTGGACGTTTTCCGATCATACATCCGCCGGGGCTGTAGACACCCGCCTCGCAAAAGCGTCCCAGGAGCGCTCCCAAAAGCATAATGGACGAGCGCATTTTCCCCATCGCTTTCTGCTCGATCCGCCAGCCATTCATCTTCGAAGTATCGATTTCCAGACGGTTTCCGTGCAACGCACACCGGCATCCCAGAGAATCAAGAATCCCCATCATACAGAACACATCCTGTATTCTGGGGACATTTTCAAGCACGGTAATTCCGCGGTTTAACACTGACGCCGCCATCATCGGCAAAACTGCATTTTTCGACCCCTGCACCGTGAGTCCGCCCTGAATCCGGCACGGTCCGTGAATCTCGATGAAAGCCAAACAATCCCCTCCCACCGGCATCTATGTATTATTATATGCCAACGAGAGAAAATGGTTCTCATTTTCTATATTTCCCGAAGTAAATATGTAACTCCGCCAAATATTCCTACTGCTCCAGCTTAATCTGGTTCGAGACGCTTAACACCATCCCCATCTCCAGCATCAGGAACATGACGGACGTACCTCCGTAACTGATAAACGGCAGCGTAACACCCGTGTTCGGGATCGTATTCGTAACAACCGCGATATTTAAGATAACCTGAATCGCGATGTGTGCCATCACGCCGATCACGATCATCGCACCCATCAGATCCGGTGCATTTCCAGCAATTACCATGAAGCGGTAAATCATAAACATGAAAATCAGAATGACCGAAATCGCGCCAAACAGACCTAATTCCTCACAGATAATCGAAAAAATCATATCATTCTGCGCCTCCGGCACGAAACCGAGCTTCTGGAGACTCTCGCCCAGTCCCTTTCCAAACAGACCGCCGGAACCGATCGCGTACAGACCCTGGAGCACCTGATAACCGCCGGAACGTGCATACTGCACCGGGTTGACCCAGACATTGATTCGTCCCAGCTGATAATCCTTCAGGATATGGAGCTTTACCAGCAAATGCCCTATATAGGGGGCGACCGCCAGAAGTCCAACGCCGCCTCCGATGCAGAGAAAAAACGGCCATTTGATCTTGCACGCCACAAACAGCATCACAAACACGATGCCGCAGATGATGATACCAGAACTTAAGTTGTTCGCCGTAACTAAAAGTGCCAGCGGCGCCGACAGCGCCACGATAAATCCGACTGCCCGCAGCTGGTTGATCCGCACGCCCAGATTGGCAATCAGAACCGCCAGAAGCAGAATCAGGGAAATCTTGACAATCTCGGTCGGCTGGAACTGGAGCGGTCCCAGGCGCAGCCAGCGCTTCTTACCATGCGATGCCACGCCCAGAGGTGTAAAACGCGTCAGAAGCAGCGTCACATATGAAACGATATATCCCAGCATCGCAAACCGCGCAAACCAGTGATAATCTATCTTGGAGACGATATACATCGCAACAAAGCTGACACCCGCGATGCCCGCCTGACGAAGCATAAAATATCCCGGATTGCCGTAATCAAGCTGCGCCTTATAGGAGCTCGCGCTGTAAATCATGATCAGTCCGAATACCGTCAGGAAAATGATGGTAAACAGCAGACTGTAATCATAAAACCGATGTGGTTTTTTCTTTTTAATTTTTCCCGGTTCCGGCATACTTCCACTCCCCTGCTTTTTGTTGTTACAGTTTCGAAATTCTGCCTGTAAACGGCAGTTTTTCCTTCAAATCAGGGCTGCCGCAGACAAATGCCGGCTGCGACAGCCCCCTTAAATACATTAAGCCTTTATTCTTCCAATACCGAATTGCTGCGTGCTTTGCACTCCGCAATTCTCAAAAGTCACAATTCCTCCTGCAAGCAATCTTGCGTCGGATTTCCGACCTTTGAACCTTGGTATTACAAATTTCTCACAAACTCTTTGAATTTGCGTCCGCGCTCTTCAAAGTTCTTGAACTGCCCCCAGCTTGCACATGCCGGTGAAAGCAGGACGTTATCGCCCGGATTTGCGTAGGATGCACATACCTGTACAGCCTCCTGCAGATCTTCCGCGTACATGATATCATTGAAGCCGTGGCGTTTTGCACACTCGGCAATCTTGTCGCGGGTCTGGCCGATCAGCACCAGATAGCGTACCTTTCCGCCAAAGCTCTCGATCCACTCGTCAAACTCGGAATGCTTATCATATCCGCCTGCAATTAATAAGGTCGGTCCCGGCATCGCCTTGATCGCCTGCATTGCTGCATCCGGGTTGGTTCCCTTGGAATCGTTGTAGTATTTGACGCCGAAACGCTCGGTTACAAACTCAATGCGGTGTTCAACTGCCTTGAATTCCTTGATCACCTTCTGGATCTTCTCCAGCGGAACGCCCATGTTCATACTGATAGCAACCGCTGCCATAACATTTTCATGGTTATGACGGCCAAGTAGCTTCAGATCGTGGATATTGACAATCACGGTCTCTTTCTCGCCGTCGTTGTATACAATCTCATCCTCTTTCAGGTAGAAACCTTGTTTCAGGGTACGCAGACTGGAAAAATATACCACCTTGATGTCTTTTAAAGTCTCACCAAATTCACGCAGTACCGGATCCTCATAGTTCAGGACACAGACATCTCCCTCTTTCTGGTTCTTGGTAATGCTCTCTTTCGTCTCGATGTAGCATTCCATCGTCTTATGACGATCCAGATGATCCGGGGTAATATTTAAAATAGCGCTTACATTCGGGTGGAAATCAGTCATGGTCTCCAGCATGAAGCTCGATACCTCTGCGACGGTTACGGTCTCATCCGTTGTCTCCAATGCGTGGAATGCAAACGGCTCACCGATATTTCCAACTACAAATACGCTGTCATAGAATGACTTCATGATCTCGCCGGTCAGGGAAGTCGTCGTTGTCTTTCCGTTCGTGCCGGTAATGGCTGCCATACGTCCTTTTGCACAGTGATATGCAAGCTGCATCTCGCCCCAGATCGGAATACCGGTTTCACGGATCATCTCTACAAACGGTGCATCGGTCGGGATGCCCGGGCTTAAAATTGCCAGCTCCACGCCTAACAAATCCGTCTTTTTCAGCTCTCCGAGGACGAACGTGATCGTCGCGCCTTCGTCAAATTTCTTTTTCAGCTCCTCTGGATCCAGTTTTTCATTGCCATCGTAAAGCACTACCTCCCCGCCTTTTGAGAGAAGGAGCTTTGCAGCTGCAATACCGCTGATACCTGTTCCTGCTACTAATACTTTCTGACTCATAATCTTCCTCCTATAATCCTAAGTATGCTATAAGGCAAAGGATTGCCGTAATAATCGAAAATACGCCTACGACCCTGGTCTCAGACCATCCGCAGAGCTCGAAATGATGATGGATCGGCGCCATCTTGAAAAAGCGCTTTCCGCCCGTCTTCTTAAAATAGGTTACCTGAATAATAACAGATAATACTTCCACCAGATAAATCAGACCCACGATCGCGATAAAGATCGGCATCTGCATCATAAAGGCACTGGAAGCAACAAAACCGCCAAGTGCCAGTGAACCGGTATCGCCCATAAACACACGCGCCGGATAGACATTGAACAGAAGAAAGCCCAGAAGACTTCCAACTACTGCGCCGGTAATCGGGCTAATGCCGCTGTTCTCCCCGATCGCCACGATCGTAAAGAACGTTGCTACCAGAATCGTCACACTGGTGCACAGACCGTCCAGACCATCTGTGAAGTTCACGCCATTGTCAGTTCCCAGAATGATGAAGAACAGTGCCGGTACAAACAGCCAGACCGGAAGCTGTAAATACTTGCCGGTAAATGGAATCAGCATCCCTGTTCCGATGTCCGGTGAGGTTACAATATAATAGGCAAAAATACCTGTGATCACAAACTGTCCGATCAGCTTCTGGATCGGATTTAAGCCCTCCGAACGTTTCATCACGATCTTGATGTAATCGTCCAGAAATCCAACCACGCCGAATCCGACGGTCATAAACAGCACCGGAATGATCTTCGGATAATCCCGGATATAGAGCAGAGACGTAATGATGATGCTGGAAAGAATTACCAGACCGCCCATCGTCGGGGTTCCCTGCTTTTTCAGATGCGTCTGCGGTCCGTCATCGCGCACCTGCTGTCCGAATTTCAACCTGTGGAGAAACGGTATCACGATCGGGCACAGCACTGCGCTGACCACAAATGCGATGATAACCGCCAGTATTGTTTCATTTACCATGTCACACCTCTAACTTATCTTCCTATGTATACAGAGATAGTTCCTCAAATTATACACTTCAATAGTATACGTCTTTTTAGGGGAATAATCAACCTCTTTTCTCCACCCCCAGATACGGCAAAATGACCTCAAACAGATCGCGGATCACCGGGGCGGCAATCGTCCCGCCATAGTAGATTCCTTCCGGTTCATCGATGGTGATGAGCGCGATCACCTGCGGATCGTCCGCCGGTGCAAACCCTAAAAATGAGGAAATATATTTTTTCCGGCTCCTTGGAAGTTTCTCCGAGGTTGCCGTCTTTCCGCCGATCCGGTAGCCCTCGATCCGGGCGTTTTTTCCACTCCCCTCCGCCACCACCTGTTCCAGAATATAACGCAGCGTCTCACTCGTCTGCTCCGATAAGATCCTCTCTCCTTTTGGATAGGCAAACACGTGGACTGCCTGACCATCTGCCCGCACGGCACGGATCCCGATGTGCGGTGTAATGCGCGTGCCTCCGTTGATCAGGGAGGATGACGTTGTAATGAGCTGGATCGGCGTGATCTGAAACGACTGCCCAAAAGAGACGGTCGCCAGCTCCACCGGTCCGATCTGATCCGGCTGGTGCATGATCGTCCCCGCCTCACCCGGCAGATCAATCCCAGTCTTTCCCAGCAGACCAAACTGCTTAAAATACTGATAGTACCGCTCCGGTCCCAGCCGCTGCCCGACATCGATCAGAACAGGATTGCAGGAATTCATCATTCCCTGTAAAAACGTCTCCCCGCCGTGTCCGCCCACCTTGTGACACCGAATCTTTCGATCTTCCACGATCCGGAATCCCGGGCAGGAAAACTGGTCAGTCAGGTTGACCACGCCCGCCTCCAGTCCCGCAGCGGCGGTCACGATTTTGAATGTAGACCCCGGTTCGTATGTATCATTTAAACAGGGATTGCGCCACATCTGATTGAGGAGAGCTTGTTTATTTTGCGCTGATGCTGCGTGTGACTGCACTTCGTTCTTCCAGGATATGTCTTCTTCTGTTTCTGAATCTTCGTTTTTTTTATCTGTCACCAGCTCAAACGGCTCATTCAATGAAAACTCCGGTGCATTTACCATTGCATAGATTTCCCCGTTCTTCGGGTTCATCACGATGATCGAGACGCGGTTCGCATTCTTTTTCTGCATCGTCTGGTACGCCGCCTGTTCCGCGTACATCTGGATATTGACATCCAGACTCGCCTGCAGATCCCGCCCTGCCTCCGGCTCGATGCGATCCTCCGCCTCATTTTCCAGCTCGATCCCCGCTGCATCCGTGAGCGTCAGGATCTTGCCATCCGTGCCCTTTAAATATTTCTCATACTGTACTTCCAGACCGATGATCCCCTGATTATCTCCCCCGGTGAATCCCAGCACTTTCGATGCCAGACGTCCATATGGATAATATCGTTTATAGTCCTCATCCACCTTGACCCCCTCCAGGCGCATTGCCCGGATCGCATCGCCCCGCGTTTTCTCTACATTGGACTGGATCACCTCCCTGGAAGATCGCTTTTCCGTCTTTTTCCGCACCTCCGCCTCCGGAAGTCCCAGTTCTTCGCTTAAAACCCGGATAACTGTCTCCGGATCTTTTACCTGATTATGAATCACTGAGATAGTACACACAGTCCGGTTATCAGCGATCACCGTTCCGTTCCGGTCAAGGATCCGCCCGCGCGGCGCTTTGATACTGCGCTCCCGCTGATGCAGCTCCTCCGCCATCTGGCTGTAATAATCCGCTTTATACAGCATGAGGAAGAACAGTCTCCCCGCCAATCCTGCCATGCACAGGCAGATGGCGGCGCACAAAAAGACAGTTCTTCCTCTGTGATGCGTCCGGTTCCGATTCATACTGCTTCCTGTCTGATCTCATTGCTACAGTATATCATAAGAACCGTTTCTTTATTCTGTATTTTCGTTACTGTTCACACACGTGTGCACAGCAACGGGATTTTGCCGATGCTACGCATTCCAAATCGGCAAAATCTGCTGCCAGAACTGTATCGTACGGATTTTTCAGTTCAGAAAATTCCTACCTGTGAACAGTTACGTATTTTCCACACAAGATAGATAAGTCTTCCCGACAGGCACAATTCTTAATCTCCCGCTGCCTGCGCTTCCTGGGAAGCTGCCGTTTCTCCGGCATTATCCGCTGTTCCGGTGTCTCTGCCCGTTCCAGACGTTTCTCCGTTTCCAACCGCCGCCGATTCATCCTGCACATTTCCCATCGTATCCGGATAGCTGTACTCGTCTCCGGAATCGATAAATTCCTCATCGTAGTTCGCCCAGCCGCCCTCCGGAGCCGGAGTCGTCTCTGCCGGTGTTTCAGCTGCATTCGGATCCTCGGTTGCTGTGCCGCTTATAATGCCTTCTTCCTGGCTGGAAAGATTGGTCTCGAGATCCTGTGCCGCGCCGCCTGCCGGGAATACATTCTTATATGGAAG
Organism: Clostridium sp. AM28-20LB; assembly: GCF_003480665.1. Classification (NCBI taxonomy): domain Bacteria; kingdom Bacillati; phylum Bacillota; class Clostridia; order Eubacteriales; family Clostridiaceae; genus Clostridium; species Clostridium sp. AM28-20LB. The sequence goes on along the minus strand of NZ_QUJN01000001.1, from coordinate 250,042 downwards.
GACTTCCGCCATGATCTTGCTGAAAATCTCGCTGGCAAAAGTCGAATGTGCCTGCTGCTCGCCCGGCAGATGCGGGGTATCTACTACCACATAGCAGAGTACCTGCGGATTGTATGCCGGTGCATATCCGATAAAGGAAACCAGATAATTCTTCTCCGCACGCGGCTGCTTCTGCGCCGTACCTGTCTTACCAGCCACTTCGTAACCAGCAACTGCCGCCGCGCCCGCGGTACCGCCATCACCTGATACTGTCTGGTAAAGCGCATTATTAATGAAGTTCGAGGTCGATTCCGAAACCGTCTCTCGCACCAGATTTGGGGAAACGGATTTGACAACGGATCCTTCGTCGTTCAGAATCTCTTTTACCACATGCGGCTCATAATAGGAACCGCCGTTGATTAAGGACGCATATCCAGCTGCCATCTGCACCATCGTACAGTTATAGTTCTGTCCAAATGCGTTGGTCGCCAGAGATGCCGGATCCATATTGGATGCCTGATAAATCAGACCGGACGCCTCGCCCGGAAGGTCGATGCCCGTCTTCTCGCCAAATCCGAAAATCTTCTGATACTGGACAAACTTCTCTTTTCCCTCCAGTGATACAATACGCATCATAACGACGTTGCAGGATTTCATCAATCCCTGTGTGATCGTCAGCGGTCCGTGGCCGGCTCGGGCAACACACCGGATATCCCAGTCTCCGAAATGCAGTTTTCCGCCGCACTCAAAGACCTCGTTTCCGGAAATCGCGCCTTCCTCGATCGCCCCGGCTACCGTAAATGCTTTCTGTGGAGAACCCGGCTCATAAGAGTCGCTCACGCAGAAGTTTCTCCACATTTTATACCACGCCTCGGACTTCGTCTTTTCATCCATCGCCTGGATTTCCTCATCCGTATAGTAGGTGCTTAAATTGTACGGATCATTCAGATTGTAACGGGTCGTCGTATCCATCGCCAGGATCTCACCGCTGTTCGGATCCATGACGATCGCCGCCGCCAGATTACTTCCAATGCCCGCCTGCCACTCATCCAGATATTTCTGGACAATCTTCTGGATGTTGACGTCGATCGTCAACTCCAGCGTCTTTCCGTTCTGCGCCGGTTTTACCGTTCGCTCGACGTTCGAATCGCCGTTTAAATAACCATACTCACGACCGCTCACACCGTTCAGGATATCATTATAATACTGTTCAACACCGCCGGATGCATTGCCATCCTTGAGGGCAAAACCAACCACATTGCATGCCAGCTCATTGTACGGATACGTTCTCTTATATTCTTCCTCGAACCATACGCCCGTGATACGCTGGTTGCCGCCTTCCTCCGTCGGCAGCGCCCGGTATTCCTTGTTCTTGTCCTTCTCATAAGTCTCAAACTTCTCTTTGTCTTCCGCTGGAAGCTGTTTCGCATAGATCACATACTGGCTGTCTTTTTTCTCCTCGATCATCGCCTGCAGCTCGTCCCGCTTGTAACCGAAGCACTCCACCAGCGCGTCCAGCGTGGCATCGAGATACTGGTAGTTTTCCTCCGTATCCAGAATCTGCTTCGGATCGATGACCAGATTGTAAACTTTCTCGCTAATCGCCAGATACGTCCCGTTCCGGTCGATAATATTGCCGCGCTTGTAGGGAATCGTGCGGCTCTCATAGTCCTGATGGCTCAGGACTATCTGATTGTACGACTCGCCCTTACTTTTTACCAGATTATAAAGCACCAGCACCAATGCAAACAAAGCCAGCATAATTACCAGGACGGTAATTGCCAGCTTTTCCTGCATATATTTCCGAAAGGTCTGTCTGCCGTTAGTGTTTTGGGATGTCCTCATACTGTCTTACATACTCGCTTTCCGTCTTGTCATATAAAAGAATCTGATCCTTATTTGCATATACCATGCCGAGCTCTTCGGTCGCCACTTTATATACATGATCCAGATCCACATACGTGTCAATCCGGGTCTGAAGTGCATCATTCTCAGACTTCAGGTTTTCCAGTTTCAACTCCAGATCCTCAATGTGGTTGATACGGGTCGTGATCGACGCCTGCTTATGCAGATAATTCATACATAAAACCAGCGTGATCAGCGCAGCGATGGTCAGCGCCAGCACATACGGTCCGTTCATGTAAAGCGCCTTTTCCTGGTTGCGGCGCACGGCGTGTTTATGCCGGTACTCCTCTCTCTCATCTCTTTCTGGTCTTATCTCCACGGTTCTCTGAACTTTTCGCACGGTATTACCGTCCACATACGTGGAGGCCGATACATGTTGTCTCCTTCTGACAGACATAACGTTCCCTCCCTGCTCTTTCGCTTTTTCTCTCTTTTATCTCCCCCGCACCTGAAACGATCTCTGTTCTGCGGTGCAGTTATGCTTTTGTTTATGATTTTTCAAATACCCGGAGCTTTGCGCTCTTGGAACGCGGGTTTTCTTCCATCTCCTGATCGGTCGGAAGAATCGGTTTTCTTGTAATCACCCTGCCGCGGCTTTTGCGTCCACAGACACAGACCGGAAAATCCGGCGGGCAGATGCATGGATTTTCATTCGTCCGGAAACGGTTCTTTACGATTCTATCTTCCAGGGAATGGAACGTAATGATCGAAAGCCGTCCGCCCGGTGCCAGGCGCTCAATCATCGTATCGATCGAATCTTCCAGCACATCCAGTTCCCGGTTTAACTCGATCCGGATCGCCTGAAACGTACGCTTTGCCGGATGACCGCCGGTCGCCCGGACCTTTGCCGGAATCGATGCCCGGATGATCTCCGTCAACTCGCCTGTCGTCTCAATCTCTTTTTTCTGTCGTGCCTGAACGATGTGTTTTGCAATATTCTTCGCAAACCGATCCTCACCGTAGTCCCGGATGATCCGGTACAGTTCCATTTCACTGTAGGTATTGACGATGTCCTTCGCGGTCTGCTCATTTCTCTGATCCATCCGCATATCCAGCGGCGCATCGTCCTCGCGATAGGTAAATCCCCGTTCCGCTGTGTCAAGCTGGAAGGAAGAAACACCCAGATCCAGATAAATTCCATCCACCTGCGGAATCTCCAGCTCATCTAACACCTGTGCAATCCGCTCATAATTGCTCCGCACAACGGTTATCTTATCTCCAAAGGGAGCCAGACGTTCTGACGCAGCCGCAATCGCGTCAGCATCCTGATCAATCCCGATCAGGCGTCCGCCGTCTCCCAGCCGTGCCGCCACCTCGCTCGCGTGACCGCCGCCTCCCAGTGTCCCATCCACATAGATACCCTGGGGCTTTACACAGAGACTGTCAACCGTCTCATTTAATAATACTGATTTGTGATTAAATATCATATGCCAAGGCCTTCCATATTTTCTGCAATCTCTTCCATGTCATCATAGACATTCTTCTCCGCCCAGGTCGCCTTGTTCCAGATCTCGATCCGGCTTCCGACGCCGACCAGAACAACCTCCTTCTCGAGTCCTGCAAAATCCCGCAGAACCGAAGGAAGCAGGATTCGTCCCTGACGATCCACCTCACACGCCGAGGCACCTGCCAGAAAGAAACGGGAGAATTTTCTGGCATTCTGATTGGTAAGTGGGAGTGCCTGTAACTTCTCTTCGAACTTTTTCCACTCGGTGTTATCGTACACAAAAAGACAGCCATCCAACCCCTTTGTCACCACAAATTCGTCTCCAAGCTGTTCCCTGAACTTCGACGGAACGATCAAACGTCCCTTCGCATCGATTGTATGATTGTATTCTCCCATGAACATATCAATCACCCGTCATCCGATGTGTACCACTTTTGTGTCCCGAAAATCCATTTCGTTCCACTTTTCACCACTTTCTACCACTTGTTATGTTTATTTTAGTACATGCCCATCAAAATGGCAAGGTCTAAATCGAAAAAAAATCAGAAAACTCAGGCACCGGTTCTTTTTCCGAACACATGTACCTGAGTTTTCTGTACTTATCTATATTTGTTTCTATTTCCACTCTTATTTTATAGCGCCGTCTCCAGCCCTCTTTCAGTCTCCGTCTCCAGCCCGATATACTGATTTAAGAGTTTGTCAAGCTCCACACTGTAGTGATAAATTGTGTCATATGCTGCCTTTGTGTCAATATTTTGATTCAGCTGCTGTCTTGCCCGTTCAATCTTTTGAACTAATTCTTCTCTCATATCCGCCATCCTATGCATTCTCCTTTTCTATTCTCTAGTGCCATTCCTCCTTACTTCACTGTCATTTTACGTCTTCCACCAGCAAAAAGCAAACTATTTCGACCGATTAAATTCGACAAAAAACGACGTTTGTTACTGTTCACACACGTGTGCCCAGCAACGGGATTTTCAGTTCAGAAAATTCCTACCTGCGAACAGCAACCGACGTTTGCATATAACAATAGGGCAGAATCCCGAAGAATCCCACCCTACTATATAAATACATTATTCAGAATAAATCTGCTCGATCCTATTTCACGCCAAAGATAGCCATGAATGTACCTGCTGCTACGGCAGTACCGATAACACCAGCTACGTTCGGTCCCATTGCGTGCATCAGAAGGAAGTTGCTCGGATCTGCCTCAGAACCAACCTTCTGGGATACACGTGCTGCCATCGGAACTGCAGATACACCTGCGGAACCGATCAGCGGGTTTACCTTACCATGAGTTACCTTGCACATAATCTTACCGAAGATAACACCTGCTGCAGTACCCAGAGCGAATGCAATCAGACCCAGAACTACGATCTTGATGGTATCCAGGTTTAAGAAAGCCTCTGCACTGGTAGTAGCACCTACGGAAGTACCCAGGAAGATAACGACGATGTACATCAGGGCGTTGGAAGCAGTCTCTGTCAGCTGCTTAACAACACCAGACTCACGGAACAGGTTACCAAGCATAAGCATACCAACCAGCGGAGCAGTTGTCGGCAGAATCATGCAGACAACGATTGTAACAACAACCGGGAACAGAATCTTCTCCAGTTTGGATACCGGACGAAGCTGCTCCATACGGATCTCTCTCTCCTCTTTGGTGGTAAGGAGTTTCATGATCGGCGGCTGGATAATCGGAACCAGAGCCATGTAGGAGTAAGCTGCTACGGCAATCGGTCCCATCAGACCTGTCTGACCAAGTTTACCTGCCAGGAAGATAGAGGTCGGGCCGTCTGCACCACCGATGATGGAGATAGCAGCCGCAGCCTTATCGTTGAATCCCATGAAGATAGCCATAAAGTAAGCGCCGTAGATACCGAACTGAGCAGCTGCACCGAGCAGGAAGCTCTTCGGGTTAGCGATCAGCGGACCGAAGTCTGTCATCGCACCGACACCCATGAAGATGAGGGATGGTAAGATACTCCACTCATCCAGTAAATAAAAGTAATGTAAAAGTCCACCAACTCCGTTCGATGAGTCTTCAATCGATCTCATAATATCCGGATAGATATTTACAAGCAGCATACCAAAGGAAATCGGAAGAAGCAGTAACGGCTCGAATCCTTTTCCGATTGCCAGATACAGGAAAATCAGCGCTACGAAAATCATAACGATGTTTCCAAATGTCAGGTTTAAGAATGCTGTCTGCTGAAGAAGATTGGACAATGTAGTTGTTATATATTCCATATTAATTCCTCCAAACGGAATAACATATCCCGTATTTTTTCAGCCAGTTTTATAAAAATTAGATTAGTTTAATGTAGCAAGAACTGCGCCCGGTTCTACCATATCGCCTACTGCAACATTAACACTGGCAACGGTACCGTCCTGAGGAGCTACGATCTCGTTCTCCATCTTCATAGCTTCCAGAAGCAGGATAACCTGACCACGTTTTACAGCTGTGCCAGCTGCTGCCTTAATACCAAGGATCTTACCTGGCATCGGGGATGTGATGGTTACGCCGCCTGCTGCCGGTGCTGCTGCTGGAGCCGGTGCTACTGCCGGTGCTGGAGCTGCTGCTGGAGCCGGAGCTGCTGCGCCTGCAAATCCTTCTTCTACGGTTACCTGATATGCTGTACCATTTACGGTGATAGTATAATTCTTCATTTTAAATTCCTCCAGATTTTATCGATGATTATTTACGTGTAATGGAGCGGATATTTACGCTGTCTGCCGGTACGCCGGTTGCTGCTGCGATCGCTGCAGTGATAACTGCTACCAGTTCTCCATCGTTTGCCGCATTGCCTGCTGCTGGTGCTGCGGTACATGCCGGCGCTGCTGCCGGTGCTGCAGTCTGTACAGGTGCCGGTGCTGCTGCCGGTGCCTCTGCTCCTGCTTTTTTAGCCTTTACATTTGCCTCAATCTCGTTAACCTTCTTGAAGCTGCTGATAATTAAGCTGATGAAAATCAGTACCAGGAATACGGTACCCATACCCATCAGGGTATTTAATGCTGCCTTCTCCATCTTCTCACCGAAGCTGTAGTTTACAACAAAGGATAACTCGGTCGGTACCAGAGAAGTACCGCCGTAGCTGCTTACGCTCTCCTCAGCGGTCAGGGAGAAAGTCAAGTCTCTCTTCTCAAAGGAAGCCTGAACAACTGCTGTGTAGCTGTCATCATCGGCGCGCTCTACGGTCACGCTCTGAATCTCACTCATCTTGCCTAAATCGTCCTTAGAACTGGTCCAAGAAGAAATTGCAGACTCAATGACTGTGTTTTTCTGCTTCTCAGCCTGTTTCAGCTGTGCTGCCAGATCTTCGTCACTGTAGCTGGCGAACTGCTCCAGATAGCTCTTAGCGCCATCGCTCATGGTCTGCTCGATCTCCGGAGAAATCGGCTCTACCGCTTCTTCAGAAGCGCTACCACAGGCGGACAGAGCGAAAAAGCAGACTGCCATGCAAAGTACAAGCAGCATTCTTTTCATATTCTGTTTCATAAATGTGTCACCTCGTAATTAGATCGTTCCATGCTTTGACGGACGTCCCTCTTTCTTCGTGAATCATATCCTGACAGCATCCTTGTTTCTTTCATGGCGCCATCCGTGATACTTCCCACCTATCTGTGTTTGCAGGTGTTTTTGCAAAATTTCCAGAGCTTGTCATCCACTCCGGGAATTCTCCATCTGACACGCTGCGGCAGCAGAGGATTGTACAATCTCCTCCGCATACATAAATGGCATGCACTTCCGTCTATGCGAATCCGACTTTAATAGCCATGCATACATAAACATCTGTACCACTGACTTGTTATTCGATTCTCACATAAGCGCTGTCCGGTGCCTGACTGATGACAAACACTGCCCTCATCCCTGTTTCCGGAAATGATTCCGGCAGCCAGCCGCACTGACATCCCTTTTTTAGCACTACAACTCCGCCGACGGTTCTGATTATATAATCATTATACAATATGTAAAAACACGCTGCTTCCATGCAGTACTAAATCCGGAATCTGCATTCTCCGACCTTTCCCTGCCTGCGTCTTAGCGCAGCTGCCTGCCTGCGAACCACTGCTTTCACAGTTTCCTGCTGACAAACGCCCCCGCTTTCGCACTACTTCTGTGCCCGCCATCCCGATTCTGCGCTTTTGCCGATATAACGCATACCGAGGCTCTTCCTAATTTGCAGCCAGAAGAGCCTCGCATCTTTCGTCAAATCCGCACCGGAACAGCCGCAGCTTATCTTGCACATACAGTTGATATAGCAGTTTGAAACGTCATGTTATGCCAGATTACTTATGCTGGTTTCCTCCATCCCATAAGCAAGTCCATTTTTTTGCCTGTTTAACATTGTATAATGAGGTCGGCAAAAAAGCAAGTTATTTCCGTTCGAATTTGTTTACTTTTTCATTTTTTTAACTGAATCAGCTCCAATATCTGGGTACTGGTTCAAATCATATTTATATTATACCCCTGCCGGACCGGACGGCTGCACCGGTGACTGGCTTCCGGTTATCGGAGTCTGTCCGTCCGTCGAACCGCCATTTCCCGCCGCATTCTCCTCCGGCAGAACTACCGTGCAGCTTCCGTCTGCCGCTGCCTGCCAGGTATTTCCATCCATCTCGAACGTAATACCTGCGTACATCGCGCCACTGGCATCCAGGTAATATTTCTTACCGCCAAGATCCAGCCAGCCGGTCTGCATCACGCCGGACTCATTCATGTAATACCACTTTCCGCCGACTGCCTGCCAGCCCGTCGTCATGGCGCCGGAGCCGTCAAAGTAATACCAGCTTCCGCCCAGGTTCTGCCAGCCCGCCTGCATCGCGCCGGATGCGTTCAGATAATATTTCTTGCCGCCCGTCTCCAGCCAGCCGGTCTGCATCAGACCATTGTCCGCCATGAAATACCAGCTTCCATCGACCGCACGCCAGCCCGTCGCCTGTTCGCCAGATGCGTCAAAGTAACGCCAGCCGCCGTCCAGCGTCTTCCAGCCGGTAATCATATGACCGTCCGCCTCCAAATAATACTTTTTGCCCGAAAGCTCCAGCCATCCTGTAGACGGATTGCCCGCCGCATTCATATAGTACCAATTCTGACCATCGTTGATCCACGCCGATTTCTGCATCACATGGTTCTGATAATAGTAACGGTTCCCCGCGATCGTCCGCCAGGTATTGCCCGGAATGATCTGCGTATAATCTTTATACAGATAATCAATATCCACATTGCCGTTCACGCCCTTGACCGAACCGGTGTTGGACGCCTGCCACATCGAGGTCTTTGAATATGTATACTTCTGCTGGTATTTTGCCACCCATATATCATACGAAATCTTCGACATATCGATCTTATTGGCAATCCAGTATTCATTTGCATAGACCATCGGATAATATCCTGCATCCTGAATCCGCTTACAGAACGCGTTGATCACATCGCTGACCTGAGACTGCGTCAGAGTTCCCAGCGTATTAGCATCCTCGGCATCAAAGACAACCGGGAAGGAGATAGGATAATCCTTGATAAGATTCAGGACAAAATCCGCCTCCTGCTGCGCCATTTCGACCGAAGTCGCATACGAATAAATGTACGCGCCCAGCCGCAGCCCTGCCTGGCTCGCATTTGCCGCGTTCATAGCGAAAAACGGATCCACATTACCGCGGAACCGGGTTGCCAGCATCGCAAACTGTACATTATCCGATGCCACCTGGCTCCAATTTACATTCTGCTGCCAGTAAGACACATCCACGCCGCGCGCAATCGCACCGATCCCCTCATTCTCCGTCACCCGGTACACGCCAAGCCCCGATGTGACCGCGCTCACACCTCCATTGGAAACAGAAGTCGAACCGCCAGAGCTGCCTGTACTTCCCGAATTGGAGCTGACCGAACCGCCGCCCGGCCCCGCATTCGAGGATGACGATGTAAGAGAAGAATCTCCCGCCGGTCCTGCCAGCGCTGTCATCGGCTGAAAGCACAGCGCTGCTGCCAGCATGCCAGCCGCTGCCCGTGAAAGCACACGCGCGCCCCCCATCCTTTTTTTGTTCACTCTATTCCGATTCATGCCAAAAAACCTCCTTGATTATCCTTTTATTCCTGTTGTCTGTTCACCATTTTATATACATTTCCCCGCCTGATCCGGCGGGGGCATATGCGAAACAGATATGGTTCATCCACACACTGTGTAACCAACAGCAGGACTTTCCCTATTATAATCTAGTTTAACAGATACTCCCCATCCACTTCAATAGAGAAACTTTAAATAAAATCTGTCAAATTTATTACAGAATGCTTCCCTTTCTGCTAAAAGAATGAAGCCGTCCATGCCAAAAACAGGATTTTCAAGCAGAAAAACACAATAATGCCGGAACAAAGCTTTCCCCCGTTCCGGCATTTCATTTTTGCATATTCAGTTTTCCGCAAAATTCCACTTTTCTTTATTCCTGCAAAGGAACTTTCGTTCTCCTGAAAGATTTTTTCCTATTTCCGATTCCGGTTCATCAGGCGGATAATGTACAGAAACAGGTTGATAAAATCGAGATACAGCTGCAACGCCGAGAATACCGATGCTTTCTGAAGCAGCTCCGGATCCGCAGAGAAAATCTGGTAATTATCCCGGATCTTGGTTGTATCATAAGCGGTAAAGCCTAAGAATACCACGATACCGGCATAGCAGAGCACTGTCTCAAAGCTGCCTAGATTTAAAAACATTGAAAGCAGACCAAAGAGAATCAGAAACAGCAATCCGCCAACGAGCAGTGGACGGATTCCGCTCAAGTCCAGCTTGAAGATCAGGCTGACGCCCGCCATCATTCCGAAGAACAGCGCGGTCGCCGCAAATACAAACACCATCTCCACAACACCGAAGATCAGGAAATACATCGAGAAAACAACGCCGTTTAAAGCTGCATAGAATAGAAACAGCCCTCTCGCCGCTCCCACCGATAACTTGTGAATCCGGGCACTCAGCCAGATCACCGTCAAAAGCTCCAGTCCCGTCAATGCGAGGGTCGCATACGGAACCTGAAATACATACAAAATCGCTCCCGTCACGTATCCGGCTAATGCGATGCCAAATGTCACAAGAAGCCCTGCAAACATCCATAAATATGTCTTCGCCACATACTGTCCCAGTGTCTCATGGCGTTCCCCCGCCATCTGCCAGGACTCATTCATTGGTTCATAGCCCATAATTCTGCCTCTCTTTCTGACCAGCGGCAAGTGCCTCTGCCCTCTGTTTCGAATCTCCGTTTTATCTGCCGCTTGCGCGGCATCCATCCAGGAAGAAACACTGTCACCTATCTTTTGTAACATAAGAATATCACACTTTCTGAAAAAAATCCAGTACCACCCCGTTTTGTCAATCATTTTCGAAACCATGCATAACTATTTACAGGTTATGAAGCTCCCGCCTCTTTTTCTTCCACGGAAGCGGCACATTCCATTTTTTCAGCGCACTGAAAAAATAATAATAAATATTAAAGAGAACCGTTGTGATCGTCCAGGTCAGCGGATAGCTGAATACCACTGTCAGGATATCCGGGCGGATCGGAACAGCGATCAGGATCCAGACAACCCGCAGGACGCACACGCCCAGCGCCGTCATAATCATCGGAATCCAGCAGTCTCCCACACCGCGAAGTGCGCCGGAATAAATCTCAATACAGAGGTATGTCACAAATGCCGGCACCAGGAAGTGAAGAATCTTCATGCCGATCGCAATTACCGCCGCATCCGTTGTGAACAACAGATAAATATAGCCGCCCGTCAGATACAGGATCGTGCTCAGCCCCACCGTGATAATACAGGAAATTCCCAGGCAGACGTACACGCTGCGTTTCACACGGTCCAGCCGCCCCGCGCCGTAATTTTGTCCGACAAAGGTCGTGATGGAGATCCCCAGCGCATTAATGATCATCCAGTAAGTGCTGTCGATCTTTCCATATGCAGCCCACGCCGCCACCGTGTCTGTTCCCAGTGCATTGACGCTGCTCTGGATCACGAGGTTGGAAAAGGAATACATAACCGACTGGAGTCCAGCCGGAAACCCAATCCGGATGATCCGCACCAGAATCACCGGTGTGATCCGCGTTTTCCGGATCTCAAACCGGTACGAGCCATCCGCACGCATCAGCGTTCCCAATACCAGACACGCACTGACCACCTGGGAAAGAATCGTCGCCACCGCCGCGCCACGCACGCCCATCCGAAGTCCTACTACAAACAACAGATCGAGCGCAATGTTTGTAAAACAGCTGATCACAAGGAAATAGAACGGTCTTTTGGAATCACCGATTGCCCGCAGGATTCCGGCACCCATATTATATAAGAGGTTCGCCGTGATTCCGACAAAATAAATGTGCAGATACCCGCTTGCATTGTCCATGATATCCTCCGGCGTCCCCATCAGGCGAAGCGCCGTGTCGGAAAAAAGGAGTCCGCCAACCGTCATGAGGATACCGCACAGCAGCGAAAAGGCAATCGCCGTGTGGACTGCCTCGCTGACCCGCTGACCGCGTCCCGCCCCGTAAAACTGGGCGATGATAACTGTCGCACCCGAAGAAAGTCCTACAAAAAAGCCAACCAGCAGGTTCGTAAGCATCGATGTGCTTCCGCCGACCGCCGCCAGCGCTTCCTTTCCGACAAAACGGCCTACTACCACCGCATCTGCCGTATTATAGAGCTGCTGAAAAAAAGTTCCAAATAAAATCGGGAAGAAAAATAGCAGAAGCTGTTTCCAGATCACTCCCTCTGTGATCGCATTTGCCCGGCCAGTCCCCCCGGTTTGTCTGACTCCCTCTTCCCGTCTGGTATCTTTCATCCAATCCACCCCCTCTTATGTTCTTTGTCTCTGTTTCCTGTATGCATCCTGCTCACAGATATTTCACCTATAGGAATTCATATGTCTTTTCGTTATTCTTCTCCCGCAAATCCCATTTCCAACTCAATTCAGCTCCGCAATCCGCGAGATCCCCACATAGATATGAGAAATCTTGTACCAGGTAGCAAAATCGACCACGCCCGTCTGCGGAAGTCCAAACACCGACTGGAACGCCCGTACGGACGCCTCCGTTCCGGGTCCGTAGATCCCGTCCGGCGTAACCCGCGGGATCGCTGTATACACAGTCGCCACCGCGTCAAGCTGCTGCTGCAGCTGCCGCACCTTATCGCCGCTGGCCCCCACCTTAAGCGGTTCCCCCGGATAGGAGATCGGGATTCCTGATATCTGTTCCGCAGTGTTGATGTAAATACTATTTCCATAGAAGCGCCGCAATATCTCAATCGCGCTGTATCCCTGTTCTCCCAGACTGCATGATCCCCACTGGGTCATCCAGCCCGGGCAGGACACCTGCCGCCCGTCGCAGTACTGCGTCAGAATCGGCTGCCTCACACCGGGGCGGGACAGATAGTTGTCAAAAATGTCATCCACCACCTCTGAGATCGGCTCAAAAATATCGCGCCCGTAAATCCATTTGTGATCGAATGCCGTTGAGGATGTAATCGTAAAATCGTAGCCCTGGTTCCGATACCACTCCGTATACACCCGGTTCAACGTAAACGACATGATCGCCAGCACATTAGCGACGATTGTGCTGCGCGGCCAGGTCGCATAAATCTCGCTCGATGCCACGTTCTTGATATAATCCCGGTATGCCACATAGTAATCTTTTGCGGACGCATTCGTCGGTGCACCGTCATGCACGACGATCGTCTGCGGCACCACCACGCGGCTCAGCACGATCTCTCCGCTCTCCTGCACTGGTTTTACCTCATCCTCGGCAATCTTGGGCGGATAGGAACCATATAAGGTATGGTCCGGAATCTGGATATTCTCCTCCGCTCCGGTCTGAGCTGGAAGCGGAATCATCCGGATCGGCTGGACTGCCAGCACGCCCGCCAGCACCTCCGTTCCCTTTACCTTCACCGACTCATAGCCCTCTGCCCTCACTTCCACCGTATAATCCGCATACGGCTTTTCCCGGTTCTGTTCTTCCAGTGAAAGCGACACAGGAGGCGCTGCTACCGCAATCTCCTCTGTCTGCCCGGATAAATTGGTTCTAAGCACTTCCTGCGTCTGTCCGGAATCGCCATAACTGACCGAAACCTCTGCTCCCTCAATCGGGAAATTGTTTTCACGGTTTACCACATCGATCCTCAGATAGCCGTCCTGCATTCCAGTTGTCTCACAGATTCGAACACGGTCGAACAAATGATAGCGCATACACGCAGCCTCACATTTATTTTACATGGTCATTTACAGTTTATATCCGGCATCTTTTATCTATGCCGGTTTTTAACCGCTTTTTAATGTTTTACTGCCGTATCTTCCTTGTTCTCCTCCTCTAAATCGCTCGCGTCGCCTCTGTCAGCCATGCTTTCTCTTCCTCCGTCATATACGGAGACAGCTTCTTAAACACGCCCTTGTGGTACGCGTTCAAAAGCTCGCGGTCACGCCCTTCCATCAGCGATACATCGATCGTGTCCAGATCAATCGGAACCCAGGTCAGATTTTCAAATTTCATGAACTGACCAAATTCATTCTTCACATCTTTCACACAGAGCATCAGATTCTCCGTCCGGATGCCAAATTTTCCTTCCAGATAAAGACCCGGCTCATCAGAGGTAACCATGCCTTCCTCCAGAACCGCATTTTCAGCGGGCGATGTGAGCAGCCTCCATCGGATGGAATTCGGGCGCTCATGCACACAGCCCAGATAGCCGACACCATGCCCTGTTCCATGGTTGAAATCCAGGCCGTTTCTCCACAGGAGTTCGCGCGCAATATAGTCCAGGTTGATACCGCGGCAGCCATACATAAACTTCGCATCCAGCAGACGCAGCATCGAGCACGCCACCAGCGTACAGCAGCGTTTTTCTTCCTGCGTGATCGGTCCGACCGCGATGGTACGCGTCACATCCGTCGTTCCCTCATAATACTGTCCGCCGGAATCGACCAGATACAGCCCCTTATTCGGCACACTGCTCTTCTCTGTCTCAGACGCCGTATAGTGGCACATCGCCGCGTTCGGTCCCCACGCAGAGATCGTCGTAAAGCTCATATCCAGGCAGTTTTTTTGTTCCAGGCGCAGCTTATCCAGATATTCCCCGGCGGTCCACTCATCCAGTCCTTTTTCACCTGCATGTTCCTTCATCCAGCGCAGGAAACGGGTCAATACCAGACCATCCTGCACATGCACGCGGCGCATATTTTCCTGTTCCACTGGATTTTTGACTGCTTTTGCCGCTGCCGTCGGGTTCATCGCCTCGATCACTTTCACACTCGCATCCAGGCACCGGAACAGACGGTAATTGATCTTCGACTTTTCCAATAATACACGCTCATAGCGGAATGCGGATGCAATCTGGTATACCGCCTCATATGGCATGATCCGAACGCCCAGTCCATGCAGATAGGCACGTACTTCCTCGTTCAGCGTCTTCTCATGAATAAAGAAGAATAATTCCTGTTTTGTCACAATCAAGTAGGACAATACAACCGGCGTATGTACAATATCATCGCCCCGGATATTTAAAAGCCACGCAATATCATCAAGACTCGTCAGCAGATGCACCGTCGCCTGACACTTTTTCATCTCCCCGCGCAGATCTGCAATCTTCTCCGCCGCCGGTTTTCCCGCATACTTCTCTTCCAGAATCCAGACCGGGTTCATCGGAAGCGCCGGGCGGTCATCCCAGATACTCCCAATCAGATCCTCTCCCTCCGAAATGCGTACCTTTTTCCCAGACAGTGCTTTCGCGATGTGCTCGCCCTCTGCCGTATCGACCACTCTGCCGTCAAAGCCCAGAACACCCTGTTCCGGCATATGTTTTTTCAAAAATTCCAGCGTTGTCGGCACGCCCTCCTGACCGGAGCGATAAAGTTTCACCCCGCTGCCGGAAAGCTCTGCTGCCGCCTGCACAAAATATCTGCCATCCGTCCAGAGCCCTGCGTCCTCCATCGTGATGATCGCTGTTCCCGCCGAGCCGGTAAAGCCTGTCATATATTTCCGGCATTTGAAATACTCGCTCACATATTCCGAGCCATGGAAATCCGATGTCGGAATCAGATATGCGTCCATTCCACGCTCCGCCATCTTCTCGCGAAGCTGTTCAATTCTCTCCCGAACCTCACGTCCCATTTTTCTGCCTCCTATTGTTTCTCTATTATCCATTTTTCAACGCATCTTCGATCGCCTCCGTGATCGCCTCACTGTACGTCGGATGCGCGCGCATCGCCGTCGAGAGCTGATATGCCGTAAGACCGTTGGCGATCGCCGTTGCCATCTCTCCAATCATGTCCGTCGCACGCGCACACATGATCTGCGCCCCGATCAGCGTGTTGGTATACGCCTCAAAAATCAGGCGCACAAAACCGCGGCTGTTTCTCGCCAGAAGCGCTTTTCCATTTTCCGTCATATATGCCACACCGCACTTGATCTTCATATTATAAAGGCGGGCGTCATTTTCCGTAAATCCAACCGCCGCAATCTCCGGCTCCGTATAAATACAGGTCGGCACAACCGGAAGCACGACATACATACCGTTCGGCACGACCGAAAGCTGCATCCGGTGTCCGCGTCCCGCCAGGTTTTCGACCAGATAAGCCGCATGGGACGCTGCCACATGGGCAAGACGTTTCCGCGCCACGGTATCGCCGATCGCATAGACATTTTCCTGCGTCGTGCGGTAAGTTCCCTTGATGAGCGGACGCCCATTTTCCAGCTGCACCTGACAATCGTCCGCCAGAACCTTCGACATATTCGGGCGTCTGCCGACTGCCACCAGCACGCGGTCTGCCGGGCTTTCCTTCCAGCCGCGCTCACAGCGGTAATTGACCGACACCGTATCGTTGCCGCGATCCTTGATCTCCATGACCTGTACATTGCAGTGGACTTCAATACCCTTAGAACGCAGATTTGCTTCCATCTGCTCGGAAATCATCGGATCCATCGACTCCAGCAGACGGTTTGCCTGCTCCAAAAGCGTCACGCTGGAACCGAGCGCCGCGAAGATCGTCGCGATCTCCACACCGATGACACCGCCGCCGATGACCGTCAGACAGTCAAAATTCCAGTCATCCATCCGCAGAATATCACGGCTTGTCATAACCTGCGGCAGATCAATTCCCGGGATATCCGGAATCACAGGGCTGGAACCGGTTGCCAGAATCACATTTTTTCCTTTCAGCGTCAATGCGCCTTTGGAGGTCGTCACACGCACCACATTATCCGCATGCAGGCGCGCATCGCCGTGAATCATCTCCACCTCCGCTTTTTCTAACATTCCCTGAATCATTGAGCGGAATGATTCCACGGACTCATTTTTATAAATCTGCATCTGCCGCCAGTCAAAGCTGACCTTCTCCGCCACGATGCCAAACCGGAATGCTTTCAGCATATCCCGGTAGACCGCCGTCGCCTGCAGAAGCGCCTTGGCAGGAATACAGCCGGTATTGACGCATGAGCCGCCCAGCGCTTTTTTCTCGATCAGGACTGCATCCATCCCCATCGCTGCCGCACGCAGCGCTGCCGTATATCCCGCCGGTCCCGCACCGATAATAATTAAATCATAGATATGATCCGCCATATAAATATCCTATCCTCTCATTCTATGGGCTTCCCATTACATAAAAAGAATGTGCCTTTTTGTGTAATAGGGAATTCTAATGAATTTCTTATTACACAAAAAACTGCCGCAGAAAATCACTTTCCCGGGCAGCTTTTCATCAATTTTATTTTTACAGCAGATGAATGTTGTGAGCCTCTGCCTCTGCGCGCACACCGTCCGGCCAGATCGACGCCTGCACCTCTCCGATATGTGCTTTCCGCAGGAAGAACATACAGATACGGGACTGACCGATACCGCCGCCGACTGTATACGGAAGCTCTCCCTCCAGAACTGCTTTCTGGAATGGCAGCTCCGCGCGTTCCTCACATCCCGCCTTTACCAGCTGCTCTTTCAGGGAATCCTCATCAACACGGATACCCATGGAAGAAAGCTCCAGTCCGATATCCAGAACTGGATAATATACCAGAATATCGCCGTTTAATTTCCAGTCATCATAGTCCGGAGCACGACCATCGTGCTTCTCACCGGATTTCATCTTGTCACCAATCTGCTCAATAAATACCGCACCATGCAACTTCGCAATCTTGTACTCGCGCTCCTTCGGTGTGCAATCCGGATACATATCTTCCAGCTCCTGGGTCGTCACAAATGTGATATTTTCCGGAAGATAACGTCCAATGTACTCATACTCATATGCCATATAGTCCTCGGTCACTTTCAGTGCCTTGTAAACCGAACGGACAATGGATTCCAGTGTCTCACGGGTACGATCTTTTTTACTGATGATCTTCTCCCAGTCCCACTGATCCACATAAATGGAATGGATGTTGTCTGTATCCTCATCACGACGGATCGCGCTCATGTCGGTGTAAAGGCCTTCACCTTCCTGAAATCCGTACTCTTTTAATGCCTGACGTTTCCATTTGGCGAGAGAATGTACAATCTCAGCCTTCCGATCTTTCTGCTCCAGAATTCCAAAGGACACCGGGCGCTCTACGCCGTTTAAGTTATCGTTCAGACCAGATTCCGGCAGTACAAAAAGCGGTGCGGACACACGGGTCAGATTGAGCTGTTTTGCCAGTTCTCTCTGAAAAAAGTCCTTGATTTCCTTGATAGCAACCTGTGTTTCTCTCAAATCCAATACCGGTTTATAACCAGCCGGAGTAATTAAATGTTCCATCTGTTACATCCTCTCTTTTTTCCCGGTGCGTGTCCGGTTCCCTGCCGCACTGCCGATTTCTGCAGCCGCAGTTCATCCTTTTAGTCAAAGCTTGCAGGCACGCGCCTTTTAAGTCATTTCTTGTTATTGTACTGCATGGAATTTCTACTCAAAGAAACTCACCTGTGGACAATAACCGTTTGGTAGCTATTATATCATTTATATAGGAAAATGGGAACAGGTAAAATAGGAAAATAACTTCTTTAAAATAAATGAAGGTGTTCGCACGCTTTATAAATTCCATCTTCCCCGATCGGTGCCGTCACGTAATCGGCTACTTTTTTAAGCGCATCCACTGCATTTCCCATCGCCACGCCGATGCCGGCTTCCTGCACAACCTCAATATCATTCATGCTGTCGCCAAATGCCACTGTATCGGAGAGATCTTCTTTTTCTCCAAAATACACCGCCAGCCTGCGGAGTCCGTCCGCCTTGGAATTGCCTTTCTCGACCACATCCGCGCCATGTCCGCTCGCAAACATCGGCAATTTCAGGGTCGGAAATTCCCGTTCCATCTCCTTCACCTGTTCACGGCTGCCGACAAACGCCAGTGTCCGGACCGGCATCGTGAGCATCTTCCACGGATCCTGGAACTGCCGCCCGCAGCTTCCCCAGAAGCGGATATCATTAGCCGCAATGATCTCTGGATGGATATAGTAATCTTCATCCCCCACCGTCATGCCGATTCCGAAGCCCTTTTCATCGCAAAAACTCAGCACCCGGCGCAGGAGTTTCGGATCAAAGATGTGCTCAAACAGCAGCTTATCTCCCACTGTGATCTTCGTCCCGTTCATATGTACAATCGCATCCGGACGGACGATGTCCCGGTACGATGTACTGTAATAATTATCCATATCGCGCCCCGTTGCCAGCACAATCTTGTACTTCGGGCGTAGCTTTTCAATCGCCTCCAGCGCACTCGGTGTGATCTGATCCGTCCGGTGGTCTAAGAGGGTCATGTCGAGGTCAAAACTTATCATGATGTTCTCCTTGGGGTTGGTTACTACAAAAGGTCACAGCCGAAGACTCTGCTATGACCTTTTCTTTTAATTATCCACGTTTTCATCATACCATTTTTCAAATTTGGAGTCAATATTGGGAAAATATTCATTCTGTTGATCCATTCCATTGATTCGTAAAATTCCACTCAACCATCAAAATTACATCAAAAAAACAAACATCCGGCAGCGAAAATTTAGAAGTCATAGTTGATTTTTGATGTAATTTTGATATAATGATATGCATATGATGTTGGGGGCAAAAGCTTTTGACCCCTCTGATACCGAATTGCTCTGCACTGCGTGCTCCCGCAATTCTCAAAAACATTCGCAATTCGCTCATTTTTCTTTGAAAAATGGCTACTTACTCATGTTTTTGGCGGGTCCCAAGGTCAAAAATTCTCCTGCAAGCAAGCTTGCGTCGAACTTCTGACCTTTTGACCCTGGTATCATGCATATAATATTTCAACAAATGGCGGTATATGTCAGCTGAACATTTGGCAAAGTACAGCTATGATTTATTTTCGGGGTATGGCGTAGCTTGGTAGCGCGCTCGGCTGGGGGCCGAGAGGTCGCAGGTTCAAATCCTGTTGCCCCGATTTTTAGCATATTCTTAGAGTTCTTAATAAATAAAAGGAAGAAAGCCGGGCAGCTCTCACCGCCCGGCTTTCTTCCTCTCAGTTCACACCCCATGCAAGCTGAATCTCCATCTCTAATTTCCGCAGCCACAGCCGCCATTATTACTGCAGCCGCAGCCAGACTGGCTGTCTCTTCCGGCATCATAGCCATCCCGATAGCCGATTGCATAACCATCGTTGAAACCTCTCCGATAGGAATTTCTTCCATTATTTCCACAGCTATTCCAGCCCCATCCATTGTTTCCGCAGCCGCCGCATCCTCCGCAGTGTCCACAACCATTACCCCAAGACCAACACATATGATAATCTCCTTTTCATTTTTCATTGATACTATATCATATGCCTGTCAACGCAAAGTGTGTCCCACTTCCCCGGAAGCCACACTGTCAGCCGTTTCAAGCATCTGTCCCAAAACACGCCACCAGCCATTTTCTCTGCATCATGGCAATAAAAATGGGCGCATGCCAGACACATCACGCCCACTTTTATCTACTTACACCCGGAAGTTCCGGCTCTTAAACACATACACATGTGCGAACAGTGTCACCAGCACAACTGCCGCCAGCACCAGATCGCCCGTACCGCCGCCCAGATGAAACGCCATGCCAAACAGCGACAGCGTATCAATCGCAAACAGCCATTTTTCAACCGCATACACCTTTTTCAGGTTATATTTCTTCGGATCGATCGAATCCGATATAAAAATCAGGAAATCTTTGCCGCAGAACAAATCAATTGTCTCTGCCAGTCCCAGACACCCCGTTAAAAAGAACAGTATATCCATCCGCATTCTCCTTCCCTAGAACCGCTTCCAGGTTTCCCTTGAAAACAGCAGAAGTACCGGGAAAATCTCCAGACGTCCTGCCAGCATATCAAAAATCAGAACCACTTTTGAGAAATTACTGAAAAATCCAAAGTTTCCGGTCGGTCCGACCAGCGCCAGACCCGGTCCGATATTATTAAACGTAGCCGTAACCGCCGTAAAATTCGTCACCAGATCGTATTCATCCAGAGAAATCAGCAGAACAGATACCGTAAAAATGAGCACATACGCAACCATAAACACATTCGTCGAGCGCACAACCTCATGCTCCACGATCTTTCCATCCATTTTGATCTTCTCCACTGCACTCGGGTGCAGGTACTGTTTCAGCTCCTTTTTTACCGATTTAAGCAGAATCAAAACACGCGACACCTTGATACCGCCTCCGGTACTGCCCGCGCAGGCGCCGATAAACATCAAAAGTACCATAATCGTTCTTGAAAGCTGCGGCCATTTATCAAAATCCACCGTGGCATAACCGGTCGTCGTGATAATCGAACCGACCTGGAATGCCGCATCCTGGAATGCCTGCAGTGCATTGCCGCAGAGTGCTACCGTATTGACTGTAATGATGCCAACCGCCGATGCAATGATTAGAAAATATGCCCGGACCTCCTGCATTTTAAAGGCCTGTCCCATCTTCCGCATCAGCAGAAAGAAGTAAAAGTTAAAGTTCACTCCGAACAGAATCATAAACACCGTCACGACATTTTTCTGAAATGCCGTGTAGCTCGCCAGACTATCATTCCGGATTGCAAAACCACCCGTACCTGCTGTTCCGACCGTGATCGTGATCGCGTCGAAAATCGGCATTTTCCCAAGAATCAGAATCACAGCCTCAAGAATCGTCATTCCCAGATAAATCTGGTATAACAGCTTCGCCGTCATCTGAACCTTCGGAACGAGACGACTCACGATGGGTCCTGGGCTCTCCGCTTTCATCAAATTCATATGGGAACCGCCCACCATCGGCAGGACACTCAGAAGAAATACCAGAACGCCCATACCGCCGATCCAGTGCGTAAAACTTCGCCAGAATAATAAGCATTTCGGCAGCTGCTCCACATTGCTCAGAATACTTGCACCGGTCGTCGTAAAGCCCGATACCGTCTCAAACAAGGCATCGATCGGATTTGGAATATAGCCGCTTAATACAAACGGCACTGCTCCCATCACACTGAGTAAAACCCAGCTTAGAGAAACCGCCACAAAGCTCTCCGCCACATAAAAGATCTGATTTTTCGGTTTCCGGCGTACCAGAAGCATACCAACCATCAGGCATACTGCCATCGTTGCCAGAAAACACCATACCTCTGACTCACGGTAAATCAGTGCCACTACCGTCGGAAGCACCATAAAAGCCGCCTCAAAATTCAGGATCCAGCCTATGATATAAAATACAATCGAATAATTCATCTATGCCGCCTACTTTCTCAGGATGTCGCGGATATCCCGCAGACCTTTCTGACTCGTCAGGACGATCACTGTATCGCCCTGCTGGATGCAGTCCTGTCCACGCGCGATCTTGATATTGCCGCCGCGGTTGATGCATCCGATCAGCAGGTTGTTCTTGAGATTCAGATTCATCAGCGGAATGCCCGTCACTTCCGACTCCTCGCGGATCACAAACTCCAGCGCTTCCGCCCGGCTGTCGAGAATATGGTACAACGTCTCCACATTGCTGCCGATGGTATTCTGCATCGCGCGCACATACTGTAAAATGTAGTCCGCCGTGATGTATTTCGGATAAATCAGACTTCCCAGATCCAGCTTGCTGATCAGCTCGTCAAAGGCGATCCGATTAACCTTTGTCACCAGCTTCGCGCTGGAATTTTCCTTCGCATACAGCGCAAGGAATACATTTTCCTCATCCATATTCGTCAGAGTGACAAATGCCTCCGCCGTCATCAGCCCCTCTTCCAGAAGAAGCTGCCGGTCCGTTCCGTCACCGTTGAGGATCAACGCATCGTCCAGAAGCTCTGTCAGAACCTCGCAACGCGCTTTATCTTTCTCCACAATTTTAACCCGGATCTTCATCGCAGCCAAAAGTTTCGCCAGATAATAAGCAATCGTACCGCCTCCGACAATCATCGTATTTCTGACCTGGTTTGTCTGGATGCCGATCTTGCGGAAAAATTCTGCCGAATTTGCCGGGGAAGCGATAATCGACACCATATCCCCGTTTTTAATCACAAATTTACCATCCGGGATCGCCACCTCATCGCCGCGCTCAACACCGCCGATCAGGACATCGCAGCGGAATTGGCTATCAATATCCATGACCGAAAGCCCGTCCAGCTTAAACTCCGGTTTTACCTTAAATTTCAGAAGCTCTACCTTTCCCTTGGCAAATGGATCGATCTTGATCGCTGACGGGAAGCGCAGAATTCTCGAAATCTCCGTCGCCGCCGCATATTCCGGGTTGATAATCATGGAAATTCCCAGCTGCTGCTTGATAAAGGTAAGCTCGTTGCTGTAAATCGGATTCCGCACACGCGCAATCGTGTGGCAATGTCCCACTTTTCTCGCAATCAGGCAGCAGAGAAGGTTCATCTCATCCGACCCTGTCACGGCAATCAGCATGTCCGCCGTCTGCACACCTGCCTCGATCTGCATGGAAATGCTGGCACCATTTCCCACCAGCTTGATCGCATCAATATCATCTGACACCCGCTGCATTCGCTCCGCAGACGTATCGATCATCACCACATTGTGATCCTCCCGGACAAGCTGCTCCGCCAGCGTCGTACCAACCTTGCCGCATCCGATAATGATTATATCCATAGTTTCCTCCGTTATTTTCTGCTTATCCGCCATACCGATACAGAAAATCTCTATTTTATATACAAAATAAAAAATGTGCCTTAACACTTTCCTATGACGGAAAAAGGGTGCCTGAAAACCGCGCCCTGATCCATACCGAATTATTATAACACCTTCTGCGAGTTTTTGAAATATAAATTGTGTTAAGAGGGCATTTTGTGGGCGTTTTGAATATATTTGTCTCTTTCGATCCCAAAAGTGCCTACCCGTGTACAGTAACTTTCCTCCCTTTTGGGCAAGATAAATTTCTTGACTTTTTCAGAAAAAACAGTATACTTAATATATATTTGCAGATATGGTTCATCGGTAGAACGCTAGCTTCCCAAGCTGGAAAGGCGGGTTCGATTCCCGTTATCTGCTTTTTTTGATGGATGCGGAAACCCTTGTAAATGCTGGATTTTTCCTTTATTTACAAGGGTTTCTGGTGTTTTTGGAGCATCTACCACGAAAGCATATTTCAGTATAAAGAACCCCTTTTTCTGGGGAAATATCACACGAAATATCACACGAAAAAAGGGCTGTTTTCCCTTTATTTTCAAGGAATGACAGCCCCTTATTATGCGCTTATATTGTGTTTTTCATCATATTTTATCGTATATGTCCGTCCTCTGCTATCCGATCTGCGGTAATCATCCAGCCATCCGAATCAAACGCATACGCCTGCCCGTCAATCTGGCAGACTGCATCGTGCCGGTAGATGTACCCACTCAGCAGATACCACCAGCGCCCGTCCTGGCACACCCAGCCAGTAAGATACTTGCCAGACACCCAGCCGTCCGCAGTCTGGATCCACGGATCGCCGCCGGCAAAGCATTTATTAATTGGCTGCACACGCTGATCCTTGGTGTAGCGCTTGCCAGAGTCAGCACCTGCCGGAGCTGTCCGGATGATGAGCGAGGATGCAGTGACGCTCAAGCCGTGTGCGCCGCTCTTAATTTCTTTAAGATCGGTGATCACCGTTTTTGACTGTTCTGGTACCGTGCTGTTCTCCGCCGCCCAGGTCTTTTTAAACGCCTCAAATGTCCCATATTTCTGTTTCAAAATCCCAGTACCGCTGCCCCAATCCGGCAAATATACGTGTGGCTTGTCTACGATGCTTTTCCAATCGCCGCCCCATCCAAGCCCCAGATTTTTGGCAAGCTCTCCTACTTTCTTAAAATAATCTCCAGACTCATTATAGGCGCCTTTTCCATCTGCCCGGTAGAAATCCGCTGCAATGCCCCATTGGTGCTGGCTGCTATAGCTGCTGCCCCTAGCATTCGTGACAATGCTGCCCGGCTGAGTCCGCCCTTGTGCATACAAAGCGTCCTGTTCGGCGACGCTCCGGAAAGATTCCCCGATTTTAATCGGCAAACCTGCACCGACACACTTATCAACGAGCTGCGCAGTCAGCGCCTGGAGGCGCGGATGGCATAATGTGATATCTCTCATAGATTTGTCCTCTTTTCTTTATGATATGAAAAAATATGAAATTTTGTTTTCCGGGGTATCTTGCAAAGAATTTTCGCATATGCTATAATGCCGATAGGCTAAGAGATAGTAGTTGTCCATCACAGGCAACGACAAAACCCCCAAGGATCGCGACTCCTTGGGGGTTTTTATTCCTAATTTCACGACGGGAAGGCTTAAACCCGCAGGCTAGTTACCGACTATTTGTGACCGTCTAAACATTTGCAGATGAGATGGCTAATCACACCCGCCACGACGGAAACAATAAGAGATAATAGTATTTCCACCGCAGGCACCTCCTTCCTGTCACCAGTTTCGGAGGCGGTAACTCTGACATTATAGCATATAAATTTCTTTCACTCTATCGGCTTTCGTCGATTTTCCCTATTGTTGCGATGCCGCAACGGCAGCCATGCCCCGAACTGCCGCGGGAGATAGTCGGATCGCCTCCTTCTACTCTTCTTTTCCTGACTGCTTAAAAATCTGGTTTACATACGTAGACAATCCCGCCACAAGGACGCCCTGTGTAAGTGCCGTGAAAACTGCCAGCGCGATATCCTGACCACTGCCGCAGGCACAGGTGGCGAACACATAGATGGCACAAATCGCAACGCCAATCAGCCCATTAATGAGTGGGATGTATTTGTCTTTCACTGTCTCGCTCTGCTTCAGCCACATCCCAATAAAGTACAGCACTACTGCTACCACAAGTAATTCCGGCTTTACATAATCTTTAATCTGCATACCTTATCCCTCCATCTGCTTTTCCAAATCTGCGATCCGATGGTTTGCCACCCGGATCTGTTCCTGCATCACTGCCTCGGTCTCCTCTAATTTATATGTACGCTCAATTACTGTATGAAAGCAATTATGAATGATGAAGTCATGGAACGACTGATTGATACGCTGATGGAGTTGCAGAAGAAAGAAAGCACCGATCTGCCTCTTTTGAAAAAGCAGCTTGCAGAAACGGAAAAAGGTATTAACAATATGCTCAACTCCATTCAAGCAGGGATTTTTACTCCGTCCACCAAGCAAAGACTGGACGAGTTGGAGGAAACCAAAAGGCAGCTTGAAGTCAGCATTTTGCAGGAGGAAATGCACAAGCCCCTGCTTACAAGAGAACAGATAGCATTTTTCATTTACCGCTTCCGTAAATTTGATGTGACAAAGCGGGAACAGCGGCAAAGACTGATTGACAGTTTTGTAAATGCGGTGTATCTTTATAAGGACAAGATAATTCCTTACTTTTAACTGTAAGAACGGTTCTAAGACCATCACACTGGCGGAGGTTGAGGGTTCGGATTTATCCGTACTCGGTGCTGGTTTGAAAACCTCCGTAAAGAATGAATTTGACATTGTTTACGGAGGTTTTTGTTTTATCCCTTCGCTTTCACTTTATCAAACTCTGGGTTAAACGTATAGAAATTACGACTGCTCAGGTGATCCTGTACATTTCTTAAAGCTTCACCGAAGCGGGAAGCTTGAAGTAAATTTAACCACTGAAATGTTTTTAAATGAAGCTCTCTTTAAATTTTCCACTCGATCTCAATTTTTCCATTTGCTATCTTGATGATCTTAATTAATGTATCTACAACTGTCTGCTTATCCTCAAAAGAAACACTATC
Organism: Clostridium sp. AM28-20LB; assembly: GCF_003480665.1. Lineage (NCBI taxonomy): Bacteria > Bacillati > Bacillota > Clostridia > Eubacteriales > Clostridiaceae > Clostridium > Clostridium sp. AM28-20LB. The sequence goes on along the minus strand of NZ_QUJN01000001.1, from coordinate 223,566 downwards.
CCACATTTCCACGTGATTTGTTATCTCATCCATTTTATCCTCTGCTTTTGAACAAGTCAGCGCAAGTATCTCCTCCTGCAAAGTTTTGCGTTCCTCATCCAGTTTCGCTATCCTATTATTAATGTACTCCATTAAAATAGGGTTAGCGCTGCCCACTTTGGATAGCAAATCTTTGATCTCCACATCTATATCCGTCAATCGGATTTTATTTTGGAACACCTTGGGAATTGCTTGACCTGCTTTACCGCTAGACAGCTGCTTAAATTCCGCCAATTTGCTACGAATAGCGCCTAACATATACTCCTCCAGCACATCCGCATAAATGGTACATCCCGTACCCTTACAATTTCCGTTGGCTCCCGCCTGACTGCATACAAAATAACGTCCCCACTTGGTATGCGCCTTACGGACTGTTAGAGCATATCCGCAATTACCACACTTAGTTTTACCCGTAAGCCACGAATTTTTCCCTTTGCAAGTATGGGTTGACTGGCGATTATTTAAACATCGCATCCGGCAGGCTAGCCACACGGAAGAGGAAATAAAACCTCTATGCGGGGCTAGAACAATCTCTTTGTCCGTCAAGTCACATTGTTTCCTTGTTGTTGAAACTGTCCCCCGATAAAGATAGCAAGCATTATATCCCGTAAAATCACTGGGTGGGTTATAAACGTTTGCTCCCTGGCTCTTATAAAAATTGTAAACATCTATGTCTGCCGCTACATATACAGGATTGCGCAGCATCTCACTAATCCTTGCTGTCGTCCAGACACTCCCACGCAAATTTTTAATCCCGTGCTTATTTAGGTACCGCATAATATCTCCCAGGGAATTAGTCGGATCAGCGTATAGCGAATAAATAAGTTTTAACTGCTCGCTTTCCTCTGGCACCTCCTCGTACATGGATGTCCGGATATTATCTATTACCGTACTTGTCAGACGATACCCATAAGGGATACGCCCACCCATATAAAAGCCACGCTTGCATCTTGCGTAATAAGCGTCCGTAACACGTTTTTGAATCGTCTCACGCTCCAGCTGTGCAAAAACGATACAAATATTAAGCATCGCGCGACCTATTGGCGTTGAGGTGTCAAATTTTTCCGTGCAGGAAACAAACTCGACATTATACTCTTGGAATACCTCCATCATATTGGCAAAATCCAATATGGAGCGACTAATACGGTCTAGTTTGTAAACAATAACTCGTTTAATTCTTCCATCCCGAATATCTCTCATCATTTTTTCGAAATCCGGTCTATTGATGTCCTTGCCACTGTAGCCTCTGTCCGCATACTCTATGTACGGCTCTCCATGAGTCTCATATTTGCAATAATCTAACTGACTCTCAACAGATATACTGTCTTTTTTATCGATGGACTGGCGTCCATATAACGCGTCATACATCATGCTCTTGTCCTCCTTACCAAGGATGTATGACTTAAGCTCTCCACACCTCCATCATAGCATTGCGTATATACACTTGCAACTGTATTATACATACTTCTGGAAAATCCGAAACAATCGAATTTCCACCTCTCGTTTATACGCTGCATCTGGTGCCGGATATGGAAATAGATTAATGATTGTTACTTGCATTTTTTGCCTATCAATTACGCTCTTTGAGGCAACTTTACCTATCATAATCCACCCTCCCTTATTACTTATATTATGATATCTATGAGTGTCAGCCAGTACATTATCACTGTTAATATATATGTTGCTTATACACACCTATATGTAATTGTCAATGTACATTTATTTTATTTTCCCGGCTAGCCGGATATTGCCACCTCCACCATCGGAGGAATCTGTAAGTACTTACATGACGTAGTATACTATATCTATCCCCCATTTTTTCTGCAAAAAATGAAGTTTTTCCTGCAAAAAGTGAAGTTTTTTAGAAAAAGCGGCTTATTCAGCCGCCCTTTCCAATTCTGCTATAGCTTTTTCAATCGCATTACACAAAACATAAATTCGTAAATCTACATCTATTAACTCATATTCATCCATAAGCCACCAATCTGCTACTCTCTTCCAGCTTCCAAATTCGCTGCACATTTCCCGAACAAGGTCTTTATTCTCTTCTACATATTTTTGCGCTTCTGTACGATTGCACGTATAAGACCCGCTTGGATTTCCAGTTACACTATCTGCATTCAGTAAATCCTCCCAGAGCCGTTCTTTCAACTCGTCAAGATCCATGCCATTCATGTCAACCTCTTCACGGATATAATCTAATACGTCTTTTTTGACTGCTTCATAATAGTTATACATACCTATTCCTCCTCAAAATTTTCTGTAATTTAAAAGAGGTGTAAGGCTTTCGCCCTACACCATTTTTTCCAGTTCAGCCATTATGCTTTCGCCTATTTGAACTTTCATTTCAAGTTCATCCACGCGGTTTTCATAATACTGTAAATTTTCTTCTTTTATTTCCGCTTCTTTCAAATCCTTTTTTGCATATTCAAACGCATCACGATTATTATTTACTTCATATTCAAGTGAATTAATAAGAGATTCAAGGTATTCAATATGCATTTTCTTTAAGGTAATTTTGCTAAATTTCATGACTTATCCTTTCTGAACTGCCCCCGGCTTACACCGGGGGAATTAGATTAGTACCAGCAGATATCCGAATCAACTTCAAAATCTATAGAATCTTTTAAATCATCATCTATATTTTTTTCATTTTCCTTCCACCATTGATGTGTGGTGGATTCCGAGGTATACCCCGTATTTTCTAACCATTCTTCGTAGCTCATTTCTTAGCCCCTTTCTGGATTTTCTTTATTTTGTTGTCAATGTGCTTTGTTACGGCATCTGTCTTTAGCAGGCTGCGAACAGAAGAAAAGGGGCGGAGAAAATATTTTTTTAATTTTTATTGATCCACTTCTCTCCCTCCTTTATCTGCCCTATAAAAATTCAAAAAAAATTTGCGGAGTACAATTTACCCCTTTTCTGGCGCGAGCAGTCTGCTATGATGCCCTAGTAACAAGGCATGACAACAAATAAAGAGAATCCAGAAACGGCTGGAAATATGTTATGAAGAATGGTTAGAAAATACAGAAAACAGACTAAATTCTTTATATGAACGTGGTGGTAAGAACCCACAAACTATTGACCCTCGTCCGCCCCCGTAGGGGCGGACATCACTTACACGGCATAATAAATAATATTTTAAAAAATCCTAATAAAGCAACAAAAAACACTTGACCTTTTCGCGGCATAGAAGTATATTATATATAGTATTTGTTTATCGTTAATTGGAATTAAGCGTATTATGTTATAGGGGCATAGTACGCTCTTTTTGCATTTGTAAAAAGCTCGTTTGAAAAATTAAAATAGGAGATTATTGGATGCTATGACAAGAGAGGAGGACAAATGCGCATCCATTTAGTGACAAAATTATTAGTCACTGCTATGAAAAACGCTGCAAAACGCTATGATGATATACCACCAAGGCAGCGCACTTATCTCGATTACAGGAGACACCAAAATCTGCTCAATGCTCAGGACGGGGAATTGGACAGCTTACCTATTTTTTTAACCACTATAAATTACATAAGGGCACATACACCTTATCCTAATGACGACCCTCTTTTAAGGATCTGGAACGACGAGTTGGAAAAGCTCTTAGCCACAATCCAAGGCGAGATCATTACAACAGGATTATCCTCTGCTACTCCAGAGGATCTAGACAAATTTGTAAAGGCACTTATTAGATATTTACGGCATCTCTAATAAATAAATTATGTTAGTGTCAAAATCCATTATCAGAAAACAAAGAAAATAACAAATACATTCCCTATTTAATGTATTTATAGAAAATCACAAACTCATGCATTTTCTAATGCGTATCGAAAGCTTGCTTTCTTAAATAAGCCAAATGCTCAAAAAAATGCCATTTCATAGCTAAACCACTTAGCTAAAACTAGAAAAACATGTGAAAAAATTTTTGTAAAAGCCCTATAGAGTGAGGTTTTATGATACAATATATGACATAAAATAGCCTTTATTAGGGAAAATAGAGAATATCTGAATCAAATAAGCTACTGGGCGTTCGAATTGTATTTCAAACATTATGATTCGTTTGAAAAAATCATCAAACAGACTGAGGGTATACAGAAACCAAAAGATTATGCAATGAGAATGAATTTTTATGATGAAAGCGGACGGGAATGTTTCGTTGGATTCAACTGGACCCATGTAAAAGCCTGCTTCGATGTTGTGAGGCATGAATTAGAGCGCTATCAGTATGTGGTAGAGTTTTATAAGGATTGTAATAAAAACATTCTCCAGATAAAAAGCTATTTGGAATGGTCTGATGCGTTAGAATGGATGAGATATAATCTGGAACATCACCCAACAAAACGCTATTTTTTTCCGAACGATACAGAATGGCACGATTCGGATTACAAAAATTTCGTAATTAATTAAAATAAAAGGAAAGCTGCTGGAAAGAAATATGCAGAAAACCAAAAATGTTTTATTGGGTTCAATTCCCAATCTTTCTATTTACAGATTTAATCTGTAAACAGCACATTGAAAACCGAATAAAAATATTTGATAGGAACGATAAAACTGTTTCTTTAATAAAAAAGTAATAGATTTTTTGATTAGATAATGTTACTATACATATATAATCAAATTTAAAATATTAACAAATTCTGATCATTATTTTTATCGGATATGCGTTGGCATTAGGAATTGCGACCTTAATGAACGCATAAGGAGAAAAAATATATGAAAAAGAATATTGTTAAGGTCTTGACCCTCGCTACCTTGTTAAGTGCATTTTATTCATTAACTTCTTTTGCCGGAGAATGGAAGAGTGATAATAACGGCTGGTGGTATCAGAATGATGATGGCAGCTATCCTAAAAATACATGGCAGTGGATTGATGGGAATAAAGATGGAATTTCCGAAAGCTACTATTTTAATGAAAACGGTTATCTGCTGACAAATACCACAAAAGACGGTTGTACCGTAAACGGAGATGGCGCATGGACAGTTAATGGCGTAGTTCAGACCCAGGGACAGAAAGTAGCATCAAATACAGCACAGTCTTATGATGCACAGTATCCGCTAAAAGGAAGAGTTGAAAATTATTTAGACTCTTACGATGGAAACTATGTATGGTATTGGACAGGTCCTAATATGATTCGTAAGGGAGTTGTTCCGGCAGGAATGACAGGATTAAGTTATGTATATCAAAAAGCAGTTGAGGACAAAAATGCTACATATCTTGTAGGAACAAGTGGCAACGGAATAGACGTTTTAGCCAAATTAGCAGGTCTTCCGGCTACAGCTTCAATGGGAACAGCAGAAGTAAATAATCTTGCAAACGAAGTTGAAACTTTTTTAAACAGTTTCGATTGGCGAAACGCATCTGACTTAGAAAAAGCAACCCGGATTTGTAATCGTATTCATAAAGCGTCTTACGATTATGATGCAGCAAATGAAGCGGATACAACAGGTTGGTCCAACTCTTTGAGCTATGGTGCGTATGGTTGTCTAGTAAATGGAAAAGCTGTTTGTCAGGGATACACAGAAGCTGCAAATTTGCTGGCAATGTGCGTTGGATTACAGACAATGGAAATGGGAGATGTAGGACACACCTATCCGCTGTTTTTAGTAGATGGTGTTTGGCTTGCCAATGAACCAACGACCCAGAATAAATATTTTACAGTAGCAGATGTATATGAGTATAATCCTGGCTATCGTATGATGTTGCAATTAGGGGATACTTCTGAATTTACTGATGAAGCATCTAAATATCAGGTAATTGGAGAATACTGCTATAAAACAGGCTATCAGATTCCAGATGCTTCTCAGGTAAGCAAATTCGGATCTACAAGAACTGTTTTCGGCAAGACTGCGATTGACTTCAACTCTTCTTATAAATAAGAAATAAAAAGTGACAGACTATCAAATATTTTTATTCGGTAGTCTGTCATTTTTTATTTAAAAATGGGGCGAATTTTTATCAGAGGATAATAAATGACAAGATACGCTCGGTGTAATAACACCGGGCATCTTACCAAGGGCGAAGGATCGCTTTATGGAACCCACCCTGCGCCAGCTGATAGTCAGTGGAAAATAACTTTTGAAGATTAAAACGAAAGAGGGCGAATAGATAGATGAACCGAGAAATACTATTCAAAGCAAGAAGGGAAGAATGGAGAACTCTGCCGGAAGAAAAGCAATGGGTAGAAGGAGATCTATTATATTCAAAAGAAGGAACTTATATATCAACTTCATTCATTACTGGAGGAAGAGAAATTCCTATGGTTGTAGCCATTTCTTATCTGGTCGAACCAGAAACGGTTTGCCAATACATTGGAAGGATAGATACAGAAGGAAAGAAAGTTTTTGAAAATGATATGGTTCAAAAAATAAAAATGCTATTTCAATCTATACTTGACTATTCTATGCTTATTGCCTTAAAATATAAAGTACAAAGGTCGCAAACCTAATGCCTCCGCTATCATCAGAGCAAGGAGGAGGAAAAATAATGATCTAATGAGCTACCGCATTAACATACGTTAGCTCATTAGATCATTATTTCTCTATAAATATATCTTTAGATTCACTTTTACCACACACTTTTCACGATTAACTGTATTCAATTTCTGCGCCACGCACACCCCATGTCCGCCTTTCAGGCACTTAAACGTGTCCTGCTGCCTCCTATATTCCATCTCCACCGCCGGAACCGGCTGTTTATCTGCGATCTCCCCAGCCAAATACGCACAGTATCCCTCATCACTATCACAGGGCTTTTTTCTAGTTATTTTTGTCAGAAGCCTATAATCATCCAATAATGGATTTTTTTCTATCGGACACTCTCCCCGGAATTTTTCACACGTTATAGGTGCAAAAGCAAATAAAATACGGTCTGCCTGCAAGGGGGAAAAATTCCCATTTTTTATATAAATACTCTCCCTCATCCTGTTTTCCTCACACTTTCATTTTCTGCGATACACCTCGCAGCCTGTCCCTTTGGTTTGCTTGGTTACTTAGTAGCATAAGACAGTGTGATGTCAATGGAGCAGCAAAATGTGCTGGCGTAGCCCGTGCCATTGACATTCACATCTGTCTTATGATAGCATCTCAATAAGCAAACAAAGGCTTATTTTCCTTTCCAGGGAAAGGAATCTTTAAATATATTAACTTTCTCTACCCTACAAAATCCATCTTTGCTTATCACTATCATTTCATTTCCCAAATTGCTTAATTTTTCCGGCGGAACAATGTAAAGCAGCTGTTTGTTATAAGTATAGTTATTTTCTGCCATCCTCTTGGTGCTTATAGAGGTTCTTGTAAACCAATCCTTTCCTATCATCTTCGATATTTCTTCCGCAGATGCCGGATCTCTCGCGGACAGCACCAGCGTATATGCTGCATTATCCATGATGATTCTGCGGTGTTCCAGCCCATAGATCGCATCAATCTGACTGATAGACTGCGTCAAAAGGCATATAGTAACCCCTTTACTCCGCAGGGTTGTCATGCTGTCCTCAATACTGCGGATTCTCCCCAGACGAGCAAACTCGTCTATTAAAAATAAGATTCTCTGTCCGCCCTTATCCGGGAATTTTGCACACTCACGCAAAAACTGATTGACAATCATGTTTAAAAATGTCCTCCACGGATCAATCATCTGCTCTGGAATTTTAATAAATATACGCCCTCCGTCCAGCAGCATTCCCGGATGGATTGTTTTCTTCCGGTTCATGACGCTCTGGATGCTGCCATCCACCGCATATAACTCCACGGCTGTTTTGGCAGTTGATACGATGCAGTCAAGGGTTTTGTCATTCATTTCGACGTAGCCGCCCAGAAACCGCATCACAACGGGCAAATCGTGAGCAATCGCCACCTCTTTTAAGAGTTCCCGCGCCGTCATGCTGCAAATTTTTTCGTTTATCTCCGTAAAGGACATATTTCTCTTATACGCCCAGAGATACATCCCAGACAGATAGCTCCTTGCGTTATTTGTCCAATAGTCATTATTGATATCACTCTTTGGATTTCCCGGAAGTATCGCATACACGATATCCTGTATACCATGCACAATATCATCGTCCGCATAGTTATCCAGTACCTCAAACGGATCATACCCATAGCTGGACGGCTCAAACGGATCTAATACATAATTATTATGTCTGTATGGGGCGTTTTCCGATAACTCCCCCTTAATATCAATCGCAAGTAACGCTCCATCCCATGTGTAAAGACTCGGAATTGCAATACAGGACGATTTTCCAAGACCAGAGCCGCCAAAACATACGATATGACCTTCTCCGTTCTCCCGCCGTCCTACATAGTGCTGTCCCGACTTTCCGAAAAAAAACATAGGTGCAGCTCCGGCATACAGTTCTTTCGGTACAGGTGGGTTTAATTTCTGCCGTTCGTATAATGGCATTCTCCGCTCTTCTTTTTTCTGTGGATCACATACGGAAAACCATGAATAGGTACGCTCTCCGGCAAGCCAGTTTTTGATATTTTCTTTGCTGATTATAAGCGTAGGAAAAAACGAAAGTATATCAGTCAGCCTATTTGGATGTATAAATGTAAACGACAACAACACGCGAACTAAAATCCAAAAAGCACCTCCAATTAACAAACCGGAAAACTGCATTGTAAACCAGAAAGCCGCTACATACTCTTCCCACTTATCAACCGGAATCAGCCTAGTTTTTATATGTATGTCCTGATTTTCGCCTTTCTTTTTACTCTCGTTGTTTAATGCGTTACTGGCATCCAGTCCTTCATAAAATGCTTCTGACAATTTTCTCAGTGCCTCCTGCTGCCGCTGGATCTCCTGTTCTTCTTCGTCGCTGAGCGACGTTTCATTATTTTTACCGTCAAAAAAATCAAGTACTGGCTGTGGAAGATTATCTTTCCAGTTCTGTTCCTTTCTCAAATTCCTTATGGTCGATTTTCTCTCTACACTCATGCCTACTCTCGATGCTCCTTTCAATTTCTTCTCGTCTATATGCCCCTCCCAATCTGCGTTCATGGCAAGGTTTGATGCAACTCGGATCATTCTTTTCAAAATGTTCCGGCACATACCGGAGTTCGCCTTTTGGATTCTCCATAACTTTTACATGATAAGACCGCTCCATGATATCTCTAAAAGAATCTAAGCTATCTGCGTTTCTCCGCGCATCGTCTATCTGCATCCTCAGCTCATCTTTCCATATCCTCTTGTTTTTGGCTTTTAACGCCCTCTCTGCCAATGTTTCACGCACACCTCTGCCTCGCTCAGATATAATGCTGTGTTCGTAACCATATTCTTTACACATCCGATTTGCCTCCCTCATTAGTTTTTTTCTAAATGCATTATTTGATTTAAAGCATTTTCCCTTTTCTACCCCAAATTCTTTATCATCTCTAATGGCAGTATTGCCAACTACGATATGACAATGCAGATGCTTGGGTCTGTCCTTATAATGGACAGCGGAAAACCATTGATAACAGTCAATCTTAGACTTACGGCATAATTCTTCTGCCATCTCTTTAATATCCTGTGGCGGTATTTTCTGGTTCTTTGTATTGTAGGAAACAATAATATGATAATACGTCCGTTCCTTCCTGTGTTCTGGATTTTCGTATGCACTATTTAAGGTATTAAAATCCTGTTCTGGATTTTCCATACCGCAGCCAGAGGTAATAATATAATCTTTCGAGGTTTTACTCTCCTGTGTAACATAAGTCCAAATATCATGCACAGATGTTTTACTTGGTATAATTTTTATCACCGGCATATATCAACCTTTCTGCTAATTTGCAGCAATTCATTTTTCATGCTATTTAAATCTAACGCAGCCTTTTTTATATCTGTCTCAACTCCCATTAAAAGACCATAATTAACTGCCCTTGCAATTTGATTTATATTGTTTCCAATACGATTTAAAGCAATTACCATTTCCGGTATTCCCTCTACCATAATGACATTCTTTTCCTGCAATGCTACACGGGTAAATTCCGAAACCGTTATCCCTGACTTTTTGCACTTATCTTTTAAAACGGCATATTCCAGCGGTGTCATGCGGATGTTAAACATAAATGATTTTTTCAAACTATCCCTCCTATTAAGTAACTATTAGCGGGCGAAGGGTGGGTTCCATAGGGCGGTCTCCGCCCTTGGCAAGATGTCCGGTGTTATTACACCGGGCGTATCTTGCCACTTGCAGGGGCGTACGATATCGGCACCTAATAACAGCTATTTCCAGCCCCTGCTTGCAGGCGGGGATGATTGGGATCTGCCCGTGGAGGGCAGACCCCAGTCTGAGCCGAATGCAAACCTACCTCCGCCCGCTAATACCTAAATTTTCTGCTTGCACTTATGTGCAGCAAATAAAATAATACATGATAAAATAAACACGATATAAAACAATGCGGTAATATATAACACCATACCAGCCAAGGGCTAATTACACCGGCATCCACTTATCCAGTTTGTACAAAATCATCTGCATACTCTCTCTCAACGTTACCCTGTGATAATGCGTCAAAACAAAATATGCAGCAGGTAAGGTAACCGCCAAAATAAATATGTGCACAATAATACGCATATAACATAATAGGCAGTCAGATATAGGTCTTTTATATTTCACAATTTTCATTTTTGCCTCCATCCATCCCATAATCTTTTAATGATTTTTGGTGCATACTTGCCATCATCGTCAATGTCAATCATCACACAAACTCCCGTTAAATCAGTAGTACCTGTATCGGCTAAAAACCAATGTCCCCACATAGAACGTCGTAGCTGACTATGCAGCCACACATTACCATGCAAAACATACAGTTCTGCCCTATCCGGTATCTCTAAAAATACATCCCCGTTGTACCGGACCATACAACAATCCCTCTCCTTATCGTAGACAATCGCTCCTATACGTTTCATACAATCCCCTCCGTTTGTACAATCAATCCATCCAGCACATTACAATTAATCCCATCCAGATACCATATATCCGTATCTGAATTATAACGTAATATGCCGTCTTCCCATCCACCGCTACTGGTGCGTATATGCAGTACCGTATCACGCCGGAGTGGGAAGCCATACAAAGAGCGACTATATCGTATATGCCATTTATTGTTGAGTCGCATCAGCGCCCCTAAATATGCCATCGTATCTCCTCCTCGTCATATAAAACTCTTATTCTTTCGCTTTCCACCCTTGGCGGGGCGCGTGAAGAGCAGTAATGCCGCGCCATCATATACGCACCACTAAGCCATCTAGCGCATCTGTATTAACGCCAATCAGATACCACCTCGCAAAATACTCCATCCGGGTCGGCACCCATCGCCCGTTAAGCCTAATGTCCATACAGTCGCCGCAATGCAGTCCGCCATAATAGTCATCTAATCCAAAGCGGACATCATAACGCCCCTTATCCCTACTATAAACCAATGCACCTTGCCTTTTTGCCATAATAATTTATCCTCCTCCTTTGTAAAAAAATCCACAAAAAAACACACCTCGTAAAATTAGGTGTGTTATATCTCATATATGTTATTTTTGTGGGTTACTTAAGTCTACATCCTTTTTTACAATTTAATAATAATTGCTAAAAACGCTGTATTTACAAGCCTTTTATCAACTTTAACTTTTACTTCAATCTTCCCGGTTTGCTTCACCAAACCGCTGAAAATGTACAATCTCCCGCTCGCGCAGAAAACGGATCGGATCGCATACTTCCGGATCTTTGACCACGCGGAGAATATTGTCGTAGGTTGTGCGGGCTTTCTGCTCTGCTGCCATATCCTCATATAAATCCGTGATCGCATCGCCCTTCGACTGGAACTCGCACGCATTGAACGGGATTCCGCCTGCTGCTTGCGGCCAGATTGCCGTGGTGTGGTCGATATAGTATGGTCCAAACCCGGATGACTCGATCTGTGCCGGAGTAAGGTTGCGCGTGAGCTGCTGGACAATGGCGGCAATCATCTCCATATGGGCGAGTTCCTCGGTTCCGATGTCAGTCAGAAGTCCTTTCTGCATCTTATAAGGCATCGTATACCGCTGGGACAGGTAGCGCATAGAGGCTCCGATTTCGCCGTCAGGACCGCCATACTGGCTCATTATATATTGCGCGATCTTCGGATTCGGCGTCTTGATATTGACTGGATATTGTAATCTTTTTTCATATCTCCACATACGCTACACCTCCCCTTCCCACGGCCAGCGCTCTGTAAGCCAGGACCATGTGCATGCATCGTCCGCATCCTCGATCGTGAGCGGTCCAAACGATGCCTCATACGCTTTAACAGCTTCTTTCCGAAGTGCCACCACATACCGGTAATAATTCAGCGCATTCCTGTCATCCGGGTGGGTGTCCAGATAGAGAATCACATCATCCATTGCAAAGCTGGCATCATCAATCCGTTTCATCAATTTTCTGGCAGTCTCATTCATCAGCAGGCACCTCCCATCATAAACGGCAGATCCAGATCCGGAAAAATAGTTCCCCGCCTGAATGCGGTTTCCAGCGCATACGGCTGCTGCCAGGACTGAACCGGTACATATCCCATGCCGACCGGATAATTTCCGCCTCCCAGAAATGTCTGCGGCGGCCTGTTTCCTCCTGTCTGCGGATACGGGCGGGCAGGTCGGATTTCTGGCCCCTGCGGGCAAAATGCCCCATTTTCCAAAACAGGATGCACCGAACCAGCACAAGGTATTTCCGGCGGACAGGTTGGCGGTGCAGTATTTATGCAGCGATTGCCAGAAATGCCTGCCACCGGGCATGACATAAGAGGCATTCCCGAACGGCAGGCATTTTTCCGGCTGGAGTTATCCTGATAACCATTCATATTTCATTCTCCTACAAAAGCAGTTATACTTTATCTTATGCAGGAAATATATAAATGCGATCGCCGCTGAAAAACAGAGCGATCATTATGTACTATTTTTTACAAAGGTAACTGATAACATCTTTTCTGGTAATAATACCGATAAAATTTTTCTGATCATCCAGCACCGGCACGAAATTCTGGTTCATGATCTTTCCCAGAAGATCTTCCATATCCGCATTGACAAGTACCGGCTGATTATCGGAACGGCGTGGAATCTCAGTGATCCGCACTTTTTCCAGTCCTTTCTGCACCAGATCTGTCTTATTTTTGAGTCCCCACAGCAGATCGCCCTCGGTTAATGTTCCTGCGTAACGCCCTGCCTTCGTGATGATCGGCACCGCAGAATACTTGTACTTTTCCATCGTATCCATTGCCTGCCCAACCGTGTCCTCCTCATTCACATAAATGACTTCACTTTTCGGTGTCAGAAAAAATAATATATTCATGGTTTACCTGTTCTCCTTTCATCTTTCCCCATACGTACCCCATACGTATCTGTAGATTTTGTATATTTTCGTTCAAATCTGCCTTCGTTCTTCTTGATTATACCAAATCCGTCCAAAAAAGATATAAAGAAATCCTTATTTTTCCATCAAATTTTTCTATAATCGGTACTGTTCATACCCGTGACCAGTAACTATATTCCGCTCCTAATAACCCATCTCCTCATCCACAAACACAACCTCTACTTCCATCCCATTGCTCGGACGCTCCAGGATCACGATCGAATGGCAAATCCGTGCCGGGCTGTTGCAGTCTACGCAAACGCCCGTTTTCGCACACGGGGTCTGGACCTGCAGACGGGCTGCGTTCTTCGGTGCTGCGATCTGTTTTGCACGTTCCATCGCAGATGTCAAATCCGGACAGACTTTATTGTTTCCAATGACAAAATATACTTTTTCCGGTCCGAATAAGGTCTGCGACACGCGGTTTCCGGTTCCATCGATATTGACCAGTTCTCCGGTTTTGGAAACACCATTGGCGCTGGTTATGTACACCTCGGCACTTCTCGCTTCCATAAGCGTCTCGCGCCCTGCCTTTTTCCAGTGCCAGATCACCTCATTTTTCTCGGAAAGTGCTTCATAAAGTCCCATCTCCTGTGCCGTCACGCTTCCGCCTATCGCAACTTTTTTCCCGGAAATCTGATCTTTCAGATAGTCCAACGCAGCCTCCTTTGTATCAAAGAAACTCGTTTTAAATCCGTGACGTTCAAAATTATTCTTCAACAATTCCTGTTCCATCTTTGTCCTCCTTATTAAATCGTTCAATTTATAGTAACTTTGTAACTGTTCAGTAGGTCTGCGCATTTACTGCGCTGACCGTACGAAAACATGAACCAGCAGGCAAAAATCCCATTGCCGTAGGCAATTTTTAATGGATTTTTGCGCGTGACTGTGAAGGTACTGAACAGTTACGTAACTTTTATTTATAACCTACATTGACAGCTTTTGATCTTTGAAAATATTCGTACTTTACCTATAGTATATCAAATATTGGCAGAAAAACAAGGCAGAGCAAATTAGCTGCCCGCCTTGCTTCAAGTCAAGTTACTGTTCACACATGCGTGCCCAGTAACGGAATTTGCCGTGGCTTCGCATTCAAATACGGCAAATTCCTGCTGCCACCACGTTTTCTTACGGCACTTTCGGTTCCAAAAGTGCCTACCCGTAAACAGTATCAAGTCAACAAAATTCCCTGTCTTCATGTTTTCATACAGCAGCTTTCTGTTTCAAAACCACCTGTCACAAAACACAAACTTATCCCTTCATTTCCAATTTCTGCCACAGCCAGAACCAGACTGCAAGGCGTATCATAAACAGCATTTCAGCCTGTCATTCCAGATAGTCCAGCGCATCCACCGGTTCTCCGTCGTGCATCAGCTCGAAATATACGTTATTTCCCTCAATCGAATAGTATTTGGTCGGCTCTGCCACATATCCGAGTATCGTATCTTTTGCCACATACTGCTTCTGCGCCACCTGAACGTCCTTGAGCTGTCCACAGACCGCCGTGTAGCCGCTTCCCAGATCCAGCACAACATAATTGCCGATCTCCTCATTAGAACCGACTTCGGTTACCTGCGCCTCGGCGGGTGCGGCGACCGGTTCACTCACATCGCCCTGGATAATGAGCGCCGGATTGCATTTGTATTGATCGAGCGTCGGAAAATAGATGGTCGAATCCATGCTGTAATCGAGAATTACATTGCCCTGGACCGGCCAGCTTAAGCGATCGGTTCCATTGTAGGAAAGTGCGCGTGCGGCAGCTGCTCCGGCTCCCAGACTGCTCTCTTTTTCCTCCTCCATCGGCTTCTGATCGGCTTCATCCCGGTTATTGACCGAATACGAGGCATCCGAACTTCCTGCCACCTGTGCGCGTGTTTCCGCCTGTCCGTCGTTTTCTTCTAAACGGTTCTGCGGCCTCTCTTCCGCCAGGATTCCCTCCGTCTGCGGCACATCCAGATACGGATTTCTTCCATCCTGCGCATTATCTTTTCGAATTTTTACGGTTCCTGCTGCGGCTACGATTGTCAGCAGACCAAGCACTGTCATTACCAGAACAAGTTTGTCCCTGAATAACTGTCTTACTTTATTTTTCACGTTTATCACCTCGGTATTAGTCTTGCCGAAGTGAATCGTTTTATTCAGAAACGATTTGAATATTTTTAAAATAATGCTTTAAAATTTCTTCCGCACTGCTCCCATTCTCCGCCATGAGTCCCGCCCCGTACTGCGACAACCCGTAACCATGCCCGCGCCCATAAGTAACACAGCGGATTTCGTCCCCGTCTTCCTCGAGGGAAAAAGCTGGCGACGGCACGCCTAACGCATAGCGCACCGCGTCCCCGCTGTACGTCTCCGCCCCAATCTGCACTGTTTCCACATAACCGGCGCTGTCCCGTTTCACGATCTGAATCTCCTCCAGAATCCGATCTTCTTCCAGATTTTCCAGATCCGGGTGTTCTCCCAATGCATTCAGTCCTTCTTCCAGACGTTTTTTCAGTTCTTCCCGTGTCATGCCCTGCCGCGTCAGGTAGCCGCCAGCGCCCTCATCCTCCTTTGCCGCAACCGACGCCAGATACGGATGCGCCTCATCCCCTTCGCGCGTCCGCCCCGCGCTCACTGCATGAAACAGCGGCTCAATATAATCCCCAGCCCAGATCGCCGTCTGTCCTGCGCTCTCCCGCACCGCCCCACAGATCGTCTGGTAATATTCCGGCATTCCAGCCGCCTCAAACCGGCTCTCGATCTGCTCCGGCTCCAGATAATCCATATCTAACGCCGATTCCTCGATCGAATCCGCCCCGTCCATCTCCCGGTACAGCGCCGTCCGCGCCAGAATTGCCTGCGCCTTGACTGCCTCCTTCGGATAGCCGTCCGGAATCTGCACTGCAGTCAGACCGATCAGATATTCTTCCAGCGGGACAGCATACCCGGTTCCGTTGTTGCGGACGCCATCCTCCCGATCCAGAAGGATCTGCCGACCATCCGTCTGACTTCCCCCTCCAGATGTTCTATCTGAATTTCCTCCGATTTTTCCTCCATCCGCCCCCTGCACACGCCCGGAAACTGCCAGTGTTGTGATATATGGGATCAAAAAAGCCGCCAGTACGGCGGCAGTTCTCTTCTTCATTTCGGTTCTCCTGTTTTGACTGTTCCAGTACGGTTTCACGCATTTTCTGTTTTGCCATACCAGTAAACTTATGGTTTCAATGCCTTACAAACCTGCTTCTTTTCTCTGCCTTCCTTATCTTATGACAGGCACTCAAAAAATATCACAAGTCTACGCTCCGGCTTTTCCTCCGCCGCCCTTTGCAGTCTCTTCCAGTTTCCCCTCTATCATTCTTTTACTCCCCCAGCGTCACACCATCCAGCAGCCAGCGGAACCATCCCTTTTTCTTCATCACCACAGTTCCATGAAAGTCCATCGTCTTCTCCGGTGCCAGCACCTCATCGCCTTTTTCCAGGCAGAAACGCACCGAAACCGTGTAGTCATACGTCCGTGCCTTCTTCTCCCGTCCCGTCTCGGTCAGCTGGCAGTTCGTCACAT
Organism: Clostridium sp. AM28-20LB; assembly: GCF_003480665.1. Lineage (NCBI taxonomy): Bacteria > Bacillati > Bacillota > Clostridia > Eubacteriales > Clostridiaceae > Clostridium > Clostridium sp. AM28-20LB. The sequence continues at coordinate 206,637 of NZ_QUJN01000001.1, read as the reverse complement.
ACACGCGTTCCACCGGTGCGGAAAACTGCGATAATAAAAGAACATACGGAAGCCCCGTCTGCTCCAGCGCCTCGCATCCAGCCTCGGTTGCCGTCTTTCCATACTCTTTCGTGTAGATCGCCGTCAGACCGTCCTGATACACCTCATCCAGATCAAACGCCCGGTTCGCCGTATAAAGCGAATAGATTTCCTTTTTCGCCTGCTGATAGGCGCTGTTTTTATAAGAAGCAAACAAAAACAGCGAAATGATAAAAAAGAGGGAAGCACCCACAAGAGGAACCGAAAATCCTTGTGTCCCCGGTCTTTTTCTGTATCCTCTCATAGTGCGTCCTCCCTCTTTTTACTCCTTTTACAGTGCCTTTACATCATCATCGTCCACATGGATCTTCTCCAGATGCCAGATGTCGCGCACATACTCCTCGATGGTACGGTCAGAAGAGAATTTACCAGCGCTTGCTGTGTTGAGCATGGCTGCTCTCGCCCACCAGTTCTCGTCACGGTAAGCTGCCTCGACGCGTTTCTGTGCTTCCGCATAGGAACGGAAATCTTTCAGGATGAAGTAGGTATCTGCCTTGGCACTGTTCTTTGTATTTAACAGAGAATTGTAAATATCGCGGAACAGCTCCGGATCCTGCGGTGAATAGTAGCCGTTGATGAGCTGCATCAGCACGCGACGGATATCCTGGTCGGTGTTGAAGATCTCCTCCGGATTGTAACCGCCGTTGTTCTCATAATTGATAACCTCGTCAGCGCTCAGACCGAAGATAAATGCGTTCTCCTTGCCTACCTCCTCGACGATCTCCACGTTCGCACCATCCATCGTGCCCAGCGTCAGCGCACCGTTCAGCATGAACTTCATGTTGCCGGTACCGGACGCCTCCTTGCTGGCGGTGGAAATCTGCTCGCTGACATCCGCTGCCGCAAAAATCAATTCTGCGTTGGAAACGCGGTAATCTTCGATAAACACAACTTTCAGCTTACCATTGATGGATTTATCATTGTTGATAACATCTGCTACGGAGTTAATCAGTTTGATCGTCTTCTTGGCAATCTGGTAACCTGCCGCTGCTTTCGCACCAAAGATAAAGGTTCTCGGAACCATATCCATGTTTGGATTGTCTTTGAGCTGGTTATACAGGTACATTACATGAAGGATATTTAAAAGCTGTCTCTTGTACTCATGGAGACGTTTTACCTGTACATCGAAAATGGAACGCGGATCAATGTCGATGCCGTTGTGCTCCTTGATGTATTTTGCCAGGCGCAGTTTATTCTGGTACTTGATGTTCATAAATTCCTGCTGGAATTTCGGATCATCGACGTATACTTTTAATTTTGCCAGGTGCGGAAGATCGGTAATCCACTCGTCGCCAATCTGCTCCGTGATCCAGTCTGCCAGAAGCGGGTTGCCATGCAGCAGGAAACGACGCTGGGTGATACCGTTTGTCTTATTGTTAAATTTCTCCGGCATCATCTCGTAGAAATCTTTCAGTTCCTGATTTTTCAGAATCTCGGTGTGAAGTTTTGCCACACCGTTGACGGAATATCCGGCTACGATCGCCAGATGCGCCATCTTGACCTGACCGTCAAAGATGATCGCCATCTTTTTAACTTTCTCGTAGTTATTCGGGTACTTATTCTGTACCTCGATCAGAAAACGGCGGTTGATCTCTTCCACAATCTGGTATACACGCGGAAGCAGGCGGGAGAACAGCTCGATCGGCCATTTTTCCAGCGCCTCTGCCATGATAGTGTGGTTGGTGTATGCACAACATTTTGTTGTGATACCCCACGCCTCATCCCAGTTTAAGCCTTCCTGATCCAGCAGCAGGCGCATCAGCTCAGCAACTGCCACGGTCGGATGCGTATCGTTCATCTGGAATACGATCTTCTCCGGCAGTTTGTGAATATCATCGTTTGTCTCTTTGAATTTCTTCAGAGCAACCTGTAAGCTGGCAGAAATGAAGAAATACTGCTGTTTAAGACGCAGCTCTTTACCCGCATAGTGGTTGTCGTTCGGATAAAGGACCTCAACCAGGTTCTTCGCCAGATTCTCCTGCTCGACCGCCTTCTGGTAATCACCCTTGTCAAATGCAGAAAGGCTGAACGTGTCGATCGGCTGTGCATCCCAAATACGCAGGGTGTTGACTACGTTGTTGCCGTAGCCGACAATCGGCATATCATACGGAACTGCCAGAACAGACTGATAACCTTCCTGTACAAAATGGTTGCGCTCACCGTCCCACTCGGTCTTGACATAACCGCCAAATTTAACCTCGGTCGCATACTCCGGGCGGCGAAGCTCGAACGGATAACCGTTTTTCAGCCACTCATCCGGCACCTCCACCTGGTAGCCGTCTTTAATTTTCTGCTTGAACATACCATAATGGTAACGGATGCCGCAGCCGTAAGCCGGATAACCAAGCGTTGCCAGGGAATCCAGAAAACATGCTGCCAGACGCCCCAGACCGCCGTTTCCAAGTGCCGGATCCGGCTCCTGATCCTCAATCGCATTGAGGTCAAAACCCAGCTCTTCCAGTGCTTCCTTCACTGCTTTTTTCGCACCCAGGTTGATGATATTGTTACCAAGCGCACGTCCCATCAGAAACTCCATAGAAAGGTAATATACCTTCTTTGCGCCTGTCTCGTCAAACTGCTTCTGAGTTGCAATCCAGTCGTCGATAATCACATCCTTGATCGCATAGGACACAGCCTGGAATATCTGCTGCGGTGTCGCCTCGTCGATCGTTCTGCGGTACTGGTTCTTTACATTTTCGATAATACTCTTTTTAAACTCTTCTTTGCTGATCTCGCGCATCCTGTCCTCCTAATATTCGTAGTATCACGGTTTCCCGCCAGGCACATCAGTCAGTCGTTTTCTCAACACCAAACATACCTTTTTCGCCATTGATATCCCACTCTTTTGTGTATCCGCTCATGGTGCCAATCAGGATATTATCAGCCAGAACCTCTTTCTTGATTTCCTCTGTATGCTTCTTTAAAATTTCTGCAAGTTTATCATTTCCGTCCTGGAAGACGTTGATATGGTTCATTACCTCAAAACCGGCTTCCTTACGCATCGTCTGAATCTTACTGATGATCTCACGGACAAAGCCCTCTTCGATGAGTTCCGGTGTCAGATTAGTATCCAGAACAACGGTAACGAAATTGTCACCCTCAGATACAAAGCCCGGTACCTGTGCCATGTCAATCAGAAGATCTTCTTTTGCCAGCTCTACCTTTGTACCGTCCTGCGTCTCAAAGCTTAAAAGGTCGGTTTCATTTAAGGTATCCATCGCCTGATTTCCGTCCAGACCTGCAAGAATCTCTTTGATCTCGTTTACATACTTGCCATACTTGCGTCCAACGGTACGAAGCTGCGGCTTGAAGCTGTAGGAGGTAAATGCGCGGACATCATCCGTGAACTCTACCTTCTTCACATTCAGCTCATCCTGGATGATTTCCTGATAGAACTCCGGCAGAGCGGTCTCTGCCTTCACGAACATACGTCCGATCGGCTGACGGTTCTTGATGTTAGCAGTATTTCTTGCTGCACGACCCAGAACGACAACCTTCAGGACTTCTTCCATTTTCGCTTCCAGGTCCTTGTCGATGTGCGCCTCATTTGCAACCGGGAAATCGCACAGATGGATGCTCTCCGGTGCCTCTTTATCCAGACTGCGAACCAGATTCTGGTAAATGTCTTCGGTCATGAACGGAATCATCGGAGCCGCTACCTTCGCTACAGTTACCAGTGCGGTGTAGAGTGTCATGTACGCATTGATCTTATCCTGCTCCATGCCCTTCGCCCAGAAACGCTCACGGCTTCTTCTGACATACCAGTTACTCATATCATCGACGAAATCCTGGAGCGCTCTTGCAGCCTCCGGAATGCGGTAGTTGCCCAGATCGTCGTCCACCTCTTTGATGAGGCTGTTTAACTTAGACAGCAGCCATTTGTCCATAACCGGAAGTTTATCGTATTCCAGTGTATATTTGGTTGCGTCAAAATTATCAATATTCGCATAGAGTACAAAGAATGCATAGGTATTCCAGAGAGTACCCATGAAACGTCTCTGTCCCTCGATAACGGCTTTTCCGTGGAAACGGTTCGGCAGCCACGGTGCACTGTTAATGTAGAAATACCAGCGGATCGCATCAGCGCCGTAAGTCTGCAGTGCATCGAACGGGTCAACCGCGTTGCCCTTGGACTTACTCATCTTCTGTCCGTTCTCATCCTGGACATGCCCCAGAACGATAACATTCTTGTACGGCGCCTTGTTAAAGATCAGGGTCGAGATAGCTAACAGGGAGTAGAACCATCCACGCGTCTGATCAACCGCCTCGGAGATGAAATCTGCCGGGAACTGCTGCTCAAACAGTTCTTTATTTTCAAATGGATAATGATGCTGTGCAAATGGCATGGAACCGGAATCAAACCAGCAGTCGATAACCTCCGGTACACGGTGCATCTGTTTGCCGCACTTCGGGCAGGTGATCGTCACATCATCGATGAATGGGCGGTGAAGCTCAACCTCTCCATTTGCCTCCTGATCCATCTCTTTTGCATATTTTTTCACAACCTCCGTGTAGTTCGGGCTCATAGATTTTAATTCTGCCTGGCTTCCGATCGCGTGCTGGCAGCCGCACTCGCACTCCCAGATATTTAATGGAGTTCCCCAGTAACGGTTACGGCTCACGCCCCAGTCCTGGACATTCTCCAGCCAGTCGCCGAAACGCCCTTTACCGATGCTCTCCGGAATCCAGTTGATCGTGTTGTTGTTGCGGATCAGGTCATCCTTGACTGCGGTCATCTTGATGAACCAGGATTCACGTGCATAGTAGATAAGTGGTGTATCGCAGCGCCAGCAGTGCGGGTAGCTATGCTCAAATACCGGTGCAGAGAACAGAAGTCCGCTTTCTCTTAATGCTTTCAGAACCTCCGGATCGGCTTTCTTGCAGAACATACCAGCCCACGGAGTCTCCTTCGTCATCTCGCCCTTGCCGTCTACCAACTGTACGAACGGAAGGTCATATTTTCTGCCGACCTTAGAGTCATCCTCACCAAATGCCGGCGCAATGTGTACGACACCGGTACCATCGGTCAGTGTTACATAATTATCGCAGACAATGTAGAATGCTTTCTTATGCTGTTTTTCACAGGTTGCTACGGCATAGTCAAATAATGGCTCATACTCTTTATATTCCAGATCTTTTCCGACAAAGGTTTCCAGGACATCATAAGTGCCCTCGCCCAGAACGGTATCACACAGCGCCTGCGCCATATAATAAACCGTGCCATCCTCTTTCATTTTTACCTTTACATATGTCTCGTCCGGATTTACACAGAGCGCCACGTTGGACGGAAGTGTCCACGGGGTGGTCGTCCATGCAAGAATGTATGCATCTTCGCCCTTTACCGGGAATTTAGCAATCGCAGAACGCTCTTTGACGTCCTTATATCCCTGTGCCACCTCATGGCTGGACAGCGGGGTGCCGCAGCGCGGGCAGTACGGTACGATCTTGAAGCCCTTATAAAGAAGTCCCTTGTTCCAGATTTCTTTTAATGCCCACCACTCAGACTCAATGAAGCTGTTGTGGTAGGTAACATACGGATGCTCCATGTCTGCCCAGAAACCAACGGTGTTGGAGAATTTTTCCCACATTCCTTTGTATTTCCAGACACTCTCTTTACAGTGCTCGATGAACGGCTCCAGACCATACTGCTCAATCTGCTCCTTGCCGTCCAGTCCCAGCATCTTCTCTACTTCCAGCTCAACCGGAAGACCGTGGGTATCCCATCCAGCCTTTCTCGGAACCATGTAGCCCTTCATCGCGCGGTATCTCGGAATCATATCCTTGATAACACGGGTCAGCACGTGTCCGATGTGCGGCTTGCCGTTTGCGGTAGGCGGTCCGTCATAGAATGTATAGGTCGGTCCCTGCTTACGGCTGTCGATACTCTTCTTAAAAATCTGCTCATCTTCCCAGAACTTCTCAATGTTCTTTTCACGTTCCACGAAATTCATGTTTGCCGGAACTTTGTTGTACATGATAAATTCCTCCTAAAAATATGAAATAAAGTTTTTATTTCATAGAACGTCTTTTTCTATGAAATAAAAATGGACCCATCCTGTAACAGGACAAGGGCCCACTTGCTTTTAACCACCTATTACTGCATACCTTTATATGCGCTCCCTATAACGGAGGAAACCGTCGGTACTTACTGAATTTTCCTTCCGGGCGCTGTCAGAAACGGCGCTCAGACTTCCAAAAATGGTTCAGTCCGAAGCTCCGGAGTGATCTTCGCATCCGCTTTACTCACAGCAGGCTCTCACCGTCCCTGCCTCGCTCCCGCTTTCTGTGCGGCGCTACTGTCTCCATCATTGCTTTTCCTATCGTAATTAGTAATCAAATCACTAACATGGACATTGTATCTTTTTTCCAGATGGTTGTCAAGGAATGTTTCGGATATGATTCACATGTTATAAAATTATCATTATTTTGCCATTCCCCTGATTTTATGGTATAGTATATAAAATATGTCTGTATTTACTTTAAAAAACAGACACAGACATTCATTGCAAATATAAACAATGAAGTATACTATATATAAAAAGAAGGGCGTGCCCGCAGCCGTCTTTCGCAACAAAGGAGAATATTATGGAGCCAAGAAACCTTACCCTATTGACCGACCTGTATGAACTGACGATGATGCAGGGCTATTTCCGGGAGAAAGATGCCAACGAAACCGTCATTTTTGATGCGTTCTACCGCACAAACCCGGATGGAAATGCGTTTTCCATCTGCGCCGGCTTAGAGCAGGTCATTGACTATGTGAAAAATCTTCACTTCGATGATGCCGACATCGAATACTTACGCGGACTCGGCATTTTTGATGAAGATTTCCTCGAATATCTTCACAATTTCAAATTTTCGGGTGACATTTACGCAATCCCGGAAGGCACCGTTGTCTTCCCGCGCGAGCCTCTCGTCAAGGTCATCGCGCCAATCATGGAAGCACAGCTGGTTGAGACTGCCATCTTAAATATCATCAACCACCAGAGCCTGATCGCGACCAAAACATCCCGTATCGTCTTCGCCGCACGCGGGGACGGAATTATGGAGTTTGGGCTTCGCCGCGCGCAGGGTGCTGACGCCGGTACCTATGGCGCCCGCGCTGCCATGATCGCCGGCTGTATCGGCACTTCCAATGTACTGGCCGGAAAACTATTTGACGTTCCGGTCAAGGGAACCCACGCACACAGCTGGATCATGAGTTTCCCGGATGAGCTGACTGCGTTCCGCGCTTATGCAAAGCTCTATCCGAGTGCCTGCATCCTGTTAGCCGATACCTATGATACCCTGGGTTCCGGTGTTCCGAACGCGATCCGCGTCTTCCAGGAGATGCGCGACGCCGGTATCCCGCTGACTTTCTACGGCATCCGCCTCGACAGCGGCGACCTTGCATATATTTCCAAGAAAGCCCGCAAGATGCTGGATGACGCCGGATTCCCGGATGCAGTCATCTCCGCCTCCAACGATCTGGATGAATACCTGATCGACAGCCTGAAGATTCAGGGCGCTGCCATCACGTCCTGGGGTGTCGGCACAAACCTCATCACCTCCAAGGACTGCCCTTCCTTCGGCGGCGTTTATAAGCTGGCTGCCATCAAGGACCGTCACACAGGCAAATTTATCCCGAAGATCAAGCTTTCGGAAAATACAGAAAAGGTTACCAATCCGGGCAACAAGACCATCCAGCGAATCTATGACAAGGAGACTGGCAAGATTATCGCAGATCTGATCTGTCTCGTGGATGAAGAGTTCGATGAGAAGAATTCCCTTCTGCTCTTCGATCCGATCGAGACATGGAAAAAGACACACCTCGCGCCGGGCACCTACACCATGCGCGAACTTCTCGTTCCAATCTTCAAAAACGGCAAATGCGTTTACGAGTCTCCAAAGGTTATGGACATCCGCGAATACTGCAAGAAAGAACAGGAGACGCTGTGGGATGAGTCCCGCCGTCTGGTAAACCCGCATGAGATTCATGTGGATCTCTCCAACGAGCTGTGGCATATGAAGGCACAGCTGTTAGACAGCTATCATTATACAAGCAACTAGTAGATAAAATACGAGTAAATACCATGTTCAGGCAAGTTTATTGCTGCCGGACATGGTATTTTTTTCTTTAACGCTTCCATAAAATTTGCAAAATAAAAACGAATGTGTCTCCAAGGAAATTCCTATTACACAAAAACTGCCGCCAAATACATCCGGCTGCCAGCCCTCTTCTTTGAAAAGTCCAGCCCGCCATTGTATTCCAGCGACAGTTTTTATATGAATCGTATCTTTATTTTTTTAAAATCTATATCAAATATGATATCAATTACTCATCCCAGTTATGGTAAGTAGCCTGTACGTCATCATCCTCATCCAGAAGATCCAGGATCCTCTGCATCTTTTTGATGGATTCCTCATCGGTAAGCTCTACCCAGTTCTGCGGAATCATGGTAACGTCTGCTTCCATCATCGGAACGCCAGCCTTCTCCAGCGCCTCGCGGACTGCAGAGAAATCTTCCGGTGCGGTGATCACTTCGTAGCTGTCCTCCTCCTCGGAGAAATCCTCAGCTCCCGCATCCAGTGCAAGCATCATCAGCTCATCTGGATCCATCTCGCACTCTTCTTTGTCGATGATGATCTGACCTTTTTTATCAAACATGAAGGACACGCTGCCCGGAGTACCTACGTTTCCGCCGCCCTTGGTAAATGCGCTGCGGACATTCGCTGCGGTACGGTTCTTGTTGTCGGTCAGGGTATCTACGATGATAGCGACGCCATTCGGACCATATCCCTCGTATGTAAGATTCTCGTAATTGACAGAGTTTGCATCTCCGGCTGCTTTCTTGATACCACGATCGATGGTATCGTTCGGCATATTGTTCGCTTTTGCTTTTGCAATCACATCACGCAGGCGGCTGTTGTTTGCCGGATCCGAACCACCTTCCTTAACAGCTACGGCAATCTCACGGCCGATAACGGTAAAGATTTTTCCCTTTGCTGCGTCGTTTCTCTCTTTTTTGTGCTTAATATTGGCGAACTTTGAATGTCCTGACATAAAATAACACTCCTCTTTCTATCTTCTTTGTTGTATCTTTTCGCTCATCAGCTTTTATATCACGCCGATTTCGGCACTAAAAAGCTGCATCTTAACTATTTTAACACCATTCTGTATGCTTGACAAGGGGTTCGCGGCTGATTTTATGTATCCAGTTCCAGACTGACCTTCAGCGCACGGTCCACCTCCTGTAAAAGCGCCCCGTCGATATGACAGATTTTCTCTTTCAGCCGCTGCTTATCGATCGTGCGGAGTTGTTCCAGTAAAATGACCGAATCCCTCACCATCGCACAGCGGCGCGTGTTTAATTCCACATGCGTCGGCAGCTTGGCTTTGTTCATCTTTGATGTGATCGCCGCGCAGATCACGGTCGGGCTGTGCTTGTTGCCGATATCATTCTGGATGACCAGCACCGGGCGGACGCCGCCCTGCTCTGAGCCGATGACCGGTCTTAAATCTGCGTAATAAATATCTCCTCGTCTGATAATCACTCGATTCACACTCCGTCCAAACTATTTTAAGATATAAATAACTGCTTTGTACTTTCACAGCTCCACAGTCCGTTTATACCGTTAGTATGGACAGATTTACACCGCCTATACGCGGGTCGTCCCATAAATGCATCCGGCAGTCCAGGTTCCCGGCTTTGCCGAAGCTATCTACTTTATCTTATGAATCCTTTTTCTAAATGGTTCAAACACCGGCTTTACTCCATAAAATCCTCATACCGATCATCATTATAATCCTTTTTCCCGACGATCTTTCCACCTCTCACGTACACGCGCGGCACACGTTTTCCAAGCACGCATGGGATCTCATAGTGGAAACCGCCACTCCATTCCGCCAGCTCTTCCATCGTGATCTCGTCGTCTCCGTCGCGTCCGACCAGCGTTACCCGCGTGTCCTCAGCAGCCTCCGGGATATCGGTCACATCGATCATGCACTGATCCATGCAGACGCGTCCCAGAATCGGTGCGCGGTGTCCATGAATCAGGACATAACCCTTTCCAGAGAGATTTCTCGGATAGCCATCGCCGTATCCGGCGCCAATCGTCGCAATCCGCATCGGACGGTCCGTCACAAAGGTTCCGCCGTAGCTGATCGGCGTGCCCGGCTCCACTTCCTTAACATAGGTAATAAAGCTGCGGATCTCCATCGCCGGGTAAATCTTCATGTTCCGCTCTACCTCATCCGACGGATACAGACCATATACCGTGATACCGGCTCTCGCCGCATCCAGTCCCATCCGCGGCAGTTCCATGATCGCCGCGCTGTTCGCACAGTGGCACATCGGAATATGAACGCCTGCAGCTTCCAGACCTTCATGGAATTTCTGGTACCGCTCATACTGTAAATGGGTAAATGCCTTATCCGCCTCGTCAGCACGCGCAAAATGTGTAAACATTCCCTCGATCTCAATGCCCGGAAGCTTTGCAATCCGCTCTATCTCTTTCAGGCTATTTTCATCCGGGTGAAATCCGATTCGTCCCATGCCGGTATCGAGCGCAATATGCATTTTCGCCGTCTTTCCCATCGAAACCGCAAGTTTTGAGAGCAGCTCTGCCTTATCTTCCTCAAAGATCGCTGGACGGATATCGTCCTCAATCAATTCCGCAAAATGCCGCGGGTGCGTGCTGCCAAGCACCAGAATCGGTTTGTCAATGCCGTGGCGGCGCAGGTTCTGTCCTTCCTCCAAGGTTGCCACCGCATAGCCCCAGACAAACGGCGCGATCGTCTTCGCCACCGGGACAGCCCCGTGACCGTAACCATCCGTCTTAACCACGCCGATCATCTTCGTTTTTGCCGGAAGATTTTCGCGCATCGCCTCCATATTTTTCACAATCGCATCCAGGTCAATCCGCGCATAAATCCGGGTATATGGTTCTTCTGCCATTGTATATGCTTTTTCCATCTTTTTGTCTTCCTTTTTATTTTCAATCTATCTTTTCAAGCAGACAGTCCGCGATATCTCTTGCCAGCACGGAATGCTCTCCCTTTTTACAGGCAGCTGCCGCCCCGGCTCTTCCGTGCAGGAACACACCGAGCGCCGCCGCTTCATCCTCTGAAAATCCCAGCGCCAGAAGCCCGGCAATCACACCGGTCAGCACATCGCCGGAACCGCCCTTTGCCATCGCGGCGCAGCCGCTGTCGCCGATATACACATTGCCATCGCGCCCCGCCGTCACCGTCACGGCATCCTTGAGCACGCAGGTCACGCCTTTTTCTTCGCCATACCGCACCGCTGACTCGACCAGATCCCGTTTCAGTTCCTCAATCGAACGTCCCGTCAGACGCGCCATCTCTCCCAGATGCGGAGTAACGATCACATTTTCCGTAAAATACCCGGACAAATGCGGATGCTGTGCGACAGCATTTAATCCATCCGCATCCACAATGATCGGCACATAGGCGGAAAGCAGCACGTTCTGCACCAGACTTGCGACATGGGCTTCCTTTCCCAGTCCCGGTCCCAGCACGATCGCGCTCGCCCAGCCGCACTCCTGTTCCACCAGGCTCTTAAAACCTGCCGGATCTGTCTGTGCCTGTTCCGGATCATACGGCGTCAGGATCGCCTCCGGAAGGAGATTTTGCAGAATCGGCACATTTGCCCGGACGGTCAGGATCTTCACAAGTCCCGCGCCCATCCGGTACGCGGCCAGGGCGCTCAAATACGCTGCGCCGCACATCCCCTCCGAACCGGCTGCGATCAGGATTTTTCCATACGTTCCCTTGTTGGCGTCTGCCCGCCGTTTCGGGATCTGGTTCTGATCCTCCGGATCATAGGCAAAATAGGTATGCCCTTCATATTTTGTATACGCCGGAAACCCGATGTCGGCAATCACAATCTCGCCGCACAGCTTCCGTCCCGGATAGAACACCATTCCCAGCTTCTCATAGCCGAAAGTAACGGTCAGATCCGCCTCAGCTGCCTCGCCAAGCGCCGCCCCTGTCTCTGAGCTGACGCCGGACGGAATATCAACCGCAACTACCGCCTTTGGCTCTTGCTCACGCATAAAACGGATCGCCTCGGCAAATTCACCGCCGACCTCTCTGGAAAGACCCACACCAAAGATCGCATCCACCATGATCTCCACATGCCCCGGCACATAATTTTCAAACGCCTCCACCGGGATCCCCAGATTCCGGTCAATCGCCACCTGACAGGTCATCTCCCCCGTCCAGTGCGCCTTGTCACCGACCGTGAGCACCGTCGGAAGCGCGCCGCGCAGAAAGAGAATCCTAGCCAGCGCCGCGCCGTCCGCACCGTTATTGCCCGTTCCGCAAAATACCAGAAGCCTCTGCCCTGAAAGCTTCCCATACCGTTTTTCCATCTCGTCTGCAACCGCCAGCGCCGCTCGCTCCATCAGTACCAGAGAGGGTATCCCCACTTTCCGGATTGCATATCCATCTATCTCTTTCATCTGTTTTCCTGTCACCAGACGTCTCATTTCCATTCCCCCTCTCCGACTGCGTACGCGGATGCAAGACTGCCTGTATTCGTGATCGACACGTGAATCCGGGTGATTTTCAGGCTGTCCGCAAGTTTCTTCGCTCCCCCGTGAAGCTGCACCCACGGTTTTCCAAACTCGTCCCGAAGCACTTCTATATCCAGCAGTCCAAAGCCCCGAAAGCCTGTTCCAAACACCTTCGAGACTGCCTCTTTTACCGCAAAATCGCCGGCGAGCCGGGACGCATTTCCCCCAGCCTGCCGACGCTCTTCTTCTGTATATACACGCACCAAAAAAGCCTCTTTTTCACAGGCTTTTTTGATTCGCTCTATCTCTACCAGATCCGTACCAATTCCGACGATCATTTTATTTCTCCAGCACCAGCTGCCTCTTCCTGCTTTCTCTGCGCTTCTTCTCTCGCTTTCTGATCCTGCATGCTGCATACGCGGTAAGAAAGGCGCATCAGGCTCTCCGACAGATGGACATTTTCCACCACAACGTCATCTGGAACCTGTAAATCTGTATGGGCAAAATTCCAGATCGCCTTGATTCCGGCTTTGACAAGCCGATCCGCAATCTCCGGCGCTTTCGACTTCGGAATCGTCAGTGCTGCGATCTGCACTTCATTGTCCTTGATAAACTGCTCCAGATCCTCAATACCGCGGATCTCCACTCCACGGACTACCAGACCGACCAGACGCGGATTCACATCAAACATGCCTTTGATTAAAAAACCACGCCGCTCAAAATTCGTATAATTCGCGATCGCCTGACCCAGATTTCCCGCACCGATAATAATTAGGTTATGCTGACGGTCAATTCCCAGAATCCGGGCAATCTCCGAATATAAATACTTTACATTATAACCATATCCCTGCTGACCAAATCCGCCGAAATTATTCAGATCCTGACGAATCTGGGACGCTGTCACCTTCATGCGGATACTCAAATCATTCGATGAGATTCTCTCTACTCCCTCCTCGAGCAATTCGCCCAAGTAACGATAGTATCTGGGTAGCCTAGAAATGACCGCTTTAGATATCTCTTTCTGTTCCACGGCTTTCTTCCACCTTTCTTTCCTCTAACGTTGTCCATATGGTTTACGCAAACCTTCGGACAATCTGATAAATTTATTATAGTCATATGATAAATAATTGTCAATTTTTTTATTTCATATGAGGGATTTTACATTGTATTTCGCAAAATTTTCTGACCAGAAACAGCCATTAACCGTTCTCATTCTTGCATTGCTTCTTTATTTATATTATAATTTGAGATTGACGGTATATTTTTAACCAAAATACATGGATACAACCACAGGAGGAATCTATGATTTTATCTTGCAGCAATATTTCAAAAGCATTCGGTACAGAGGAAATCCTCAAACACGTATCGTTTCATGTAGAAGATCACGAAAAAGCCGCCATCGTCGGCATCAACGGAGCCGGTAAATCGACTCTTTTAAAAATAATTGTCGGAGAACTCGCAGCAGACGAGGGCTCCGTGACCATCGCCAAGGGCAAAACCCTCGGTTACCTGGCACAGCACCAGGATCTGCATAGCCAGACCACCATTTATGACTCTCTTCTGGAGGTCAAACGTCCGATTCTGGAAATGGAACAGCAGATCCGCACGCTGGAACTCCAGATGAAGCACGCCGAGGGCGAAAAGCTCGAAACGATGCTCAACACTTACAGCCGCTTAAACCATGAATTTGAACTTTTAAACGGCTACGCATGGCAGAGTGAAATCACCGGTGTCTTAAAGGGACTCGGCTTTGTCGAGGAAGAATTTTCCAAACCGGTTTCCGAACTTTCAGGCGGTCAGAAAACGCGCGTCTCCCTCGGTAAGCTCCTGCTCTCCAAACCGGACATCATCCTTTTGGACGAGCCGACCAACCACCTCGACATGGAATCCATCGCGTGGCTGGAAACCTATCTGATGAACTACGCCGGGACGGTCATCATCGTCGCCCACGACCGCTATTTTCTGGACCGCGTCGTGACCAAGATCGTCGAGCTGGACGGCGGCATCGCCACCTCTTTCCAGGGCAATTACACCGCCTACAGCGAGAAAAAAGCGATCATCCGCGCCGGTGTGCTCAAGGCTTACTTAAACCAGCAGCAGGAGATCCGCCATCAGGAGGAGGTTATCACCAAACTCAAATCCTTTAACCGTGAGAAATCCATCAAGCGCGCCGAGAGCCGTGAAAAAATGCTTTCCAAGATGGATCTTCTGGAAAAACCAACCGAAATCAACGACGCGATGCACATTACGCTGGAACCGTGCGTCACCAGCGGAAATGACGTTCTCTCCGTCCGTGAGCTTGCCAAGAGTTTCGACGGCATGACACTCTTCACGGATCTTAACTTTGAGATAAAACGCGGCGAGCGCATCGCCATCATCGGCAACAACGGAACCGGCAAGACCACAATTCTCAAGATGATCAACGGTCTTCTGACCCCGGACAACGGCGAGATCCGGTTAGGTTCCAAGGTGCATATCGGTTACTACGATCAGGAACACCAGGTTCTGCACATGGACAAGACGCTCTTTGACGAGCTGCAGGACACCTACCCGGATATGAACAACACGCAGATCCGAAATGTGCTGGCGGCATTTCTCTTCACCGGCGACGATGTCTTTAAGCGCATCCGCGATCTGAGCGGCGGCGAACGCGGACGTGTTTCCCTGGCGAAGCTGATGCTCTCGGAGGCGAACTTCCTGATCCTCGATGAGCCGACCAACCATCTGGATATCGCCTCGAAGGAGATTCTGGAAAACGCGCTGGTTCATTATACCGGAACCGTTCTCTACGTCTCCCATGACCGATATTTCATCAACAAAACTGCGACCCGGATTCTCGATCTGACGATGGGAACACTGATTAATTATATTGGAAACTACGATTATTATCTGGAAAAGAGGGAGACGCAGGAGAAAGCCTATCTGGCTTCCGCCGCACAGGCAGCCAGCCGCTCTGCAAAATCTTCCGGAGCCGGAAACACAGGGACTTCCAGCCATCTGACCGCTGCGACAGGCGCAAATCCGACTGCTCTTTCTGGAAATGGCACTGGTACCTCTGCTGCTTCGTCCGCTTCTGCCGTGACCGCTGCAGTTCAGGCGGCAGCCAGCGCTTCCTCCGGCAAATTGGACTGGAAACAGCAGAAGGAAGAACAGACGCGGCTTCGTAAGAAACAGAATGAATTGAAACGCGTCGAGGAAGAAATCCACACCCTTGAAACCCGCGATCAGGAGATCGATGCGCTTCTCTGCGATGAGACTGTCTTTTCCGATGTTCCGCGTTTGATGGAACTGAATAAAGAGAAGGAAGAACTGAATGCAAAGTTAGAGGGATTGTATGAGAAGTGGGAGGAATTGGCAGAGTAGTGGTTACTGTTCACGCATACGCGCCCAGTAACGGAATTTGCCGCGGCTTTGCATTTACATACGGCAAATTCCTGCTGCCACCACGTTTTCTTACGGCACTTCCGATGCCGGACCACTCTTAGCCTTTAAAGATTCATCCCCAGCCGGTCCGGCTCCATTTCCGGCAAATTCCGGATCAGAGTTCATCTCGACCCCTTCGGCTTCGTCTGGTTTTTGTCCTTCCTGCCAGAATCCTAACTTTACGACATATTTGTATAATTCCGGACTGTTTTTTCGGATGTCAGCTCGGACATCTTCGTCACAGCAGGCGGCGAAAAAGCTGCCGAACTGCATCTCCGGCTTATCGTCAAAGTAGGATGGAAGCGGCTGCACCAGTCCACTGCCAGCCAGATATCGCTCGAAATCCGTCAGGGCACGTGAGGTTTCTTCGTCGCTTAGTTCCGACGCAGCGAACTCGCCGAATGCCATCGCAAGTCCCTGCGGTTTAGAAAATTTGATTTTCTTGTAATGCACATCTGTATCATAATTGACAAAATAGATACCCTGCTCTGTTTTCGGCGCTGAGAAGTATGCCTTGTCTGTGTAGTACATCAGCTCCCAGCCTGATTCTGCAAATCGTTTGATCCACTCTCTTGGCACGCCTGCCAGTTCTTTCGTAATCTGTTCTTTTTCACTGTCCGACGGACGCCGTTTTCCCATCAAACGCACATCATGCGTCCGGTCGCGCAGTCCATTTGCATCGTAGTAGTTGAGTTCCACGTACTGATCCGCCGCCATCTGACCATTGTCAAAGAAATAATATTTATGCCCGTTTACCATCCGGTTTCCGCCGCTGAACATAACACATTTGGAATCAAACCAATACCAGGCATTTCCTGCCTGATACCAGCCGGTCGTCAGTGCTCCATCCTCGTTTGCATGATACCACTGATCCGTCTCTTCCTCATAAATCCAGCCAGTCATCATCGCGCCGCTCTCGGCGAAATAATAACGGTTTGTGCCGATTTTCCGGAGTCCCCGCTGCATATAGCTGCTTTTTCCCAGATAATACCAGTGACCATTCGATTTCAGCCAGGACGCTTTCAAAAAGCTGCCATCCGTCAGGCGGTACTGCCAGTCCTCGCCGTCTCCGACCCACTCGCCCTCATACAGATACATTTCTTTATTTTCAAAACCAGCCGCGCCACTTTCTGTCGCCGATGCCTCTGTCTCTGTTATATCATTGGCATTATTTTCGGTGCCGAACCTGTAAACTTGATTTTCTTCCTTGCCCTGCGCCGGGGTGTCCGCAAACGCATCGTTACCTGCCGCCAGCGCTGTCCCACAAACAAACAGGGATACTAAAAAGGATGCTGCCCACATAAATTTTTTCTTCCAATTCATCGTGTGCCTCCCCTTTCTTGTTCATAATTAAGCAAAAAACTGTGAACAGTTGCCACATCTCTTCTTATTTTACCGCACCGCAAATGAAAAGTATAGAAAAAAATTCTTACATCCTTTATAATAATAAAATAAAAGACAGTTCATCAAAGACAGCAATATCCAATCTGCCTTTGAAACAATATAAAAATGATTACAAATTCCAATCACTCTTTTTTATAGAGTTATAAAATTAGAAAGGATACCATATATGAAATCAAAACGCATTTTGGCGCTGACAGGTGCTGTTATCCTAATCGCCCTCTACGTCTCTTCCATCATCTTCGCCCTGATGGACAGTCCACTGGCAGAAAATCTGCTGCTGGCATCGCTGTTCTGCACGATCGTTATACCGGCGGTGCTCTATGGGTATGCGGTGGCACTGCGATATTTTAAAAAGAAAAAATAACGTTCAAAAAGCAAACGACTGTCTATTTCTAACACAATACGCAGTCGTTCGCTTCTTTCACTCTTCTATACTGACTGCCTCCGCAGTCTCCTGTCATTTTTTCATCATCCCGCCACTGTAACCGCATTCTCCCGGACATCATTAATCGCTTTCATAAGCGCTGTTCTCGTTCTCACATCAAACAGCTTTAAAAAACTAATTGGCTTATCAAACGGAGGCTTCTGCAAAACAGCCACATTCTCCATATACCCATTCTGCTCCATATGATTAATAATCTTATGAACAAAATTGATCTGCCGTTGCTTCAATGACTGATCGTTAATAAACTCTGAAAATGCCACTGACCGGACGCTGTGGAGAAGTCTTGTCATCCCAGAAATACGTTTCAAATCCATTCGTCGTAAACATCATCGGTCTGCGGCCAAACTTCCTCTCTAAACAGTCCGCATACAGCATAACCTGTTTCCGACCAACATTCCTTGCTGGTGCGCTTCGCTTCCACCACCGCTGGCGCAAATAATGCATATTCTTTTGTATTCTTTAAAAATTCAAAGTTTGACATAAGATCCCCCCTATTTGGAAGTATTCTTCTTTTTCTTTGGCGCTGTCAGCTCATAGCTTAACGCAAGTAAATTTTTAATCGGCTCATCCAGCCCCGCATCCCCCAGCAAAACACTGATCCACTTCTCCTTGTTCATATGGTATGCCGGAAAATATCCTTTCTGCCCCCGCAAAGAACCTATCAGCATCGGATCACTCTTTAGATTTATAACATCTATGATATTATCATCCTCCAACCCCAGCTTACTCCCTGCAACACTCAAAATCACGCCATACCATTTATCATTATCCGCCCGACGCAGCACTGCGTTCGAATCCTTCCACGGATATTCCGCTTCCGTGCCATATTCCTGTTTTACCCATTGAAATAATTCTTCTCTTGTCATTTTGGTGAAACGCCTCGCTTTCGGTTTCAAGGTAGAATATATTTGTTATTTGCAATGTTTTTGTTTGTGTAAATGTGTTTTTATAGTGCAGTATGATATTCTGTTTCAGCGACAATTTATCCCTTTACAAAAGCCACCCCAAAAGTTCTCTCTCGAACACCGCCAACGCCCGCTTCACATACTCCCTCCGCGCCGTTTCATCCACAAGCGAAACCGCGCACGAATTCATCTGCTTAAAATCTGGCACTTCTGCCTCTTCGCAGTGGCGTTTTCCGTTCGGATAACACCAGGCAAACCACCAGTCCTCCGGCAGAATTATTTCCTTTTTGAGATATCTGGATGCCTCCTGCTTAAGCCCGTCGGTTATATCATCTACCTGATAGCCTTTCGAAAAGCCATCCTTGGAGCTGGCTTCTTTATCAAACAGGCAAAATCCCGCAAACAAATTATGTTCTACCTCAATCCGAAACCAGAGTTCCAGACCCGCTTTTTGAAATTTTGCCTTTTTTACCACATAATTCAATCCGGGATAGGTGCTGTAACAATCATAAAATTTATCATGCTGTGAATCCTGATAGGAATAATATCCACTATCCTTTTCTAATTTCAAACCATATTTTTCTATAATCGGCTGCATCTGCTGCTGAAATTCTTCAAACACCTGGCGAATCAGCCGCACCTTTGCCTTTTTCATTGATTTTTCAATCTCAATTCCGGCAAGAAATTTTTCCGGCGATTCGTACAATGCCTCAATCACTTTATCTGCCACTTTCTTCTCTCTTTCATCCGCTATGCTATGTACCGCATCCAAATATTGCTCCATCACTGCCCGAAATGGCTCTTTTAAATTTTGCAATTCACCTTTTAGCCACCGATAGATATCTTCTGCCCATGAAATACACTGGATTTGCCCTAATGGTAATAAATTTCCTCCGCCTTTCTTCTTCCGGCTGTACTCAGATGGCGGAGTTCCAAAACGGGTTAGATATATCAATCGGGAATTTTGTGCCATCTCAAAGTAATCCGAACACTGTCCTTCCTGTTCCCCCGCATAGATTTTTACCTCGATCGGAATCTGATACTCCGCATTCCGTATGAAAATATCAATTCTTCTCTCTTTATCAATCGGGTACTCTTTGACTACCTCCGTATGCAATAGCAATGTATCGCTTACCGGATCCATTTTCAACACATCTCGGATAAACGATTTCAGAAACCGGATTCCGCAGCCATGCATTCCCTCCGGGTTCAGCAGATTGGTCAAAAAACGGCACATGATCACTTCACGGCTCTGTATCTCTAATACATCAAAAATGTTGTAGGCTGATAATTTCTTATGAAATGGTATGTTTTTACAGTTTGTATGAATTTGCGATAGTAAATCTCTATATGTTTCCATTTCTCATTCTCTGGCGATTCCCGTTTGTCTCATTTTTCATTTATAAAACGATTTCTTTTTATCCATCATACCATAAAAAAAACGGTTCTCACAGACTCTATCCAAGGCATCCCTCCAATTTTCTTCACACCAAATCATACCTTATCCTGAATTATTCCCTCTTCAAAAAATCAATGACAATTACGAAAAAATCGTCCTTTCCCTGAATCCCGGAATGGACTCTTCCTATGATGGCATAAAATCTAAGAATTTAATTGACTGGCTGATTTCAGAATAAACTTGAAAAAGAATGTGCCTTTTTGTGTAATAGAGAATTCCAAGGAATTTCCTATTACACAAAAATAGCGGCGGTCTGCACTCATCATGCAGGACCGCCGTTGAAATTGGATTCTATAAAGTTACTTTCTCATAATGATCTCATCACGTCCCGGACCATTGGATACCATGGTTACCGGTACGCCAAGCTCTGCCTCGATCGTCTCGATGTAGTTGCGGCACTCTGCCGGGAGATCTTCGTATTTCTTGATTCCGCGGATATCACATTTCCAGCCCGGAAGTGTCTTCAGAACCGGTTTTGCCTTCTCCAGCTTGTAGGTTACCGGGAAGTCTTTAACAACTTCGCCGTCGATCTCGTAGCCAACGCAGATCGGGATCTCGTCCAGATATCCCAGAACATCCAGAACGGTCAGAGCCACTTCGGTTGAACCCTGGATGCGGCAGCCGTAACGGCTTGCTACTGCGTCGAACCAGCCCACACGTCTCGGACGTCCGGTGGTTGCACCGAACTCACCCTTATCACCGCCACGACGACGAAGCTCATCTGCCTCATCACCGAAGATCTCGCTGACAAATGCACCTGCGCCGACTGCACTGGAGTATGCCTTTACAACGGTTGTGATCTCTTTGATCTCATACGGAGGGATACCTGCGCCGATAGCGCCGTAAGCCGCCAGAGTCGAAGAAGAAGTAACCATCGGGTAAATACCGTGATCCGGGTCTTTCAGGGAACCTAACTGACCCTCAAGAAGGATGTTTTTGCCCTCTTTGATCGCGTCATGCAGATATGCAGATACATCGCATACATACGGCTCTACCATCTTCTTGTATTCCATCAGCTCTGCCAGAACCTCATCCGGGTTCAGCAGCGGTTTGTGGTACAGATGCTCTAACAGGACATTCTTTGTCTCGCAGACACGCTGTACTTTATCTTTCAGAGCTGCCTCGTCCTCGAACAGTTCGCTGACCTGGAAACCAATCTTCGCGTATTTGTCAGAGTAGAACGGCGCGATACCGGACTTGGTGGAACCGAAGGACTTGCCGCCCAGACGCTCTTCCTCATACGTATCAAACAGAACATGGTACGGCATCAGGATCTGTGCACGGTCCGATACCAGAATATGCGGCATCGGAACACCCTGAGATACCAGGCTTTCCAGCTCTTTTACCAGGAATGGAATGTTTAATGCCACACCATTGCCAATGATGCTGGTTGTGTGTCCGTAAAATACACCGGACGGCAGAAGGTGAAGTGCGAAACGGCCATAATTGTTGATAATCGTATGACCTGCGTTGCTTCCTCCCTGAAAACGGATAATGATGTCGGATTCCTTAGCAAGCATATCGGTAATCTTACCCTTGCCTTCGTCTCCCCAGTTAGCTCCTACTATTGCTCGTACCATGAATTTTCCTCCCTCAGAAGAATATAAATACTTTTCGGCATGATCGAAAAACGATCATGCCTTCTTACTGTATAATCATACACAACTTTTCTATATAAGTAAAATCAATATTATTTATAAGCTACATAATTAACACTTATACTATTGATGCTCACACATATGCCAGGCAATGTGATTTGAAAAACCGCTACTTTGCAGCTCCTATTTTTCTCATGTGGTTACCTTCGCCAGCTGCTTAAAAAGCTTCGCAGCCGCTGGGGACATCCAGGCTTTTTCAGCTGCCACCAGACAAAACTCACGGGATGGCATCTCTTCGTCAAATTCCAACGCAAAAACATCCCCATTTCCAAGAGCCTCCGATGCAAAATCCGACATAAGACAGCCGATTCCCAGATTCCGCTTAACAAACTGGACAATCATCTCACTGGTGGCCAGTTCAAACTCCGGCTCCAGCCGAACCCCGCGCTTTGCCAGAAACTCATCCATAAAGCGGCGCGTACTGGTATTGCGCTCCAGGAAGATGCAGGGGCAGTTCAACAGCTCTTTATATGAAAGTTTTCTGCCCTTTAACTGGGCTGCATATTTGGGTCCGGCTATAAATACATTGCGGATCTCCTGAACCGGAAGACTCTTTACCGCCTGCTTGGTCTCAAAAGGTGTGCTGACAATACCGAAATCAATGTGTCCCTGATAGAGTGCTTCAAGGGTCTCGGGCGTCGGACCGTTTGAAACCGTCACCTTGATATTCGGATACTGCTCATGAAATTGTTCCAGATATGGAAGCAGATAAAACTGGAGTGTCATATCGCTCGCGCCAATGCGGATCTCGCCCGTTTCCAGGTCCTTCATGCGCCGCAGCATCGTCTCCCCGTCCTGTATCGCATCAATTCCCCGTCTGACATACGACAGAAGCAATTCTCCCTCGCTCGTCAGCTTCACGCCGCGCGATGTCCGCAAAAAAAGGCGGCAGCCAAGCGCGGTCTCCAGTTGTCGGACCGCCTGGCTGACCGCCGGCTGGGAAATGCAGAGTGCCTCTGCGGCCGCCGTGATGCCGCCGCATTCGCACACGCTGCAGAATACCCGGTAATACTCCAGATTCACACTTCCATGTAAATCCTGTTTAGACATTGATCTCTGCTTTCACTCCCAGATCTTCTTTATTTGCATCCAGAATCGGCTGGATTACCTCTGCCAAGAACTCATCTACCTGCTCTTTTGCACGGCCGGTGTAGCGCTCCGGTTTCATCGCTGCTTTCAGGTCATCTAAGGACAGATTGAACGCCGGATCCGCTGCAATCAGCTCGAGAAGGTTGTTATCCAGACCTTTCTCTTTCACATTCTTTCCAGCTTCCATCGACAGAGTACGGATCTTCTCATGCAGTTCCTGACGGTCACCGCCTGCCTTTACTGCATCCATCATGATATTCTCGGTTGCCATGAACGGAAGCTCTGCCATCATGTGTTTCTCGATAACCTTCGGATATACAACCAGACCGTCAACAACATTCAGGTACAGATCCAGAATACCATCAATTGCAAGGAAGCCTTCCGGAACACTCAGACGCTTGTTCGCAGAATCATCCAATGTACGCTCAAACCACTGGGTAGATGCAACCATCATCGGGTTCATCACGTCTGCCATCACGTAGTTAGCCAGGGAAGCCATACGCTCGCTTCTCATAGGATTTCTCTTATATGCCATAGCGGAGGAACCGATCTGATTCTTCTCGAAAGGCTCTTCTACTTCTTTCAGATGCTGAAGAAGACGGATATCGTTGGAGAATTTATGGGCACTCTGTGCAATACCGGCAAGAACATTTAATACACGTGTATCCTGCTTACGGGAATAGGTCTGTCCGGATACCGGATAGCAGCCATCAAAGCCCATCTTCTCCGCGATCATCTGATCTACCTTGCGGCACTTTGCATGATCCCCATCAAAGAGCTCCAGGAAGCTTGCCTGTGTACCGGTTGTTCCCTTGGAGCCAAGGAGACGTAAGGATCCAAGCACATAATCCAGATCATCCAGATCCTGCTTGAGCTCCATCATCCACAGAGTTGCACGCTTGCCGACGGTGGTCGGCTGTGCCGGCTGGAAATGGGTAAATGCCAGGGTCGGCTGTGCTTTATATTTATCAGCAAATTTAGCCAGCTCATCCAGAACACTGATCAGTTTCTTACGTACCAGCTTCAGGGCTTCTGTCATAATGATGATATCGGTGTTGTCTCCTACGTAGCAGGAAGTTGCACCCAGATGGATGATTCCTTTTGCTGTCGGGCACTGTACACCGTACGCATACACATGGGACATAACATCGTGACGCACCAGTTTCTCACGCTCTTTAGCAACATCAAAATTGATTTCATCCTTATGTGCTTTCAATTCATCGATCTGCTCCTGCGTGATCGGAAGGCCAAGCTCCTTCTCCGTCTCTGCCAGCGCAATCCAGAGTCTTCTCCAGGTGCGGAACTTCTTGTCCGGAGAAAAAATATACTGCATCTCCTTGCTTGCATAGCGCTCGGAAAGAGGGCTTACATATCTGTCGTACATGGCTAATCTACCTCGCTTTCTTTTTTCAGGGTATGGAAAATAGTCTCTTTCGCAGCCATTTGAAGGCGTCACCGACACATTTTCTCAATATCCTACCTGCAAATTATAATACAGGCACTTTTCAAAATCAATCACTTTTCGCTGTTCCGGCTGCAGCTCTTTCGTTCTTGGTTACTGTTCACGCATACATGCCCAGTGACGGAATTTACCACAGTAACCGTTCCTGCTCTTCCATTCATCATTCATGCCCGGCCAAACGTTTTTCCTGCCGCAAACAGTCACTCTCCTTCTGATTCCACCCGTTCGTGCAGGATTTCCAGCTCTCCGGTCTTCAGATGCAGACGGATTTTCGTGGAAGTTCCCGTTTTTTCTGTCGCTCCGTATGTTTCCCCGGCATTTTCCCGTTCAACTGTTCTCTTCTCCTGCCAGTCTGCAGGCGCTTCCTCCGCCCCATTCTCTGCTCTTTCCCCCTCCGGCAGTTCATACTCGATCACATCCATCTCTCGGATCGACCAGATCCGTTCCCGCATCTTCCATATACTCGCCAGGTACATGGATACAGCCAGTGCAAGTCCATACAGAAAATACCTCTGCCTCCGCTTCCTCCGCCAGCGGACGCGTTTCAGATAGCGGCGAATCTTCCGTTTTTGATATTTAAACAGCTTTCTGCTTTGCGGCATTGATTTTTGTGCATTTCTATGTTTCTCTGACATCTGCATTCCTCCCGCAGGTGCCTCTCCATTTTTACTATAACAAATAGAAAAAAATCTGTAAAGATGATGCGGCTCACAGGCAGGGCTTTTCCGAACTGAAAGTTGTGGTTTTTAGGCAGTTTATTTTTTCTCATGATACGCTTTTTCTGTATTCACACTCCAGATATGCTCCTTATCCGCACTTCCCGCCAGAAGGAGATCCACTGCACAAAATGCTGTCATCATCGAATGATCCATGTTATTGTAGCGATGCTGTCCATTCCGTCCGATACACAACAGATTTTCGATTTTATTCAACCATGCAGTCAATTCACCCATCTGGTCATAGGTGCCAAAATAAGCTGGGTATGCTTTCTTTACTTTCTCGATATGAAAATCAAGAATTTCCAGAAAACCAAATCTATAATTTATCACATAAGCCGTCAAAAGCACCCCCAGAAAGCCAGCGCTGATCGCCCAGTCTCTCTTTTTTTCTTTCATGACAACACCCAACCTTCCAGCCATTCCAGCCACTGCTCGGCAAATTCCTGTTTTACCGGATATCCAGACAGCACCGGATAGAAAAGAAGGAACGCGCCGATCACTGCTGCAAGATACAGCAGCGCTGCTTTCCTGGTTCGTTTCGGATCTCTTTCCCAGAAAAAATGCAGACAATTTCCCAGCATTAAAATCTGTATCATACTGCACGCAAAATACTGATAGATAAACACGGTTCTGTGGATAAATAACCACGGAAACAGCATAGAAGCATAGGAAATGCACAGATATCCCGCTATTTTATCCTGTCGAATCTGCCACAGGTATATAGTATAAAATAGCGCCGGAATTGCCGACCACCAGATTACCGGGTTTCCAAAAGTTGAAACCACACTGATTTTACCAGACTTAAGCGACGTGTATGCATCCAGAAGCGGTCGTTTAATCCAGGCCCACTCATACCATTCAGAGGCATATGGATGTTCAAACACCGTTTTCTCATGATAATGAAGCATAAGCTGTTGATTTTCCCACATAGTCTGGAAAACATTTCCATTTCCCATACCATTTCCATAAGAAAGATAGGATGCAACGTAAATCACTGCCGGAATCAAAATGTATGCAGCGATACAGATGACAGACAGCCCCGCCAGGTAACTTATCGCCGCCTGTCCAGACATTCCCTTTCTGGTCCGTGCCGCAGCTGTCCCATATTCCTGGAACAAAAATGTAAAAAAGAGGACTGCAATCCCCGCGCAGGCATATACCCCTGTCCACTTCGATGCCATCGCCGCTCCAGCTGCCATGCCATTTAAAATCATCAGACACACCGTTTTCCAGCTGCATCCCATTTTCAAGTCATCCAGCACCAGATACATCAGATAAAAGGTAAGCAGGATAAAAAATCCCACTATCACATCAATGGTTCCGATTCTTGACAATGTAAAATGCATGAAATCAAAGACTATCAACAGTGCTGCAAATGAGGCAATCCATGTACTCCGGCTGATTTTCCGCATAAACGCATAGCTGACCGGCACCATCAGGATGCCAAACAGAGCACATACACACCGCCATCCAAACGGCGTCATTCCAAATACGCGGATTCCCAGACTCATCCACCATTTTCCAAGCGGTGGGTGCGTTGTCTCATAAATTGTACACCCTTCTACTATCTCATTTGCCGTTCTGGCATGGTAAACCTCATCAAACATACTTTGGTATTCATAGGTTGTATCCGCCGGAAACAATTCCTGCTCATCAAATGCCTCTGGATAATCCTCTGCATTGGATGGAAGGATCGGATTTCCATCTGGATCCAGAAGAACGATTTCCAGAACCTCTGCACTCTCATCCATCGACACGATCCCTAGTTCGTAAGTGCGGTAATGAATTTCCACTGGATTCCAGCAGTATACAGATAACAATTCTGTCTCTTCCCCGATGGCATCCCAGCCATCTCCCTCGGCATTCGGAACCGAGCATACAAAATGTCTCTTCTCCTTTCCACCCAGATAAACCTGCGCTTCTGAGATAGTCACACTTCCATCAAACCGAAGCACCATCTCATTTCCGTGGCTATCATTTTTTTCAAATTCATACGCAGTCTGCGGCGCCTTCATGCTTCCAAGATTCACAAATGCCATCACAGCAAAGAGAACTGTCAATCCTGCTGCCATACACCAGTCACGGCCGGACCAGGGCGCGCCGGTCTTTTCCGACTCTGTGTTCTTTTCACAAGATTTTATTTCCAAGCTCTTCCCGGCATCTATTTTTTCACTCCCCGTCATTCGTTTTGATGCGCAGCGTGCCGCTTTTGCTTCATCCAGCTCGACTCTCGATTCAGGAATCTGACATTTTTCATGTAATATTCCAACATAAGAAGCAATTCCATATACACAGGTTCCCACACCCAGTACTGCAAAAAACATCAGCATCAGCGGATAAAATTCATCTCCCGGACTGCACTGTCCGAAGCGCTCTCCGGTGATATCCCGCGCCCAGAGTATGCCAGTTCCCGCAACCGTGAGAAGAATTCCAATTTTTTTGAATCTTTCTATTCCAAGACGCGCTCTGAAGTGCTCTATCCACGAACTGCCCACGAAAAGAATCAATACCGCCAGCCAGATAAAAAGCATCCGCTTTTTTCCCTGTGAAAGAACAGATAATACCGGGATCGGATTCCAAATATAAAGATACAGGCATTCCCACACTGATTCCCGGCTTCCGTTTTTCCCGGACAAAATATATAAAAGCCCGGCTGTCACCAGATCCATTGCCATGACTTCCAGGAAGCCATGAACCTCCTGATTAGAAATGGCAAAGAATACAAAGCGCGTAATCAGATACCCGGCCGCTGCTTTCCAGCAAAGCTTTCCCGCCATCCCCCGCTTTTTCTTTTCCTCATACAGCCAGATGACAGTCAGGCACGCCGTAATGGCGATACAGTAAGCTGATTTCATTCTGGCACCTCCTTTAACGACTTTTTTAAGTGCTCCATTTCGGTGGCACTCCCCTCAGACACGCCGTTTCTTTCTCATCGCTATAATTTATATACTCCCGGGATCCTCCCTGCACATACGCAGGAAAGAGCTCGGGAGTATATGAATCTGTTTCCATCATCCTATATGCAGGAGAGCAAAAACAAGGTTAAATTATAGATGATTAATGTTTGTAATCGCCCCAAATCTGAACTTGGCCGATTATTTTCACTTCATACTCTTAGTTTCAGATTGATCACGGATCTGTTGACCTCGGCGCCTCCGATGGATCCGGCGTCTGCGGTGGCTCCGGTGTTGTCTGCGGTGGCTCCGTTGTTGTATACCCCTTCGTCTCTTCCGGCTGGGTCGGTTTCACGGTCGGCGTCGGGTTTTCGGTCGGTTCTTTCGTCGCCGGCGCATCACTCGGTACCACACTCGGCGTTTCGCTTCCACCACCGCCTCCAGAATGTCTGCGTTCTTTGGATGTTCTGGAATTCAGCTTCGGTGTATCGGCATTGGTCGTCTCTAAGATGGTCATCGTTCCGTCTTCTGCCACTTTTACCTCAAAGCTTCTCGCCGGTCTCGGCTTGCGGCCGCCGAACGATGTGCCATCGTTTTCAAACGTATAAGGAATTCCGTTGATACTGACAACGCCCGTTGCCATCTCTCCACTGTCCGGTGTGCCAAAATAATAGGTTTTTCCATTGATCCAGACAACACCGCTGACCATTTCCCCCGACGCCGTACAGAAATACTGTTTGTCCCCGTCTTTTACCCAGCCGATCTGCGGTGCTCCCTGTTCATTCAGGTAATACCATTTTCCATCGATCTGCTGCCAGCCTGTCTGCACCTGTCCATTTAGGATGTAGGCTCTTGCACCTCCTGTACCTACCCATTCGGCAAAAGCAGGTCCAGCATACAAGCCCATGATCAAAACGGCACTGAGTGCACAGGCACCCGCCTTCATCCATTTGCGTTTTCTCATAGCATACCTCCTCGTATTGATCGAAAAGCTGTCTTTCATGTATTTTTATTCTGGAGTTTTTCTTCTTTTTCACGATTTCAAGCTTTTCTTGTTGTATTCATCTTATCATTTGTTTTATTTTTCTACAATTTGCACTGCACAAGATGTCATTTTTTTACACAAGATGTAAAAAAATGATACACTAGCCTTGACAAATTGATTTTCAGAAGCTTTCATCCACAAACACAAGGGCGGGAAAAGTTCCAGAAATGAAAACCCCGGCTGTGAGTGGATAAACTTACTCACAGTCGGGGTTCCATTTTCACATCTGTATAAAATCTCTTAACCGATCACATCCGCCATATCATACCGTCCCTCCGGCTTTCCTGCCAGGAATTTGGCTGCCTGTACCGCACCCTTTGCGAAAATCGCCTTGGAATAAGCTGTATGATTAAAGGTAATCACCTCATCCTGACCAGCGAAAATGACATCGTGTTCGCCTACGATTGTGCCGCCGCGGATCGCCTGAATACCAATCTCCTTCGCATCACGTTTCTCACGTGTAGCGGAACGATCGTATTTGTAATGGTATGTATTGCCCATCGCCTCGTTGATCGAATCTGCCAGCGCAATCGCCGTACCGCTCGGAGCATCCACCTTCTGATTGTGGTGTTTCTCCAGAATCTCAATATCAAATCCAGCCGGAGCCAGAATCTGCGCTGCTTCTTTCAGAAGCTTTAAGAGCATATTGATACCAAGAGACATATTTGCAGAGCGAAGAACAGCTGTCTTCTCTGCCGTCTCTTCTACCTTTGCCAGCTGTACCTCGGAAAGTCCTGTCGTACACAGAACAACCGGCATTTTCTTCTCTGCACACCAGTCGAGAAGTTCATCGACAGCTGCTGCATTGGAAAAATCAATCACAACATCCGCTTCTACCTTGCATTCGTTCAGAGACGCAAAAACCGGATAATCATTTTTCTGCTCGGTTCTCATATCAATACCCGCAACGATAGAGATCTCCTCGTCCTTCGCTGCAATTCCGGAAATAACCTGTCCCATGGCGCCGTTACAGCCATGCATAATTGCTCGTACCATCTGTTAAAACCTCATTTCCCTATCTCATCCTAATTTTAACGGTTCTTATCACTCTTTCAGGCTGATTCCGTAATTTACCAGTTCTCTTCTCAGACGATCGCGGTTTGCCGGTTCCATATCCACTAACGGTTTGCGGAACGGACCCACTTCCTCGCCCATCATGTTCATCGCTTCCTTAACCGGAATCGGGTTTACCTCGCAGAACAGCGCCTCAATCAGCGGAATTGCATCTATCTGCATCTGTCTTGCCTTCGCTACATCACCAGCCTTGAATGCCGCGCACATATCATGTACCTGACGCGGTGCCACGTTGGATAATACGGAGATAACGCCCTTTGCGCCCAGTGCCATCATCGGAACCGTCTGGTCGTCGTTGCCGGAGTAAATATCAACTGATCCGCCTGACAGGCTTGCAATCTGTGCGATCGCGGAGAAATTGCCGCTTGCTTCTTTGACACCGACGATGTTCTCATATTCCTTGCACAGTGCCACGATCGTCTCCGGGGTGATATTGACGCCGGTACGGCTCGGTACATTGTACAGAAGGATCGGAAGATCAACTGCCTTTGCGACCTCTGAGAAATGAACCTTTAAACCCTTCTGGGTTGATTTATTGTAATACGGGGATACGAGCAGAAGTCCGTCTGCTCCTGCCTTTTTCGCTTCGGTAGACAGATATACCGCTGTCTCTGTGCAGTTGGAACCGGTTCCTGCTACAACCGGGATTCTCTTATTTACGACCTGGCATACGAAACGGATCACCTCGATGTGCTCCTCATGGCTTAATGTAGCCGCCTCGCCGGTCGTACCGCAGGCGATAATACAGTCTGTACCGCCAGCGATCTGTTCTTCTACGATCTGCTCCAGTTTCTCATAATTTACGCTTCCATCCTCATGAAATGGCGTTACCAGCGCTACGCCTGCTCCTTCAAAAATAGACATTTTGTTTCCTCCTTATTCTTTTGCACGATGGCTGAGTTTCTATTCCAGAGTCCGTTTCTGTCCCCGCTTCAAACGAATGTTTGCAGCCTGTCGGTCCTGAGCGTACAAAAAGCTGGCACAATGGCCAGCTCTATGAATTCAAATCCAAACTCCCAGTAGCTCCCCATCTATCGATGACAGTTACAGAATTCTTCATCCTGCACCCAGGAACTGCAGATACAGGCGCCGCAGCCCTTCGGCGTATCATCCTTTCAGCTGTCTTCTCCTGCACCTGCCGCATCCGACCGCTTACTGATAATCAACGCAACCTCTACTTGTTTTTTCTATCTTAGCATTACTTTGAATACTTGTCAACCGTTCATGCACGCATGATCGTTTGACGGCTTCAGGCATTCCAGGCGCGTCACCTCGTCTGCATGCTCCTCTGCCCCAGCCGGGCATACTTTTCCGGTCAGAATCAGATCGACATTCTCCTCGCGCGCTGCCAGCAGTGTTTCCAGAGCATCGTCTCCGACCAGTTTCTGATCTAACACCCCAAGAAATTCATCCAGAATCAGCATATCGCATTCGCCGGTACAGAGTACTTTTTTTGCAAA
The DNA here is from genome assembly GCF_003480665.1 of Clostridium sp. AM28-20LB. Taxonomy (NCBI): domain Bacteria; kingdom Bacillati; phylum Bacillota; class Clostridia; order Eubacteriales; family Clostridiaceae; genus Clostridium; species Clostridium sp. AM28-20LB. The sequence goes on along the minus strand of NZ_QUJN01000001.1, from coordinate 175,003 downwards.
ATTATACCCGTTCTGAATATTGCAGAGCTCTTCCTTTTTGCCTTCTTCAGAGAGATTTTCATAATACTCATTCTGTTTTTCAAATCGGAATACTTTAAATGCCGGCTCCAGCTGTTTTAACCCATCTGCTGTCTCATGGCTCAGCACTCCCTTTAAGAATTGTATCATAATTACCTTCCGGCCGTGCATGGCTGCACTGACACCACGTCCCAGTGCCATCGCTGTTTTTCCCATCCCGGTGCCGAAGATGATATGAACTTTCCCCTTTTTCATTTCCCTCTCCTCTTTCTGTGCCTCCCGCTGCGCTGGCGCACAGACTGTCTTTCCTGATGTCTTTTTACACACAGACCTGTGTGTTTTATTTCTATCCATCCAATAATCGTTTTACGAATTCTGTAAGCTGCCTTATTCTAGCATATTTTATCTGTTTTGGCAAGCTATGGCAAAACCAGCCATTTATCATGCCCTATAGATTGCATAACCGGCTTCAAACTTTGCTGTAACATCCTAAACCTATCCTATTCTTCCACGCACTCCAGCTTGCTGACCGACACCTCGTATGCCACACGTTTCTCGCACTCTGTCTCGCTCAGCTTCTTCGTATATTCACGGCTCTGCACGCGCCCCCACACGCACACGTGGCTTCCCACGCCAAATCCGGACGCATAGCGGGCATTTCTGCCCCACGCAATACACGGTATGTAATCGGATTTTCCATACGGACGGTTGACCGCCAGCAGCATATCGGCAATCTCGCGTCCCAGCGGTGTTTTCCGGTAGATCGGCTCCTTGCAGATATAGCCTTCCAGAAAAATCTGGTTGGTTTTGGTGTAATCCGTAAATTCTTCCAGGAAATGAATCTCACGGACAAACACAGACAGCACCAGACGGTTTTTCGCGCCCTCATGACGGTTGTAGGAACGGAACTGGCCGATCGCCTCCATCGTCATTCCGCGGTAGTCTTTCGATACATCCAAAAGCCGTTCTGAAATCATGAGTGGAATCACGTCCACCTGATCGCTCAGACGGCTGACTGCCAGGTCTGCGATATAAAATCCTTCCCCGAATACTTCGTGGCTGAATGTAAATTCCGATACGACCTCACCAATCACGCTAACCTTGTTGTTTTCAATCATTTTTTCCGACATAGTATCTCTCTCCTCTTCTTTTTTGCAGTTTTTCACGGCAGGTTCTTGGAGTCCTGCTTCTTACTGTATATATGTATGAGGGGAATGACCGTTTTAGAAGAAGAAGTGAATGAGAAATTTCGACAGGGTGGGGGACATGAATCGACAGAGGGAATGGGATCGGCAGAGGGACGGAAACGGCGGGGCGCGTCGTTTCCTGGATATCTCTCGCTTGAATATACGAAAAGGAGCAGCTGGCTTGCGCGGCTGCTCCCACTTTACGATTATTTAGCTATTTTTACGGCTGATCATCGCTCTCTTTCTCAGAGTCGGATCAAGAATCTTTTTACGGATTCGTAAGCTGGTCGGGGTGATCTCGAGAAGTTCATCGGTATCGATGTAGTCGAGGCACTGCTCCAGGCTCATGATTTTCGGCGGAACAAGGCGAAGGGCTTCATCGGCGCTGGAAGAACGGGTGTTGGTCAGCTTTTTGGTTTTGCAGACGTTTAACTCGATGTCTTCCGGTTTTGCGCTCTGTCCGACAATCATGCCGGAGTAAACTTTAACGCCCGGTCCGATGAACAGGGTTCCGCGCTCCTGGGCATTGAACAGACCGTAGGTGATGGACTCGCCTGCCTCAAATGCAATCAGGGATCCCTGTTTGCGGTAACTTAATTCGCCCTTGAACGGTGCATAGCCGTCAAAGCTGGTGTTTAAGATACCATTTCCCTTTGTATCGGTCATGAACTCGCCGCGGTAGCCGATGAGACCTCTGGACGGAATCGAGAACTCCAGTCTTGTGTATCCGCCGCCGATCGGGCTCATGCCCTGCAGCTCGCCTTTACGGCTGGTCAGCTTCTGGATAACAGCACCGGTAAAGTCATCCGGTACGTCGACGTAAGCGATCTCCATCGGCTCTAATTTGCGGTTTCTCTCGTCATATTTGTAGAGTACCTCCGCCTTGCTGACTGCGAACTCAAAGCCCTCGCGGCGCATATTCTCAATCAGGACGGACAGATGCAGCTCGCCACGGCCAGATACCTTGAAGCAGTCAGCGGAGTCTGTCTCCTCTACACGCAGGCTGACATCGGTATTCAGCTCCCGCATCAGACGCTCGCGGATGTGGCGGGAAGTGATGAATTTACCTTCCTGACCTGCCAGCGGGCTGTCGTTTACCATGAAATCCATGGAAATGGTCGGCTCAGAAATCTTCTGGAACGGAATTGCCTCCGGTTTCTCCGGTGAACACAGGGTATCACCGATGTGGATATCTGCGATACCGGAAATCGCTACGATCGAACCGATCTTTGCTTCCTGTACTTCTACTTTATTCAGACCTTCAAACTCATAGAGCTTACCGATCTTAACTTTGCGGAACTTGTCCGGCTCATGATGGTTGACGATGACGCAGTCCTGATTTACTTTCAGGTAACCGTTGTCGATCTTACCAACGCCGATACGTCCTACATACTCGTTGTAATCAATCGTGCTGATCAGAACCTGTGTCTCTGCATCCGGATCTCCCTCCGGCGCCGGGATGTAATCCAGAATGGTCTGGAACAGCGGCTTCATATCCACATTCGGATCGTCCAGGTTCTTCTTCGCATAGCCAGAACGTGCAGATGCATACAAGAACGGGCAGTCAAGCTGCTCGTCGGATGCATCCAGATCCATCAGAAGTTCGAGAACCTCGTCCACAACCTCCTCCGGACGTGCTTCCGGACGGTCAATCTTATTGATACATACGATAACCGGCAGATCCAGTTCCAGTGCTTTACGCAGAACGAATTTGGTCTGCGGCATCGCGCCCTCATATGCGTCTACCAGAAGGATAACGCCGTTTACCATCTTAAGAACACGCTCTACCTCGCCGCCGAAGTCCGCATGTCCTGGTGTATCGATAATGTTGATCTTGGTGCCGTTGTAATTAACAGCCGTATTCTTGGACAGAATCGTGATACCTCTCTCACGCTCAATATCGTTAGAGTCCATGACACGATCGACTACTTCCTGATTGGCACGGAATACACCGCTCTGGCGAAGCAGCTGGTCTACCAGCGTCGTTTTACCGTGGTCAACGTGAGCGATAATTGCAACGTTTCTGACATCTTCCCGTTTCATTTTCATATCTGCTTACTCTCTTTTCTTATGATGATTCATTACATGTACTAATTAATAATTATTTTCTGTCACAGACAGGCATCCTGCCGTTTCGTCTTTGGCAAAGGAGCCGCCCACAAAATAATACAGCTTGTTATTTTAGCATTTTTTTATCCATTATTCAATCTTTTTTTACAATAAAATGATTTTTCCGTCATCCATGCCAAAATAAACTTCATCCAGTTTTTCGATCTGGCATCTTCCATTTGTGCCCTCTATGAGCTTCTTCTCCGCTGCTCCCGCCTGGTCAAACGGCACCAGGATCGTCAGATCCACGCCCTCGCCGTACTCGCTGTCCAGAATCGGCAACTCTGCTTCTGCCAAAATGTACTGCACCTTTCCAAGCCCGCTGTAGTCTGTCCCGACCTTCCATTTGCGAGCCAGGCATTTTTCCAGAACCACACAGTTTTTAAGGCCTTCCTGGACCGCGCCGCCGTATGCCCGCACCAGTCCGCCGGTTCCTAAAAGTGTCCCGCCAAAGTACCGGGTCACAACCGCACAGACGTTGTGAAGCTCGCGTCCCAGCAGCACATCCAGCATCGGGCGTCCCGCCGTCTGCGCCGGTTCGCCGTCGTCGCTGCAGCGCGCCACCTCGTTATTTTCTCCGATCGTAAATGCCGAACAATGATGTCTCGCATCCCAATATTTCTTCTTGACTTCCGCAATAAATGCCGTCGCCTCTTCTTCCGATTCCACCGGGCGGATCTCCGCGATAAAGCGGGACTTCTTCTCCACAATCTCGCCCTCGCCACCCTGATAGACGATTTTATAGCGCTCTTTCATCTTTTCCTCCATCTATGAACTACGATCCTTAAAACGGATGTTTTTTCACTTCTTTAACCACAATAACACTTAGTTACTGTTCACGCATACGTGCCCAGTAACAAACCTTATCTTTTATGATACCGTAAAAAAAACTTCATGACAATAGTATTTATTTATCCTATGAATTTTGATATAATTGGAAATACTGTATTTATTAATAGAACGAACCACTACGAACCCAAAGGAGGTTCTCATGAATTACGGTGTAAAAGCAACCAAGAAACGGATCCGGGCAGCCAATTCCCGGAAGAAGAAATACGCCAACCGGCTGTTTCTGACCTTCTTCAAGACTGCCTTTGTTCTTGTTCTGTTTCTCTGCGTGACGGGTGCCAGCACCTTTATCGGCATGTTTAAAGGCATTCTGGACAGTTCGCCAGACTTCAACCCGGACAGCTTCACCCCAAGCGGATATTTTTCTACTATATATAATAGCGCCGGGGAAGTGACCGACACGCTGGTCGGTTCCAACTCGAACCGAATTGAAGCATCCTACGAGGATTTTCCTCAGGATCTGATCGACGCATTCGTCTCCATCGAGGACTCGCGTTTCTGGCAGCACAGCGGTATCGATCTGCGCTCCATTTCACGCGCCGTGGTCGGTGTCCTGACAAATAATTATAAAGGCGGCGCCAGCACCCTGACCCAGCAGCTCATCAAAAATACCGTCTTCAACGGCGGTATGGAGACCAGCAAAGGTTCCAAAATTGAACGAAAAATCCAGGAACAATATCTGGCGCTGCAGTTGACAAAAAACGTCGATCGGAAGGTCATTTTAACGAACTATTTAAATACGATCAACCTCGGCAGCAATACGCTGGGCGTCAAAGCAGCGGCGCTGCGCTATTTTAATAAGAACGTCTCCGATCTGACTCTTTCTGAGTGCGCGGTCATCGCCGGTATCACACAGAATCCGTCAAAGCTGAATCCGATCAGCGGCGCGGAGGCAAATGCCGCCCGGCGCAAGGTCATTTTGCAGGCAATGTATGAGCAGGGCTATATCACAAAAGAAGAACAGGAGGAAGCACTGGCGGACGACGTCTACGCCCGTATCCAGAATGTCGACACGGCGCTCAAGGAAAATGAGACACCGTACTCCTATTACACGGACGAGCTGATCAGCCAGGTCACCGAAGCGCTCAAAGAGCAGCTCGGCTATACTGACACGCAGGCGTCCAATCTTCTGTTCAGCGGCGGACTGCAGATTTACACCCCGCAGGATCCACAGATTCAGGCGATCGTCGATGAGGAAGTCAACAATCCTGCCAACTACGACGCGGCTCGCTATTCGGTTGAATACCGCCTTTCCCTGACCCATCCAGACGGGGAAACGCAGCATTATTCACAGGAAACTCTGAAAACATGGATCCAGCAGGTCAAGGGACAAAGCGGTTTTGACGGGCTGTTTAATTCCGAGGAAGAGGCGCAGACGGCGATCGATGAGTACCGCACCGCCCTCACGCAGGACGGAAGCACCGTTCTCGGTGAATCAGTTACCATGATTTTAGAGCCGCAGACCTCATTCGTCCTGATCGAACAGTCCACCGGCTATGTCAAGGCAATCAACGGCGGACGCGGACAGAAGACGGCAAACCGCACCTTAAACCGTGCGACCGACTCCCTGCGGCAGCCAGGATCGACCTTCAAGGTCATTTCCTCCTTTGCCCCGGCATTGGATGCCTGCGGCGCGACCCTATCAACTGTTTACTATGACGGACCATACTCTTCCGGTGAAAAAGAGTTCCGAAACTGGTGGGGCAGCGATTACAAGGGCTATCACACGATCCGCGACGGCATTACCTATTCCATGAACATCGTCGCCCTGCGCTGCATGGCGGACACGGTAACGCCGCAGCTCGGTGTCGAATATGCCGAACGGCTGGGAATCACTTCCCTCGTAAGCCAGGATCAGACTCTCTCGACAGCACTCGGCGGTCTGACAAAGGGCGTCAGCAACCTGGAACTGACAAATGCATTTGCGGCGATCGCCAACGACGGCACCTACACGAAGCCTATCTTCTTTACTAAGATTCTGGATCGCAACGGAAAGATACTGATCGACAATGAACCGGAGACGCGGCAGGCGCTCAAAGACTCTACTGCCTATCTTTTAACCAGCGCGATGCAGGATGTTATGCAGAGCAATACAATGTATACGCGTTCCGGTTCCGGGGTTAAATCGACCGGTACGACAGCTGCGATTCCCAATATGAGCTGCGCCGGAAAGAGCGGTACGACCACCAGCAACGTCGACGTCTGGTTTGTAGGCTTTACGCCGTACTACACTGCCGGTATCTGGGGCGGGTGCGACAATAACCAGCCATTAAAAGGCGGCACCGTTTCAAACGGCGGTACCAGTTACCACAAGCGCATCTGGCGAAATATCATGACACGTGTCCATGAGAGCTTAAGCGACCCCGGATTTACGGTTCCGGACAGCATTGAAACTGCTGAAGTATGCCGCAAATCCGGCAAGCTTCCGGTTTCCGGCGTCTGCAGCAGTGACCCGCGCGGAACGGCCGTCTACACTGAATATTTCGCGAAGGGCACGGTTCCGACCGAGACCTGCGATCACCACACCCGCGTGACGATCTGCTCCGCCTCCGGCGGCATCTCGACTGCCTTCTGCCCGACGAACCAGCAGATTTCCAAGACAGTTATGGTCGTTCCGGAAGACGGCGGAGAAACGGACGATTCCCGCTTCTCCATGCCGGGCGAGTGCAAGATTCACAATGGTTCGTCCACGATCATCCATCCTTCTGAGAGCGCCGATTTCTCAGCTCCGGGCTACAGCCCCGATTCAGATAATTTATCGGCTCCGATCCACTCTGCGGTTCCACGCCCGATGGCGGGAAGTGGACGGAATGGAAATAATATTCCGATTGTCCCGGCGAATCCGGAGCATTAACAGCAAAATAATATATCTGCAAAAAGCTGCTGTAAAAAGTGACATTCATATGCCTCTTTTACAGCAGCTTTTTATTTCCGCAACTGATTTTCTTTTGCTTTGCTTTCTTTTACTTTTCTTTCGTCTTCTCTCTAATCCTTCATCTTGGGTTTGCAAATCAGCGACGACAGATAGCCGAAAATCAACGCCCCGGAAATCCCCGCCGCACCCGCCGTGAATCCGCCGGTGAACAGCCCCAGAACCCCATCCTTGTCAATTCCATCCCGTACGCCCTTCCAAAGCGTATTCCCAAACCCCAGCAGTGGCACTGTTGCCCCGGAACCCGCCCATTTGGCATACGGTTCGTACAAGCCGATCGCACCGAGAATCGAGCCGCATACCACCAAAAGTACCATGATCCGACCCGGCATGAGTTTCGTTTTATCCATCAGAATCTGCACGGCGGCACAGAGAAGTCCGCCGGTCACAAATGCTTTGATATAGTCCATTTTTCTGCTCCCTCTCTAAAGTTTCTTGCAAATACCTATCATTCACCGAACGATTCTTTTCCCTCAAGCACCACTCCATGGGCAATCCCCGGCACATTCTGCCCCTCATTAAAGCTGATCTGGGACAGCAGCGCCCCGGTCGGCACAAACAGGACGCGTTTCCACTCACCCGCCTGTATTTTCGGAAGAATATAGCCGCACAGCACCGCCGCCGAGCAACCGCAGCCGCTCCCGCCCGAATGGGTATCCTGCGTCTTCGGGTCAAACATTTCGATCCCGCAGTCCATATGGATGCCGGAAATATCCTGTCCTGCCTCGCGCATAAAATCAAGCAGGATTTCCTTCCCCACCATTCCCAGATCGCCAGTGATGATCCGATCATAGTCAGATGGTTTCCGGTTAAAATCACGGAAATTCTGCAAGATTGTGTCTACCGCCGCCACCGCCATTGCCGCCCCCATGTTCATGGAATCGCGCATCTGCATATCGACGATCTTTCCGGGGGTGGCAGCTGGGATACAAGGTTGAAATTTGGGATGCAATTTTTCCTGTCCAGCATTTTTCAGTGATTCTGACGCATTTTCTTTCGCTCTGCGCCCATCTTTCCCTTCATTTTTCTCATTTTCCTCGATCATCACACACCCGCACCCGGTCACCGTCCAGGTTGTGGACTGCGGTCTCTGATTCCCATACGCCAGCGGAAACCGGAACTGCCGTTCTGCCGATGCAAAATGGCTCGACGCCAGCGCCAGAACCCGATCCGCATAGCCAGCCCCTGCTGCCATCGCCCCCAGAATCATCGCCTCCCCCATCGTCGAGCAGGCACCGTAAAGCCCGAAAAACGGGATATCAAACGACTCCACACCAAACGAGGTCGCCACAATCTGTCCCAACAGGTCTCCCGCAAACAGGCAATTCACATCCGCCGCCTGTCTGCCCGCCTTATCCAGGCATTTCTGCACCGTCTGGCGCTGCAATTCACTCTCCGCCTCCTCCCACGACTTTTTCCCAAACGTCGGATCCGGCTCCACCCGGTCAAAAAAACTTGCCAGCGGTCCTTCGCCTTCCGTCTGCCCCACGATCGATGCCGCCGATGTGATGATGGGCGGATGCTCAAACTGGATGCTTGATTTACCTGCCTGCATAAAATTCCTCCTGAAACATAAAAACATTGTCAAAAATATACTGTTCAAACTTTCGCTACAATCTCAGTATTTACACAAACATACATTTTTATGTTTTCTAGTAATCTGCATTCCTCGCAGGCTTCATTCACCCGTTTTTACCATATTATTAATACTGCACCGCCGCCAGTTTCTCTCTCAGTTCCTGCGGGTCCTGGGACGCATCGACTGCCGTCTGCGGTGTGATCACGCCCTCTTTCGCCATACGGATCAGAAAATTATCCATCGTAATAGAGCCCTCTTTTGCACTAGAAAGCAGATAGCTCTGCATCTGCGGTGTTTTTCCATCGCGGATCAGATTCCGGATCGCCGGCGTGAGCATCATAAGCTCACAAGCTGCCGCCCTGCCCTGGCCGCCCGCCCTCGGCACCAGCTGCTGTGACAGCACCGCCCGCAGCGTCATCGAGAGCTGCATCCGGATCTGCGGCTGTTTATCCTCTGGAAAAACACCCACAATCCGGTCAATGCTGTCGATTGCCGAATTGGTATGAATGGTGGAAAAAACAAGATGTCCCGTCTCCGCCGCCATCAGCGCCGTCTCGATCGTCGCCGGATCACGCATTTCTCCAATCAGAATGACATCCGGGTCCTCACGGAGCGCCGCATAAAGCCCCTTATCATAGCTCTCTACGTCCACGCCCACCTCGCGCTGGTTGATGATCGCCTGCGCCGGTTCATAGACATACTCGATCGGGTCTTCCAGCGTAATCATATGGAGCGGACGATTCTGGTTGATCTCATTTAAAATTGCCGCCAGCGTCGTTGACTTGCCGCTTCCCGTCTCGCCGGTTACCAGAATAATGCCTTTATTCCAGCTTGAAAACTGATTCACTGCTTCCGGAAGCCCCAGCTCCGACAGGTTCGGAATCGTACTGCCCAGAAGACGGATCGCCGCAGAGAGCGCGCCCTGCTGCCGGAACAGATTCACACGGAGACGCCGTCCCGCAAACGAAGCACTAAAATCCAGCTGTCCGATGGCCTCGATCTGATCTGCCGCATTGCCTGCCAGCTGGCGTCCATATTCCTCACAATCCTCACGCGTCAGCCCGCCATCCGTCAGCGTCTCGATTCTGCCGTCAATTCTGCATTTTGGCGGCAGCCCTGCAATCAGATGCACATCCGATGCCCTTTTTTCAGCTGCCAGCGCGATTAATTCCTCGATTCCATACATACCATCTGTCTCCTCTTCTCTTTCTGCACCATTTACAGCGCCAGCAGCGTCCGGATCACCTCGTCCACCGTCGAAACACCCTCTTCTACCAGCTTCTGCGCGTGTTCCAGCATCGGAACATACTGGCTCGCTCTTCTGGCTGCCTCTAAGAAACGTGTCCGGTCAGCTCCTTCCAGAATGCACCGGCGCAGCTCCTCCTGAATCAGCATTACCTCAAACACACCGATTCTGCCCCGGTATCCCGAATGGAAGCACTGATCGCATCCGGCTCCCTGCCAGTATAATTTTCCAGGGTTCTCCGGGATTCCTGCCATCTCAAGCGCTTTTTTCGGCGGCTGAATCTGGGTTTTGCAGTTCGGACAGATTTTCCTCAGCAGCCGCTGGGAAATAACGCCTCGCAGTCCCGCCGCAATCAGGTATGGCGCCACGCCCATATCTCGCAGACGGTCAATCGCCGAGATCGCATCTTCCGTATGAATCGTGGTGATAACGAGATGTCCCGTCATTGCCGCACGCATCGCGATCTCTGCCGTCTCACCGTCACGGATCTCGCCGACGCAGATGATATCCGGATCCTGACGCAGAACTGAGCGCAGACCCGATGCAAAAGTCAGCCCCACTTTTTCATTGATCTGCACCTGTGTCGCGCCTTTGATATGGTATTCCACCGGATCCTCCAATGTAATCAGGTTGGTCCGATCCGAAAGAAGTTCGCGGATCAGCGTATACATCGTCGAAGATTTACCTGAACCAGTCGGTCCTACAATCATGATAACTCCGGAAGTAAGCCCTAAAAGTGTATCAATCTTTGCATCCTCCACTGCCGGAATACCGATACCGCGGCGGTTCAGCGTCTCCTCATTTCGTTTCAGAATACGGATAACCACTTTTTCTCCATACAGGGTCGGAAGGGTGGATATACGCATATCAATATCTTTTCCTCTTAAATGCATCACCGCACGACCATCCTGCGGAATTCTTTTTTCGACGATATCGAGCTGGGACATGATTTTAAGCCTCGAAATGACCGAATCCTTGAGTTCCGACGGGATCGTCATGATCCGATGAAGCTGCCCGTCGATACGCATCCTGACGACCATCTCCTCCTCCGTCGGCTCAAAATGGATATCCGAAGCATTTTCCGAAATGGCACGCTCAATAATCGAATTGACCAGGCGGATCATCGGCGTCACATTTTCCTGTCTTTCTCTTTCCGCCATCTGCCCCTGCCCCTGACGCACCTCTTGTGCCGCTGCCGTCTCTGCCTGCATCTGCGCCATCGCTTCTGCCGCTCCCTCGTTGCCATACAAAATATTGATCGCACGCTTCACTGCCGGTTCAGAGGCGATCATCGGCACAATTCTCTTTTTGGAAGTATGCTGTGCTTCCTCAATCGCCATGAAGTTCAGCGGATCCGCCATTGCCAGATAAAGCTGGTCTTTGGAAATACGCACCGGTACGATCGTCATTTTCTTTGCCAGGTTTTTCGGCACAAAACGCGACAGTTCCGGGCTGATATCGACCCGCGTCAAATCAATATAGTCAATGCCCAGCTGCATGCGAAGCGCATCGATCAGCTGACCTTCCGTGATATAATGATGCTTGACCAGCGTTGTTCCCAGACGTTCTTTCTCCTTCGCCTGATAGTCAAGCGCCTCTTTAAGCTGCCCTTCTGTGATCAGTCCCAGCTCCAAAAGCATGTCTCCCAATCGCTTTGTACGCATTCTCTCTACCTCCCTATAAATATGGATCTGGTTATTCAGCCATTTTACTGCGGAAATCCCGGATCCGGTCAAAGCAGTCCCGATCCATCTCGATCGCCGTCTGATTTCCAGTCGTCACAATCCACGCTTCTTCCAGAAGCCGCCGGATGATCCGCGCCGCCTCTTTCTGATCCTCTGCGGTCGTCTCACGGATCTCCTCTGTCCAACGACGGATCTGTACAATATCCAGGCCATTGTACGCATACTGCATCGCTGCCATCCGCCGTCCCAGGCATCCGCACGGCGCCGTCGCATTGCCGTAACTGCTTAAAATATAGCCATTCCGATCTGCCTCCGAAAGCTGCAGTTTTTCCAATACACCCGCTGCCGCCCGGATCGCCTCGATCGTCTCACTGACCTTCGGATCCCGGTATGTACTCGCCACGATCCGGTCCATCGTCGGCGTAAATGCAAACGACGCGCTGTATGCGCCGCCTTGAAAACGGAGCTGCGGCACAAAATACCGGTCATCCAGCGCATTTACATACGGAAGAATCCGCCCGGAAAATCCATCTACAGCGCTCAGCTCTGCCGAAAAGACGGTATACTGGCTGGAGCTCTCCACAATTACCGCCTCCCTGCGCGCCGGAACCGGGAAAGTATACCCAGCATTTTCCCCTCTGTTTTCCGTTTTATTCTCATGGTCTGGCATCTGTTCTCCCCGCAGATTTCCCAGAATCCGCCCTGCACAGTTCCGCATCCATTCCAGATTTTCCCTCGGTGCAACATGAAGGATCGTCACCGCTGTTCCATGCAGGATGCGGTCGCGCACCTCCTTCATCTTCTCTGCCAGCTGGAAGATCGCTGCATCCTCCTGTTCCAGTCGCCCGCGCAGTTTTTTCAAAAACTCATAAAACGCCTGTCCGCCGACATATTCCTGATACCGCGTATTGATGCTATAGCCAGATGCCGCCAGACGCACCGCCAGCGAATACGCATCACTGCGCGACTCATCACAGGACGGAATCGTCTCATCCAGTGCCTGAAGAACCGCATTCTTATCTCTCCAGAGTGGATGTGATAAGAGTTCCAACAGGACATACAGGCTCTCTTCATAATCCTCCGCCATCCCATACCAGCTGACCGCCAGCGTCGGATGGCTGTTTCGTCCCGCCCGAACCTCCGGATGTCCCTCATTCATGGAAAAATCATGCAGATAGCGCTCAATCTGATTTTCCTTTTCCATTCTGCCATACCGGGCATTTTCAAGCTCTGAAACAAACATTGTATATAAAGGAATGTAAAAACGGTCCTCTTCCGGCACGCCGCTCAAATCCAAGTATAAACGGTTATAGCTGATCGCTTCCAGATCCGACGGCGATTCATAGACCGAAATCCCATTTATCTCATATATCTGATATTCCGGCGTCTCTTCCGGCGGCGGAAGCTCATCGACCCGGATCATAAAATCCGCATTCGAACACTCCGACGCATTCCACGCATCAAAATCCAGGGTCTTCGCAATCAGCGCATCCAGCTCTGCCTCGCTCATCTCCGCCTTCATCTGCGCCAGATACGCGTCGCGCTCCTGCTCCATCGCCTCTGCCATCCCCGGCGTCGGAATCGTCGTGACAAGAACCCGCCGCTTCGCCGCGCCAAGCTCTGCCGCAAACCGGCGAATCTCCGCCTGTGCCGTCCCTGCATCCAGAGAATCATAGGCTGCCGCCTCATCCGCATACACATCCGCATCGCCCGTCAATGCCCATTTCAGGCTGACTTCCGGCACGATCGAATCCGCAAATACATCCGTATCTTCGCCTGCCGTATAATCATGTATCGCCCGCGCCTTGAGCGCCGTCTCCACCACTGACGGGTCGATCCCGCGCTCCTGCATCTCGCATAATGTCTCATCCGACACCTGCCGGAACCGTTCTGCATCCTTCGGACTGCTGTCTGTCATTTCGAAAACAAAAAATGGCTTTTCTGCCTCCATCATCACCGATGCACTCGCATCACAATGGATGCCCGCCGTCCGCAGCTTTTCCCTGAAAACCGATCCATCCACATTCATCATTCCCGCAATGATGCTGTACTGGATCAGCTTTTCCCATGAAATGCCGCTCAGATCCATCGCATACGATACCACCGCCGCATTCTCCGATGCGTCTCCCCGGTAAGCAGGACTGGGAACGGTTGCCTGACGGAAGAATGATTCTCCCCCATTTTCCAAACCATCTGGCTCGGGGCTGTAAAACGCACTCATCCCTATATTCTGCATTTCCTGTTTTTCCTGTCGCCCGCTGCCTGACTGGAAACTCCATCCGTCTTCTTTTCCATAGCTTTTCTTTGCATCACACAGATACTCTTTATCCAGGAATGCCAGAAACCGTTTCCAGTCCAGATCCCCATACAACAAAATCAGAGCATTATCGAACCGATAAAATCGATCATACATCTCCATCGTATGTTCATACGTCAGATCCTTATAAAAACGGTGCGCCTGTCCATTCGCATTTGCCGCCGTCTCCCCCGGATACAGCGCCCGCAAAACATTCCGCAGTGCCTCATTATCTGTATCATTCAGCATGCCGAAATCCTCGCTGTACACCGTTCCTGCCAGCGTAATCGGGCTTTCGCGGTCGCGCAGCTCATAGCGGACCGCTTCACGGTCAAAAAAGCGGCGTTCCCGCCGGATTCCCGGCGCTTTCATGCAGCTTAAATACACATCTGCCATCTTAAGCAGCTGTTCCTCGCTCTGGCTGCACACCGGATATGCCGTAAATGGTATATAGGTAAATGCATTTACAAATGTGTGGTATGTCTTGCTGCAAAGATCAAAAAAAATATCCTTACTCGGATATTTATCAGAGGAAGCAAGTACCGAATGCTCAAACACATGATTCGTGTCCGTCTCATCCAGATGCGGTGTCCGATAGGAAATCGAGAATCCCCGGTTTGTATCTTTATTTCTGATATAAAACAGGGACGCCCCGCTTTTCTCATGTTCAAAATACAGTGTCTGCGCTCCCAGCGCCTGCAGTTTTCCCACCTGTTTCAATGTAAAACCTGCTGTCTGAAATCCCGGCTGCAGTCTCCCATCTGCCGCCCTCCACTGCTTTGTACCTGCCATTCTTTTATCATGCCTCCTGCCATCATTCGTCTGCTGTCTTTTCTCTATATCTATTATACAAGAGCACGTCCTATATTTCCATAAAAAAAAGCACATCCGGTTCTCTCTGTGTTCCGGATGTGCTTCTCTGATTCATAAATCTATTATTTATTCTTTCCGCAGCACTTCTTATATTTCTTACCGCTTCCGCATGGACACGGATCGTTCGGGTAAATCTTATGTGTATTGCGGACTGTGCCAGATGCCTTCTGCTCGCGGTACAGCTCTGTTCTTCTCTCCTCAGTCAGGATTGCATCCCACTGCGGAAGCTCATACAGCCAGGTAGCCTTTGCCTCTACCATGTTGTAATATAACTTCTCCGGGTCGATCTCAATCTTAACCTTGGTATCCTCATCCATGGTCTCGATCGGGTTCTCATAGCCCTTTAAGCTCTCATTGATTCCATCCAGGAAACCGGTCATGATCATAACTTCGGTATCATACTTCTCAGCCAGTTCCTTAACGGTACCTTCTACAACCTCAGTCGGGTTTGCAAGAATCTGCTCGTAAATGCCTTTCTCAATCGTAAAATATCCAGACCAGAGTTCCTCTTTCTTTTTATCATCCAGCCCGTCACCATATGCCAGATTGCGCCAATTTTCTAACAGTGTCATCGGTAATTCCTTCCTTTTTTCGTTCTTTCATTACTATAATAACATAGTATATTTAAGTATATAACAAGTTGGGGGGATTTGCAAGGAGGAAAACTGGCATCTGCCTATTTTATCGCATAAGCAAACGTATCACTCATTCCGTATCGCCGCCAACGGACTCAGCTTCATCGCGCGCATTGCCGGGAAGAATCCGGCTGCCATGCCGATGATGATGGCAAATCCTACCGATGGAACTGCCAGCCAGATCGGGATCACGGACAGTTTTCCATCCATTCCATATAAAAAAGTCGCTGCCAGAAACTGGTTAATCAGCACGGAAACCATAAAACTCAGCGCCAGTCCGATGAGTCCTCCCATGAAGCCGATAAAACCCGCCTCAATCAGAAACATATTTCGGATAGTTGCAAGGGAACATCCTAACACTTTCAGCACGCCAATCTCCTTCGTCCGCTCATAGATCGACATCATCATCGTGTTGGCAATGCCGATCGCAGCTACCAGCAGGGAAACAGCGCCGATGCCGCCGAGGGCTGCCTGGATCATGTTGGACTGCTGTTTAGACTGTTCCAGCCATTCCATCTGGCTGTTTGCCTCATAGCCCATGTTGCTGATGGCTTTCTGTACCTCTATTACATGATCCATATCGTCCACATTGACCGTCGCCTCCTCATATACAAAATAATTGTACGGTTTTCCTTTTTTATTGGTCGGCTGACCCGGAATCGGCTTTTTCTTGAACACCTGTTTTAGCTGTGTCTTGAGCTTATCCAGATCAACGTAGACGCCGTAGCTGTAATCACTCCACTCATCCGGTCCGCCTGCGACCATACCGGCGGTTTTCAGCATATATTTCTTCGGAGCCGCCACCTTCTGGCTGCCGTCATCACCGCCGGAATTGCCCTTAGACTGATAGTAGGCATCCGTGTCAAAGATCGTGAACATCGGCTTATTGATAAAATCGATATCCGGCATCTCCCCGGTGTCCCAGTAACCTTTTCCTGTCTTGGCATTGCTAAAATTCTGTGCGACCATATTTCCGACTACCATCTCCATGTCCTTCGTTTCAGTTGTCGGCAGGCTTCCTTCTCCCAGCTTGATATTCTTCATCGCTCCCAAGGGGATCCCATGCAGCTGCACGTTTCCCTCGTAGGCACCCTGACGCATAATCACATTCAGGTTCAGATCCGGATAAGCACTTGTCACATGCGGAATCTTTTCAAATGTCTTCATCGTCTCATCCGTCATGAAGCTGTCTTCCGGATTTTTCTTGTCACTGGAATTTCCATTGTTATAATTATATACCTGAATCGCGGTCAGGCTTCCATAGGAAGAATACTGTTTGATGGTAAATTCTTTCAGTCCTATTCCGATGGAAACCATGACAACGATCGATGCCGTACCAATCACGACTCCCAGAACCGTCAGAAAGGTACGGAGCTTTCTGCGAAACAGGTTGTTGACGCTCATCGTCAGCAGATCACTGAATCTCATTTTCACCGGTCCTTTCTATTTTTTCTTTCTTTTCAGATGATCGTTTTGTTCTTTTTCAACGTCCTTTGTTTCGTCTTCCGATACATCTGCTGTCGTCATTTCCGGCTCGCCCAGCTCATTGTCCAGTTCCTCTTCTAATTCGTCTTCAAGCGCCTTTTCTCCTGCTATTTTCTTCTTTTTCCTCTTCCAGACAACTACACCGACACCTGCGCCCACCAGCGCAGCGATCACAAGCATCGGAGCGATCCGCCCAGCGCCGCCCGCTTGCGCCGCATCGGCATCTGCATCCATGCCGTTGTCCATTCCATCCATGCCGTCCATCCCGTCATCGGAAAACGCCTCACTCACGTTCAGAAGCATTTCTTTTTCAGTCTCTGAAACGACTCCATTTTCATCCTCATAGGAAATGATAATCTTCACTTTTCCATCATCGGTTGTCGGCGCAATCGCGGTCAGCATCGTATCGACATTGCCGGTTTCGCCCGGCTTGATATTTCCCACATAAGCGTCAGCTGGTTGGATAGAATCTGCCTCAAAACGCGCCATAACATTGTAAAGAATTACTTTTCCGGTGTTGTTGATGCCAAACATGACATTCGTCTCAGAACCAACCTCAACCGCATCCGGCATCACATCGATCGTACTGGTGTTCAGACGCGGCTCCTGCTTGACTGGAAGTGCAATCTTGACCTCTTCCTTGGCATTTTTAAACTCCGGGCTGTCGTACTGCTCCTGGATTGTCATGCGGTATGATTTCTGCTCTGCCGTCGGCGCTGCCTTAAATACCATCGACAAATCCGCCGTCGCCCCCGGCGCCATATTGTTGACTACCACCGAAGTCGAACCGCTCTCCGAGGTAAAGATCGGTGTATTTTCAACCTCTTCTGACGCAAATGTAAACATGATATTGGAAGCCGACACATCGGAGGAGGCATTCTTCATCCGCACGCGCAGCTCAAACGGCTGCCCGGCATAGATTTCTGCCGGAATCGTCTCGAAACTATCTACGATGATTCGGGATTTGGTACGATCCTGCTCGCCCGCATCGGCTGAAAGCTCATCGTCATCCTTTCCCTTGACACGCACGTAAAATACCTTGTCCACCGGATCGGAGAACTCGCCGCCCTCTTCTTCGCGGTATGTAACCAGATAGTGAATCGGGAAAAAGCCCGATTTTACGTTCTCGCGCACCATCATGCTGTACGGAACCGTCACCATCTGCCCTGGTTCCATGTCGCCCATCTTGCGGTTATAGTTGCCCTCGTTGATATCAAACGGAAACTTTGTTATATCCGCGTCAAGCTGCATATCCACGCGGACATCGTAAACCTTTTTAAGCCCCGTATTCGTCAGATTCACGCCAAAATTCATGACCTGATTGTAGCCCGCATACGGTGTCTGCTGGTTGTCACCGATGGAAAAATCGTAATCCAGCTTCGTGTTGTCGTCTTCCTCGGTGGAGGAACCATCGTAGGCGGATACCCAGATGTTGATGCCGACTTTTAGGCTGTCATCAATATAGAAAAACGCCTGATAATATCCTGCTGCCAAATCCCGGCGCAGTTTATACGTCAATGTTACACTTTTAGACGAACCTGGCTTTACATCAATTCTTTTTTCTTTAAACGTATTTGAATCAGCTTCAAATGGAAAATGTTTTCCAGACCATGAAATATTGGAATCCGAATCACTGTCATCATCATCGTCATCATCATATGTATAAAATTGATCGTATTGATCCGCATTGGCTAAACGAATTGTTCTTAAATAATTATCTCCTTTGCTGCCATTATTATGAACCGTCATCTTAATCGAAATTTTATTTCCGGCCTTTCCGTGCGGCACTTTACTGACGGTAATTAAATCATCGTTATATTTTGTCATATCCAGCATTTCCGCCTGCGCCGTCCGGCTTCCTCCCACCGCCAGCACCGCAAAAAGCAGCAAAAACACCGCCCATCTCTTCCACTTTCTCATACCTCTCATTTTTCATACCTCCATATCCTCTCACATTAAATGCTGCTTTTATCAATTTCTCATTCTATCGTCAGCATTCCTGTGTTTTAGCCTTCTATTTTCCCATCTTCCTTACCCATTTGCCGATTCTCCTCTATCTTCACAATCTTACCATCGATAATATGGAAGATCCGGTCCGCATATGCCGCCAGATGGTTATCATGCGTGACCATAACCAGCGTCTGGTTCTGTTCCCGGACGATCCGCTGCATCAGTTTCAGCACATCCATCGTCGTGTGCGAATCCAGATTTCCAGTCGGCTCGTCTGCAAAAATGATCTCTGGATGTACCACCAGCGCCCGTGCGATGCCGACACGCTGCTGCTGCCCGCCGGACATCTGGTTCGGCATATGATCGCCGACTTTTTCCAGTCCGACCATTTTCAGATATTTTTCCGCCATCTCCCGGCGCCTGACGCGCGGCACACCGCGGAAGGACAGCGGAAGCGCTACATTTTCAACCGCATTCATCGTACCGAGCAGGTTATATGACTGGAAGATAAATCCGACCCGCTCCCGGCGGAATGCCACCAGCTGGTTCTCGTTTAATTTTTCTATGTGCTGTCCGGCTATGACAATCTCGCCCTTCGTCGGCTTCTCCAGCCCCGCCAGCATATTCAATAAGGTAGATTTACCCGAACCGGAGGTACCTACAATCGCACAGAATTCGCCACGGTACATCGTAAAATCAACGCCGTTCAGCGCGTATACCTTCGTCTCGCCGACGCGGTAGACTTTATATAGATTTTTTACCTGTATGACAGGTTCCCGTTTCCGGAGTTCATTCTTCCCCGGCACTTTCCGCTCTTCCATCAGCCTTCTCCATTTTCTAACTTATTTCATGCTCCTGAATATTCCATCGAAATCCATTCCTGACAACCTGGATTTATACAAGTTTCAACCATTGCAATTCCAGTTCTTCTTTCTACATTATACCGGATTTGTTTCAATTCTCCTACCTTATTTTTCTTAATGTTCCTTACGCTTTTCTTACCAGATTTTTCACCCTGTCTGACCGTTCCTTACGCTAATCCATTTTGCCCTGGAAAGTCATTTTTATTTCCTATTTCATCGCAGGTAATCTTCCAGCCGTCATCACATTGTCCATATTTTCTATCCCCCCTATTCATATTTTTTATATCACAGATCATTAAAAGCTATAGCAATCCACCTGGAAATGTTTTATAATAATTGGGAAAAATATGCTAATACGAATAGAGAAGGAGAATCAAATGAGACATTTGCTGAATCCACTGGATTTTTCCGTTGAGGAGATCGACCAGCTTCTGGATCTCGCTTCCGATATCGAAGCCAATCCAGCCAAATATGCACACGTCTGTGACGGAAAGAAAATCGCGACTCTGTTTTATGAGCCAAGCACCCGTACACGCTTAAGTTTTGAGGCTGCTATGCTGAACTTAGGGGGACGGGTTCTTGGCTTTGCTTCTGCCGATTCAAGCTCTGCTTCCAAGGGCGAGAGTGTGGCAGATACCATCCGCGTTATCTCCTGCTTCGCAGATATCTGCGCGATGCGCCACCCGAAGGAAGGTGCGCCGATGGTTGCTTCCCTGCACTCTTCCATCCCGGTTATCAATGCCGGCGACGGCGGTCACCAGCATCCGACGCAGACCTTGACCGATCTGATGACGATCCGTTCTTTAAAAGGACGCCTGAACAATTTAACAGTCGGTCTGTGCGGCGATTTGAAATTCGGACGCACGGTTCACTCCTTAATCAATGCGCTGTCCCGCTACACGGGAATCCGTTTCGTCCTCATTTCCCCGCCGGAACTGCGCGTCCCGGATTATATCATTGAGGATACACTGAATGCAAAGGGAATCGAGTACAAAGAGGTTGAAAACCTGGATGAGGCGATGCCGGAGCTTGATATTCTCTACATGACACGTGTCCAGAGAGAGCGTTTCTTCAACGAGGAAGATTACATCCGTATGAAGGACTGCTACATTCTCGACAAAAAGAAGATGGGGCTTGCCCGTGATGATATGTTTGTGCTCCATCCGCTTCCGCGTGTCAATGAGATTTCCGTTGAGGTGGACAACGACCCGCGTGCCGCTTACTTCAAACAGGTTCAGTACGGCGTATACGTCCGTATGGCTCTGATCATGACTTTACTGGAGGTAGAAAAACCATGTTAAATATCAGCGGATTAAAAGAAGGTTTTGTTCTGGACCACATCCAGGCAGGACGCAGTATGGATATTTACTTTAAACTGGGGCTGGACAAGCTGGACTGCCAGGTGGCTATCATCAAAAATGCGCGCAGCAGCAAGATGGGACGCAAGGACATCATCAAGATCGACGGCAGCCTTGATCTGGTAAATGTTGATGTGCTCGGCTACATCGATCACCGTATCACGATCAACATCATCAAGGATGGAAAAATCGTAGAGAAAAAAGATGTCAAGATGCCGAAAAAAATCACAAATGTCATCCACTGCAAGAACCCGCGCTGCATTACCTCGATCGAGCAGGAGCTTCCGCATATCTTCTATCTCGCGGATGAGGAAAAAGAGGTATACCGCTGCCAGTATTGTGATGAGAAGTATTCGCTGTAAATTCTCCTGAATATATCAAATGAATATCAAAAAAGCCATGAACGACTTTTCTGTAGATTTACAGATCATAAGCGATTTCATGGCTTTTTATTATTTTCCAGATTATAGATTCCAAAAGTGCCTACCCTTGAACATCTTAATTCCAGAACTCTGTCTTACCTTCCAGCCCGATACTCTCAGCCTTGAAGCACGGATTCTTGCCTTCCTTTTTCTGCACCAGGTAATCATCCAGACATTTGAGCGCTGTATTTCCCAGAATCACGATAACCGGCAGGTTGATGATCGCCATGATACCCATGAGGACATCCGCGAGATCCCATACCAGACCGAACTGGAGCTGTGCGCCGATGAAGACAACTACCACCGCAAACAGGCGGAACACGTTCATTTCTTTGTTTTTCAGTGTACGACCTGCGATGTAGTTGAGACATCCCTCACAGTAGAACAAGTTGCCGAGCAGTGTCGTAAATGCAAACAAAAGAAGTGCAAATGTAATGAAATACGGTCCAATCACGCCAAATACCGTTCCCAAAGATTCCTGTACGAACGGAGCGCCTTTCAGCTCTTCGGACGGAACGATACCGGTGCAGAGGCACATCATCGCGGTTGCCGTACAGATGAGGATTGTATCGATAAAGACGGAAAGCATCTGTACCAGTCCCTGCTTAACCGGATGGCTGACATTGGCTGCTGCCGCCGCGTTCGGTGCAGAACCAACACCCGCCTCGTTGGAATACAGACCTCTCTTAATTCCCTGCATCATGGCAGAACCTGCAAATCCGCCGAAGATCGCCTTGAAATCAAAGGCATTGGAGAAGATATTGACAAATACCTCCGGGAGTCTTCCGATGTTTAAGATCATGACCGCAATCGCCATCAGGATGTAGAAAACGCCCATAAACGGAACCAGCACGCCGGTAATGCGGACAATCTGTTTTCCGCCGCCTATGATACAGATGCCGACCAGAATCGCCAGAATGGCGCCGCCGATCATCGGAACCAGGCTCCTGTCCCCCATCATAAATTGATGGTAAAAGCCGTAATTCGACATGCTGTCAATTAGGTTAAAGGACGCCAGCATATTAAAACCGCCAGCATAAGTAGCAATCAGGGCAATCGCGAAGACAACGCCCAGCGCACGGCTCTTCAGCGCCGCCTCGATATAATAAGACGGACCTCCGTAGCTTCCGCCGGATGCGTCGCGCTTCTTATAAATCTGTGCCAGCGTGCTCTCAACAAAAGCCGATGCGCCGCCCACAATCGCGATCAGCCACATCCAGAACACCGCGCCGTAACCGCCGATCGCGATCGCATTGGCTACACCTACGATATTGCCTGTGCCGACGCGGCTCGCCGTCGATACCATCAGCGCCTGAAATGCGGATACGGAGTTGCTGTCTGTCTTTTCTCCGACTACCCGGATTGATTCCGGAAGCAGACGGAGCTGTACGAAACGGCTTCGGAGTGTGAAATACAGTCCGACCGCCAGCAGCATGATAATCAACAGATAGCTGTACATAACATTGCTGATCACACCAACGAGTGATGCAAATCCTTCTAACATAAAATTTCCCCCTTTTCTTTTGTATGCAATATAGAAAAAAGAGCCGCTGCCGGATAAAGATGCTCTTTGGTATCTGCATTCGGCAACAGCCCTCTTAAATGATTTGAGCAAAACGGTAAGCCGGGTTATGTCGTTGAATGGTCATCTATCTAGTCCTGCTGTCGCCAGCAGGCTCAAGCGACCTACCCGAGAGCAGACGGGCCGCCTTGCGCTCTCTGTTCGGTCTTGCTTCGGATGGGGTTTACATGTGCCCCGGCTGTTACCAGCCGGGCGGTAGTCTCTTACACTGCCCTTCCACCCTTACCCGGTAAACCGGGCGGTACATTTCTGTTGCACTGTCCTTGGAGTCGCCTCCACCAGACGTTATCTGGCATCCTGCCCTGTGAAGCCCGGACTTTCCTCACCTGCAGCCTTTCGGTTCTGCAGCCGCGACCATCTGTCTTACTCAAAACATCCTAACTCTACCATATTTTCAGGCATTTGTCCAGTCAATCATACTTTAAAACAGCTTCCGCCGATAAATTCGCGCACAATCGAATTGTGCGGCACCTGTTCGCTGCTGACACCCAGAAAATAATCGAGAAATTTGAGCAGCCGCTTCGCCTCGTTGTACTCCGCCGAATCACGCGGAACACTATATAAGATCGGCTCCGCATACTGTTTGAGCACCGAAAGCTCATATAAAAACGCAGAGTTGAACATCGCATCCGCCTCTTCCTGATACGGGAAAATATTCCGCTCCTCGCCCCGGCGGACGGAATCCCACATCCGGATCGTGTCCTGTGCCGACGCACCGCGCGTTCTCGCATCGCGGACCATCCGCCGGATCAGACGTCCGTCCGTCGTCGGAACGCGGTTGTGATCGTCGATATTTAACTGAGTCAGCGCACTGATATAAATCTTAAATTTCTTATCACGCGGCAGTGAATACGACAAATCATCATTCAAACAGTGAATTCCCTCGATGACCAAAATATCCTCCGCCCCAAGCTGCAGAAAATCGCCCTTATATTCGCGCTCGCCCTTGACAAAGTTGTAAACCGGCAGCTCCACGCGTTTTCCCGCCAGAAGTGCTTCCATATCTTCATTAAACTGTTTCACATCGATGCAGTTTAATGCCTCATAATCGTAATTTCCATTTTCATCCCGCGGGCTGTCCACACGGTTGACAAAATAATTGTCCACCGCGATCGGATGCGGTTTCATTCCCAGCGCGGCGAGCTGAATCGACAAACGGTGTGAAAAGGTCGTTTTTCCCGAAGAGGACGGTCCTGCAATCATGATCAGTTTGCGTCCGCTCTCATAAATCTGCTCCGCAATATCTCCGATCTTCTTTTCCTGCAGCGCCTCCTGCATCAGGATCAGGTCGTTCATGCGCCCCCGCGCGATCGTATCGTTGAGTGTTCCCACGTCAAACACACCGAGCTTGTGACCGAGCTTTTCCGCCTCCTGCTGGACATCAAACAGTTTTTTCTGCGGATGGAACGGCTGAATCGCCTTCGGCTGCTTCTTGTTCGGCAGACGCAGGATAAATCCTTCCTCGTACATCTGTAAATCAAAATATTTGAGATACCGGGTGCTCATGACCATATATCCGTAGAAATAGTCGTCATAATCGCCAAGCCGGTAAACATTGACCCGCGACGCCCGCCGGTAATTGAACAAACGCGCCTTGTCATACATGCCCTGCTCCTGGAAATGATCCATCGCCTCATCCGTATTTTCACTCCGTTTCTGCAGCGGCAGATCCTGCTCAGACAGGCGCTTCATCTCCGCTTTCACACGGTCTAAGAGCTCCTGGCTGAGTGTTACCCTGCCTTCCACCTCCACATACAGGCCATTTTCAACAGAAAAGCAGACCGTGATATTTTTCACATTTTCCCTGCCTGCCACATTCTGAAAGGCTTTCATCATCAGAAAGACGGCACTTCTCTGATATGCCAGATAGCCAGCCGTATCTGCCGCTGTGATAAATTCCATCTGGCAGTCCTTCTGCAGTGTTTTATGCAGCTCCCGCAGCCGTCCATTTACCGAGACCAGAAGAATATCATTCTCGTAATTCTTCTGATATTCCTCCGCAATCTCCGCATAGGCGGTTCCCTGCGGATATGTTTTTATCTCACTCCCAATCCGTACTTCCGGCATGTAATCCCCTCCCTAAACAATCTGGATTGGAAACGCCGGTTTCTCCCGCACAACCTTCACGGCGTCTCCCAGCTTCCCCATCAGATATTTCTCCATAAATTCAGTAAAAATGTGTTCAATTCCATAATGTCCAGCGTCGATGACCGCCATGCCCTGTGCAACCGCGTCGATTCCTTCATGGTGGCTGATATCTCCTGTGATATAAACCTGCGCCCCGGCTGCCAGCGCCTCTCCCATCGTGCTTCCGCCCGCACCCGGGCAGACCGCCGCTTTCTGAATCACTGCCTCACCGTCCAGCTTACCGAAGACCGCCGCATACGGCAGTCCAAATGCCTCCTTGACCCGCTCGGCAGCTGCCTGCAGCGTCATCGGCTGTTCGAATCGTCCAGTGCATCCGATTCCGTAGGAAGTGCCGTCCCCGGTCTCTCCCATTTTCTCTAAAACCTCACAATCCGTCAATCCCAGCTTCTTTGCCGCCAGATCTGCCATGCAGCCCGGCGCCGCGTCAAAATTGGTGTGCATCGCATAGTAGGAAATATCATCCTGAATCATCCGCAGGACTCTTCTGCCGATGAAATTCTGATCGGACACCTGCTTGATTCCTTTGAAAATAAGCGGATGGTGCGTCAAAATCATATCCGCCCCCGCCTGCTCTGCCTGCTCAATCACAGAATCGGTGGCGTCCACCGCCAGAAAGATCGTCTTCACTTCCTTCCCGCTGCGCCCCGCTAAAAGCCCCGGATTGTCCCAGTCACATGCCATGCTGCGCGGCGAAAGTGTTTCCAGGATCTTGATAATCTCACTGCATTTCATGTCTCGTCTCCTCTATCAGCGCCAGATAGGCGGTCAGTTCGTTGATGCGCGCTCCACGGCGGCTGATCGCCGTCTCTCCCGCTTCACTGGCTTCTAAGGTTCTCTTCTTGTTCTGGGCATCATTTTCTGTCAGCCCTGCCAGCACCTGCCGCGTCATCTTCTCTTCTTTCTCCAGATACGCAAGCAGCACCGGATCTTTCTTCCGGATCAAATCGGCTCCAAAACGGTAATCCTGCTCTCTCCCCGGCCGCATCGTGCCTCGCGCCGCTTCTATCACTATGTAATATTTTCCCTCGTCCGTCAGCATCGCTTCTCGGAGAATCGAAAATCCCTGTTTTTCCAGAAAATGACGCACTTCGTCCTGCTCCGACTGCGGCGACAGAATCAGGCGTTCTTTTCCCTCGCTCCAATTCTCCCACACATGGCGTCCCTGTTCCAGAATCCGGCAGGTCAGTTTTCCGCCCATTCCTGCGATCACAACTGTGTCTGCCTCGCCTGCCTTCAATTTTGCCAGTCCGTCTGACAGGCGCAGTTCAATTTTCCCGGAAAGCCCCACCTCTTCCACGTGTTCTTCCGCCCGCTCCAGCGGGCCTTTCCGCACATCCATCGCCAATGCCGACGGGCACACGCCCTTCTGCACCAGCCAGATCGGCACATAACCGTGATCGGTGCCGATATCTGCTACCCGGCTGCCCGGCTGTACAAAAGAAGCGATCCGTTCCAGACGCTTCGAGAGTTTTACTTCTGTCCGCATGATTTATTCTCCTGTGTTCTACTTTTTATTTCTTCTTTCCAGATCATTCATCCAGATAATCCTTCAATTTTTTGCTCCGGCTCGGATGGCGCAGCTTCCGCAGCGCTTTCGCCTCGATCTGGCGGATCCGCTCGCGGGTGACATTGAACTGCCGTCCTACCTCTTCGAGCGTGCGCGGTCTGCCGTCGTCCAGGCCAAAGCGCAGACGCAGCACCTTCTGCTCCCGCTCGGTCAGCGTATCGAGCACTTCCATGAGCTGTTCATGCAGCAATGTATAGGTTGCCGCATCGACCGGAACCTGCACATGATCGTCCTGAATGAAATCGCCCAGATGACTGTCTTCCTCCTCGCCGATCGGTGTCTCCAAGGAAACCGGATCCTGTGAAATCTTCATGATCTCCCGCACACGCTCAACCGGCATCTCCATCTTTTCCGCGATCTCCTCCGGGGTAGGTTCCCGTCCAAGTTCCTGTAAAAGCTGTCTGGAAGTCCGGATCAGACGGTTGATCGTCTCCACCATGTGAACCGGAATCCGGATCGTCCGCGCCTGATCCGCGATCGCGCGCGTGATCGCCTGACGGATCCACCAGGTTGCATAGGTGCTGAACTTAAATCCTTTTGAATAATCATATTTTTCAACCGCCTTGATAAGACCCAGATTTCCTTCCTGAATCAGGTCAAGGAACTGCATACCTCTGCCGACATAGCGCTTCGCAATGCTGACAACCAGGCGCAGATTCGCCTCCGCCAGACGTTTTCTGGCATTTTCATCTCCCAGCTCCATCCGCTTCGCCAGCTCAATTTCCTCTTCTGGGGAAAGCAGCGGCACTTTTCCGATCTCTTTCAGATACATCCGGACTGGATCATCGAGGCTGACGCCATCCGGGATGCTGAGATCCAGGTTGTCCACGTCGATCGGCTCCTCCTCCTCGCCGTCTTCAAAAAGTTCTGGCTCCATGTCCTCATCGTCATCCATCCGGAGAACATCTACATGATGATTTTCCAGAAAATCATAGATCTGATCGAGCTGTTCCGGGCTCAGTATCTCACCATGGAAATAATTCAATATTTCTTTATTGTCCAGTACATTTTTCTTTGTTTTTGCCAATTCCAGAAGCTGTGTGAGTTTTTCTTCAAATGTAACTTTTTTCTCTTCCATAGTTCGTCCTTCCTTCCATCCTCAGAACCTGCCCGACCATTTCCAATTTTGTTACTGAACACGCATACGTGTCCAGTAACGGAATTTGCCGTGGCTTCGCATTTCAATACGGCAAATTCCTGCTGCCACCACGTTTTCTTACGGCACTTTCGGTTCCAAAAGTGCCTACCCGTGTACAGTAACCCAATTTTTCCCAATCCGCAATCACTCCAACGTGATTACGAGCGAAGGCAATCCCGCCTGTTCCCGTATGAGCCGCTGCAGCTCATTCAAATCCGACGCCCGCCGGATCTGATCGTCGAGGCTGTTCTTCTTGATCCGGCGCACCGTCTCCGCAAATGCCTTTTTCTGCTCCTCATTGTTTAAGGATTCTTCCAGACTTGCATTGAAAAGCGCCGCGACTTCTTTGTAATTGCCCTCGTCGTCGATAAAGCGGTTCAAAATCGCCGCCGGATTGACATTTCCAGCTTCCAGACCCTCAAATACAGCTTTTGCCGCTTCTTTATAAAGTGGTTTTACAAAATCCTCCGGTCCGATGATGTCCTTGATCCGGGCATATAACGATGGTTCTTCAATCAGCCATGTAAGAAGCAGGCGTTCTGAACGGCGGATGCCCTCGTCCTTCTCCTTCTTCCTGCCCACCGGTCTCACCGCCGGTCCCGTATTTCCCGGAAACTCTGCATTTCCAGCACCGCGGTTTTCCGCCATTGCCCCGGCACTGCCGACGCTTCCGCCTACCTCCCTGTTTTGTACCGCACCAGTCGTATTTCCGGTTCTATATGAATCACCATAGCGACCCGCATATCCGCCTGCTGCCGTCTCCCCGACGCCATACCGGCTTCCGAGCTGGTTGACCAGCCGCCGCAGATCTTCATAATTGATAAAGTATTCCCGCGAAACCGCCTGTATATAATTATCCCGCTCCAGCGCCTCGCCAAATTCAAGCAGCTTGCGCGCCGTCTGATTGTAAAATGCCGTCTTCTGCTCCGGATCTTCCATATCAAAGCCGGCTTTCAGCACATCGATCTCATAGAGAAAGCTGTTTCTAGCCGTCTCGATCCGCTTTTCAAACTCCTCTGCTCCCAGGTTTTTTATAAATTCATCTGGATCCTTATACGGACGCATATTCAATACCTTGGTTGAAATTCCTGCCCGCTTGAGGATTGGAATCGCCCGCAGCGCCGCTTTGACGCCCGCGCCATCGCTGTCGTAGGTCAGAATGACCTGATCCGTATACCGCTTCAGAAGCGCCGCATGCTGCTCGGTCAGCGCCGTTCCCAGCGATGCGACCGCGTTCGTATAACCCGCCTGGTGCATGGAAATCACATCCATGTAGCCTTCGCAGAGCATCATATATTTCTTTCTCGAAGTACGCGCGTAATTAAGTCCGTATAGATTCCGGCTTTTGTCAAACAGCATCGTCTCCGGTGAGTTTAAGTATTTCGGTTCCCCGTCCCCGAGGACACGTCCGCCAAACCCGATCACCCGGCTGTTGACATCCATGATCGGAAACATGACACGGTTCCAGAACTTGTCCCTGGCGCCGCGCTCCTCGATCGTCACCAGCCCCGTATCCTTTAAAAGCTCGTCCTCATAGCCCTTGCTTTTCAGATACCGATACAGATCGTCGCTGATTTTATTGGAAAATCCCAGTCCGAACCGCCGGATCGTCTCATCCGTCAGCTTCCGCTTTACCAGATAATCATATCCTATCTTTCCCTGCGGCTGCTTGAGCTGGTAATAAAAATAATTGGCTGCCAGCTTATTGATCTCCAGAAGCGCCGCCTTGCGGTCCGCCTTCGCCTTTGCCTCTTTAGAATATTCCATCTTCGGCAGTTTCACGCCCGAACGGTCCGCCAGCATCTCAACCGCCTCGCGGAATGAATAATTTTCATATTCCATCACAAACGTAATCACATTGCCGCTGACACCGCAGCCAAAGCAGTGGTACATCTGCTTGGACGGCGACACCGAAAAGGATGGCGATTTCTCATGATGAAACGGGCAGAGTCCAAACAGGTTGCTTCCCTTCTTCTGCAGCTTCACGTATCCGGAAATCACATCCACAATGTCGCTACGCATTCTGACTTCCTCGATTACCTCTTCCGGATAATACATTTCTTCCTCCTTATACGCTCCAGGCTTTCGGAATAAACAATTCCTTAAACCGGTCAATCGCGTAAATATCTGTCATACCCGCGATATAATCGCATACCGCGCGCTCTTTCGTCTCATTTCTTATCTCCATAATCCGGTGGGATTCTTCCGGAAGTTCCTCCGGATGCGCCATATAATATCCATACAGCATCTCGATCATCTGCTGTGCACGCCCTTCCTCCGCTTTCGCAATCCCGTCATGGTAGACATGGTCAAACATCCAGCGGCGCAACCCGTGCATCGCCTCCTCGCGTTCCGGTGACATCGCCACCTCCGGCTTATCCTGGCTGTGCTCGATGATGTCGTGGATCATGATATTCAGCCGCTCATGCACACTGTTTCCCAGAATGTCCGTGTACTCCCGCGGCAAATCCTCTTCCTTCATGATCTTTCCCCGGATCGCATCATCTATATCATGGTTTATGTAGGCAATTTTATCTGAAAGCCGCACAACATTCCCTTCCAGCGTCGCCGGATGACCGCTCGTCCGGTGGTTCAGGATCCCGTTGCGAACCTCCCAGGTCAGGTTCAGCCCCTGCCCCTTCTGCTCCAGCACCTCCACAATGCGGACACTCTGCTGATAATGCGCGAACCCCTCGCTGCAGAGCCGGTTGAGCACCGCCTCCCCCGAATGACCAAACGGCGTATGTCCCAGATCGTGCCCCAGCGCGATCGCCTCCGCCAGAGACTCATTCAGCCGCAGCGCTTTCGCGATCGTGCGCGCTATCTGCGATACTTCCAGCGTGTGCGTCAGGCGCGTCCGGTAATGGTCGCCCTCCGGCGCCAGAAAAACCTGCGTTTTCTGTTTCAGACGCCGGAACGATTTGCTGTGCAGAATACGGTCGCGATCGCGCTGATACTCTGGCCGGATGTCGCAGAGCGGTTCTTTCCGCTCCCGTCCCCGTGTATTCGCACTCAGCGACGCATACGGACTCAGGGTTTCCTGTTCCCATTTTTCGATCGTTTCTCTGATATTCATCCAGATCCCACCTTTATTCAGAATAATTTACGGAATAAATTCGAAAGTTCACCCATTATCTTATAATAATATCATATTTTTGTAATTTGGGACAGAGGTTTTCCATGGATTTTTGATCTTTTTCTATTTTCTTTTTTTATTTTATGTGGAAAGAAGGGGAATTATGACTACTTATTTCCATCTATTGAACAAAGGGGCTTAGAATGAAAAAGAGAAGACATCTGTTCTTTTGAATACAGACATCCTCTCTTTACTATCACACATACAAAACGTAACGGCTGCCCCCGATGGACCTCATCTACATTTTATTTTCACTTATTATTTTTACTTATCCGCTTTTTCAAGCAGTTTCTTGATACCCTGAATTGCTACTAATACACCCAGGATTAACAGCAGCACTGCAAATACAAGCTGCAGTGTATTTCCCAGATCCAGACCGGTCGTCATAAATGCGTTTGTGAGCTTTATGATGGTCATGCTCAGTGCAGTAAAGGTAACTGCCATCATGAACAGCATCGGCACCCAGAGCATCCAGCCCTGACGCTTGGTTTTCTTTAAGAATACTGCACAAGCTACAAGAGCAAGTACCGATAACAGCTGGTTTGCAGAACCGAATAACGGCCAGATCTCTGCATAGCCGACCTTGGTAAGCAGGTATGCGAGTACCAGTGTGATGATGGTTGCAAAATATTTATTGGTTACTACCTTTACAAACGGGCTCATATTTTCCTCGTCTGTGTCCGAATCCATGAAAAATTCCTGGAACGACAGACGCCCTACCCGGGCAACCGAATCCAGGGAAGTCAGTGCAAATGCAGATACTGCCAGGTTGATTAATGTAAATACAAGCGAATGCGGCAGACCAACTACGGAAAGAAAGTTTGCGATCGCGCCTGCAAAAATCTGCGGCTGGGTGGTAAGTCCCTGTGCTGCTGCCTCGCCATCTGCAAAGGAAGCAACTGCAATCAGTGCGATGATAGCAAGCATACTCTCCATCAGCATTGCGCCAAACGAAACCGGAAGCATGTTCTTTTCATTTTTGATCTGTTTAGATGCAGTACCGGAAGATACCAGAGAATGGAAACCGGAAACTGCGCCACAGGCAATCGTTACAAATAAAATCGGGAACATATACTGTCCATTTACATTAAAGCTTGTAAACGGTTTCAAATTACATGCCGGATTGGCCACAAATACACCGATAACTGCACCAACGATCATAAAGATCAGCAGATAGCTGTTCAGATAATCACGCGGCTGAAGCAGCGCCCATACCGGAGCGACACTGGCAATCAGAATGTACACAAAGATAATAATATGCCAGGTTCCAAGATCGACATAGACCGGGAAATTCAGTCCCAGCGCGATCGCTGCCACCAGTAATAAGATAGCGACGGCTGTGTTGATCCATTTGTTGAATTTGGTATATTTGAGGAAATATCCAAGTGCAACTGCCTCGATGATAAATAACATAGAAGTAGTTGCAACGGCTCCATTTGCCGCTATCTTTGTGACAGCACCTGCCTCATCGACCGTAAATCCCTTAAATGTTCCCGCTACAACGTCTGCAAACGCTGCAACAACCAGAATACAGAACAACCAGCAGAATAAAAGAAATAATTTCTTTCCTAATTTTCCAATGTACTCTTCGATGATGTATCCGATTGTACGTCCCTTATTTTTGACAGACGCATACATGGATGCAAAATCCTGAACGGCGCCGAAAAATACGCCGCCGATTAAAATCCAAAGCAGGACCGGAAGCCAGCCAAAAATTGCCGCCTGGATCGGACCATTGATCGGACCCGCACCGGCGATCGACGCGAACTGATGACCAAACACAACGTTTGTATCAGCCGGTACATAATCGACACCGTCCTCCATCTCATATGCCGGAGTTTTGGCATTTGGATCGATGCCCCACTTATTCTGGAGATAACGCCCGTACAGGAGGTATGCTCCTCCCAGAACAACGATGGCGATTATCATCATCATTACTCCACTCATAGTTAAACCTCTTTCCTTTGTTTATTTATAAAAAAACGCCTCTGCTATCCAGTCGGATAACAAAGGCGAATTTTCTATCCCAACAGCTTTCCCGATCCATCCAGTGACTCTCTGTATTTCCATTCTTTTATGTCTTTCCATGCTCATTGCATTTTATATCATGTAAATTATACTCTTTTGAGCAGAAAATTCAATTAACACTTTAAATATAATTTACAATTTCATTTATTGTTTTTTGTGCACCTTGCACTTCCTATTGTTTTTACAACGGGAAACTTCGCTCCAGACACAATGCCCCATACCCCACCCGCTCATTCGGATATACCGTCTCCCCCGGCAGACTCCGCGCCCCGCGGATGAGATATGCTTTCAACTTCTCCCCATACAGATAGGGATCGTTCCCATTTACAATCCCCCATTGCATCATCAGCGCCGCCGATCCGGTCACAAATGGAGCGGCAAAGGAAGTTCCTGTCACCGCCTCATATCCGCCGCCTGCACGGGCGGTGATGATATTTACACCAGGTGCCGCCAGCTCTGGTTTGATCGGATGCCCCAATCTTGCAAATCCACGACCGGAAAAATCTGCATACGCCTGCGTGGCGTCATCGTACGCCCCCACCGAGATCGCCCGACTGGCGGTCGATGGGATTGTCAGCGTCGTGTCCGGCGATGCCGCCAAAAAACGTGTTTCCCTGTTCAGTGCCATGCCCGCTGGCAGCCACAGATCATACTGACCATCCCGTATTTCTTCTGGAATCAGACGGATTTTCCAGAGCCCGTCCTGAATGTAGCTTCCTTTTGGAATCAAATCCAGATAAATCTCCTGCGCCTGACTGTATGGACTCGGCATCCCATAATATAGAAGAATCTCTTCCATCTCATAGGAAAGCCGCTGTGCTCCCAATGATTCCCGGATCACCCCGGTGCTGCTGCCGCCCGGGCTGAAAATTTCTACTGAAAACCGGTCCTGATACAATTTCCATAGCTGCACACCGAAGCCCGTCTGATATTCCCCCACTGCAAGCTCTATCTCCACTGGAGATCCCATCTGCAGAAATCCCGCCCGGTGTCCCATGCTGTATCCTTCATTTCCGGTTCCCACGATGATGGAAGTCCGCCCCCGCTCTGCCATCGAATTTAGATACGTCTCCAGCAGGCTGGTTCCGTCATGCGAACCGTATGTATTTCCAAAGCTCAGATTCACCGACACCGGCATCCGCCATTCCTGTGCGATTCCCACCACATAGTCCAACGCCCGCATCAGCTCTGTTGTCCTGGGAAATGAATCCGCAAGCGGCGTTCCAAGCTTCACGACCAGAAGTTCACTCTCCCAGGCTACTCCCCGGTAGTGTCCGCCGCCCTCCCAGCCATTTCCGGCTGCAATCGCCGCAACTGCCGTCCCGTGCCCGCTCACATCCCGCGACTGGACGATCTCGTAAGCGCGTTCCCGGCTGCCCGCCTCCAATGCCCGGTTGAGCTCCTCCCGCGTATAAATCCGGTTCTGCTCCTGATCCCAGAGTGCGGCGATGCGCGTCGTTCCATCTGTGTTTCGAAAATCCGGATGGAAATAATCGATTCCAGAATCGATGATGGCAGTCAATGTGCCGCGACCACTTAAATCAGCATCTCTGCCATACACATTTTGAGAGACTTGATTTCCGCTCTGCACCGGCGCAATACAGGTATCACGAATCGCCCGATTCACCTCAAAATAAAGACGTTTCGGCTTTTCTATATACTCAACCTGTGATAATCCTGCCAGATCATCCACCTGCGATTCAGGGAGCCGCACAATCGCGTAGCCGCCGGAAAGTGGATAAATCTCCGCCTGCGGCAGCTGTTCCTGCAACTTTTCCACAGTTCCATTATATTGAATGATTAATTCCCAGCGTTTCGTATTCTGGTCGTATCCCATCTGAAGTGCCGGGGACTTTTCCCGTTCCGCTTCTGTCGCATCCAAAGATAAGTTTAAAAGGTTTTCTTTTTTCTGGCTCTTGCCATTCACTAATTCACTCATTTTACAGTTTATGCTTATATGGCAAATCCCAGAATCATATTCTATCTATTTTTAACAAAACAAAACCCGGCACATCTCTGTACCGGGCTATCGATCATGCAGAAGAAGGGACTTGAACCCTCATGATGTTGCCATCACACGGACCTGAACCGTGCGCGTCTGCCAATTCCGCCACTTCTGCTCACTGCGGGAGATGGGACTTGAACCCACACGAGCATACACCCACAAGATCCTTAGTCTTGCCTGTCTGCCAATTCCAGCACTCCCGCTTACTGTTTTTCAATTTTCTCTGTCCGATGATTTTCTCACCGACAAAGAGTAGTATAGCACAATTTCATTTAAATTGCAAGCCTGTTTTCCGCAAATTTATATCTGAATTTATTGAATCAGAGTATAGCAAAAACCCGGCACATCTCTGTACCGGGCTATCAGTCATGCAGAAGAAGGGACTTGAACCCTCATGATGTTGCCATCACACGGACCTGAACCGTGCGCGTCTGCCAATTCCGCCACTTCTGCTCACTGCGGGAGATGGGACTTGAACCCACACGAGCATACACCCACAAGATCCTTAGTCTTGCCTGTCTGCCAATTCCAGCACTCCCGCTTACTGCTTTTTATTTTTGCCTGTCGAGTGAGTCACTCACTGACGAAACTTAGTATAGCACAGGCGCTCCGCGAATGCAAGCATTTTTTTGTTTTTTTTATTTTTTTTTATTTGTTCTAATTATTCCTATATTTTTATAGTTTCTTTCTACTGCAAAATCATGTATTTCAGCCCTATCCTACCACTCCGCAGCTCCCTTAAAAAATCCTTTCTTACTTCTTAAACAGGAAAATAGACAACCATTACACATTTCTGGTTACTGTTCACGCATGCGTGCCCAGTAACCATTTCTGCATTCCTATAGCCACAAAATGTCTCCTTTGAGATTGAAAAAGCGCCGTCTTTCTGCTATAATACATAGTTGCATTGATTTCTTTCATTAAAATTAAGAAACATTACAAAAAGGGCGTAAAAAGGCGCAATAAGAAACCGAAAGAAAGGCGGAAATCCTGATAAGCAAAGGGTTTTCGGATAGGTAAATCATAAAATGAAATTAGGAATCGTAGGTCTGCCAAACGTAGGCAAAAGTACACTGTTTAATTCTCTGACCAAGGCTGGCGCTGAGTCTGCCAATTACCCGTTCTGTACCATCGATCCGAACGTCGGTGTCGTACCGGTTCCGGATCCGCGTCTGGGTCAGTTAGCAGCTCTTTATAATTCTGCCAAAATCACTCCGGCTGTGATCGAGTTCGTTGATATCGCTGGTCTGGTAAAGGGCGCTTCCAAGGGCGAGGGTCTTGGAAACCAGTTCCTTGCCAATATCCGTGAGGTAGACGCGATCGTACACGTTGTCCGTTGCTTTGAGGATCCAAATGTTATCCATGTAGACGGCAGCGTCAATCCGCTCCGCGATATCGAAACCATCAACCTGGAGCTTATCTTCTCCGATATGGAGGTTCTGGAACGCCGTATCGCCAAGACGACCAAGAGTGCCATGGGAAATAAGGCTCTGGCCAAAGAACTGGAAACTTTAAAGAAACTGTATGCTCACCTGGAAGATGGCAAACTGGCAAAAAGCTTTGAGCCGGAGGATGAGGATGAACTCGCGTTCATCAATACGCTGGATCTCTTAACCTGGAAACCGGTTATCTTCGCTGCCAACGTATCCGAGGATGATCTGGCAGATGACGGTGCTTCCAATGAATATGTAAAACAGATTCGCGAATTTGCAGCTGAGAACGACAGCGAGGTATTTGTTATCTGCGCCCAGATTGAGCAGGAGATCGCTGAGTTAGATGAAGATGAGAAGAAAATGTTCCTCGAAGATCTCGGTCTGACTGAATCCGGTCTTGAAAAACTGATTGCAGCCAGCTACCGCATTCTTGGCCTTATCAGCTACCTGACTGCCGGTGAAACTGAAACCCGTGCATGGACCATCAAAGTCGGCACCAAAGCACCGCAGGCAGCTGGAAAAATCCACTCCGATTTTGAGCGCGGCTTCATCAAAGCTGAGGTAGTCAACTATCAGGATCTCTTAGACTGCGGTTCCTACAATGCAGCCAGAGAGAAAGGGTTGGTACGCATGGAGGGCAAGGACTACGTGGTGAAGGACGGCGATGTCGTACTCTTCCGCTTCAATGTTTAATATCGTGTCATAAAATCTCAGAAGCTGCCATCCGCTGATCAGATTCCCTTTTTGTAGATTTGGGGTAACTGTTTGGGTCTGCGCATTTACTGCGCTGACCGTACGAAAACATGGGGGATCCTATCAAAGCATATCAACGGATGGCAGCTCTTTTTATTTCTCCCTTTTTACAAAAGTGTGTCTGATGCATACTAACTCATAATTATACGAAACACCACTCTTTTATTCATTTTCTATTCATTTCTGGCTAATGGGTATTCATTTTTACTCTAAGTTGTCGTGCAATTTATTAGATTTGAATTTTTGAAAGAGCCAGCACCTTGAATGGGCTGACTCTTTCAATGTTACCTGTAATTGACAAACTGAAATTTGGCTATTTCGTTGCAACAATACTTATCCAATGATTTTTTGCATTTGAATACGTTTTGATCTCTGTAAAACCCGCTTCTTTCAAAGCGGCAACAAGTTGTTTAGATGTGTAAATCTTCATACCATTGATCATCTTTGTCCATTTTTCATCTGCGGCATTCGTTCCGTCACTCTCGTTACAAATCAGGAATATGCCTTCGCTTTTTAGCACACGGTTGATCTCGGAAAAGCATTTTACTAATCCTGGCCAAAAGTAAACTGTTTCGAAGGCAGAAACATAATCAAAAGTCGCGTCAGAAAAGGGTATAGCAGATACATCTCCTTGAACTACATTACATTTCCCTTGTTTAATGGCGAGGGCGTTCAATTTTTGAGATTCTGCCACACTAACCTCAGAATAATCCATTCCTGTCACGTGGCCATTTCCACATCTATCAAGCCAGACCGCAATATTTGCTCCGCCGCCACAGCCGACGTCCAGAACTTCAGCATCAGACTTCGCGGAGATATTTGAGAATCCCCATTGCGATAATTTGGCGTGACCGCTGTTCATCATCTTCGTCATCAATTTTCCGCCGAAGCCTTGTGGCTTACGGGTATTTTCAAA
This sequence comes from Clostridium sp. AM28-20LB, assembly GCF_003480665.1. NCBI lineage: Bacteria > Bacillati > Bacillota > Clostridia > Eubacteriales > Clostridiaceae > Clostridium > Clostridium sp. AM28-20LB. The sequence goes on along the minus strand of NZ_QUJN01000001.1, from coordinate 136,810 downwards.
AAATTTCATTACAGAATTCCTCTTCCACAAATACCGGTTTTCTTAATTCGACAAACCGGTATTGCTCAATCGTTTTTCTCCGTTAGGAGAATATACAATCCATAAATAAAAAGAACAAGGAATAAAACCGTAGGAATCAATAATCCATTTTCTAAAATACTTACAATCATTCTTCCAGGTGGCGTTACCCATTCAGTTGCTGGATTTTGCATTGCCACTATTATCATTCCCACAATACCAACAACACCACTTAATGTTAAAAAACCACCTTTTATATTTCTACTCATAATCATTACCTCCTCGTTAAATACCGATTAGTATAACAGTAGTCTAACACATGTTGTTTAAAAATACTACAGCCAAGCTAATGTCTGTAATTTGCCCTAAAATTTCATTTTATGGAATTTGGACTACTTGATTTTCTAATCGCATACGCAATTTGTGAAATGTATCATTATACTGTTGATACATCAGACACACAAATGTAAATAGGGACTTTTATTTTTATAACAAATCATATTCTTTCATTTTCCCTCAAACCGTCTCATACACTGTACTAAACGAATTCCGGAGCTTTCTTATGAGTTCAAAAACAAAAATTGTCGTACTCCGCATGAAAGAGATTATTTATACTGCTATCTTTATCGGGCTGGGGCTTCTTCTCATCGCGCTTCTCCTCATCATGTTCCGTCCTGGAAGGAAGACACAGAGTGCTTCTGCCCCTGCTGCGGCTGGTATCCACTATCTGCCAGGCATGTACAGTTCTACCCTGACACTTGGCAGCCAGGCAGTCAATGTCGAAGTCACGGTTGATTCCACCCAAATCACCTCTGTTACCTGCCGTCCTTTAAGTGATTCCATCGAAACTATGTACCCGCTGCTCTCTCCTTCCGCTTCGCATCTCTCGGAGCAGATCGTGAGCACGCAGTCGCTTGAAAATCTCTCCTTTGAAAGCGGCAGCCAGTATACCTCACAGGCATTATTAAATGTGATACATACTGCATTAGCAAAAGCAATCCTTTAAATTTCGTATAGCATAACATCAAAAATTTCAAAGAACACCTTCATCGGATGCTTTAGAAAAGCACCTTATCTTTTAACCAAAAAAATCCGGCTGAACCATCTTTTCAAACGGTTCAACCGGACTTTTTATTTCCGTATTCTTTTACGTTATTTACTGAATAACCTTAACCGGGCACTTCGCTGCACAAGCTCCGCAGTTTACGCACTTCTCATAATCGATAACAGCTACGTTGTTATCCATATGGATTGCGTCAAACTTACACTGCTTGGTACACAGCGTACAGCCGATACAGCCAACCTGGCAGGCTGCCTTGACAGCCGGTCCACGATCGTGGGAGCTGCACTGTACCAGATGTTTTGCCTTGTACGGTACCAGGTCGATCAGGTGTTTCGGGCAGGCTGCCACGCAGGCACCACACGCTACACACTTCTCTTTGTCTACAACCGCTACGCCGTCTACCACGTGGATTGCATCGAATTTACATGCCTTCACACAGGTACCGAAACCGGTACAGCCGTAAGAACATGCCTTTGCACCGCCACCCGGTACAACGGATGCCTTCGCACAGTCCTCGATACCATGGTACTCGTATTGTACTTTTGTCTTGTCGCAGGTACCTTTACATTTAACGAAAGCTACCTTCTTCTCAGAGGAACCAGCCTCTACGCCCATGATAGCAGCGATCTTCTCGCCAACCGGAGCACCGCCGACCGGGCAGGCATTAACCGGAGCTTTGCCCTCTGCGATGGCCTTTGCAAGACCATCACAGCCCGGGTAACCACAGCCACCGCAGTTGTTGCCTGGCAGCTCTTCACGAACAGCTGCCTCTTTTTCATCTACTTCAACTTTAAATTTCGCGCCGAACAGACCCAGACCGACACCAACGATGATGCCGACTGCCGCGATCACGACAGCAGCGATAATGATTGAATTCATATCCATTTTCGTCTCCTCCTTCTACAGTAATCCGGAAAATCCGAGAAATGCAATCGCCATCAGACCAGCCGTTACAAGTACGATAGGAGATCCCTGGAAGTTATACGGGATATCATTTCCCTCGATGTGCTCACGGATACCTGCCAGAAGCACGATGGAGATGGTATAACCAACGGCTGTACCAACACCATTTACCACGCTCTGTAAAAATCCATATCCGTTCTGGACGTTTGTCAGGGCAACACCAAGAACGGCACAGTTTGTTGTAATCAGCGGAAGGAATACACCCAGCGCGTTATACAGGGAAACCATGCACTTCTTTAAGAACATCTCAACGATCTGAACCAGTGCTGCGATAACGAGAATGAAAACGATGGTTTTCAGGTAATCGATACCAAGCGGTGCCAGAACGAACTGATAAATCAGGTTTGCAACGATGGATGCGATGGTAATAACGAAGATAACCGCACCACCCATACCAGCTGCTGTTTCAACTTTTTTGGATACGCCGACGAAGGAGCAGATACCGAGGAACTGGCTCAGTACGACGTTGCTGACCAGCGCCGAGCTTATCGCAATAATAAGTAATTCTTTCATCACTTCTCCTCCTGTTCCTTCTTAACTTCTGCATCATGACCAGCACAGCTTAAGCAGTCGCCGCTGCAGCAGCCACCCTTCTTCTTCTCTTTTACGGAACCGTTTGTTGCACACGGCATCTTCAGACGATTCTGAAGAGCAGTCAGGCAAGCCAGTACGAAGAATGCACCCGGCGCCAGGATGAAGATTGAGATCGGCTGATAGGAAGCCGGCATAATCTGGATACCAAAGATAGTACCTGCACCCAGAAGCTCACGGAAAGAACCGATGAGTGCCAGAGCAACTGTAAATCCAAGTCCCATACCGATACCGTCAAATGCAGACAGGATCGGACCGTTCTTCATAGCATATGCCTCGGCACGGCCAAGGATGATACAGTTAACTACGATCAGCGGAATGTAAAGTCCCAGGGAAGCATATAAGCTTGGAACGAAACCTTCCATCAACATATCTACGATGGTTACGAAGGATGCTACGACTACGATCTCTGCCGGCAGACGCACGCCGTCCGGAATGATCTTACGAAGCAATGCAATCAGAAAGTTCGCCGCAATCAGTACGGCGGTTGTCGAAAGTCCCATGCCGACACCGTTGATGGCGGAAGTGGTTACCGCCAGGGTCGGACACAGACCCAGCATCTGAACGAAAATCGGGTTTTCTTTCCAGATACCGTTATATAAGCGCTCTACATATTTATTCATAATCTTTCCACCTCCTACTGTGCCAGGCAGTTAGCCACGAAATAGATAGCTGCATCTGTCGCGTTGGTGACTGCCTTGGAAGTGATCGTTGCACCACTGATGGCTTCAATCTGATTATCTGCAGACGCGCCTGTCTTTGTAACTTCCAGGTTCTCAGCTTTCTTGCCGATAAACTGATCCTTGAAATCCGGTTCTTTGGCTCTCATACCAAGACCTGGCGTATCGCTGATGCTTAAGAAACCGATACCGGTCAGCTCGCCCTCGTTGGTGATACCAACTGCGATCTGCACGTTGCCGCCGTAGCTCTCTGCGGAGGTAGAGGTAATCAGGTAACCGATCTGATTGCCGCTTGCATCCAGCGCTTCTTTTGCATCATTGATGGTAACTTTTCCAAATCCCCACTCAGAGATGCTGTCCGCTGCAGCAGTTACTGCGTCAGCCAGCTCCTGCGGTTCATCAAAGCTTGCCGCATCCGGGTAAACTTCCTGATAAGTTTTAGTAGCTGCTGCCTCCTGTGCCTGTGCAATCGGATCCAGCGTAATATCATGTACTGTTCCCAGACAGATACCAGCTACCAGAGTAATAACGAAAAGGATGATTGTATTTTTGATAATCTGGTTCATTATTTCTTCTGACCTCCTTTTCCAAATGCTGTCGGAAGCGTATAGCGCTCAATCAGCGGTACCAGCAGGTTGCTGAAGATGATCGCATAGGAAACGCCCTCCGGAGAAGCACCCCAGAGACGGAAGATTCCGGTTACGATTCCGAGGATCAGTCCGTATACGATCTGTCCCTTCGGAGTCAGAGGACTCGTTACATAATCGGTTGCCATAAAGAATGCACCGAAGATAAGACCACCTGCACAGATCTCACTGAGAGAATAGGTCAGGTTGAATCCGCCAAACAGGAATGTAAATACAAATACGGTTCCAATGTAAATCAGCGGGATAACCGGGCTGATAACTTTGCGGACTACCATGTAAATCGCACCAATCAGCAGGGCAATTACAGATACCTCACCGATAGTTCCCGGGATACGTCCGATTACCAGGGATGCCAGATCCACTGTCTCACCGGCTCTTAACTGTGCCAGCGGAGTTGCACCTGTCAGACTGTCAAATCCAAGCTTTGCGGATGAGAAGTTATTCATAAACAGAGCGAAGGAAGTCAGAAGGAAACATCTGGCTGCCAGTGCCGGGTTCATGAAGTTCTGTCCCAGACCACCGTAAAGCTGTTTTACAACGATGATTGCAAAGAATGCACCAAGAACCGGGATCCAAACCGGGATTTCCGGCGGCATATTCAGTGCAAGAATCATGCCGGTAACAACTGCACTGCCGTCCGAAATCGTAATCGGCTTGTGCATTAATTTCTCATAAAGATACTCGGCTGCCACACTGGCGATCACGGTAGCGATCAGAACCAGAAGTGCATTCATGCCGAACTGCCATACACCATAAACACTGGCAGGAATCATGGCGATCACAACGTCAAACATCAGGCGCTGTGTCGTAACTCCGTCACGAACGTGAGGTGATGACGATACTTTTAATAATTTTTCCATTTCTTCCCACCTCCTACTTTCTGCGGCTGGCTGCTACTGCCTTACGCATCTCTTTGAATGCCTGGGTCAGCGGCCGTCTTGCCGGACAAGCATATGCACAGCATCCGCACTCAACGCATTCCATGCCGTTTAAGCTCTGGAATTTCTCAAGATCGTGAGCCGTAGATGCTTTCATCATCAGCGGAGGTACAAGGTGCTCCGGACAAACGCCTACACAGCGTCCGCAGCGGATACATGCTGACGGCTCCATCGCTGCTACCTGATCCTTGGTAAAGGTGGTCAGCGCAGATGAAGTCTTCGCTACCGGGAAGTCAAGGCTGAAAAGAGCCTGTCCCATCATAGGACCACCAGAAATCATCTTCTCCGGCTCCTGTTTAAAGCCGCCTGCTGCCTCTACCAGTCTCTGATAGTTGGTACCAAGACGTACCTCAAAGTTCTGCGGCTCTGCAATGGCATCACCGGTTACCGTAATGATCTTGCGGATCAGCGGAGTTGTCTTGCATACTGCATTATAAATAGAAGCAACGGTATCAATATTGTCTACGATACAGCCTGCATCTGCCGGCAGCATGGAAGAATTGATCTCACGTCCTGTCACTGCATAGATAAGTGTACGCTCACCACCCTGCGGGTACTTGGTAAGCAGCGGACATACTTCGATTCTCGGCTCGTCCTTTACCATCTCCGTCAGCTTCTTGATAGCCTCCGGCTTGTTGTTCTCGATACCGATAACACCCTTCGCATTGTCAAACAGCTGAAGCATAACCTTCAGGCCGCCGATAATCTGCTCCGGACGCTCCATCATGGTACGATAGTCACTGGTTAAGTACGGCTCGCACTCTGCACCGTTGACGATAACGTAATCAATTGCGTTCTCATCTTTCGGAGTAAGCTTTACATGTGTCGGGAAACCAGCGCCGCCCAGGCCGACGATACCGGCATCCTTAACGATCTTACGGATCTCTTCTTTCGACAGCTTTGTTGCATCTCTGTCTGTTCCGAAGCCCTCAATCGCCTCTTCCTCACCGTCATTCTCCACCAGGATTGACTGAACCATTGCACCATTAGCAACCAGCTTGGACTCGATTCCCTTTACCGTACCGGAAACAGAACTGAGTACGTTTGCGGAAATAAATCCGCCTGCCTCTGCAATGATCTGGCCTTTCAGCACGTGATCGCCCTTCGCTACCAGTGGTTTCGCAGGTGCGCCAATGTGCTGGGACAGCGGATAAACCATAACCTCGCCCTGTAACGGCTCGAGATACTTGATCGGCTTATCCTCAGACAGTTCTTTTCCCTCAAATGGATGAATGCCGCCTATAAATGTAGCCAAACCCATCAATTAAACCCTCTTTCTCTTACTAAATTTTCCTTCATCCTCCACCCATTCACCTCCCGTCAGATGCCTTTTCTGCCGAAATTGTGAAAATATTATCGGGCGTAGGAGCTAGAATCTACCGCGTATAGTATAACACAGGTAAAAAAAATTCACAATTGAAAAATGAATCTTCTGCCCCCTTCACTCTGTATAAAAATTAATACAAATGGTTATAATATAGCTTTTGTTTATACAGAATTAACAAAACTGTGTAAAAATCCCGTAAAACTTTCCCTTAAATACTATGTCAATAGCCTTGGCGAAAAAAGGAAAGTCCGGCGGAGTTTGCCTCTGCCGGACTTTCCTTTTTTCTCGTTACCTAAAGAGCTGCACAGTCTACTGGAAAAACTTACTCCAGTACCCCTGCACAAAAATAAACAGCACAATCAGTGGAATGACATACGTCACATACGCTCGCACCTGGCGCGGGAACTTCACGCCTTTTCCCTCATTTGCCTCCTTGAGAAAATTCTCAAATCCCCATCCATACCGGCTGGTACAGAACATCAGATAAACGAGACTTCCGAGTGGAAGCAGGTTGTTGCTGACGATGAAATCCTCGAGATCCAACACGTTGCTGCCCTCTCCGAACGGCATGAAACCACTCCAGAGATTGAAACCCAGCACGCACGGAAGCGACAGGACCGCAATCACCACCAGATTGACGCAGACTGCCTTTTTGATCGAACAGCCAGTCAGATCCGTTGCAAAGGATACGATATTCTGGAATACCGCTGTGACCGTTGATGCCGCCGCAAAGGTCATAAAGACAAAGAACAGCGTGCCCCAGAAACGTCCGCCTGCCATGTGGTTAAATACATTCGGCAGCGTGATGAAGATCAGGCTTGGTCCCTGTCCTGCCTCGATGCCGTAAGCCGCGCATGCCGGGAAAATGATAAGTCCTGCCATAAACGCTACCAGCGTGTCAAGGACCAGTACATTGATTGCCTCGCCGGTCAGGCTGCGCTCTTTATCGATATAACTTCCAAAAATCGCCATCGCACCGATACCGATACTCAACGTGAAGAACGACTGTCCCAGCGCCGCAAATACGACCTTGCCGACACCAACCTCCTGAATCTTGCCAAAATCCGGCTTTAAGTAAAATTCAAGTCCCGGACGTCCGCCTTCCATCCGCACCGAATTGATTGCCAGCACAACCATCAGGACTAACAGGCAGACCATCATCATCTTTGTGATCTTCTCAACGCCGTTCTGGAGTCCCATCGCACAGATGGAAAAACAGAATACAACACAGAGCAGCATAAATACCGTCATCAGTCCCGGATTTGCCAGTACAGAGCCAAACTCCCCTGCTACACCGTCCGCATCCAGACCCACGAAATCGCCTTTCGCCATCTTGAACACATACAGCAGAAGCCATCCGGCTACCGTCGTATAAAACATCATCAGGACATAGTTGCCCGCCATCGCGAACCATTTTTCAAAATGCCACTTAGTACCCTTTGGCTCCAGCACATCAAATGAAAGCGCCGCACTCTTCTGGCTCGCTCTGCCGACCGAGTATTCCATAACGATGATCGGAAGACCTAAAAGCACCAGAAATGCCGCATAAATCAGTACAAACGCCGCGCCGCCATACTGACCGACAATGTACGGGAATCTCCACACATTTCCCAGACCGATCGCACAGCCCGCGGAAATCAGGATAAATCCCAGCCGAGAGGAAAAACGTTCTCTTCCCATTTCTACTTACCTTCTCCTTTTTTATTTCTACAGGCCCACACTGACAAGAGTCAGACGGGCGCAAAAAGAGGCGCCTCCGCAAATCCCGGTACCAGCCCGAATTTCGGAAACGCCACCAAATGGTATTTTACTATATTCTGTTTTAAAAGACAAGTTTTCAGGTGCTTTTTATCCTTCAAACGTCTCGACTTCCTCCCGGTTCGGCACCGACGGAGCTGCTCCTGGGCGGGAAACGGCGATCGCTGCCGCTTTTGCCGCATGTTCCAGCGCCGTCTTCGGGTCTTCACCGAGCTGTAAGCCGCCGATAAAATAACCGGTAAATGTATCGCCTGCCGCTGTCGTGTCCACAACCGGCACTTTATAGATTCCCTGACGAAGGACTGTGTCGCCATCGCGGTACACGGAACCATCGCCGCCGAGTGTCAGGACAATCTTCGCCTCCGGGAATCGTTTTACCAGTCCGTTCATCAGCGCCTGCGGATCTTTGGTTGCCTCAATGCCGCAGATATCCGACGCCTCCACCTCATTTAATAAGAAGTAATCCACATATTCCAGCGGATAGGACAGGATCTTCGCATTCATCGGGGACGGATTCAGAACGATCTTCATGCCTTTTTCATGGGCTTTCTCCATGATATAGCCGTTCTCGCTGATCTCATTCTGTAAAATCAGGAAATCGTCCGCCTCAAACTGTGTCAGGACGCGATCCACCATTTCCTTCGTGATCCGCTGGTTGGCACCGCCATACAGCAGAATGCAGTTCTGCCCTGCCGGATCTTTCTGGATGATCGCGTGTCCTGTCTGCCCGTCGAGATGCTCGATCAGCTCCGTGTGGACGCCCGCCTTCTTCATCTGCTCGATAAGGAAATCTCCATCCCCGGATCCGACAGCTCCGGCGTGCCATACGTCTGCGCCCGCCTTGCTCAGCGCGATCGACTGATTCAGCCCTTTGCCGCCGCTGAATACCTGCAGCGACTCGGAGGACATCGTCTCTCCCGCTCTTACAAAATGATCCACCTGATACGTATAATCAATATTCAGTGAACCAAAATTCAATACCTTCACTCTGCTCCCCTCCTTGACCAATTCCTTCAAAATCTGCCGCCGGCATCTTTGATGTATCGCTTAAGACGGCTGTATTCGCGCCGTACTCTCCCGTACTACCAGTTCCGGCGCAAAGATCACCTTGCTCTCCGGTCTTTTATGTTCCCGTATCTGTTTCAGAAGCAGCCTTACCGCCTCTCTTCCCATCTCCCGTACCTGCTGCCGTATCGTTGTCAGCGGCACCTCCAGCATCCGGGCATAGAAAACGTCATCGTATCCGACGACCGAAACATCTTCCGGCACTTTCTTTCTATATTCCTTGAGTTTTCTGCATACGCCATACGCTGAAGCGTCGTTGCAGGCGAAAATCGCCGTAAAATCCTGTGAAATGAGCTGTTCGACTGCCGCCGCGCCGCCCTCCTGCGTATACTCGCCGACACAGACGAGACGTTCATCCACCGGAATTCCCGCCTCCTCCATCGCCCGGCAGTAGCCATGGTAACGCGCCTCCGAATCCATCTGGGTCGCATGCGGTCCCACGACGCAGGCAATCCGCCGGTGTCCAAGACTTAACAGATGGCGCGCCGCCAGATAACCGCCGATCTCATGGTCGGTACCGACCGCCGGACAATTCCGAAGCTCCGGGATCCGGTCAACTACCACATAGGGTATGTGGATCGATTCCAGATAATCAATCTCCTCCGCCGCCATCTCCCGCGTATTATCTTTAGCCATGATAAACACAATGCCGTCCGCGCCTTTATCCGCCAGAAGATCGATATACTCGCGATCCCGGTCATAATTATCATTCGTGTTGCAGAGAATCACACTCCAACCATTTTCGCGGCACGCCTCATCGATCGCGCGCGCCATATTGGCAAAATATACATTGGAAATATCCGGGACGATAAATCCTATGGTCTTGCTCTGCCGCTTTACCAGACTGACCGCGAGCTGGTTCGGACGATAATTCAGTTCCCGCGCCTTCGCTAGGATCTGATTCTTTGTCTCATCCGAGATCTTATATCCTTTTCCATTGAGAACCAGTGAGATTGTCGTCACAGAAAAACCAGTCTCAGCGGCAATATCCTTGATGGTTGCCCTCACTCATCCACCTCCGATGCGATCAGATCCATGAGAACCTGAATGGATTTCTGATATTTTTCTATCTCGACCCGCTCATTTGGCTTATGCGCCATGCCTGCCTCGCCCGGACCAAATAAGAGAACGGCTGCATCCAGCTTGTGTTCCACCAGGATCGAAGCATCTGTAAAGAAATTAATCCCAGTCGTCTCCACCGGAAGCCCTTTTTTCTCCAGTCCCTTCGAGAGCTGTTTCACAAGCGGATGGGATTCTCCAATCTCGATCGCCCGTCGGTCATTGACAATCCGGCAGCTGACGCGGAATTTTTCTTCTGATGTAACGGAACGCGCCGCCGCAAACGCCTCCGCCTGACCGACTACCATCTGGCTTGTCAGTCCCGGTGTCATACGGATATCCATGAGAATCCGGCAGTTATCCGGCGTCATATTTGGCGCCACGCCGCCGGAAATCTGCGTTACCTGCGCGGTTGATGCGCCGAGAACCGGGTGTGTGAAGCTTTTCACATATGTTTCAATCTCACCTGTCAGCGCCATCGCCTGTTCCACGGCATTGCAGCCCTCCTGCGGGTATGCCCCGTGGCTCGTCTTTCCGTGTGCTTCTATCTCCAGCCACAGGCAGCCTTTCTGCGCCACGCCCAGTCTGCATCCCGTCGGTTCTCCTATCAAAAGCGTTCCAATCGACGTCTCCGGGACTTCCTTTAAGATCTCTCTGGCGCCGATGCCGCCCTTTTCCTCATCACAGGTTCCGAGGAAGTGGATCGTACGCGGCACCGGACGACCGGATTTTTTATATTCACAGAGCGCGTACACCATCGCGGCAAGCCCACTCTTCATATCGCTGGCACCGCGGGCATAGAGAAAACCGTCCCGTTCCACCGGAACCGCCGGGTCAGTCTTCCATTCTCCGGTATCTCCGTAAGGAACCGTGTCCAGATGCCCGTTCCAGAAGATCGGAGCGTCATCCGACTCCCCCTCAAGCTCCGCCAGCACATTGGCATGTGTCGCGTCAATCCGCTGTATATGTGCAGAAATTCCCGATTGTTCGAAATACTTGCACAAATATTCTGCCACTGCTCCCTCGTCATCCCGTCCATTGACACTCCGAATGGTCAGAAGCTCTTTTAAAAGTTCCACCGCTCCGTCCATACGCGCTCTCCTTTTTCCTGCTATCTTATTTCTGAATCAGCCAGTCTGCGATATTCTGCCACAATTTATTGTAGTATTCCCACTCGCAGAATTCCGGCGGTGCCCAGTGCGGTGCACAGTCGGTTGTGACAACACCGCTGCGCCCTTTTCCATAAGAAGCAAACGCGATAAACGGATCGCCCTCTACAGTAACCGGAACCTCTGCCTCCGGTTTTGCGATTACCTTATTGTAACCGAGAACCTCCGGCCAGTCGGTCGGAATGCCCTTTAAAGCTTCATGCTCGCCCACGGTTACCGGTTTTACACCCTCGCAGTGTTCCATACGGTCATCGACCGTCAGAACCTCGACTGGAAGAACCTCCTGTACGGCTGTGTCATGCCATTTGCCCTTTGCATCCACGCCGGAGAAGGTCAGATAGCCGCCGACCATCAGAAGAGCGCCGCCATCGTTGACATAGTCGCGGATCAGATTGCAGCGGTTCGGCATTTTCTCACTACGGTTAAACGTAGCACCCGGCAGAAGCAGGGTGTTCGCTCCGATATCGGACAGAATTACCAGATCATACTGTTTCAGTTCTTCCATTGTAAATGGAAATTCTTCATTTGCCAGATGGTTTGGAAGGAATGTCACCTCATAACCACCTGCCTCAAGGGCTGCTTTCAGCCATTTTTCACCGGTTTCATAGGTAGAAGTGTAAAATGAATCAAATCCCTTAACATGGGTTGTATAGCTCATCCAGGACTCGCCTGCCAGTAAAACTTTCTTGCTCATGTTTTTATCTCCTTATATATTTATCAATTCCTTATTTCTTCTCTCCCCAGGAAAGAATCAGTTTCGCATACACCAGAATCGCTTCCAGATAGGAATCGAGCTTCAGCCACTCATCCACGGTATGGCACTGTGCGCCCTCGCCCGGTCCGTACTGGATCGTCGGGCATCCGGCAATGTTGCGCCACAGGCGGGAATCACAGCCAAAATGGGATCCTTCCACCTTCACGCTGCGCGAAAGTGCCTCACTGTACGCCTCCTTAAAGGTGTCTACCAGCGGATGATCCTCCTCCATCTCAAACCCGTGTCCGGTCTGGTAAATGGAAATCTTCGGCGGATGTGCCTCCATCCACGCATCGGAACGGCTGATCCGCTCAACGACCTCTGTAAATTCCTTTACAACCATATCCTGATTCATCAGGGTCGGAACATAGTGGACGCAGGTAGAAAAACTGCACTCGCCCGGCACGGTAGAACCGGCGGTTCCACCCTCGATCACGCCAATATTTAAGCTCGGCGGCGGAAGCAGGCGGTGGCGGATCGTCAGAAGCCAGCGGTGCTCCATCTCATTTAACCCCTGAATTACTTTGATCGCCTTCTCGATCGCGCTGACGCCCTCGGCTTTTGCACCGGAATGGCACGCTTTTCCTTCAAAATCAACCTTAAAGAATACCCAGCCCATATGCGCCAGAATCAGGGTATCGTCGGTCGGCTCGCAGTTGACAACGCCGTCGGCTTTCAGACCGCGCATTACCGCCTGGATCGAGCCATTGCCTCCGCCTTCCTCGTCACACACGGAGGTAATTGTCACATCGCCCGGCAGCTCATACCCGGCATCCTGCAAAAGCTTTACCGCCATCACCGATGCCATCAGACCGCCCTTCATATCCGTGCAGCCGCGTCCGTACATCTTGCCATCCCGAATTACCGGCTCAAACGGCGGGTTCGTCCAGCCGTCTTCCATCTCCGCCGGCATAACGTCAATATGACCGTTAAATAACAGGCTTTTTCCGCCCTGTTTTCCTTTAAATGTCGCATAGACATTGGCACGGTCGGTCTGGTTGTGCCCCAGGTTTCCTTCCTGATGCTTTTTGTAGCTTTCCTGAATCACAGCCTCATCCATCGGATCCACCGTGATCTCGTCGGCTCCCATCGATTCAAACAGGTTTACCATATACTCCTGTCCCTGTTTCTCCAGACCACCGTCGATTCCGTGCCCTAAGTCATGAGTATCAATTCCCACCAGATTCTTGAGTTCTTCGATATATTTCTCTTTGTTCTGCTCTAAAACTTCTTTCAGGTCTCTCATCTATATCTGCCTCCGAACACAAGTATTATGAACTATGCCTCGCTGTATCTTCTCAGCCCTGCCTCAACGATATCCCAGAACTTCGCCGCATCGATATCGATCGCTACGTTTGCAGTCGGCTCCTGTCCGCCGTAACCGAAGAAATCGCAGTTAGTACGTCCGTAGGACTGGACGCTGCGGATGTCAATGTCCACATGCATCGGTTTCAGGGTCACAACGCTCGGATCAATCAGCCATGCGATCGTAACCGGATCGTGCAGAGGTCCGCCTTCCCAGCCAAATACCTCTTTCTGGGTCTTGCAGAAGAAGCGCATCAGATCCGCAAAGAGCTTGGATGCCTTATTGCCTATCTTCTCCATCCGGTCAACGATCTCCGGATAGCACAGTACCTTGCGGGTAACATCCAGACCCATCATCGTGATTGGGCGTCCGCTGGTAAAGCATACATATGCTGCATCCGCATCGGCGATGATATTGAACTCTGCTGCTGGAGTTACGTTACCATTGGTATACGCGCCTCCCATCAGGACGATCTGTTTGATCTTCGGAATAATCGCCGGTTCCATCCGCATCGCCATCGCCAGATTGGTCATCGGACCGGTTGTCACCATCGTGATATCGCCGTCGGACTCCATCAGGGTTTTGATGATGAAATTGACTGCATGCTCTTTCTCTAATTCTTTTGTCAGCGGCGGGAAAACCGGACCATCCAGCCCTGTTTCACCGTGGATATCGCCCGCTATCATTTTTTCACGCACCATCGGCTGTCCGCAGCCCGCATACACTGGCACATCCACACCGAGCCACTGGCACACATTTCTCGCATTAATCTGCGTTTTCTCCAGCGTCTGGTTGCCTGCTACGACTGTAATACCTAACAGATCGATCTTGTCACTGTTCGCCGCCAGCGTGATCGCGACCGCGTCATCATGTCCCGGATCGCAGTCAAGAATAATTTTTGTCTTTTCCATCTGATTATGTCCTCCTTATAGTGTTTTATCTTTCTTCATCATCAGCTTCCCACATGCAGGGAAGATTCTCTCTTCTTGTTGGTTGAAATCTTCGCAATCATGGAAATTGCCAGTACCGCAATGGTCACGATATACGGCATCATCAGAACGAACTGGGATGGAATGCCATATGCCTGGAGACGGGCACCGACGGAATCTGAAAATCCAAAGAGCAGACAGCCCAGTGTGGTCAGAACCGGGTTCGCGCCGCCGAAATACATGGCTGCAACGCCCATGAAACCACGGTTATTGGTCATGTTCTCGATAAACTGGGTACTGTATCCCAGGGAAAGATGTGCACCTGCCAGACCACCGATGAGACCAGAAAGCAGCATCGCCTGATATTTGATTGCATTTACCTTGATACCTGCCGTCTTGGCTGCTTCCGGAAACTGCCCCACCGCACGCAGACGCAGTCCCCATACAGTCTTATAAAAGAAGAACTGAAGCAGAATAATCAGAACGATGGCAAACCACTCGGTCACACACCAGTTGTTAAACAGGTCGCCAACCACCGGCAGATTGTCTAAAAATCCGAGCGACACACGCGGAATTGCTTTGATGTCCGGGCTGGAAAAACTGCCGGTGCTGTGGAAGATCGCATTTACCATGAATTTTGTGAGCGCCAGCGCCAGCAAGTTGATACCCATACCGATCGCACAGATCTCAGAGTTATAACGGATGTGACCGACCGCCATGATCATCGCAATCACAGCACCCGCGATCATCGCCGCGATGATACCTAACAGCCAGCTTCCGGTAAAGTAGCTGACCGCTACTGCTGTAAAAGCACCTACCAGCATGATACCCTCAGTACCGATATTTAAGATATTGGCCTGCTGGGTGATTGCCGCACAAAGAGCGGCAAAGATGATCGGAGTCGCTGAACGAAACGTTGCATAAATCAGCGACGCATTAAAGATTTTATCAAAATTCTGCATTATCGCATTCATGCCTTATCCTCCTTCTTCCCCTCCGTTTTCTTTTTACGTTTCTTTGTAAACTGGAATGCAGTCTCCATGGTCGCTATGATAATGAAAACTGCTGTAATGGTATCAACCAGCGATTTTGGTACACCGGTTGACTGCTGCATTCCCATAGCACCTGATTTTAAAACTGCCAGGAAAAATGCCATAAATGGAGTTGAAACCATGCTGTTCTTTACAATCAGAGCTGCCAGCATACCATTGCTTCCAAGTCCAGTTGCGAAGTTGTTCAGGAAATATCCGTGAACACCCAGAACCTCGATGCAGCCTGCCATGCCGCCTAACATACCGGAAAGCATCATAGCACCGACAAATACCTTTTTGGAATCAATTCCCACATAATCCGCATGGGTCGGATTCAGGCCGACGGTACGGATCTTGTAGCCCCAGCTGCTTTTCTGAAGCATAAAAATAATCACAATCACGGTGATGGCTGCGATGAAAATACCAACGTTGACACTGCTGGGTTTCATAAACTGATACAGTCTTACCGTAACCGGCAGGGACTGAGCATTAGCAGTACCAGCACTCATAGGTCCGCTGACCAGATAAGATGTGATATAAAGGGCTACTGTGTTCATCAAAATGGTGGTACATACTTCATTTACATTATAATAGGCACGCAAAATCGCCGGAATAAAGGCCCAGGCAGCTGCTACCACCATCGCACCTACGAAGCAGGCCACATACAGAGCCGGCTTCGGAAGGAAGGTCCAGTTGATGCCGATATAAGCAGCTGTGATACCGCCCAAGAAAACCTCGCCCTCAACACCTACGTTAAAAGCACCTGCTTTTGCTGCAACTGCAAAGGCAATGGATGTCAGCAGCAGCGGAGTAAATCCTGCCAAGGTTGTGCCCAGACGGAGCTTTCCGTCAAAAGCACCGCGGAACAGCGCCGCATATGCATCAATGGGATTTTCCCCGATGGCTATGATAAACAGCGCACCGACACCCATCGCAACGAGTATCGTAATAAGAATCCTTCGAATACCATTTAATGTCTGATTCATACTGCTGCTTCACCGTCCTTCCCTGTGTCTGTACCGCCCATCATAAGCAGACCCAGATTGTTTTCATTGGCCTCGTCGGCCCTCATCTCGCCGGTAATTTTACCTTCATGGATAACTACGATACGATCCGAAAGGGAGATAATCTCTTCCAATTCTGCCGAAACCAACAGAACACCGGCGCCTGCCTTTTTCGCCTTTTCCAGGGTATTTCGAATCAGTTCGATGGCACCGATATCTACACCTCTGGTAGGCTGGGATGCTACCAGAAGCTTATTGCCAAGAGATACCTCCCGGGCTACTACGACCTTCTGTGCATTGCCGCCGGATAAGGAGGATGTAGGAAGACTATAATCCGCCGGGCGTATATCAAACTGTTCTACCATTTCTTTTGCATAGGTATCCTGTCCTGATTTATTCATCATAATGCCCTTGGTAAATGGAGGCTGATCCAGGCGGACTGCGATCAGATTTTCCTCGATGGTCATGGCACGGTTCAGACCTCTTGTATTTCGATCCTCCGGAATATGGGAAAGACCGCTCTCTCTCACTTTTCTTGGACTCTGATTCGTAATATCCTTGCCGCAAAGAAGGATCTTGCCCTTCTCTACCTTGCGGAGTCCGGTGATCGCCTCAACCAGCTCACTCTGTCCATTTCCATCGATACCTGCCACGCCGACAATCTCACCGGCCTTGACATGCAGGGACATGCCCCGGATCTTCGATGTCTCCTTCTGGCTGGGAATCCACACATCCTGAACCTCCAGAATCGTATCTCCCGCCTCAGAATAAGCCTTATCAATGTTTAAGAATACTTCACGTCCGATCATTCGTTTGGTCAGATCCAGCGGAGAAGTTTCCTCTTTATTAACAGTGCCCATATATTGTCCCTGACGCATCACAGAGATGCGGTCTGATATTGCCATAACTTCATTCAGCTTATGAGAAATAAAGACAAGGGATTTTCCATCCTGTTTCAGATTGTTCAGGATTTCAAACAGACGTTCTGCCTCCTGAGGGGTCAGAACCGCTGTCGGCTCATCCAGAATGATGATATCAGCACCTCGCATCAATGTCTTGATAATCTCGACACGCTGCGCTTCACCTACTGAAATCTGGCTTACCTTCTTATCCAGCTGCACGTCCATATGATACTGTTCAATATACTTTTTAACTTCTTTTCTTGCCTTGTCAAAGTCAATTGTCAATCCCTTTTTCGGTTCAAATCCCAGAATAATATTCTCCAGAACCGTCAGCTCATTCACCAGCATAAATTCCTGATGGACCATGCCGACACCGTGCTCAATTGCAAGCTTCGGTGTGATGGTTCCCATCGGTTCACCTTTGACGATAATCTCGCCCTCGTCAATGGGATACATGCCGTACAGAAGCTTCATCATGGTGGATTTACCAGCTCCATTTTCACCAATCAGAGAATGAATCTCGCCCTTTTTCAGAGTAAATTCACCATGCTTTACCGCCTGAACCTGCCCGAAATTTTTGACAATTCCTTTCATCTCCACTACGTATTCGTTCATTCGATCACCCTCTCGTCCGGAAATGCCTGACGGCTCTTTCCAAGAAAAAACATTTTGTTGAAAATGAAGGGGAACCTGAAAGAATTCAGATCCCCCTTCGCCGCCAGGTTTCACTCGCTCCCGGCCTTGTCTTTATCAATTATGCCTGTGGGCCAAATCCTTCATAGTTTTCAACTACGATCTCGCCGGATTTGATCTTCTCGGCAAGCTCATCACACTTATCAACGATATCCTGCGGGAATTTGTCGCCCAGAGATTCTTTGATAACAGAGAAATCGGTCAGGCTGACACCGCCGTCCTTCAATGCCAGATATTTGGTTGTGCCGCCCTCAAAAGTTCCCTCTACTGCAGACTGGATAACCAGATAGCAAGCATTATCAACTCTCTTAACCATGGAAGTAAGAACATGTCCAGGCTGATCGGAATCCTGGTTTAAGTCAACGCCGATTGCGTATTTGTCAGCTTCTTTTGCACCTTCCAGAATACCAACACCGGTACCGGATGCTACGTTCATGACAATATCAGCACCCTGCTCATACTGTGCTAACGTCAGCTCTTTACCCTTTAACGGATCCGTCCAGCTTCCTGCAAAAGCCTGAAGAATCTTGATATCCGGATCGATATACTTCGCGCCCTGCTCATAACCTGTATAGAAGTCATGAAGTACCGGAATATCCATACCGCCTACCCAGCCGATGATATGATCTTCATTGACATTCGGGATATCGGTCTTGGTGGTGAACATAGCTGCTGCCGCACCTGCCAGGAAGGAGCCCTCATTCTGAGCAAAGCTGATGGACTCAACGTTCGGCAGATCAACGGTTGTATCGATAACTGCAAACTTGGTATCCGGATAACTGGATGCATTCTCAGTGATATAATCTGCGATGTTGGAAGAAGCACCGATGATTAAATCGTAGCCGTCATCACAAGCCTGAAGTAGGTTTGCTTTCCACTCTTCAGCAGTGGTACCCTCAAGGCTCTTAAGCTCGATGCCGAAATCCTCAACTGCTTTCTGTGCACCCATGTTGCAGGAGTCATTGTAGCTCTTATCACCTAAGTTGCCGGTGTAGACAACACACACACGAAGCGGTTTGTCAGATTTCTCTGAAGCGTCGGCTGCCTTTGTCTCGGTATTGCTGCTGTCAGCTGCCGTTGTCTCAGCAGTACTTCCGCCACCGCCGCAGGCTGTTAAGCTGGCACACATTGCTGCTGCAAGTACAATGCTTAATGTTCTCTTTCTCATTCTTTCATCCTCCTTTTTATGTGAAATACGTTATCCGCCGGACCATTCCTTTGGTAAAACGTTTTTCCATTCGTTCAAAAAAAATAAATCCTTTTTTCATATTTGCTTTACAGTTATTTTACAATCATTCCCACTGTTTTGTCAATAAATTTCGTATAAAAACGATTATTTTTTAAAATATTGTCAAACTTTTAGCAATATTCCTTTTTTCGGTCTTATGCAAAACAAAAAGGAATACGTTTCTCTCCGTCCTGGTTGTACGGTAAAACGCATTCCTTTTCAAAGTTGTATTCTATTTTCCTTTGTTTCGACGCCATCCGGCATTTTCCCAGATGATTTTTGTCTGTTTCTGAGGAAATGCATTAGTTTTCGGAACAACTCACACATTTTGTGCAATGTAACAGATTGCTTGTCTGTACGATATCCCGTAAAAAAGACAACTCATTTTTTATTAAACGCCGCATTCCCCGGATACTGTGCGCCGGTTCCCAGCTCTTCCTCAATCCGCAGAAGCTGGTTGTATTTTGCCACGCGCTCACTCCGGCTCGGTGCGCCCGTCTTGATCTGGCAGGTATTCAATGCGACCGCCAGATCTGCGATCGTCGTATCCTCGGTCTCGCCGGAACGGTGGGATACAATCGCCGTGTAACCTGCCTTATGTGCCATCTTGATTGCCTCCAGTGTCTCGGAGACGGATCCAATCTGGTTCAGCTTAATCAGGATCGAATTGCCGCAGCCGAGACGGATACCTTTTTCCAGGCGTTCGGTATTTGTTACAAACAGATCGTCGCCGACCAGCTGCACCTGTCCGCCGAGTTC
Source organism: Clostridium sp. AM28-20LB (assembly GCF_003480665.1). Classification (NCBI taxonomy): domain Bacteria; kingdom Bacillati; phylum Bacillota; class Clostridia; order Eubacteriales; family Clostridiaceae; genus Clostridium; species Clostridium sp. AM28-20LB. The sequence goes on along the minus strand of NZ_QUJN01000001.1, from coordinate 116,926 downwards.
TGCGGTCATCTTCTGCCAGCCTTCCCAATCCTCCTCGTCCAGACCATCCTCGATCGAGGCGATCGGGTATTTCCCGCAGAGCTGTTTCCAGTGTGCGATCAGCTCCTCGGAGGTGAAGTGTTTGCCACTCTTCGGAAGCAGATATTCGCCCTTCCTGCCGCTCTTCCACTCACTGGATGCCGCATCCATCGCCAGGACAAAACTCTCGCCCGGCTTATATCCGGCTCTCTCCACTGCCTCTAAGATGCACTGGATTGCTTCTTCGTCACTTCCCAGATCCGGTGCAAAACCGCCCTCATCACCGACAGAGGTTGCCAGTCCGCGCTCTTTAAGCAATGCTGCCAGTACATGGAACACCTCGGTACACCAGCGGAGTCCCTCGCAAAAGCTCTCCGCGCCAACCGGCATAATCATAAATTCCTGTACATCGACGGTATTTGCCGCATGCGCGCCGCCGTTTAAAATGTTCATCATCGGGACCGGAAGACGGTTTCCAGATACGCCGCCGAGAAAACGGTACAGCGGAAGACCATACGCATTGGCTGCCGCCCGTGCGCTCGCGATCGAAGCCGCCAGGATCGCATTCGCGCCCAGCTTGGATTTATCCTTGGTTCCGTCCGCCTCGATCATCGCTTTATCAACCGCATAAATGTCCGCCGGATCCATGCCCTTTAATACTTCTGCAATCACGGTATTCACATTCTGGACTGCTTTCTGTACGCCCTTTCCGCCGAAACGCGACTTGTCGCCGTCTCGCAGCTCCAGAGCCTCAAATTCACCTGTCGATGCACCGCTCGGTGCCGCGCCGCGTCCTATGCTTCCGTCTGATAGATAAACCTCCGCCTCCACTGTTGGATTTCCTCTCGAATCAACAATCTCCCGTCCAATCACCTTTTCAATTTCCAGATGTTTCATAGCTTGTCCCTTTCCGCCGCGTGGGCTTATGTGATTTCTATTTTTGTCTAACCCGAAATCAGGAAACTTTCTGCTTTTTATTATCGGCGTTTTTCTGTTTTCTATTCATAGTCTCCACGGGGCTTCTCTGCCCCACGTCCGGCAGGGCAACCGTGTCCACGCTTCTTTCTTTCACATTCATAATCAGCATCTGCAGGCGGTTTTCCAGATTGGCAAAGCTCACATCCGGATCGTAGTCAAGCGGCAGGATCTGGGCGTCCGGGTACATTTCCCGCATTTTTTTTACGATGCCGCGTCCTACCACATGGTTTGGCAGACAGCCAAATGGCTGTAAAATCACAAATGCCCGGCAGCCATGCGCCGCATGGTGCAGGATCTCGCCCGGAATCAGCACGCCCTCGCCCGCATCAAAGGTGTGCGGGATGATCGGGTCACTTTCCTTTACCAGTTCCGGCAGGCGGCAGACAGGCGTATAGAGCGGATGCTGTTTCGCTATCCGATCCGCTGCCGCGTGCGCAGCGTCAAATACCCGGTTCGCCACATGATACCAGTTTTTCTTGACAAACGGCTTTTTCAGATGATACGTCCGAATCTGCTCATCCTGGCAGAAATACGTTTTCCGGATAACATCCGTCATCCGCGCCTCGATAATCTCAAATCCATTTTTCTCCAGGTAGCGCTCAATCTCATGATTCGCGCCCGGATGGAAATTGAGGAGATACTCGCCGATGATCAGGACGCGCGGGCGCGGCTGGCTCCGGTCATATTCGATCGCATTCATCCGCTGGATCGCCTTTTTAAAGCCTCGCAGAGCGCCTGAAAACCCATGTTGCTCCAGACCATCCACGACGAAATCCATCGCCTCGTCAAATGCCTGATCGCTGCTTCCGGAAACCTTCTCATACGGGCGGATCTTGCGAAGCAGCTCTTCCAGAATATCGATCATCGGAAGCGCTCCCGCCAGACGGATCGCCGACATAAGGTTCATCCGGAAGCCCGGATGCAGATCATGATAATCGACGTCATCGTTCGTCAGAATCGCCACCTCCGGGTAGCCGGCGTCGTTAAGCGCCTTGCGAAGCAGCGCACTGTAATGGGTCAGGCGGCAGTCACCGATGTATTTTCCCATACCGATCGCCGTCTCAGATGGCACATACTGACCACTCCGAAGTGCTGCCAGCGCCTCGCCGATGACAATCTGCGCCGGGAAACAGATATCGTTGTGGACATACTGCTTTCCGAGGCGGATCGCCTCTTCCCTGCCGACCGCCAGCGGAACTGCCCGGATTCCCTGTGTCTTCAACGCCGCCGACATAATCCGGCAGAACGCGTGGGAGGTGTTCGGGACCAGAACCGTGCGCTTCTTGCGGTCTTCCACCTCAAATTTAACCGAATATGGATCCGAAAGTTCGTGAACCTGCCAGGATTTTTGAATGTCTGGTCCCAGCGCAGCCGTCCCGCATTCATTTCCGCCGCCCGCATTCTCCTGTCGGCTTGTTCCAGGCTGGTTTTGCAGCCTCTCCGCCATCTCCCGCTTCTTCCGCCGCATGTTGATCGTCTCCAGGAAGGAACGCACCCGGATCCGCAGCGGTCCCTGTACCTCGCTCTCGTCAAGTTTCAGGATCAGCGGTGATTTTCCGGAGATTTCCCGCATCATACGCTGGATCTCATCCGACAAATATGCGTCATGCCCGCATCCAAAGCTTACAAACTGGACATATTCCAGATTCTGGCTCTGTGCCGCCAGAACCGCGGACGCCAGCATCCGCGCGTGGTAATTGTTTACGACATCCAGACGGCTGTGGCTTAAATCCACATTTTCAATGCCCGGAACAGAATCTGCCGTCAGAACCGGAACGCCGAACTCGGTCAAAAGCTCCGGCAGGCTGTGGTTGACAAGCGCATCATTCTGATACGGTCTTGACGCCAGCACCACCGCATAGCGCCCCTCTTTTTCCACCTCTTCCAGAACCTTCGCTCCCGCCTCTTTCAGGCGGCTCCCAAACTGCCGCATCGCATCATTTCCTGCAAGAACCGCCTTTTTCGTTTCCGACGGCTGGATGGAAAATGTCTGTTCCATATATGTAATAAGCTGACGTTCTTTATCTTCCTCCCTGTACCAGTAAAATAACGGTGCATCAAACGGAATGCCCCACTGTTTCTCCGGAGAATCCGAGTTGCGGATCACAAGCGGATATCCCTTCACGACTGCACACATGGACTCGCTCGTTGATTCCGTATTTTCCGATCCGATCGCCGCAATCGACGGCATAAAAATACGATCCACTTTCTTCTTTACCAGATCGCGGATATGCCCGTGCACCAGTTTTGCCGGAAAGCAGACGGTATCTGAAGTTACCGCGCTTAAGCCTTCCTCAAACATCTTGTGCGTGCTCGGGGATGAAATCTGAATCTCAAAGCCCAAAAAACGCCAGAACGTCGTCCAGAACGGCATCGTATCCCAGAAAGCAAGGACGCGCGGCAGACCGATGGTTATATTTCGCCGCACAGTATCAGACACAGCATTCGGCACAAGACCAGTCTTAGCGGCTGCCCGCTCTGAATGACTTTTTGCAGACGATGCATCCCCTTCTTCCGCTTGATCCAGATAATCTGCAAACAGGAGTTCTTCCCGCAATTTATAGAGATTTGGCACTTTATTCCGGGTTTCTGACGCTATTTTCAGTCGCTCGCGCACCTTCACATCCTTCGGATCGCCAAGAATCTCGCCCCGCTCACAACGGTTGTTCGTGATCCATGAGGTTCCATTCGAAAACCGCACCACCGCACGCTGACAATGGTTCATACAGAACGGACACGGCACATTCGCCTCCTGCTGCCAGGTCAGGGACTCCATTTGATCCAAACTGGTAAAATGCGGCTGTTTCCGGCTCTGTGCTTCTTCCTTCGCTAAAAGCGCCGCACCGATCGCCCCCATAATGCCCGGATACGGCGCCCGGATCACCGGGCGGCCGACATACTGTTCCAGCGCACAGAGAACCGCATCATTTTCAAACGTTCCGCCCTGTACGACAATCCTCTTTCCCAGAGAATCCAGGTTCGACACACGGATAACCTTTGTAAATACATTTTCAATGATCGAACGGCACAGCCCCGCCATGATGTCCTCCGGCAGCTTTCCATTTCTCTGCTCCGTCACGATACTGCTCGTCATAAAGACGGTACAGCGGCTTCCGAGCGCAGCCGGATGCTGCGAAGAAAATGCCTTTTCAGCAATCTCCCGCGCCGGAATATGCAGGGAGGATGCAAAATTTTCCAAAAACGACCCACAGCCGGATGAGCAGGCTTCATTCACGACAATATTTGTGATAACGCCATTGTCCAGCCAGATTGCCTTCATATCCTGACCGCCGATGTCCAGAAGAAACGTCGCATCCGGCGTGTATTTTGCCGCCGCACGCGCATGTGCCACCGTCTCAACCGCGTGTGTCTCGGCCGAAAATGCACGTGAAAACAGCATTTCTCCATAACCGGTCGTCCCGGCTGCCAAAATCTCCAGCCGCACGCCGTGGGACGCATACTTTTCCCGCATCGCAATCAATGCTTTCTTTGCCACCGTCAGCGGATCGCCTTGATTCGGCGCATAAAAGGAATCCAGAAGTTCCTCATTCTCATCTAACAGGACAAATTTTGTCGTCGTACTGCCCGAATCAATACCCAGATATGCCCGCAGCGTACTGCCTGACTGCGGATATACTGTTTTTCGTTCCGGACGTCTGTGTCTCTCCTGAAATTCCGTCTGCGCCGCCTGATCGGCAAAAAATGGACGGGAACGGAACGTGCCCTCCGCCATCTCATCGCCATTTCCGGCTTCACTTTGTTTCTTTGCTTCCTCGCGCGCCGCACGCACCTTCTCGATCCGATCTAACAGTCCGTCTGCCGTGGCGAGCGCCTCTTCCTTCGAAAAAAGCTTCACTGCCGCACGCGCCGCACCGCAGGCAATCAGAAGTTCCGGCCGGTCCGGACTTAAAATTTCCTCCGGCCGAAGGTCCAGACGTTCAGCAAACACGCGCACCAGCGTCCGGTTAAAGGTCAGCGGACCGCCCTCAAAGACGACTGGCTTCTCGATCGAAAGTCCCTGTGCCAGACCGCCGATCGTCTGTTTAGCAATCGCATGGAAGGAGGAAAGCGCCAAATCTGATTTTTTAACCCCCTGATTTAAAAGAGGCTGGATGTCGGTCTTGGCGTACACGCCGCACCGTCCGGATATATCATATACGGTGGTTCCCTGTGCCGCCAGCGCGTCAAATTCCTCAACCGGCGTCTTAAGAAGAGAAGCAATCTCATCCACAAACGCACCTGTACCGCCAGCACAGCTGCCGTTCATCCGCATATCTGCGACCTGCAGCTCGCCCGTCCGTTTATCCTCCTGGAAAAAGATAATCTTCGCATCCTGTCCACCCAGCTCGATCGCCGTTCCGATTTCCCCGTACATGGCTTTCAAGGCGATCGAGTTCGCCACTACCTCCTGTACATAAGGGATCTCCAGCTCTTCCGAGAGGTGCTTTGCGCCCGAACCGGTCATCGCCGTCAGAAATGACCGCCCCGCAAGCGTCTCTTTCACCAATTTTACAGCTCTCGACACACTCTGAAGCTGATCCGAGTGATGGCGTGTATAGTCCGAAAACAGGACTTTCCCCGTTGCCGCCTCCATCACTGCCACCTTCGTCGTCGTTGAGCCAACGTCAATTCCGACGAGAATCTGTTCCTGTCTGTTTTGTCCCTTCTGTTCCATTCTGTATCTTCTAACTCCTTTATCCCAGATGTCTGCAAACTTGTGCGGTCATTCTATCCGACACAAGCAGCCTGCGCCCTGTCATCTCTTTTCTCTTCATCTTAACAACTTCTTAGCGTCCGCCAAAACATGAAGAAGAGGCATACGGTTTTTCCCCGCACACCTCTTTACCGTATGGATCTGTACGCATCTGCCTTCCAGCATTCTGTACAGCCATAAATATGCTACATTCTAACAAATTTAAAATAAAAAGTCAATTCCCGGCAGTTTCAAAAGTGCCGTAAGAAAACGTGGTGGCAGCAGGAATTTGCCGTATTGAAATGCGAAGCCACGGCAAATTCCGTTACTGGGCACGTATGCGTGAACCGTAACACAGTAACCTATCATCTGCCTGTTAGCGCATCAGCCCTGCGTAGAGCTCCGTCGGCACATACGCCTCCACGTAAATGCCATCTTCCCGGTACTCTTCTTTTAAAAGCTGACCGTATTTGCGGATCGTCTGGATGCGTCCAGCCTCCTGGTAGGAAAATACCTTTTCCAGATAAATCTTTCGGTTTCGCAGAATCATTTCCAGAATATCCTTCAGCTCGTCCAGCCCCGCGCCCGTCTTCGCGGAAATCTGCACCTGATAATCAGAATGCAGATCTTTCAGCGTCTCCGGCTGTTCCACCTGATCCATCTTGTTAAAGACTGTTACCACCGTCTTATCGCCGATCTTCAGCTGACGCAATGTATCATATACGACATACATCTGCGTGTCCATCTGCGGATTCGACGCATCGACCACATGGAGGACAATATCGCTATAACGTGCCTCCTCCAGCGTACTCTTGAACGCCTCGATCAGATGGTGCGGCAGTTTGCGGATGAATCCGACCGTATCTGTCAGCAGGATCTCCTGTCCGCTCGCCAGCTTTAATCCACGCGTCGTCGGATCCAGCGTCGCAAACAGTTTATCCTGTGCCAGGATTCCTGCACCCGTCAGAGTGTTTAAAAGCGTTGACTTACCGGCATTCGTGTAGCCGACGATCGCCGCCGACAGCGTATATTTCCGGTCGCGCTGTTTTCTCGTCACCTCGCGGTGGCGTTTGACATCTTCCAGTTCCGACTTTAGCTGCCCGATCCGCTCATGAATCAGACGGCGGTCCATCTCCAGTTTCTTTTCACCCGGTCCTCTCGTACCGATACCGCCGCCCAGACGGGACAGGGAACTGCGCAGTCCGACCAGGCGCGCTGCGCGGTAACGCAGCTGTGCCAGCTCAACCTGGATTTTTCCCTCGCTCGTCGTCGCATGCGCCGCGAAAATATCGAGAATGACCATCGTCCGGTCCATTACCTTCGTATCCAGCGCCGATTCCAGATTGCGAAGCTGTGCCGGGGACAGTTCATCGTCGCAGATCACACCGGTTGCGCCCATTTCCCAGACCATCTCCCGCAGTTCCCCGATCTTTCCACTGCCCAGATAGGTGCCTGGATGAATCTTCTCCCGGTTCTGCACCAGACGTCCGATCGCCGTCGCCCCGGCGGTATCCGCCAATTCCTCCAGCTCATCCAAGGACGCCTCCGTATCATCTTCATCTGAAGTGCTGACCGCCACCAGAATGACGCGCTCCTCCAATTCTTTCATATCGAACAATTCTGCCATATTACCTCCAATATTTACCGGCTTTCCAGAAAACGGATTTCCTTCTGCACCTCCGGTGTGTCCACACCGGCTGCCTGGCACTCCTTAAACTGTTCCAGCGCCTTCGCAAAATCGCCCTCTTTCTCATAGAGAACCGCAATATTCTGCCGGATTACCAGCGCCGTCTCACTGTCCGCCAGCGAAAGCGCCTCCTCATAATGGGACATCGCGCTCTCATAATCGCCAGCCTCCATTTCACTGATCGCAAGTTGATTATAAATCTCCGGCCCCGACACGCCGCGCTCGATCGCCTGATTGCAGTACTGGGCTGCGAGCTCACTATCCCCGGCATCCCGCGCCGCCGACGCAAGCGCCGTAAACGCCAGACTCACACCCGGAGCCGTGGCGCTGCTCTTTTTGCTGTTCTTCGCCTTTTCCTCCGCTGCCGCAAAATCCTTTTCGGCATCCTCCGCCTGTCCGGCTGCTGCCTCCGATGCCGCTTTATAATAGAGGTATTCCGCTTTTCCGCCGTCTACCTCCGCCAGAATTCCATAGGTCTGCGCTGCCGCCTTATAATCCGCCAGTTTGTATTCTGCCTCGCCGCGGTATTTTAAAACATCCAGCTCAAAAGAATTGACGATCCCATCGCTCTCATCCAGCGCTTTTCCAAACGAATCGATCGCATCCTGATAATTACCTGCATTTAACTGCTCGATTCCGGTCATACGCGCTTCTTTCGCTTCCTTCGATTCAGCGCCGCAGCCGGAAAGGATGCCCAGTGAAAGCACCGCTGCTGTCAGAAAAAGACTTATTTTGTTACTGTTCACGCATACGTGACCAGTAACGGAATTTGCCGTGGCTTCGCATTCAAATACGGCAAATTCCTGCTGCCACCACGTTTTCTTACGGCACTTTCGGTTCCAAAAGTGCCTACCCGTGAACAGTAACCTTATTTTTTCTCGTTTTAACCTCTTTATCTGCTTCATTTTTTACCAAACCTTTTTATTAATTCTTTCCCGTACTTCCGATCCCGCCGCGATCTTTATTGTCAAGCTTCTCCGTCTCCTCAAATACGATCTTCGGCTGATGCTCCATGATGCGGAACTGACAGATGCGGTCATTGACATGGATCACTGTATCACGCAGCGCATATGCCGGAAAATGCCACTGATCGTTGTCTCCACAGTAACTCTCATCGATCACACCCATATGATTGGTCTGGATGATGCCGAAATTTTTAAAGGTACTGCTGCGCGGAACTACATGCGCCTCATAGCCCTTCGGCAGCTCCATCGCCACGCCAAGCGGAATCAGGGCAAAATCACCCTTTTTCAGCACCACCTCACGCGCCGCACGCAGGTCGATCCAGTCAGATTTGCCGTCAATGTAGGCGAGGCGGTCAATGGCGTCTGTGAAATATTTGATCTTTATGTTCATGCTGTTCATATCTGTATGAAATCCTTTCTTATGTCACATTTTATCCGGTAATGGCTGCCTTGCAGGTTTGTTTTTCACAAAGCACCTCCCCGAAAAATATTTTTCAACTTTCCAGTTTCTCTATAATACCACACGCGCGCGTTTTCCGAAAGTATTAATTCGTGCAGGCACGGACTTTCGCTCGTTGCACGCGAAAAATCCCGGCGGCCTGGAAATCCAGAACCGCCGGGAAGGAAATAGGTTGGAGCTACTTCAATATCAGAATATTTTAAATGGATACTTTGCTGAACCAGCCGTCAAATTATAAGAGGTTCATGAAAGTAGTCAGTACCATGGAGTTAAAGAAGTCTACGAATAAGCTTCCTACTAACGGTACGATGAAGAATGCACGCGGAGCCGGACCATAGCGCTCTACCAGTGCTCTCATGTTTGCCATTGCGTTCGGGGTTGCGCCCATACCGAAACCACAGAATGCGGTGGTCATTGCAGCTGCCTCGTAATCACGGCCCATGATGTTGAATACAAGGAAGTTTGCATACAGGAACATAACAACCGTCTGAACTAACAGGATAACAATCATCGGAAGCGCCAGAGCTGCTAACTGCCACAGCTTCAGGCTCATCATTGCCATCGCTAAGAACAGGTTCAAGGACAGACCGCCCAGTGCGTCAACTTCTTCCATCGGAAGATCTTTGTGCTGTACATCCCAGATGTTACGGATAGCGGCTGCTGCCAGCATCGCACCGATGTAAGTCGGGAATGTAAGACCAATGCTCTTAAAGAACGCGAAAATGAAGGTACCAACACCGATTGCAACTGCAAGGAATACAGCCGCGGTGGTGAATTTCTGACCGTCGATCGGCGATGCTACTTCGTCAACTGCATTGCCTTCCTCGGCTGCGGTTGATTTCAGATGGTGTTTCTCAACACGGGCACGGGCGATAGGACCACCCATCATACTGCCGGATACCAGACCATATGTAGCGGATGCCAAGGCAACTGTAGTTGCGCCTACAACTGCGTATTCCTGCTCCAGAAGCGGTCCGAAGGAACCACTCGTTCCGTGACCTCCAACTAACGGCATAGAACCCATACATAAGCCGAGAAGCGGATTCAGACCAAACGCTGCTGCCAGACCGCTGCCGACTGCATCCTGCACGATACAGATACCAACTGCCAGCGCCAGGAACATAAATACCTGAACGCCGCCCTTCTTTAACAGACGGAAGCAGGCGGTAAAACCGACGCTGCAGAAGAAGATCGTCATAAATACGCTCTGTAAGGTTGTATCAAAGGAAAGCTCCAGAACTCCTGTTGCATACAACGCCAGATGAGCGAATGCAAATACGACACCGCCCGCAACCGGAGCCGGTATACAATACTTGCTCAGGAAGGGCAGCTTTTGTACAAGCAATCTTCCCAGACAGTAGACCAGTGCGCCAAGAGCACACGCCTGATACATATCAAGCTCAAGTGTCAACATAAACAATTCCCCCTTTTGTTTTGCTGGCTTCTTTCATTTATGTAGCGATTTGAAAGAGCTGCTTGTTTGTTTGTGTTGACCTCATTTTCCACGTTGGCTACAAAAAGTTACAAGAAAATACAGAAATATGATGTTAAGAATCTGTTAATGTCAGAATTGAATGAATATTGTTAAGAAAACGTTAATATTTCATTTCCTTCTCTGCCTCTTCCGGCAGTTTCCCCTCAAACTTCAGCTCTTCCTCCGCCTCCATGCGGAACTCGTCGATTCGTCCCGGTGCCGGTTCCGGCAGTTCTTTCGTCGATCCGACTCCAAACCGGCGCAAAAATTCCTCCGTCGTCGCAAACAATGCCGGACGTCCCGGCACATCCAAACGCCCTACCTCGTAAACGAGATTGTACTCAATCAGTTTATTGACCGCGTGATCCGATTTAACCCCGCGGATCTTTTCAATCTCAAGCTTCGTGATCGGCTGTTTATAAGCAATGATCGAGAGTGTCTCAAGCACAACATCCGTTAAAATCTGCTTCTTCGGCGTCGCTGCCACCCGGATCAGATTCTCATAATATTCCGCGCGGGTCGCCATCTGCCAACTGTCCTCCAGCTGCGTGATCTGCATGCCCCGCTTTTCTGCCTCATAACGGCTCTGTAATCGTCTGACCGCCGCTTCCGCGCGCTCTGTATCCGTCCCGAGCGCCGCCGCAAGCTGGCGCAGCTCAACCGATTTTCCCATTGTAAAGAGAACCGATTCCACGATGGCTTCCTCGCGTTTTTCATCTAATTCTGGCATACTCTTCTCCTTCCTCCGTCGAAAGTTCCAGCTCTGCCTCGCCTTCCGTTTCATCCACATCCACCGTATCGAGCTGCATCTCATCAAACAATTTTTCCTGCACCAGATGAATCCGTCCCATCTTCATCAGCTCCAGCACTGCCAGAAACGCCACGACTATCTCCAGGCGATCGGATTCCCTCTCCAGCACATCGCTGAATTTAAAATGACGGTGTTCCCGCGCATAAGAAAGCACCGACCTTACCTTCTGCTCCAGGCTGATCGGTTCCCTGCGGATCGTACTGAACCGGCTTCGCACCGGGTCAAGCTTATTGGCATTCCGCTTCATGACCGCGTCAAACACTTTCTGCAGCTTTGCCAGCGTCAGACCATCCAGAAGCTTGTCCAGATCCAGCGGTTCTTCATATTTCGCCACCTCCCGGGGAATCGTCGGTTCCTTAAAAAAGAGAAGCTCTGCCTCCTGCTCCCGCTCTTCCAGCTCCTGCGCCATATATTTATACATCTTATATTCCAACAGCCGGCGCACCAGCTCGGCGCGCGGATCTTCCTCGTCTTCTTCCTCTTCTTTTTCCACCTTCGGAAGGAGCATCCGCGATTTGATGTCCAGAAGCGTCGCCGCCATCACCAGAAAATCGCTGACCACATCCAGATCCTCATGATCCATCTGATTAACATATTCCAGATACTGCTCCGTAATCAGGACGATCGGAATATCGTAGATACTTACTTTATTCTTTTCAATCAGATGAAGCAACAGGTCCAACGGTCCTTCAAAATTATCTAATTTATAGGAAATTTCCATTCTTTCCGAACTCCTTCTTTTAGCCAGCTTTTTCTACAATCATATACCAAATTCCGTATACATCCACCTGTGCCGAAGAGTTATTCCTGCTGCCACCACGTTTTCTTACGGCACTTTCGGTTCCAAAAGTGCCTACCCGTGTACAATAACCAGAATCTCTCTATTGTTTTCCCCGCAACGTCACACAAACCAGCTCTGGCCGGTCATTCAGCCGCACATTGATCGAATGCGTCCCAAGCCCCCGGCTGACGATCATCGTCTTTCCGTCCGCATCAAACCGTCCGGCGCACCATGGCAGGAAAAACTGGTACTGCGGCGTCATCACGCCTCCCAGCCCCGGGATCCGGATGGTTCCGCCGTGGAAATGTCCGCAAAGCGTCAGATCCGCGCCCCATTTCCGGCAGGTCTCAAAAAAGAGGGGAGAATGAAATAATAATATCTCATACATTTCATGTCCGGCTTCCCGCTCCTTTTCCGCCAAGTCAGGAAAAAACGATTCTTTCATCTGTTGAAAACACGTCTTCTCTGCCGCAGTTCCAACCCGCTCTGAAAGCTCTTCCATCGGCAGTTCCGGCACCGTGAAATGATGCTTATAATATATCTCCCGCAAATTGCACCCAGTCACCCGGATCCACGGATTGATCTCCTCGCTCCGATCCGACAAATAATGAACCCCCAGACGTTTTAATTCTATCTGGAACTGATCATACAAATCTCCATACACATCCCGCTCCCGGTTCATCCGCTCCTCATGATTTCCGTTCGCATAGTAAACCGGCACAAAGGAGGTCAATTTTTCCAGAAGCGATACCGTGACGGTTAAATCTCCTTTTCCTTTACAAACCATCATATCGCCGCCGATCAGCACCGCATCTGGCTTGAATGCGCGGATCGCTGCCACCAGCGGCTCATTGTCCGTTCCATACACATTATCATGCAGATCCGACAAAAATACGCAGCGGAACGCAGCGCCATCCGGCAGCTTCGGACTCTCTATCTCATACTGGTCGGTCACAAAATGTTTTTTTTCATATTCCGAGCGGAGCAAAAGCCCCACTGTCACGACTGCCAATGCCGCCGCACATGCTGTGATTGCGATCATTTTGTTTCCTCCCATGTCCCATTTTCCAATTGGCTGCCGGCTGATTTTGGCTGCTGTCCGCATCACTGCCATCCTTATATCCTGCAGACCCGAATCATTTCTATCCTGTTATCATACGGGAAACCGGTGTTTTCGTCAAGACAGGCAAATCCGTTGCTATTTTTTCGACCTCATGATAATATACTTTTAACAACACTGAAATGGCATTCACCTATCATCAGCCATTTTTCAAAGGGAAATGAGCCGGTTACGGATATTTTCTTAATAACATAAATCAAGCGAGGTTTTCCATGCTTTCTTTTCTCCTGAACTGTAAACGGATTTACAACGATTTCATCAAAGACGAAGTCACGGTGTACGCCGCCCAGGCTTCTTTTTTTATCGTTCTCTCCGCCGCACCTTTTATCATGATTCTGCTGACGCTGATCCAGCTCATCCCCGCCGTCAGCCCGGAGGATCTGATGCACGTGATGACACAGCTTCTTCCCTCCAGCATCCACCCGCTGATTGAATCGGTAATCCAGGACATCCAGACTGTATCCCCGGCCGCCCTGCTCTCGGTTACCACCGTGGCAACCATCTGGTCGGCTGCCCGCGGCATGCTTGGGATCGAGCGCGGCTTAAACCGGATCATCGGCTGCCGCAAGCGCAGAAATTACCTTTTAGGACGTATCATCAACTCTGGCTATACCATTGTTTTTCTCCTGATGTGCATTTTCTCCCTGGTTCTGATGGTGTTCGGTTCCTCCCTGCAGCGCCTGCTATTCCGTTACTTTCCGATGCTGGACAGATTCGTTTCCTGCCTGATTAGTCTCCGGACGTTTCTTGCGCTGGCGCTGCTGACGCTCTTTTTCGTCGCGCTGTACACCTGGCTGCCCTATGAACGGCAGGATATCCGTCTCCAGCTTCCCGGTGCGCTGATTTCCACCGTCGGATGGATCGGATGTTCCTACGGATTTTCCATCTACTTCAACCATTTCAGTAATTATTCTTATATGTACGGCAGCTTGACCGCCGTCGTGATCCTGATGCTGTGGCTGTACGCCTGCATCTGCATCCTGTTTTTCGGTGCGGAAATCAACCAGCACTGGCGCAGATAATCCCCAGCCTCAGGAACACCGGATACAGATAGCTTGCCCCAAACACTCCCAGCTGCTTTGGTCCGGTCACGCAGCCAAGCTCCTGCGCTTTTTTATACGCCACCAGGATGCTTGCACGCGTAACCGACTTTTCTTTCCGGCTGACAAACATCTCGTTTCCCCGGATCGTGTACGAATATTCCAGCCCTTTCGCCGTGTAAAATATTGCCCCCTCAAATGCAAGAATCGCTTCCCACAGGGCATCCGGCGTCTGTTCGCGCAGTAAAGTCTCCCTCTTCCGGCGCTGCACAGCTGTCTCCTGTACCTGGCAATCTGCTGTATCTGGTTTTATTTCATTCTCTTTTGTTTCATCCATTTTTCCCACATCCATTTTGGGATCTTATTTCTTCCGCGTCAATGAAACCACTGTCTCACAATTGGCAGTATGCGGGAACATATCCACGCAGCACACCTTATCCACCTGATATCCTGCCGCCTGGATCGGTTCCAGATCCCTCGCAAGGCTGGTTGGTTTGCAGGACACATAAACCATGTGGCTGACGCCAAAATTCAAAATCTTTCCGATCGCCTTCGGATGGATTCCGTCGCGCGGCGGATCCAGAACGATCAGATCCGGCTTTTCTTCCAGCTCGTCCACCACCTTGAGGACATCCCCCGCCAGAAATTCGCAGTTGCCAAGTCCGTTGCGCGCCGCATTCTCACGGGCTGCCTCGACTGCTTCCCCGACAATCTCCACGCCGACTACTTTCTCCGCCACCGGTGCGAGGATCTGCGCGATCGTGCCGGTGCCGCTGTAAAGGTCAAATACGACTTTTCCCTTCGTCTCACCCACATACTCACGCGTTTTCTCGTACAGTACCTCCGCGCCCAATGAGTTCGTCTGGAAAAAAGAAAACGGCGAGATCTGGAACCGCAGCCCTAAAAGCTCTTCGTAAAAATGCTCGCGTCCGAACAGAATGTCCGTCCCCTCATCTTTTACGGCATCCGCCAATGTATCATTTTTGGTATGCAGAATGCCCGCAAAGCTTCCCTCCATAGAAAGTGCCTGAAGGCGCTCCGTCCATCCCCGTAAAAGTGCTTCCTCGGTTCCCTCAAAGGTGTCCGTCTGTGTCGTCGTGATCAGATCGACCAGAATCTCCCCTGTCTTGATCGCACGGCGCACCAGAAGATGGCGCAAATAGCCGGTATGCTGCATTTTTT
This sequence comes from Clostridium sp. AM28-20LB, assembly GCF_003480665.1. Lineage (NCBI taxonomy): Bacteria > Bacillati > Bacillota > Clostridia > Eubacteriales > Clostridiaceae > Clostridium > Clostridium sp. AM28-20LB. Next base: position 101,717 of record NZ_QUJN01000001.1, on the reverse strand, counting down.
TATAAAATCCAACTTTCTTTTCCTCAAAATATTCTTTTGTACAGACAAGAATCTTGCAAAAATCCGGATGCACGATATGGCATTCGCCGGTTGTAACCACATCATAAAAACTGCCGCGCTTGTGCATTCCCAGCGACATAGGACCATCCTTGACCTCATCACCGAAGGAAAACTCCATCTTATTCCGGTAGCCCTGCACCAGCGGGCTGCCTAAGATGCCCTCAAACTCATATTCCGGACATACCGCATCCAGAAGGGAACGAACCTGTTTTTCCTTGATCGCAAGCTGTTCCTCATACGGAATCGGCTGATAAAGACATCCGCCGCAGATACCAAAATGCGGGCATACATCCTCTGCCGTCTCTAACTTTGAGTGCTCGACAACCTCCAAAAGCATACCTTCGCATCGACCGCCGCGCTTTTTATTGATACGGAACCGGATCTTCTGTCCCGGAAGCGCATTTTTGACGATCGCTTTCTCTCCATCTATCACAACTACGCCCTTATTTGGAAACTCAATCCGTTCTACAGTTCCTTCGTAAATCTCACCTTTTTTCATTGATAACTATATAGCTCCTTCTCTCAGTGGCTTTTACCGCACTATAATCACCAACTGCAAATGATTCTTCAAATCACAGCTAATTTCCATCTGCGGTTCTAATTCATATCTTTATAGTATACAGGAATTTTTTTCTTTTTCCAAGATATAAAAAATACAAACTTATCTACAAACTTTCCTACGGCATAAAAAATACTGCGTGAAACCGATTTTCCGGTTCCGCGCAGTATTTATTCTGATTCATTGACTAAATTATCACAATCAGTCTTTCTTCTCTTTCTCGTCGCTCTCATCCTCGAAGAAATCGTCGTCGAAATCATCATCGAAGTCGTCCTCGAAATCTTCCAGATAATCTGGAGTAAAGAAACGATATACGCCGTATGCAATCGCTGCAACTGCTGCTACAATACCGATAATGGCTAAAATCCAGAGAATACAGTTTTTCTGTTTCTCCTCTTCTTCTTTTCTGTGAAGGAATTCATTCAGTTTGGTTGCATTCATGATCTCTTCTACTCTGGAGAGCGCATCTTTGCTCATCATATCAAATTTATTCATACACTCCACATCCTTTCCCGCGTTTTGATCCGCAATTCTTGATTTTATTATACCATCTCTCAGCCGATTTTACTATATTTTTTATTGGATCTGGCGAAAATGTTTTAATACGGCATTACTGTTTTCGCATACGTGTACCGTAACAATACGGCAAACACGGTCTAACATTTCACCAGTTTTGCAAATGAAGCAAACATTTTTTTCACGCCCACGCGGTCAAAATTAACCGTCACCTCAAAATCCTTGCCGCCGTCCGCGATCTTCTGCACCGTTCCCTCGCCAAATTTGAGGTGGCGGACTCGGTCGCCCTCGCCGTAGGAAAGATGGTCGGCCTTCTGGACCGTAAATGCCTTGCCAAATGACGGTGCCGGGCTGGCTGGACGGCTGCTGGAACTATAAGAGCTCTTATATGGATCCAGCGTGCGGCCAGAACCAGCACTTCCGGAACCATTCACACCGCCCCAGCCGCTCATCCGGGCTGCGCCGCGCTCCCAGGCGGCATCATTCTCTGAAAGAGGGTGTTTTCCAGACATTCCGCCAATCCGCACCCGATCGCCGTCTCCCGCGCCAGATACACCAAAGCTGCCCGTTGTCCAGCCAGAAGTCCCCGAATCTTCAAATCCGCGTCCGCCCCGGCTCATACCAGCAGCCCGTTCAAAGACGGTCGGCTGCTCTTCCTCGTCCAGAAGCTGCGGCGGAATCTCCTCGATGAAGCGGCTGACCTTCGCAAACCGCGTTTCTCCATTGACCATGCGCTGTCTCGCCGCCGTCAGCGTCAGTTCTTTCTCCGCACGGGTGATTCCGACATAGCAGAGACGCCGTTCTTCTTCAATGGCGTCCTTATCATCCGAAAAGATGGACATGCTGCTCGGAAACAGCCCGTCCTCCATGCCGCTTAAATAGACATACGGAAATTCCAGACCTTTTGCGCCGTGCAAAGTCATCAGGACAATCCTGTTTTCGGATTCGTCCAGGCTATCTACATCCGCTACCAGCGCAACCTCCTCCAAAAATCCGTCCAGCGTCGGTTCCTCCGCCGTGCTCATATAGCCGGTCGCCTTATTAACCAGCTCTTCCACGTTCTGCAGACGTGTTTCTCCCTCGATCTCGCCTTCCGCCTCCAGATCCTTCTTATATCCCGTTTCTTCCAGAATCGCCTCGATAAGTTCCGGAATCGAAAGGGCCGAAAGCCGCGACCGGAAGTTTTCGATCTGCTCCGTAAACTTCTCGATCTTATCCGCCGCCTTGCCGATCGTCGGCACGCCGCGCACGCGCAGCAGCGCATCATAAAAGCTCATGCCATTGGCAGACGCATAGATCGTCACTTTTCCGATCGAGGTCGCACCGATGCCGCGCTTCGGCACATTGATGACACGCTGAACCGCCAGATCATCGCGCCCATTCGCAATCGTCTTTAAATAGCAGAGAATATCCTTGATTTCCTTGCGCTGATAGAAATTGACGCCACCGACCAGCCGGTACGGAATGCTGTAATAAATACATTTTTCCTCCAGAAGACGCGACTGTGCATTGGTACGGTACAGCACGGCAAAATCCGAATATTCCGCATTTTTCTCTTCTTTCTCACGCTCAATATCACGGATAATGGCGTCTGCCTCCTCGTATGCCGTGTCATACTGACGGAAGCGCACCTTCGGTCCCTCGTCATTCGCCGTCCACAGCGTCTTGTCCTTTCTGCCGCGGTTGTGGCGGATCACCTCATTTGCCGCGTTCAGGATGCTCTGGGTGGAACGGTAGTTCTGCTCCAGCTTGATAACGCGTGCGCCCGGAAATGCTTTCTCAAAACTTAAAATATTTTCGATATTTGCCCCGCGGAATTTGTAGATCGACTGGTCATCATCACCGACCACACAGATATTTCTGTACTTCTTTGCCAGCAGATCGACCAGCTTAAACTGTACAAGGTTCGTGTCCTGGTACTCGTCCACCATGATATACCGGAATTTGTCCTGATAATATTCCAGCACATCCGCGTTTGCCTCGAAAAGTTCTACCGTTTTCACCAGCAGATCGTCGAAATCCAGGGCATTATTCTTCTTGAGTTCTTTCTGGTATTCCCGGTAAATCTGAGCAATCTTTTTCTCCCGGAAGTCCGCTCCCGCCTGCTGCTCAAACTCATCCGCCGTGATCCGGTCATTTTTCGCCGCAGAAATCCGTGACAGCACCGCCCGCTCCTTAAACTGCTTCGGATCCGCCTGCATTTTCTTGAGCACCTGCTTCATCAGCGTTTTCTGGTCGTCGCCGTCATAGATAGTAAAATTCGTGTCATATCCCAGACGGTCGATAAACCGGCGCAGAATCCGAACGCAGCTCGAATGGAAAGTGCTGACCCAGATCGCCTCCGCGCCTTCCCCCACAATCTTATCCACACGCTCGCGCATCTCCGCCGCCGCTTTATTGGTAAATGTGATCGCCATGATATTCCACGGCGCCACCCGTTTTTCCTCGATTAAATACGCAATCCGGTGTGTCAGGACGCGCGTCTTTCCTGAACCGGCGCCTGCCAGAACCAGGAGTGGTCCCTCCGTGTGAAAAACCGCCTCCCGCTGCATCGGGTTAAGTATGTCGTATTTGCTCATATATATTTCGTTCCCTTCTATCCTCTTATATAATCTATTTTTAATGACAAAAAGTATGTTCGAATACGCTCTAGTATAATCTATTTTCTCTTGGATGTCACGGAATTTTCATTGATTTTAAATTTCTCCTTGCTATCTGGTTTTCAAAACTATATAATATCACATAGAGAGTTCATGACAGCGGAAGCGCCAAAATCGCCTCCCTGTTTCGCAGCTTTCGAATTTCAACGCAGCGAGGTACATACATGAAATCAAACGAAGAACGCCTGCAGGATCTGCTGGCTTATGTTGATAGTCTGACCCGGGTGCATCCGTCGGAGATTCCCGGTATTGATTTATATATGGATCAGGTCACGACCTTCATGGACAGCCACCTGAACACTTCCAAATGGCTGGGCGAGGATAAGATCCTGACCAAAACCATGATCAATAACTATGCCAAAAATAACCTGCTGCCGCCGCCCATCAAAAAACGCTACTCCAAGAATCATCTGCTGATGCTGATTCTGATTTATTATTTTAAAAATGTGATATCCTTTCGGGATATTGAGCAGCTCTTCTCGCCCATCAGCGAGCACCACTTTTCCCATGGTTCCAGCCCGGAATTAGAAGAGCTTTACAACGAAATCTTTTCGCTGGAAAAAGGGCAGCGCAAGCGCTTGCAGGAAGACGTCATGGCAAAATTTGACGCCGCCAGCCAGACATTCAAGGACTATGACTGTGAAGACCGCGAGTATTTACAGCTGTTCGCCTTTATCAGTGAGCTGGCGTTTGATGTCTATCTGAAAAAACAGATGATTGAAATCCTGGCGGAACAGCTCCGGCAGGAGACGCCGGTGAATCCGAAGAAGAAGAAATAGGCAGCACTTCCGCTGTACCGCCACACTCAAAAACAGGCTAAACAACAAAAATTTCAACCCATTGCATCATACACGATAAAAAAGACACTGGAATCACTTCCCCTTGTGGAAATTCTTTCAATGTCTTTTTTCTTTCATTTCTTTTTATCTTTCATTCAACCAGCTGCCAGCTCCTGGGACATTTCCACCCCAAGCCAAATTTGTCCATCTTTGGCAGGTTGGTTTGCCATACCTATGAAAGTACGCGCTTTATCTATCGTGCGTATATTCCTACTTCGCTTTACGCTTCCGTTTTCTCCGCCTCTTCCTGCTCTTTCACACGCGCAAATACCATATCATATCCGTCGCTTCCGTAATTTAAAGAACGGTTGACACGGCTGATCGTCGCTGTCGATGCGCCGGTCTTGTCCGCGATCTCCAGATATGTCTTCTTCTCGCGCAGCATCTTCGCTACTTCATATCTCTGGGAAAATGATAAAAGTTCATTAACTGTGCATACATCCTCGAAAAAGCTATAGCATTCGTCGGTATTTTTCAGTGTCAGAATCGCCTGGAACAGATGATCCACAGCTTCGGTTTTCAGTTTTTTATTCATAATGCAAGGCACCCCTTTTTAATATGTACTCCGAAAATATATTCATTTTTCCGTTTTTCTTATATTAACATATTAAAGTTTTAAAGTCTAGTATCTTGCCTATTTTTATGAATATTTTATTTTTCATCTGTTCACGCAATATACATTTATGCGAATCTGCCAAATCTTCTACAGCATAAACTTCTCCACCACATGAGCCACACCGTCGTCGTTGTTGGAATAGGTAATAAAGTCTGCAGCTTTCCGCACCGGAAGCACCGCATTCTCCATCGCTACACCTAATCCGGCATACTGAATCATCGTGAGGTCGTTGTAGCCGTCCCCACAGGCAATCATCTGCTCACGCGAAAGCCCGATGTGAGAAAGAAGGCGCTCTAACGACTGTGCTTTATCGATGCCCCTCGGAAGCACCTCCAGGAAAAACGGCTCCGAACGGTAAACGCTGAAATTCTTCCCCATCGCCGCCTTGACGCGCGGCTCGACCATCGCCAGGTAGTCTCCATCCTCCATCATCAGGTATTTCGGTACCGGATACGTGATCGCAGCTTCCATGTCGTCCACCTGTACTAACTCCATGCCGTTGATCCGCGCTTCCAACTTTGCATAGGGACTGTCACTCTGGTTCGTCAGAAGCTTTGCCCCCGCCTCATCGTAACTCAAAAGCCCCACCTGTTCCTCCTCGGCCAGGCGTATAATCTTCTGATTCGCCTCCTGCGGCAGGGAACGGCTGAATATGATCTCGCCGGTTTTGCAGTTCGTGATCCTGCCTCCATTAAACGACAGAATATAACTGCCGTATTTTGCCAGCTCCAGCTCTCTCGCAAGCGGCAGCACTCCCGGCGTCGGACGCCCGGACGCCAGTACAATCTTCTTTCCGCGCTCCTGAAGCTCCATCAGACGCTGCTTCGTCTTTGGCGTAATCACCTTATCTCTGTTTGTTAAGGTTCCGTCCAGATCCAGGACGATAATCTCATAACTATGTTTTTCGGTCATATTTACTCCACATTCAAATCATACGTACTATTGTACACGTATATACGATACTTAGAAAAGATGAATTTGTCAATTAGCAACATGCCACATTACTTAATGCAATCCCTTCTTAACTTCTCAAATGGTTAACTCATATACTTCCGTTACTTTTGCCATTGCTTCCTGTATCCCCTCTATGAAAGATTTTTTTGCAATGCATCAATTAATTCCTCTACAACAATTGGCTTGGATAGAAATCCATTCATACCGTATTCCAGCGCTTCCTTCCTGTCTTCATCAAAAGCATTGGCAGTCATGGCAAGAATAGTGATTCCCGCCTGTGCCGGATCATCCAGGGCACGAATCCGCTTTGTGGCCTCATACCCGTTCATGACAGGCATCTGCACATCCATCAACACAAGATCATAACCGCCCGGTTTCGATTTTTCTACCTTCTCCACTGCCTCTGCTCCATTTTCGGCAGTGTCAACCAGAAAGCCATATTCATTCAGGATCTCCACCGCAATTTCACGGTTCAGTTCATTGTCTTCCACAAGCAATATACATCTGCCCTTGAAATCTGAACCTGCTGCCGGGAGAATATTATCCTCTTGCTCAGCCTGCCTCTGACCGATAGCTGTCATCAAGGTCTCTCTGATATCTGACATAAACATAGGTTTCGAACAGAATGCTGTAACCCCTGCCGCTCTGGCCTCCACTTCGATATCTGACCAGTCATAAGCCGTCAGGATAATGATTGGCGTATGGTCACCCAGACTGCGGATCTGACGGGTAACTTCAATGCCATTCATATCCGGCAGACACCAGTCAATGATATACGCATGGAATGCATCCCCCAGTTCCATAGACTGCCGCGCCCGGAGAACAGCCTCCTTACCGGAAAGAGTCCATTCTGAACGCATTCCAACCTTGACAAGCATCTTTGTCACACTGTCACAGGTATTAAAATCGTCATCTACAACCAGTGCCTTAAGACCTTCCAGCTCTGTGATCTTCTCTACATGGTGATGCTCAGGCTGAATCCGGAATGGCAGGCGGACAATAAATTCAGTTCCCTTGCCATATTCTGTCTGAACCTCGATAGTTCCGCCCATCATATTCACAATGTTCTTGGTAATAGCCATGCCAAGTCCGGTACCCTGAGTCCTGGTGACCGTGGAAGTCCGCTCCCTCTCAAAAGGAGAAAAGAGCTTCTGTACAAATTCCTGGCTCATACCGATTCCGTTATCCTTTACCCGGATCTCGTACAGCGCACTGCCGCTTTGCGTCCCCGGACACTGTTTGAGCCGGACTGAAACGGTTCCACCAGCAGGTGTAAACTTAACCGCATTGGACAAAAGATTCAACAGTACCTGGTTCAGACGCGTCTTATCACAATAGATATCCTCATTAGTCACATCCATTGCATCCATATAAAGCTCCAGCTGCTTCGCATGGATCTGCCCACCAATGATCGTCTTCAGGTCATGAAGCACATCCGACAGGCTGACCTCTGTTTCTTCCAGATGGATTTTTCCACTCTCAATCCGGCTCATATCCAGTATATCGTTGATCAGTGAGAGCAGGTGGTTGCTGGATGAAAGAATCTTACCCAGATAATCCCGGACTCTTTCCTTATCATCAATATTACTTACAGCCAGTGTGGTAAAACCGATGATCGCATTCATGGGTGTCCGGATATCGTGAGACATATTGGAAAGAAACGTACTCTTGGCCCGGTTTGCTGTCTCCGCAGCACGGACTGCCTCAGAAAGTGCCTGATTCATTTTCCTGTCAGAGGTACGATCCGACATAACCAAGATATATTTTCTTTTTCCGTTTACCTCGCTGCACATTGCAACATTATGAAACCAGCGCTGCTCTCCTGATTTATAATGAACGTATTCAAACTCCCATTCTTTCTGTTCATGAACCCGGATTCTCTCCAGATAATTTTTATCCGGTTCTTTCGGATTTTCGGAATGCAATTTTCCCAAAACATGAATATCCTTACGGATCTCTTCTACCGTAATCCCCAACAATTTTTCCGCATTCGGGCTGACGTAATCTGCCTGATATGTTCTAGCATCCAGCATCAGAAAAACATCATCTACATTCATTGACAGCTTCTGAAACAATTCGTCTCTATACAGGATCTCCGTATCCTTTTTCCTGAGGTTTGTTCTGCCTTTTTGAACAATAAAACTGATAAGTAAAGCGGCAATACAGAGCACGACTCCTCCCACGAGAAGCATTGTATTAAACTGCAGGCTATTCATACTGGCATTCACGATATCCGCCGGGACAAGTCCCAGAAACATCCAATCCTTGATATCTGATTTTTCATAGACCAGATAATAGCTCCTTCCATCAAGCTTTACCAGCTTCGCATCGGTACGTCCTTCTTTAAACTTCTCCGAAAGCTCATTGATCTCTCTTTCAGACATATCAGAATGCTCTCTCAGAACACCGAAGAAATTATACACTCTCCCCCATGACCCAGAAGAATGCTCCACCACAACACGACCATCCGGATGAATCACATAGTTCTGGGCATTTCCGTCGAAAGCAGAGATATCCAGTACATTTACGATATCAGAATTCTCATAGGCAATGGCAATCGCATCATATTCAAATCCCTGATAACTTCCATAGGCCTTGGGAGTTGCAAAAACAAGCAGCTGGGCTTTTCCAGGAACTGCTGCATTTGTTATCACATCACTTCCCTGTCGGAGCTCCTCTTCCATATTTTCCTGTAATCCAAGATACCCTGTTTCACCTGTTACCTTCTTATAGTTTCCGTCAGCTGACAGAAAAAAGAATTCTAAAAAGCCGGCATCTTCCTGTGCTTTCTCTATATAATCACGAATTTCGTCTTCATTGAAGGTGTTCTGCAGATTCTCTCCCCACATATGAAGATAGGTCAGATTCTTGTCTGTCAGTTCCCGCAGCATATTATCAGACTGATGAAAAATCTCTGTCAGATGAGACACACTTTCCTCATATACCGTTTTCGACACAAATTTAAAATATCGGGAAACCGTCAATACGATTCCAAGAAAAACAGCTATAACGACAGCTGCCTTGAATTGTTTTCTATTGACAAGTTTCTTTTTGTCTGTATTGCAACGGTGTACAAAGGGAACATAATAAAAAACTTAATAATGGACTGCCAATCTTACACAAAGTACCGCCCAAACGAGACTACGGGCGGTATTTTTGTATCATGGCGGAGAAAGGAGGAACTTCCCACGGGGGCTTGACTGAAAAGTTGAGCCCCTTTTTTCATGCCAAAAAACAGGAGGTAAATGCTTATGGCAGATGATAAAACCACAAAAACGCCGGAACAGCCGGTAACGGATAGCGGGCCGGGCAAGGAAACACCGCCTAATCCCCCAAAAGAGTCGGAGAAGGTTTCCGTTTCCCCGGAGCCGGAAAAAAAGACGGAACCAGAGGTAAAGACCCCACAGGTTTCTGTCTATAACTTCGCTGAAATTATGAAGGAAAAGAAAGCCGAGGAACGAGCGGCAGCTCCCGGCGTGGAAAAGCCTGACCCGGCAAAAGCGGAGAAACCGGAAAAGCAGCCGGAGGCTCCGAAAAAAGCAGAGGAAAAACCCAAAGAGCCGGAACAGCCGAAGCGCCGGGGCCGTCCCCCGAAAGCAGATAAGGACAAGGACGCAGCCTCGAAATCCAAAGCTCCCGCACAGAAAACGGAAAAGGCGGTCAAAAAGGAACCGGAGAAAAAAACGGCTCCAACGGTACAGGCCGCTCCCGCTCCGAAGGAACCCGAAAAACCGAAGGATGCTCCACGCCGGGGCAAGGAGCAGATCGTCTATATCAAGCTGAACGAACTCCACGCCTTCAAGAACCATCCCTTTGAAGTCCGGGACGATGAAGAAATGCGGGCTATGGTGTCCAGCGTTAAGGACAAGGGCGTGACCCAGCCCGCTATCGTCCGTCCCCGTGAGGATGGCGGCTATGAGATCGTGTCCGGCCACCGCCGCCAGAAAGCCAGCGAGCTTGCCGGATATGCGGATATGCCCTGTATCGTCCGAAACCTGACAGACGATGAAGCCATCACGCAGATGGTCGAGGATAATCTCAACCAGCGTGAAGAAATCCTCCCCAGTGAGCGGGCCAAAGCCTTGAAAATGCAGCTTGAGGCTATCAAGCACCAGGGCTCCCGCACTTCGGGCCAGATTGACCCGAAGGACGCAGGAAAACGCTCCAACGAAATTGTGGCCGAGCGTAATAAGATGGCGGTCAAACAGGTGCAGCGGTATATCCGGCTCAATGAGCTGGTTCCCGACTTGATGAAGCTGATGGATGAAAAAAAACTGGGCTTTACTACGGCGGTGGAGCTTTCCTATATCGGCAAGAAGAACCAGAACTATATCGCCGTTGCCATTGACAGCCAGCAGTCCTCGCCTTCACAGGCGCAGGCAAAGCGTATGCGGGAACTGGACGAAAAGAAGCTGCTCAACGGGGATGTGATCGACGGCATTATGATGGAGGACAAAAAGGAGGTAGACAAAGTGATTTTGACAGGTGCGGAACTGAGCAAGTATTTCGGCAAGGAAACTACGCCGAGGGAAATGAAGGACCAGATCATCAAGCTGCTGGACGACTGGAAGGGTCAGCAGAAGGAACACGAAAAACCGGAGAAGAAAACCGAACAGGAAAAGTAAGCTAAAACTTCGGGTCAGCATGGCCCGAGGATTGCGGGGCTCTGCCCCGCGCCCCGAAGCTCTGGAGATATAAATGATTCCCCGTCGCCAGTTATTCCGTAGCATAGCCGGGAAAATCAGTCAAGGGCAGCGCCGCCGCAGGCGGTGCCAGAGGCACCCTTGACGGATTTCTCCCGGTTATGCTTTTTCCCGGTCAAGCGACGGGGATATAAATTCTCCAGAGCCGTTCCCCTTCCCGGGGGAAGGGGCGGAGGGATTGGGCGAACTCTTGCTTTTCCCTAAACCAAAACAGAAATGGAGGCTCAACCAATGAAACGACCTTTAGCGTACCTGACCGCCGCATGGAGCGGCGAGCCGGATGTTGATATGGAGCTGGCGGCTCACTACTGCCGCCTTGCTTATGAGGCGGGCTTTTCCCCGATCTGCCCGCTCTTGTACCTGCCGCTGTTTTTGAATGACAGCGTTCCCGAGGAACATAAGGCCGGGATTGATATGCGCCGGGATATGCTGCGGCGTTCTCATACCCTGATCGTCTGCGGCAGCGTTGTGGACGAGGATGTGAAAAACGATATTGCGGTTGCCGGACGGCTGGGCATTGCGGCGACAACGCTGGAAGGGGTGCTTGCCGTGAAGGGACACGGCACCCCGGGCCATGCCGGACATTAAGCTGGGGAGCCTTTTCGACGGGATCGGCGTGTTCCCTCTGGCTGCTTCCCGGTGCGGTATCCGTCCGGTCTGGGCCAGCGAGATTGAAAAAGCGCCCATCTCCATAACCAAAAGGCACTTTCCCGATATGGCGCATTTGGGAGATATTACGAAGGTGGACGGCGGGAAAATCCCGCCGGTCCATGTGATAACCTTCGGTTCCCCCTGTCAGAACCTTTCTCTGATCGGCAACCGCTCCGGCCTTGCCGGGGCAAAATCAAGCCTGTTCTATCAGGCGTTTCGTATCATACAGGAAATGAGGGATGCTACTGATAACCTATATCCAGCTATCGCTGTTTGGGAAAACGTCATGGGAGCGTTTTCTACAAATGACCGGATGGACTTTAGAGCCGTCCTATCCGCCTTCTCGGACACCGAAGTTCCAATGCCTCCTTCGGGAAGATGGGGAAATGCCGGAATGGTGCGAGGGGGAACGCCTGATGTGTGCTGGCGGCTCATGGACGCCCAGTATTGGGCAGGCACCCGAAGGCTGGCACGAAGGCAGCGGATTTTCGTCGTGGCGGATTTTGGAGGCAGACGTGCCGCAGACATACTATTTAAGCCCCGTCCAATGCTCCCACTTCCTCCGCCTTGCGGAGAGGGCGGGCGGGCCGCCGCCGAAGGAGATCGAACAGCTTCTTTTGAAACAGGGCGGCAGATACCAGTCATCCACCCCTTTCAGTGCTTCCGTATGCGGGGAGCGGCAAAAAGGCAGGAAGAAACGGCCTTCCGAAACAGCTTCGGATTACCAACTGACCCTTTTCCCACTCTTTTAGCCAGTGACGTGACGCCCTTCGCCTTCTGGTATGAGGGCGACCCGGAGGGCGGCTGTATCCGTTTTCTGACGGAAACGGAAAGCGAACGGCTGATGGGGCTGCCAGAGGGCTGGACAAAGTACGGGGCGGACGGCGTGGAGATCCGGCCTCTGCAACGCTACAAGGCGCTGGGGAACGCGATTGCCCTCCCTTGCGCCGATTACATTATGGCCGGGATCTATGAGGTGCTGGCTGACCGGGCCGGAAAGGAGGAATGAGCCCATGTTTGAAGCCTATATAACCAACACCGCCCTGTACCCCTTGATGGGGATTGAGGTAGGGACAACGGTACATTTCCCCACGACGACACAGGAGTTGCAGGCCGCCCTTGCCAAAATCGGGATAGACGGGAAACGGTACAGCGAAGTGTTCTTTACCAGCTTTGACAGCGATGTGCTGGGGCTCTACGATCATCTCTACGAATGTGAGAACATCGACGAGCTGAACGAGCTGGGCCACGCCCTGCTGGAAGTACGGGATAAGGGCGGACTGGAAACCTTTGAAGCCGCTCTTGTCTTGGGAAACCACACACGGAGCGTGAAGGATTTGATAAACCTGACGCAGAACCTTGACCTTTACCGCTTTTACCCGGATATTTCCGATGATGAAGGGCTGGGCCGCCTTTACGCCGACGAGCTTGGGACCATCGACATACCGGAGCACATTCAGAACTACTTCGATTATGAAGCATACGGGCGGGATGTGCGTATCAACGAGGGCGGCGTATTCGCTCCCGGTGGATATGTGTCGGCAGTCCCGGAGGGCTTCAAGGAGTATTACCACGGGCCGCAGGACATTCCGCCGGAACACCGGATATTTGCCTATCCTGAAAAGGCCGAACCTGTCCACTCCATTCTCGTTGCACTCAAACGGTTTCAAGAAGCCCCGCCCGCTCCGAAAAAGGACAAGGCGGGGCCTTCCCATGAAGAACGGTAGGACTTCGGGCCAGCATGGCCCGAAGCATGAAGGAGGTGCATACCATCAACTATTACCCTATCAATGAAGGAGCCGCCCGCCGGGCAAAGGAAATGAACAGCTTTTCCGACTACAAGGAAGGGAGCGCAACGGCGGAATACCGGGCAATGGTGGACAAGGCCGCCGCCATAGCGGAAAAGCAGAAATCCCGGGTGGCCCCCATGTACCATGAGAAGATCGACCATTTGTTAGACACCTATGCCCGAAAGCTGGCTGAAAACATGAACCAGGGCTTTGCCATTGACGCAAGGGTTCCCTCTGTGATGATCGCCGGACCTGCCAATTTCCCGGTGGGGAAGAAGGAAAAACAGAACCGGGCCCGGGACAGCAACATGGAGGAATGGCAGTATATTCAAGGGCTGCTGGATAAGATACGCAGTACCGGCATGGGCGGGATCAGCGCCGATGACCCGGCAGCGATTGAAAAGCTCCAGAAGAAGCTGGACGGGCTGGAACGCTCCCAGCTCATTATGAAGGAGGTCAACGCCTATTACCGCAAGCATGGCAAACTGGATGGCTGTGCGCTGCTGTCGCCGGACCAGATCGAAAAGCTGAAAGCAAGCATGGCGTCAAGCTGGCGGAGCGACCCGAGGCCCTTTGAAAGCTACCAGCTTACCAACAACAACGCGGAGATCCGCCGGGTAAAGGCCCGTATCGAACAGCTTTCCAAACAGGCACAGCAGGAATTTTCCGGCTGGGAGTTCGATGGGGGTCGTGTGGAAATGAACCGGGAGGACAACCGCTTGCAGGTGTTCTTTGACGGAAAGCCTGACGCGGACACCCGGGCCGAGCTGAAAAGCAGCGGCTTTCGTTGGGCTCCCAGCGTGGGTGCATGGCAGAGGCAGCTCACGGACAACGCCATCCGGGCGGCTGACCGGCTGGAATGTATCAAGCCGCTGTCCGGCGAAAAGCCCTCCCAGCTTCAAAAGAAGCCCTCTATCTTGCAGACCATGCGGGAACAGGGCGAAAAAGTCCAGACGGAGCCGGAAAAGAAAGCTCCGTCCGGCAGGGATGCCGAGCGGTAAGCCTCGGGCCACATTGGCCCGAGGCTTTCTGTTCGCCGAGATTGTACGGGGGCCTCCCGGATAGCGGGAACCCCGACGGAAAGGAGGTTTTATGCAGGAAGAAGTAAACCAAAAAACGGTTGCCCTTTCGATCAGGACAACGAAGCTCACGGGAAAAGTGCTGGCTGCCGCTCTTGGGAAGGTGGTGCGGACGCTGCAAAAGCACCACCGGAAGGCGCTGACCCCACAGGGACGCCAGAGTGTGAAAAAGCTGATGAACCACTATGGCGGCAAAAGCGCCATGCCCTATGTGGGAGCCCCGAAGGATTTTGACCGGATCGCGAAGGAGTTCCATGTGGACTACGCTTTCCATAAAGTGAGCCCCGGCCATTACCTGCTGTTTTTCAAAGCCAATCAGGCGGACGCTATCACGGCGGCCTTCCAGAAGTACAGTGCAAAGGTGCTGGACAAAGAGCAGGACAAGCCTTCTATCCTCGGCCAGCTTCGGAAATTCACGGAGCAGATCAGGACGCAGGCAAAGGAGAAGCAGCGGACCAGAGAGGCGGTGAAGGACGGACGTTGAGTGACAAGATCAGAAAATATGTGCTCCCCAACCTGCCGTACCTCTTTGTGTTCTGGTTTTTTTCCAAAATCGGGACGGCCTACCGGACTGCACCCGGCACAGACTTCGGGACAAAGCTCATGGGGATGCTCGACACCTTCCCGAAAGCCTTTGAAACCTACTGGCCGGGGCTGGGCGGTATTGACCTGCTGGTGGGCCTTGCCGGTGCGGCTGGGATGTATCTGCTGATACAGTCAAAGATCAGGAAGGCAAAAAAATTCCGGCGGGATGCGGAGTACGGCACCGCCCGCTTTGGAACAAAGGAGGATATAAAGCCGTTTGTAGACCCTAAATTTCAGAACAATGTCATTTTAACCGGGACGGAGTTCCTTACCATGAACACCCGTCCGAAGGTACCTGCCAATGCCCGGAACCTAAACGCCTGTGTCATCGGCTCGTCCGGCTCGGGAAAGACAAGGTTCTGGCTGACCCCGCAGCTCCTTCAAGCCCATTCCTCGTATGTGGTGGTAGACCCGAAGGGCGGCACCCTCGACCAGTGCGGGCGGTTCCTGCAAAGGGAAAAATACAGGGTGCGGGTGTTCAACAGTATCGACTTCTCCAAATCCATGCACTACAATCCGCTGGCCTATATCAAGACGGAAAGCGATGTTTTGAAATTCGTTACCGCCCTGATTGCCAATACCAAAGGCGATGGCAAGGAGGGCGACGAGTTCTGGACAAAAGCCGAAACCCTTTTGTACTGCGCCCTTGTGGCCTATATCGTCTTTGAGGGGCCGGAGGAAGAACGCAACATGAATACGCTGGTGGAAATGATAAACAGCATGGAAGTCCGGGAAGATGACGAAACCTTCAAAAATGCGGTTGACTATATGTTCGATGGGCTGGAACGCCGCAGTCCCCAGCACTTCGCTGTGAGACAGTATAAGAAATACAAGCTGGCCAGCGGCAAGACAGCTAAAAGCATACTGATTAGCTGCGGAGCCAGACTTGCCCCCTTTGACATTCCCCAGCTTCGGGAGATCATGTCCTATGACGAACTGGAGCTTGATAAGCTGGGGGATGAAAAATCAGCGCTGTTCTTCCTTATCAGCGACACGGACACCACCTACAACTTTTTGGTTGCCCTCGCTTTTTCGCAGATGTTCAACCTTCTGTGTGAACGGGCTGACAATACCTATGGCGGGCGTCTGCCCTACCATGTGCGGGTGCTGTGGGACGAGGCTGCCAACACCGGGCAGGTGCCGGGGCTGGAGAAAATTGTGGCTGTCATCCGTTCCCGTGAGATCAGCCTGACACTCTTTTATCAGGCTATGAGCCAGTGCAAGGCATTGTACAAGGACCATTCTGAAACCATCATGGGCAACATGGACAGTATCGTGTTCCTCGGAGGCCGGGAGGCTTCCACCCTAAAGGATATTTCGGAAAACTGGCTGGGCAAGGCCACCATCTCCATGCAGACCGAAGGCCGGAGCCGGGGGCAGTCTGAAAGTTACAGCCAGAATATGCAGCGGCTTGGCCGGGAGCTGATGACTACCAGCGAGATCACCACCATGCCCGGGGATAAATGTATCTTGCAGCTTCGGGGGCTCCCGCCCTTCCTGTCCCCGAAGTATGACTTGAAAAAGCACCCGAATTACAAGTACACAGCCGAATTTGATAAAAAGAAAAACGCCTTCCGCTTGGAAAGCCTGTTCCGCCACCGGCCATTGAGACTAAAGCCGGAGGACGAATACACGGTGTACGAAGTGGACGGCTCCGACACGGACGAAGAAGCTGACCTGTTGAACTTCGATGATCTGGACAGCGACGAGTTCGTGTAACTTCGGGCCATGATGACCCGAAGCGCCGCCGATGTGGGCGGCTTTTTTTGTACCCAAAACCATCAAACAAACAAAATGGAGGAACGTATATGGAATTTTTCAATCAGGCAATCGACATTCTTAAAATTCTGGTCATGGCTCTTGGCGCCGGTCTGGCGGTGTGGGGTGTCATCAACCTTCTGGAAGGTTACGGGTCGGACAACCCTGCGGCAAAATCACAGGGCATTAAGCAGCTCATGGCTGGCGGCGGTGTCGTTCTGATCGGCCTTCAGCTTATCCCTCTGCTGTCCGGTCTGTTCAGCTAAGTGTCACCCGTTGTCCCTTTTTCCAGAAGGAGCTGATGTATGGACTTTATCATCGACGCAATCGTTGAATGGCTGAAAGGTCTGCTCGTCGATGGTATCATGGGAAATCTGGACGGCCTTTTCGATAACGTCAATCAGAGCGTTGGCGAGATCGCCACACAGGTCGGCACGACCCCGGCGGACTGGAACGCCGGGGTCTTTTCCATGATACGACAGATCTCTGAAACTGCCATCCTGCCAATCGCCGGGGTCATCCTCACTTTTGTAATGACCTATGAGCTGATACAGATGCTCATAGAACGCAACAACCTCCATGAAGTTGACACATGGATGTTTTTTAAGTGGGTGTTCAAAACCTTTGTGGCTGTGATGATCCTGACGAATACCTTCAATATCGTGCTGGCGGTCTTTGATGTGAGCCAGCATGTGATACAGCAGTCAGCGGGCATTATCCAGAACGGGACAGAGATCACGCCGGATGTGCTGGACAGTCTACGGACAGAACTTGAAGCGATGGAGTTGGGTCCTCTGTTCGGACTCTGGCTACAATCCTTCCTGATCCAGCTTACCATGATTGCCTTAAATATCGTGATCTTCGTCATCGTATATGGCCGTATGACTGAAATCTATTTACTCACAAGTTTAGCGCCTATCCCGTTTGCCACAGTCCCCAACAGGGAAACCGGACACATGGGGCAGAACTATTTCCGCTCCCTCTTTGCGGTGGGCTTTCAAGGTCTGTTGATCTTAGTCTGTGTCGCAATCTATGCGGTGCTGATCCAGAGTATCGCCACCGACGGCGACCCCATCGGGGCGATCTGGGGCTGCGTGGGATATACGGTGCTGCTGTGTTTTACCTTATTCAAAACAGGCAGTCTTGCAAAATCCATCTTCGGCTGCCATTAAGAGACTTCGGGCCATGCTGACCCGAAGCGGAAAGGAGGATCATGCCGAAAGAAAAATTTTCGATAATCTATGCAGATCCACCGTGGCGGTATGAGCAGAAAAACAGGCAGGGATCAGCAGAGCTTCATTATCCCACTATGAGTATTGAAGAAATTTGTTCCCTTCCAGTGGCCGACTTGGCTGCAAAAGACAGCGTTTTGTTTCTGTGGGCAACATTCCCACAACTGCCGGAAGCCTTAAAGGTCATTAAAGCATGGGGCTTTTCTTATCGTTCTGTGGCTTTTGTATGGATAAAGAGGAACCGGCGCTCCTACTCATGGTTTTACGGTCTGGGGTATTGGACCAGAGGCAATGCAGAAATTTGTCTTTTAGCAGTAAAAGGACATCCGAAGCGTAAGTCTACCGGTGTTCACCAGCTTATTGTTTCCCCGATAGAGCGCCACAGTAAAAAGCCGGACGAGGCCAGGCGGAAAATTGTAGAACTGATGGGCGATATACCACGAGTGGAATTGTTCGCCAGAGAAAAAAAGCCCGGATGGGACGTGTGGGGAAACGAAGTTGAAAGCACTGTAAACTTGTAACAGCTTCGGGTCATGCTGACCCGAAGCGGAAAGGAGAAATCCATGCAGGAAAAAAATGCGGGCGGAACACCAGCTGCCCCTATAAAGCTGGATGTAAGCGTGCGGGTCATCGAACCTGTGAAAAACCTCATGGGCTTTGCCAGCGTGAAATTCAATGACTGCTTTGTGGTGGAAAATCTGAAAATCGTACAGGGCAGCAAGGGGCTCTTTCTTGGGATGCCCAGCCAGCCAGACGGCAAAGGCGGCTACCGGGATATGGCCTACCCTGTCACAAAGGAGTTCCGGGAACAGCTCAACACCGCTGTTCTGCAAGCCTATGAGGCAAAGCTGGAACAGATGGCGGAGCGTGGCTCTGTGGGGCGTGCATCCATCAGCGACCAGCTCAAAGCCGGAAAAGCGGCTGCCGAACAGGCAAAGGCAGAACGGCCTCCGAAGGAAAAGCCCAGCCGCAGCGCAGAGCGTTGACCTCGGGCCATGCTGGCCCGAAGCAGAAAGGAGGCGGGAACCATGCCACGCAAACGGACGGGCTATGACGCGGCCTGCTATTACGACGGAAAACTGCTGGGCCGCTGTACCAAAGCGGACAGCGATGCCTATACCCTGTTGATGAACGCCTGCGGCGGGGAGGCCGCCCGTGTCCTGCGGGAATACGCCTACTTTTCCCCGGAACTTCGCGCCATATTGGAAAAGGCGGCGCTCATGCAGGCGGACCGGAGCCGGACGGGCGGAATGTTCCATGCGCCGAAAAGTTCCCCGTGGGGTGATGTGCAGAGCTGTGAAACCCTCTGTCCAGGGGTGTTTCTGGTATCTACCGCCAGCCACGGCGGAACGATGGTGGCAAACGAGGTAGCCGCCGTCCTCTCCCCAGCAGCGAAAAAGTGCGGCTTCAAGGATAAGGGCTATATCTGCTATGAGGAGGACGCGCAGGAAAGTGTGGTGCTCCGGGAACTGTTGGACAAAAAGCTGTGGAACATACCTGACCGCATTAAGGACAAAGGGCAGTTTGAAGAAAACCTCAACCAGTCCATCCGGCAGTATAATCCCGAATACTGGCGGGCAAGGCAGAGCGGACGTAAGGCCGCCGAAGCCGCCCGCAGTACAGCCCCGGCCAAAGAGGCCGCAAGATGACCTCGGGCCATGCTGGCCCGAAGCAGTAAAGGAGGTGTACCCAAATGGCCTATGTGCCAGTACCAAAAGACCTTTCCAAAATTAAGACAAAGCTGGCCTTCAATCTGACGAAGCGCCAGCTTGTTTGTTTTTCCGGCGCAGCGGCGGTGGGGCTCCCGGCCTACCTGCTTTCCCGTGACAGTATCGGGAACAGCGCCGCCATGTTCCTAATGATCGGCCTCATGCTCCCGTTCTTCTTTCTGGCTATGTATGAGCGGGACGGCCTGCCATTGGAAAAAGTGCTGAAAAACATCATCCGCACCCGGTTCCTCTATCCCCGGGTGCGGCCTTACAAAACCGAAAACTTCTATGCGCTGCTTAGCGCCAGAAAGGAGGCGCAGCCGATTGCAAAACAGCAGAAGGGCCGGAAAGCCCGCAGGCAGAAAGCCTGAAAAGCAGGGCCTTACCGGCCTGTTCACAAAGGGAAAGAACATTCCCACCACCGCCCAGCAGACCCTCCCTTACCGGGAAATGTACCGGGATGGGGTGTGCCGGGTAACGGACCGCTATTACACCAAAACCATTGAATACGAGGACATCAACTACCAGCTCGCACAGTCCGAAGATCAGGCGGCCATCTTTGACGGGTGGAGCGCCTGCCTCAACTACTTTGACAGCAGCCTTCCGTTCCAGCTTTCCTTCCTCAACCACCGAAGCCGCCCGGGCAGCCGGTACAGCGTGAACATCCCCATGCAGGATGACGATTACAACAGCGTCCGGTGTGAGTATGTGGAAATGCTGGAAAACCAGATCGCCAAAAGCAACAACGGCATTGTCCGCACAAAGCTCCTGACCTTCGGCGTGAACGTGGACGACCTTTCCACCGCCAGGGCAAGGCTGGAACGTGTAGAGGCGGACATTTGCGGGAACTTCAAAAAGCTGGGCGTCAAGTGCCGCTCCCTTTCAGGGCTGGAACGGCTGGAGCTTCTTCACGGGCAGCTCCACCCCGGCAGCGGCTCCCCCTTCCGGTTTTCATGGGATATGATCCCCAAAACCGGGCTTTCCACCAAAGACTTTATCGCCCCGGACAGTTTCGATTTTCGTTTCAGCCGACTGTTCCGGGTGGGGACGACTTGGGGCGCTGCCTCCTACTTGCAGATTTTGGCCTCGGAGCTCTCGGACAAGCTGCTGGCGGAGCTTTTGGAAATGGATGCGGAAATGACCATCACCCTCCATATCCAGACCGTTGATCAGGCCGCCGCCGTAAAATCCATCAAGGCCAAAGTCTCCGACATTGACAAGATGAAGGTGGAGGAACAAAAGAAGGCAGCCCGGTCAGGGTACGACATGGACATACTTCCGCCCGACCTCGTAACATACAGCAACGACGCAAAGACCCTTCTGGAAGATTTACAGAGCCGGAATGAAAGAATGTTCCTGCTGACCTTCCTTGTGGTAAACATGGCTCCGACCCGCCGGGAGCTGGACAATGACCTGTTCACGGTGTCCGGTATCGTCCAGAAATACAACTGCACCTTGAAGCGGCTGGACTTCCAGCAGGAGGACGGTTTTCTTTCCAGCCTTCCGCTGGGCCATAACGGCATTGAGATCAAGCGCGGCATGACGACCAGCTCCACGGCCATTTTCGTTCCCTTTATGACGCAGGAGCTCCGCATGGATGGCGAAGCCGTCTATTACGGGCTCAACGCACTTTCCCATAACGTCATCATGGCGAACCGGAAAAAGCTCAAAAACCCCAACGGCCTGTTCCTCGGCGTGCCTGGCTCCGGCAAATCCTTTGCCGCAAAGCGGGAGCTTGTGAATGTGTTCCTTGCCACAAAAGACCGCATTATCGTGGTGGACCCGATGGGCGAATATTCGCCCCTTATCAGGCGGCTGGGCGGACAGGTCATCGAGATCGCCCCGGACAGCCCCCACCACATCAATCCGATGGACATTGATTTGAGCTTCGACGAGGAAAACCCGATGGCGCTGAAAGCCGACTTTATCCTGTCGCTGATGGAGCTGATCGTTGGCGGCAAGGACGGCTTGCAGCCGGTGGAGCGTACCGTCATTGACCGCTGTGTGCGCCAGATGTACCGGGAACACTTGCAGGACCCGGAAACAAGCAAAATGCCGACCCTCCAAACCCTGTATGACCTGCTCTGTTCCCAGCCGGAGGGCGAGGCGGTGCGGCTGGCGACGGCTCTTGAAATCTATGTGTCCGGTTCCCTTAACGTGTTCAACCATGAAACCAACGTGGACTTAAACCGCCGTCTGGTATGCCTTGACTTAAAAAAGCTGGGAGCCGGGCTTCGGACGATTGCCATGCTCATTATGCAGGACTTGGTAAACTCGCAGGTGTCCATGAATTTCCTCCGCGGTATCGCTACATGGTGCTACTTTGACGAATTTCATGTGCTGCTCCGTGACCGTCTGACGGCAAGCTATTGTGTAGCGATCTGGAAAATGCTGCGGAAAAAAGGGTGCGTTCCGAGTGCTTTAACGCAGAACGTAAAGGATTTTCTGGCAAGCCCGGAGATCGAGAACATCTTTGAAAACTCGGACTTCCTTGTGCTGCTCTCGCAGGCACAGGGGGACCGGCAGATTTTAGCCAAACAGCTTGGGATCAGCCCCCACCAGCTTTCCTATGTGACCCATACCAATTCCGGCGAAGGGCTGCTGTTCTTCGGGAACACCACCATCCCGTTTGTTGACCGCTTCCCGCAGAACACCGAGCTGTACGCCATTATGACCACCCGCCCGGAGGACAAAAAACAGGAAATGAACCGGGCATAACACACTTCGGGCCATGCTGGCCCGAGGTTTGGAAAGGAGGGATACATCATCGGAAAGAAACCGGACAAACGGAGTTTTCAAAGGCCGGGGCCGACGGAGGATACCGGGGGCAATCGCCCCGGACCGGCGGAACGGGAAGGGCCTTCCCCTGCACCATCCCGACGCCTGCGGTTTGAGGACGAGGATACCGGGCAGGACAGCCCTTCGGGCCACGATGGCCCGAAGTCCAAAAGCGGCAAGTTTCAAGAGGACAGCCGCAAAAGCCGTCCCTCTGACCGCATGAGGCAGGAGGATGAAGCGGGCGGGCCGCAGGATACCAGCAAGGCACAGGAGCCGGAGGGCTCCGCAGAGAATGCCGGGAGCAAAAAGGACAAGTACCAGAAAGCACAGGCAAAAGCGGAACACGCCGGGAAAAAGCTGGGAAAGGCTCGGGAGAAACTGGACAAGACCGAGGCAAAACGGGCAGCGAAGAAACCGCCGGGGCTTGCAAAAAAGGCAGTCCGGGGAGCCCGTACAGAAGCATGGTTCTATGTCCACAACAAGATCCACGAAGTCGAGCATGAAAATGTGGGTGTGGAAGGAGCCCATAAGTCGGAACTTGTGGCCGAGGCCGGAGCCCGGAAACTGACCCGGTATGCCAAACGCCGCTGGCAGGAACACCCGGCCCGGAAGGTGGCAAAGTGGGAACGGAAGGACATAAAAGCCCGGGCCAATATGGATTTTCAGAAGATGGCCTCCGAGCACCCGGAGCTTGCCAGCAATCCGCTTTCCCGTGTGCAGCAGAAATGGAAACTGAAACGCCGGTATTCCAAAGAAGCAAAGGCGGCTGCAAAACAGGGCGCAAAGGCCGCAAAGAAAACCGCTGCCGCTTCGGGAACTGCGACCCGTCGGGCGGCGCAGTTTGTGACCCGTCATCCCGTGGCGGTGCTGGTCCTGCTCCTGCTGTTGCTGCTCTGTTTTCTTGTGTCGGCGGTAAGCTCCATCTTTCCCACGCTTGGCAGCGGCCTTGCCAATGCGTTATCCGGCACCTCCTACGCCTCGGAGGATACGGACCTGCTGGGCGTAGACGAGGACTACACGGCGCTGGAAAACGAGCTGGCGCAGACGGTGGCAAACATCGAAAGCACCCATCCCGGCTATGACGAGTACCGCTATTCCGTGGACGAGATCGGCCATAACCCCTATGAGCTGGCGTCCTATCTCTCGGCAAAGTACCATGTGTATTTCCGGGAACAGGTGCAGGACGAGCTGCGGGAGATCTTTGAGGCACAGTATGAACTGACCTTGACGGAGGAAGTCGAGATACGCTACCGCACCGAAACCAGCACCGACCCGGAGACAGGGGAAACCACCACCGAGGAAGTCCCCTATGAGTATTACATCTTAAATGTGACCCTCACAAACAAGACGCTGCCTGCCGTGATCCTGCCGAGGCTTAACGAACAGCAGCGGGAAATCTACACCGTTATGCAGCAGCTCAAAGGCAACAAGCCCTATCTGTGGGAAGGGATTTACAACGGCGGCGAAGATACCGGCCCCAGCTATGAGATACCCGGCGAGGCGCTGGATGACCCGGCTTTTGCGGCGCTCATGGAAGAAGCCACAAAGTATATCGGCTGGCCCTATGTGTGGGGCGGCTCCAGCCCGTCCACCTCCTTTGACTGTTCGGGCTTTGTCTGCTGGGTGTACACGGCCAGCGGCGTCCACAACCTGCCCCGTACCACGGCGCAGGGCATTTACAACCAGTGCGCTATCATTTCTCCCTCCGAGGCAAAGCCCGGCGACATTATCTTTTTCACGGGAACCTATGACAGCCCCGGCCCTGTGTCCCATGTGGGGATTTATGTGGGCGACGGGATGATGCTTCATTGTGGTTCGCCCATCCAATACGCAAACATCAATTCAAGCTACTGGCAGACACATTTCTATGCCTTCGGGCGTTTGTGAGCCAGAGGAAAGGAGTCCTTGCATGAACAAGATCGACAAGCTCGATAAGGAACTGGAAAAAGCCCGGGAGAAGGCAGCCGAGTGGCAGGCCAAAATCCGGGAGCTGGAAAAGCAGAAACAGGAGGAAGAAAACAGCCAGATCGTGCAGGCGGTGCGCTCGCTCAAACTGACCCCCGCCCAGCTTATGGCTTTTTTGAATGACCCCAAAAACAGCCTTACCGCTTCGGGCCATACTGACCCGAAGCCGGAGGCACCCGAAAAGGAGGACACAGCCCATGAAGAAAACTAAATACCGCAGGCTGGCGGCGATGGCTGCCAGCCTTTTGTGTTGCCTGATCTTTACGGTCCCGGCCTACGCCCAGAGCAGCGAGCCGCAGCCGGAGACAGCTCCCGCCCCGGTGGAAACCGAAGCGGAGCCGGAAACCCAGAACCCCTTTACCCCGGACGGGACGGGAACCGTGGTGGACAACGCCACCGACGAGGACGGTAAAGAGTTCTACACCATCACCACCGCAGACGAGAGCGTGTTTTATCTGGTGATCGACAAACAGAAAACCAGCGAGAACGTCTATTTCCTCAATACCGTTACCACAGACGACCTTCTGCCTCTTGCCGAACAGGGTAAGGAACCGCCCCAAGAAGTGACCCCGGAGCCAGAGCCAAAGCCCACCGAACCTGTGGAGGAAGTACCGGAACCCGAGCCGGAGAAAAAGGACAGCCCCCTTCTCTCTCTGCTCCTGATCGGTGCGGTGGTGCTGGCCGGCGGTGGGATTGGTTACTATTTCAAGATTTACAAGCCGAAGCATGAGGCCCCGGATTTGGAGGATGATTACTGCGAATATGAGGACGGGGAGCTGGAGGAGATCGCAGAGGAACCCGAGGACGAAGATACCCCGCCGTGGGAGGAAGATACGGAGGAATGAGAATGAATTTTACAAGCAGCCCTTTTGAACGAATGATGAAGGAAGTACCGCACCCCGGCTGGGACAATGACGATCCTTGTAAGGGATGCCGTTACTACAAGGAGTGCAAAGGAAAGAAAAAACAGTGCCGGAAGAAGTTCCGGGCGCTGATCGTGGAGCCCCGCCCTTCGGGCCATCGTGGCCCGAAGTCATAAATGGACGCCCGGGAGCTGACCCGTGACGAGAAGAAGAAAATCCGCACTCTGGTCACGGGGATGTGCGCCAACTATGACCGGGAAAGCGGCCTGTGCCTTCCTCTTGACTGTGCCTGCTATATGCTGCACAAGTGCTGGACAGGGGCGTACTGCCGTTATTTCCGTGAGGCTGTCCTGCCTCTTAACCCGGAGCTTCAAGCGTCGCTGACAACGGAAGGCATCTCCCCGGAGCTGCGGGCCTGTGCGGTCTGCGGAAAGGCGTTTTTGCCCGAGGGGCGTCAAGCCTACTGTTCCGACGCCTGCAAGGCCGAAGGGAACCGCCGGAAAAGCCGGGAACGCATGAGGAAAATGCGGGAGAAAAGGCCGGGCGGCTGTTACGATTTGCCGCCTCCAAAGGCTTGACATTCCGGGCTTTTTTGAGGGTGTTTCCGGGGTGGGAATATCTTATTACATTCCTCCCCGGTCTGCCCTCTTATTTCGTAACATCCAGCACTTCGGGTCATGTTGGCCCGAGGCACAGAAAGGAGGGATCTCTTGGAGACAGTACAAGGATATGTGATTTTGAAAGCTGCCACCTTTGAAACTGGACACGGCTTTGCGCTTGGGCATAATCCGGGAGCGCCGAGCCCCTTTGTGACCTGGCAGTTTACCGAGGGGGAAAACGGCCATCGGGATTACTACTGGGGCCGCTATGGAAACAGCCAGGCATGGGCGCAGCGGGATTTTGACCGCCGGGTGGACGATTATCAGCAGCTTTACCATGCGGCGGTCAAGCATACCGAGCTGGGACCGGAAGGCGTTTACCGCTATTATTCCACCCAGCGGCCCGTGGACATAGGAACTTACCCGAAGCCGCCGGATAACCAGCCTCTTTCCATTGTCAACTACGACGATGACAGGCGGCGTCCTGTGGCAGACGGCAGGCTGATGGCATGGGGCGAACTGACCTACACAAAGCCGCTGACCGAAAAGCAAATGGAGGATTATGAACTGAAACCAGCACCGGGCAATCCTGACCGGGTGCGCTCATCCATTACCGCCCGGCTCAAAGAAGGAACCAGAGGGCAGGAACCCCCGAAGGAGCCCGGCCAGAAGCGGAGCCATAAAAACCATGAGGAACGATAAAGGAGGATCGCCATGCACGAAAAAGACAACTATCTGAAAACCGCCGAGCTCTCCACGGAGCAGAACTGCAACATGATTGACGGCGTACCCAACAACACGCCCATCCAACCCACGCCCCCGGAGCTGGACGCAAAACCGCTGGATAAGGTAAAGGAACCCAAAAAGCGCCGGAAAGGCCGGGAGCTGGAACGATGATGGAGAACCGCAAGCGGAATGTCCATCTGCACGTCATGGTAACGCCGGACGAGCTGGCAGCCATCCATGAACGGATGGCCGAGGCGGGCATTTCCAACGCCGGGGCCTATGTACGGAAAATGGCTCTGAACGGGTATATCCTGCACATCGACCTTGCGCCCGTAAAAGAATTGATCTCTCTGCAACGGCGCTGTTCCAACAATCTCAATCAGGTCGCCGTACACGCACACACCTATGGCGTGTACCCGGAGGAAATCGACGGATTGAAGCGGGACTATGAAAAGCTGTGGGGCGAGGTGTCAAAAGTGCTGCGGGAGCTTTCCGAGCTGGTGGCAAAGTAAGACGAGGGCGGCAGGCTTCCGTTGTGGGGCTTGCCGCCCTGCTCTTTTTTTACCACTTCGGGCCAGCATGACCCGAAGCCCGTCATAAAAAATTCAGATTTTCAAGATTGTAGAACCAGCTCTATAATGATATAATAATTCAAGAAGGGAGGCTGATACCATGCTGAAAATGGTTATTCGCATGAATGATGATAAAATCACAGCCGAAAATAAGTACCGGCTGGATGGCATTTACAACACAATCAATCATACATTCCAAACCGTGGGCCTTCCCCGTATGGAGGATGGTTCCGGCGCTTTGGTATTCCGTGACTGCGGCAGAGCGAGGGATTTTAGTCTGTTCGGCCGGATCGTCAATACCTTGAAGCGGCAGACATGGTTCATGGATAATGTTTCTGTGTGGCGTCTTTGTGACAGTGACGATTCTGACAGTCCAGATGATTTCAATGAAGAAGATCTGTTGACCCACTATCAGGAAAAAACAGCAATGAGGGCTTGAGTTTTGGAGAGAAAATATTTCAAAGCCTTAAATTTTGATCTGGACACCCATCAATTAAAAGAGCATTACCCCGGAGCCAATTACCGGCAGGCGTATGACGACTTGCGCCGGTTCTTCAAACGGCATCGTTTTTCTCACCGTCAAGGCTCCGGCTACATATCGGATGATAAGCTGGCAACTGCTGATATATACGACTTGATGGATGAATTAAGCAGACAGTTTCCGTGGATTGGAATATGCGTGAATAAAATTGATGTGACCAACGTGGGACGGCAGCACGATTTGACAGAGCTCTTGAAACCAGCAGAGGATATTGTTATCGACACTTCGCTGCTGACAGTTCCCGATTGCCCGCAGCAGGAAACAGAATAGCAGAAATTTGGCAGGACATGAATGTGTCCTGCTTTTTCTGTTTTCGGGCCATCATGGCCCGAAGGTTTGGGACAGGATTCACTAATCTTTCGCAACATTTATGTCCCCGGGCAGGCATGATAAAATAGAGGTAGGAAGGATAGATAAAGGAGGTTTTGGAGATGAAGATACTGCTGAAAATATTGGTTGCTCCCTTTGCTTTAGCGTTGTCCCTTCTGGCGGCTCTGCTGGTATTCCTGTTTGATATTTGTGCCGTCCTGCTGACGATTGCCTCTGTGATTCTGGTGGTGCTGGGTGTCGCTCTCTTTTTCACGCCGACGCCCATAGGCGGGATTGTATTTCTGTTTCTCGCTTTCCTTCTTTCGCCGTATGGACTGCAAGCGGCGGCGGGCTCCCTTCTTTGGGCGCTGGACGGAGGCAAATCCGCTCTGTACCGGTTTCTGGCAAGTTAAACAGCCTCGGGCCATGTTGGCCCGAAGTCGGGGCGGTCTGGATGGGCCGCCCTTTTCTCATGGAAAGGAGGGATGATTTCTGGCTACCACAACTTTGTTGCAGCGCCATGCGGGCGAAGGCGAAACGATTGCCGAGGCAATCCGGGATTGTCTGGACTATGGCAAGGACCCGGAGAAAACAGAAAGAGGAAAGTATATCTCCGCTTATGAATGTGATCCGGCCACCGTGGCGGACGAGTTCCTTTTGGCAAAAGCCAGCTATGCCGCTATGACGGGCCGGGAACAGAAAAAAGAAAATGATGTGCTGTGCTATCAGATACGACAATCCTTCTATCCGGGCGAGATCACCCCGAAGGAGGCGAACCGTATCGGCTATGAGCTGGCTATGCGCTGGACAAAGGGGCGGCACGCTTTTATCGTTACCACGCACACCGATAAGCAGCACATCCATTGTCACATTTATTACAACTCCACCACCCTTGACTGCACCCGGAAATTCCGAAACTTTTGGGGCTCCAGCTTCGCCCTCCGGCGGCTCTCTGACAGGCTGTGCCTTGAAAACGGGCTGTCCATTGTAGAGAACCCGAAGCCCCGGAGCAAGGGCAAGTATCGGAATTATGGAGAATGGCAGAAAGAACGAAAAGGGCCGCTTTCCTATCAGGACAGACTGCGCCTTGCCATTGATACTGCGCTGGCGGAACGCCCCGCTGATCTGGACGAATTTCTCAATCTGATGAAGCGGGCCGGATATGAGGTCAAGACGGTTCGGGGCGGCGGTATCAGTTTCCGGCTGACCGGGCAGGGACAGGAACGCTTTACCCGTCTGCGGGCTTCCACGCTGGGAGACGGCTACGACTTGCAAGATGTTCTGTCTGCCATTGAGGGCAAAGAAAAACGCCCCGGGCGCTCGGAACGGAAAATCAGTCTGGCGGTGGATATTCAAGCAAAGCTGGCTGCCGGTAAGGGGCCTGGATATGAACGCTGGGCGAAGGTATTTAACATTAAGCAGATGGCCGCCGCTCTTGCCTATATACAGGACAATAACCTGACCGATTATGAGCAGTTGGCGCAGAAAGCCACCGAGGCGGCAGACCGTTTCCATGCTATTTCCGAGCAGGTCAAGCAGACGGAACAGGCTATGAAAACCAATGCCGGGCTAAAGGCTGCAACGGTTCAGTATGCCAAAACCCGCCCAGTCTTTGAGCAGTATAAGGCGACGAAGTACAGCAGGAAATTCCTTGCGGAGCATGAGGCCGACCTTGAACTGTACCGGGTTGCACAAGCGGAAATGCGCTCTCTGCTGGGCGGGGCAAAGCTCCCCAAAATGGATGTGCTGAAGGAAGAAGGCCGTAAGCTCACAGCAAAGAAAAAACAGCTCTATGGAGAATACCAGAAGGCACGACGGGATATGCAGGAGATCGTCACAATCAAGGCGAACATTGACACTCTGATGGGCTACACCGAGCCGGGAAGAAAGCAGGAAAAGGAGCGTTAAGGTTATGAAAATAAGGAGCAAAGCGACGCTGACACTTCGGGCCATGTTGGCCCGAAGATATGGGTTTGGGGCGAGCCCCAACAAGCAGCCTTTGTGCCACTTGTGGCCACAGAGGCATTGCTTGCCATTTAGCTATTTAGCAATATACTGCAAAAAAGATTATTGAGTTTATACAACATCTATTGTTTTACGCAATACCTCCTTAAAATATCTATATTAAGAAAATTCGCCACAAATTTTCGGTGATTTATCAATCGCTTTTCGAGTTTTTATATGTTTATGCAAAAAGAATGATATTTTTTTTATATCAACAAGTTCTCTTTCTTTTTATCGTTTTAACTCAAACATCAAAACACAAAACTTGAATACCCGGTTTTTATATCAGAAAAATATACGATATATGTTGATAATTAACAATTTATTAAGTTTTATTTACCATTTTTAGATTATATTGCATATATAGGGATTCTGTGGTATACTACAGTTAGTTATAAAAAGCTCATAACCGATTAGTAAAGGGAGGGATACCATTGGGGCTATAGAGGAGGAGAATTTGAGAGAATAGTGCCTTACATAATGGTGGGCGCTAAAAAATCTGAGTTTGTTACTATGGTAAAGTCTCAAGGAGGTCATTTATGAAGAAAGGTTTGAAAAAGGCATTGGGTCTGTTGGTAGCGCTGAGTCTCATGGTAGTTGGTAGCGCATTTAGTGCTCTTGCTGCTGATTCTCCAGAACAGAGACAAACATTCAGTGTCGATCTGAATAATTTTGACGAAAGCCAGCCCTATTCGGAAACATTACATTTCGAGAAGGACGGTCAGCCGGTAACAGTGACACTTAGCTATACGCCTCCTTTAACTCGTGATCCTGCTACTGAAGGAACGTGGAAATCGGATGCATTTTGGGGTGTCGCAGGTATGGATTACAGATTTGACTTATCAAAGAGTGGTAGCCAGTGGAAAATTTCTAATGCACGTGATTTAAATACCTACTGTGTTGGCGGAACGGTTGAAGATGAAAGTTTAGCCATTGGCCGTGCAACATCTACCTCAAGCAAAGCGGCCGAAGTGACTGGCTCTATGAGAGCAAATGTAGTCGGCGGAGTAGGAACACTTTCTTTCGCTTTAAGAACGGAAGTTTTTAATGGAGAAGTTTCTACCGTATTAAATTAAGAATAATATAAGTAGAGTCCTATTCAAAAAGGTGTTGATGTAAATATGTCGGCAATGTCTATATTTTTTCTAGTTGTATGCTCCGTCCTTGGACTTGGTGTTTTATACTGTATAGCTCGAATTATAGGATGGCTATTCAATCAGATAAAAAATAATGCTGATTAAGTGAAAGCAATTATACAATTTAAAAGGGTTGTTGCAAAGAGAAAAGTAATGTTCTGTATATGGTAGATTTAATAATTGACATATACTATATATAGTAAATTGAGTCTGTTTTGTAACAACCTTTTTAAAAGAAAATTTTTAGTAACAATTAGATAGAGTAGAGGTACGTTAACCATTAACATATCCTCTACTCTATTTTTTTATTTTTGCCTCCTATCTACGACAAATTTTGCAAAAAATACATTATATGATAATAAAAGAACTACGAGATTTTTACGCGGAGGTTGCTAATAACATGAGTTAGATTATTGAGAAAAAATAGATGAAGCAACGCCCCTTTTGCTTTACCTCCTCCTAGATGGGAGGAGTTTTATTCCAATTTAAACTTTTTTAAGGCTCAAACAAGCTGTTATTTGTTTGAGCTTTTTTTATGTTCGACACCTTATTTCAGGATTTGCTATCGAAACAGAGCCAGTCTTGAGATAAGCTGTCGAGGCTTTTTTAGAACGAGTAGCCATCTTTACTATTTTATAGATTTTTCACTGTTATTTTTTGAAAATTTCAGAAATTTCAGCCTACATATACGCTCCCCGCCGCTTCTGTTTTGTTGTCCATCCATCACAAAACAAAGCGGAGGTTCAATATGGCTATTATAAATTTACGGGACTATTACCCTTTTTATACGTCAGACTACTTTATGGAAGTACCAGAAGATGTTGTTGAAATGTTCAAGGAGTTTGACCGGAAGGAAGCCGCTTACCGTCTGCGTACATACCGGCACAAAGCCTATTACTCCCTGGATCGGAATGATGGAATTGAGCATGAGGCGCTTTTCGTTGCGTTCTCTCCCTATGAACTGTATGAGCGTAAAGTGACGATACAAGAACTCTATACCGCCATCTCACGACTGCCCGACAAACAGGCAAAGCGCATTTACGCTCATTTCATTCTCGGCTTGACGAAACAAGACATTGCCCGGGCCGAGGGTGTGGATGAAAAGGTCGTGCGGCTCGCCATTGAGCGCGGCCTTCGGAACTTGGAAAAAATTTTAAAAAAATTTTTATAAGGTGTACCGATTTCGCCTCAAAAATGAAATGGCTTATGAGAGGCAGTCAAAGCCTCGGGCCACATTGGCCCGAAGCGGGACACGCCTCACGCAGATTGAAAACTGAATAAAAGATAGACGGATACGAAGGGTGCTTGTGTCCAGTGACAGGCCCGCCATGACCTCTATTTTTA
Source organism: Clostridium sp. AM28-20LB (assembly GCF_003480665.1). Lineage (NCBI taxonomy): Bacteria > Bacillati > Bacillota > Clostridia > Eubacteriales > Clostridiaceae > Clostridium > Clostridium sp. AM28-20LB. The sequence continues at coordinate 69,169 of NZ_QUJN01000001.1, read as the reverse complement.
CACTAGAGAGAGCGACCAGGCCCATGCCGTAGGCAGACTGTGGCAGGTCTGCCGGACAAAACACAAAACCCGGATACTTGCGATTAGTCACAATCCGAGCGTGCAGCGGTGTTGCGAACCGTGAGCCGTCGCAGGTAATGAGATCGCCTTGCCATCAGAATGGGGAGAGCTGAAATGCTATGGGACAAAAAGCCAACTGTCCGTCCGGTCTATCTGAAAAAACTTTCTAACCTGTGGGGCCCTTCCTCTATTACTGTCTGATGATAGGGCAACCGTTCTGGCTGGGCCCCATATTTTTCTATGAACAGGAGAATTTTATGAAGGAAAATATATCTAGTCCAGAATTAACGCTGAATATATGGAGTAATGACGCCTGCCGGGGCTATGTGATTATGGCCATGCAGGACTGTGGATTCACCCATAAAGATATTAGCCGTGTAGTAAATCAGCTTTATGGAGTGTTTGACTTATACACACTCAACGAGGCTGAACAGAAATATTATAACGGCGATTATTAGCTTCGGGCCAACGTGGCCCGAGGCTGGGGAAAGCTCAAAGGGCAGTTCCTTCCAGGGAGCCGCTTTTTTAGGTTTCCCCAGCAGACAAGAGGGAAGCTGGCCGCTGTTCATCCGTACTGAAAAGTGGAGGTTTTCGATGGTTCAATCTGTTACATACCAAAGCGAAAAACAATCCGTATATTTTCAAGGGAAACTTATCGTATTGGAAAATCTAATTCCGGTACTATCCCCGGATGAAAAGAACAAGCGAAAAAGAGAAATCGAAAATCACTTATATGATGTGTTCAGTAAATACACGGACAGATTTTACTAATCAACCGCAACATTGTTGTCCGGGGCTGCCTATGGTATAATATAATTGTAAGGTTGGTAGCTCCATTCCATACGGAAGGAGCCCAATATGGACATTATCAGAGAAGATTGTATATACGCGAGACAGTCGGTAGACCGTAAGGACAGTATCAGCATTGAAAGCCAGATTGATTTTTGTAAGTATGAGCTGAAAGGCGGAAGCTGTAAAGTATTCAAGGATAAAGGCTATTCCGGGAAGAATACGGACAGGCCGGAGTTTCAAAAGCTGTTAGGAGAAATCCGAAAGGGCCGGGTGCGGCGGGTAATCGTTTATAAGCTGGACAGAATCAGCCGTTCCATTCTGGACTTTGCAAACATGATGGAGCTGTTCCAGGAATATGACGTGGAGTTTGTTTCGTCCACAGAAAAGTTCGACACCTCAACCCCAATGGGGCGGGCCATGCTGAATATTTGTATCGTATTCGCACAGCTTGAACGTGAGACAATCCAGAAACGCGTCACGGACGCTTACTACTCCCGGTGCCTGAAAGGTTTTCACATGAGCGGACAGGCCCCCTATGGTTATCAGTTGGAGCCGACAGTGGTTGAAGGTATCCGCACAAAAAAGATGGTGGCAGACCCCGAAACTTCCCAATATGTAAAGCTCATGTTTGAAATGTATTCCGAGCCGGAAACGTCTTTTGGTGACATTACACGGTACTTTGAGGAACAGAACATCAAAGTTTACGGTAAATCGCTATTCCGTACCTTTATTTCACAGCTTTTAAGAAATCCTGTTTACGCACAAGCAGATTTAGAACTCTACGAATTTTTTAAAAGCCAGGGGGCGGCTATTGTCAATGACGCTTCCGATTTTGCCGGAACCAATGGCTGTTATCTCTATCAGGGCCGGGACGTGAAGGAGGATAAAGACAGGAGCCTGAAAGACCAGATACTTGTAATCGCTCCACATGAAGCGCTCATACCGTCTGATGTATGGCTGAAATGCAGGAAGAAGCTAATGACAAATAAGAGTTTTCAACAAGGACGTAAGCCGAAAAATACATGGCTTGCCGGAAAAGTTAAATGCGGGTGTTGCGGATATGCCTTAAAGGCAACACACGTTCCGAACAGCGAAGGCTATTTTCGCTGTAGTAAACGGACTGAAAATAAAGGCTGCCCGGGCTGTGGTAAAATCCGTAAATCTGAATTTGAGGAATTTATTTTCAGTGCTATGCGGGCGAGATTTAAAAATTTTCAAGTCCGCCATAGCCGGGAGGAAAAAGTCAATCCCAAACTGACCGCCCATCAAATTGAACTGGCGCAAGTTGAAGCCGAGATTGAAAAACTACTTGATACGCTAACCGGAGCCAACGCAACACTTCTTGCCTATGCTAACAAAAAAATTGAAGAACTGGACACTCGCCGCCAGACCATTTCAAAGGAGATTGCGGAAATGTCCATTGAAACAATGTCACCCCAAAAGGAGCAGGAACTCTCTTATTACCTCGACCATTGGGACAGCATTGAATTTGACGACAAAAGGAAAGCCGTTGACGGCCTGATTATTTCAATCAGCGCAACTAGCGACCACGTTCAAGTAGAGTGGAAAATCTAAGCTCTAACTTCTGGATTATCCCACTCTACTTACTTTCAAATCTATCTTTTCTTTTTAATCTTGTTTGTACCCCTTGTACACCGTTGCTTATGATTCTTAATATCCATTTTTCTCACCTCAGAGCCACATAGTCTTCAGGCTCTGCAAGAACGGCATCACCATCTGAAATATATCCTATCCAGGTATCCTTCACAGAAGTATCTCCCCTATCAAACACAATATTATCCTCTACCGGATAATTCTCCATGTGTTTAGGTATCGTCAGGCAGGTTACCGTGAACATATCATTGTCTTGAACTTTCTTTCCATCCTTCATAACTTTGCTCAATGTATAACCATCATCCGTTTCCCTGATCTCCACAGAAATACCGCTGACTACAGGTAGAGAACCGCTGTTAAAGGGAATAAAGCCTCCCTCATAGCCTTCCACAAAATTTCTGACAGTCTCTTTCAGCTCTGCCCCACTCATCTTACTGCTGTAAGCCAAAAGACCATTTGGCATGATCATGCTGCCCGCCATTTTTTTCGTATACCCGGCTTTCAGCACGTTTCCGGTAAAGCTGTTTCCGGTGGCGATCAGCACATCCGTCCCGTAGACACCGCGCAGCGTATTTGCCATAACCGAATAGGCTGCATTACCTCCACTGGCATGGAAACGATTGGAATAGAATTTCTGTGAATCCAGCAGGATATCCTCGGAGATAGTCTGCTGATTCAGAAGCTGGGTGTTAAAGGACTGATAAGCCTGCCCTGCATCGTATTCTCCTGCGATCATCTTAGATACTACATCCTTGGAAATAGAGAAGAAGTCATTTGACGCAATACGGATATACATGTGATTTTCTTCGATCACAGGTTTCACATCTTTCAGATATTCTGTAAGATGGATATCCACATCCTGGCTGTAGCTTAAGAGATCCTGACCATCATAAAGGATCTGGTTCTGAGCATCCTCTGAAAGCATTGTATCCAATACCTTCATGGCTTTCTTCCGTCGTGTTTCATCCTGTGCCAGATCACGGTTTAAAGCCACTTGAAAATAGGGTGTCGTCATCAGCCATTTTTCTCCATTCTCTTGAAAGAATGGCAGAAATGTTGTGTGAATGCCCTGATCCTGAAACATTTTTACACCGGAAGAGCTTCCAAAGTACATGGCAAGCTTACCACTTTTGAACAACTCAACCACATTATCATAGTTCAAATCCAAATCATCCCGGTTCAATCCTGTATCCCGGATAAACCGCTCCATCCGTTCAAAAGCCGCCGGCCAGACGGTATTGTCCAGACCTTCTTTCACTGTATGATCCGGGTCACTGTAGGTGGTGCGCCATCTGCGTCCGTCGGCAGAAGAAAGTTCTGACGCCGACAGGCCCTGCAGTGTCTCCATACAGGTATAGTCATAATAATAGTCTGCGGTAAACCCTCGGATTCCCACCTTATCAAATGCCTCGCAGGCAGAGACAAAGCTTTCATAGTCTGTTGGCAACGGGATATCATATTTTTCAAAAAGATCTTTGTTCACTACAAAGCCATGGGCATCCGCACACACCGGAAGCCAGTTTATGCTGCCATCCTCGTTCCTAAAATTGTTTAGATATGTATCATAGACAGCACCTGCCGCATTGGTTGTGGAAAGATCCATCAGGCTGTCTTTCAGCGAACTTGCATCATGCAGTGAAAAACGACAACAGGTTATAATATCCGGCAATCCTCCATTTTCATCAAGAAACTTATAAAAATCCAGATCATTATTTCCTACTACAAATTCAATGTTAATATCCGGAAGCTGTTCCTGAATATAGGGTGCATATTTTTCATACAGGTTTGTGCTCCATAAATACACCGTGATGGTTTCTGCATCTTCTTTTTCCGCTCTTTTCCCGCCGCAGCCTGATAAAAGTAATATGGCCATTACCATCACCAGGAATACAGCAAGTAACTTATTTCTTTTTTCCTTTTTCATTACGAATCCCCCTAAAACTGTGTTCCGCTAGTTCATAAATTACCTTTACCAGTAATTTTGCATCAACAGGCTTAGAAATATGTTCATCCATTCCCGCTTCTTTTGCTCTTATTCTGTCCTCCGTGAACGCATTTGCTGTCATTGCAATGATCGGTATCGTCTTAGCATCCTCTCTCTCCAGAGACCGGATCCTCTTCGTTGCTTCATAACCATTCATGACCGGCATCATGATATCCATGAGGATCGCATCAAATTCACCTAACTCACTTTTTTTGAATTGATCCACAGCTTCCTGCCCATTCCATGCCTTGGTCACGACAGCACCTTCATTCTGAAGCATAAATTCAGCAATTTCTATGTTCAGCTCATTATCTTCTGCCATAAGAATATGCAGTCCCTTTATAGATTTTCCATCTGATACATCTTTCTGTTCTTCCCATTTATCCGAATTCAGATCTATTTTAAATGGAACCTGGATCACAAAGGTAGTCCCTACACCATCTTCACTTTCAAAGGTAATGGTTCCACCCATTTTCTCAACCAGCTTCTTTGCAATCGACATTCCCAGACCCGTTCCCGCAAATTTTGTGCGGCTTCCTGCGTGTTCCTGTACAAACGGTTCAAAAATATGTTTCTGAAACTCTTCTGCCATTCCGATTCCGGTATCCCGGCAGACAAATTCTATCGTCGTCATCTCTGGCTGTTCGGATGGAATCTCCCGGCAGCTAATATAGATATATCCGTTTTTTCTGTTATATTTCACCGCATTCGACAGAATATTCATCATCACACGTTTCACATGTCCTGGACTTCCAATAAGCTTTCGATGTGTGATTTCTTTCTTCTCCCACACAATCCGGATATTCTGGTCTGCAGCCATCTGCTCGATCACAACAAGTACTTCCCGGGAAATACGGCTTAGATCAAATGGAATTTCTTCCAGAATCACTTCACCCGCCTCCAGCTTACTCATATCCAGGACATCGTTTACCAGCTCCAGCAACAGATTGGATGCCTCTTTCACCTTTGTTCTGTATTCTGTCTGTTTCTCCATATCATCTGCACAATGATCTGCCATATTGAGTAAACCGCAGATTCCATTAATCGGAGTCCGGATATCATGGCTCATCCTTTGGAGAAATTCCGTCTTCGCCCTATTGGCGGCTTCCGCCTTTTTGGCAGCTATCAGAAGTTCTGATTTATATTTTTCATCCTTTTCCCGCTCTTGTTTCTCATGTTCCAGATTGGTTCTGAAGATACAGGACCAAAATATACCAACTATCAAAGAATATAGAAAAATGACACCAGCCACACTTAATGGAAGGTTATGAAACACTTCCTCATCCGGAAGATATGCATAAATATAATAATCCCGCTGCTTCAGCATGATTCCGTAGCATCCGGTTCCTTCATTCTTCAAATGAAAAATATGCTGGCTGTCTGTGTGCTTTTTCATTGCCTGAATAACCTCATTGTCGGCCGTATTCTGCCCCAACAGGCTCTCATCGTTACTGGCAACAACGAGCCCATCGTCTGCAACAATAATTGTTCCATCTTTCTGGACACTATATCCATTTAAAAGCCCTTGTATCGTCAAAGTATAGTTTCTGGTAAATTCAGGAGATGTGTAATAGTAAATTGCCACAATACCCGGTGCGTCTTTTCTGGCGCAGGCTGCAATGTCGATCCGGGACCCGTCTTCCCTGGCAAGCCGTTCCGAATAGCTTCTTTCTTCATATCCTGTAAAATCCATGATAATTTCTTTTTGCAGATACTCCGTAATCTCATCCGTCAGAGACTCTTTTGTGCTATACTCACAGACCGTCTTTCCCTCTGCATCCAGTACAAGGATGCCATCCACCCAGAGAGTCTGCAGATTATCTTTTAGAAACTCCCGGCTTAACTGACCACCGTTTTCTCTTTCCATGTTAATATTGGTACTCATCTGTCTGGCACTTTCAATGGCACGGAGAAGGCTTTTGGATTCCGAAGATTCATTATAATGAGTATAGGTGGAACACTGCACTTTCACATAGTTTACAATCTCTACCATTCTTTCTTCTGCTTCCGCTTTTTCCGCATGAAAGAAATAAGTCAGGGAAACTACCGCCACACAGATTCCAAACAAAATACCAACTATTTCTATCTGCTTTTTCTTTGTCCTTCCCTTAATATCCAAGTTCATCCACCTCCAGATACCTTCCCGGATCATCCAGATATTTTTCAATGATTTTCAGGGATGTTCCATCCCGACGCATTTCCTCCAGGGTCTGATCCATCTGCTCACAGATTCCCCGGTCATCCTCTTTTGCAAAGGCAACCCCTATACCGGTGATCATCAGCGGCTCTTCCAGAATACGAAAGCTTGTGTCATAATCCTTCATATACTGGACAATCGATTCCTCATGTGCGGCAACTGCATCTACGTATCCTTTTCCCAGAAATGTATAGATCAGCTCCCTGTGTCCCAAACTGATCAGATTGCCCAGCTTTGGGATTCTCTCATCCGTCCGGTTCAGAAAAATACCTTCCGGTTTGGTTGTGGACTGAACAGCCAGATTCTTTCCCTCCAGGTCACTCAGTTTATAGATATCACTGCTCTCATTTACAGCAACCACCTGACGGCTTGCTATATACGGTCCGGCCCAGCGGTACTCGTCAAGGCGCCCTTCCATGGAAAAACAGCCCATGATGCAATCGATCTCCCCGCTCTCCAACAGTTCTTTTTTCTTCTCCCAGTTGATCTGGACAGGCTCCACCTGATAGCCCATTCTTCTGAACGCTTCTGTAGCCAGTTCTACATCAATTCCTGTCGGCACACCATCCTCATTCAGATAAGTGTATGGTGGATAGCTGTCGCTTCCCAGGGTGATGACGGGTTTTTCCGTTTCTTTTTTATTCTCACCTGTGTTTTTGCACCCTGCCAGGGTAACTGCTAAGATTCCAACAAGCAGAATACCTGCGATCACTCTTTTTCCTTTCATTTTCATTCCATCCCTGTTATTCTTTTCTATTTCTTCACATCTGATTTCCGGCCATTTATTACGATTCAGTGGTCCGCGCTTAGGTGCCCCCGCATATAAGACTTAATTTCCTATATGATCAAAAAAAGCTCCATGTAAAAAATTTACAGGAACTTTATCCATAATACCCACTTAACTCTTACCTTATATTCTTACACTTTTTATTATAGCATTCAAAATATACCATGTCCACAAAAAGTTTCCATCATCCATTTTGTTACTGTTCACACATGCGTGAACAGTAACTCCATTTTTTCATAAACAGCCACAGATTATTTATACAAAAGGACCCCCTTACTTTCGTAAGGGAGTCCTTATCTACCCATTTATTCTATTTAAGGTTTCCTTTAAATAATTATTTCTCAGCGATTGCAGCCTGAGCAGCAGCCAGACGAGCGATCGGCACACGGAACGGTGAGCAGGATACATAGTCAAGACCAATCTTGTGGCAGAACTCTACGGAAGACGGGTCGCCGCCGTGCTCGCCGCAGATACCTACATGAAGGGTCGGGCGCTCTGCTTTACCTAACTTGATCGCCATCTCCATGAGCTTACCTACGCCAGTCTGATCCAGTTTTGCAAATGGATCGCTCTCGAAGATCTTCTTATCATAGTAAGCATTCAGGAACTTGCCTGCATCATCACGGGAGAAGCCGTAGGTCATCTGAGTTAAGTCGTTTGTACCGAAGCAGAAGAATTCAGCCTCTTTTGCGATGTCGTCAGCGGTCAGAGCTGCACGCGGGATCTCGATCATGGTACCTACTTCGTACTTCAGATCAACGCCTGCTGCTGCGATCTCCTCGTCAGCGGTCTTCACAACGATATCTTTTACATATTTTAACTCTTTCGCATCGCAAGCGAGCGGAATCATGATCTCCGGTTTTACGGACCAGTCAGCGTGTGCTTTCTGTACGTTGATAGCTGCACGGATAACAGCCTTGGTCTGCATAACTGCGATCTCCGGATAGGTAACTGCCAGACGAAGTCCACGGTGACCCATCATCGGGTTGAACTCATGCAGGGAAGCAATGATGTTCTTGATAGTCTCAACCGGTTTGCCCTGAGCGTCAGCCAGTTTCTTGATGTCATCTTCCTCAGTCGGAACAAACTCATGCAGCGGCGGATCCAGGAAACGGATCGTAACCGGGTTGCCCTCCAGAGCCTCGAACAGACCTTCGAAGTCGCCCTGCTGATACGGAAGGATCTTATCCAGAGCTGCTTCTCTCTCTTCTACGGTGTCAGCACAGATCATCTCACGGAAAGCAGCGATTCTGTCTTCCTCGAAGAACATATGCTCAGTACGGCAAAGACCGATACCTTCTGCGCCAAGCTCTCTAGCTTTCTTCGCATCTGCCGGTGTATCAGCGTTGGTACGAACTTTCAGTCTTCTGAACTTGTCAGCCCATGCCATAACGCGGCCGAATGTACCAGCGATGGTAGCGTCTACGGTCTTGATCTCGCCCTCGTAAATATTACCGGTTGTACCATCAATGGAGATGAAGTCTCCCTCATTGAACTCTTTACCAGCTAATGTGAATTTCTTATTTTCTTCATCCATAGCGATGTCGCCGCATCCGGATACACAGCAGGTACCCATACCACGGGCAACTACGGCTGCGTGAGAGGTCATACCACCACGAACGGTTAAGATACCCTGAGCAACCTTCATACCGGTAATGTCTTCCGGAGAGGTCTCAAGACGAACTAAGACAACCTTCTCGCCCTTTTCAGCCCATTTCTCAGCATCCTCTGCAGTGAATACAACTTTACCGCAAGCAGCACCCGGAGAAGCACCTAAGCCTTTTCCAAGCGGAGTAGCTGCCTTTAATGCAGCAGCGTCAAACTGCGGATGCAGCAGTGTATCGAGGTTACGCGGGTCGATCATAGCGACTGCTTCTTCCTCTGTCTTATGGCCTTCATCTACCAGGTCGCAAGCGATCTGCAGAGCTGCCTGAGCAGTTCTCTTACCGTTACGGCACTGTAACATATAAAGTTTACGGTTCTCTACAGTAAACTCCATATCCTGCATATCATGGTAGTGGTTCTCAAGCACATCGCAAACCTTGATGAAATCTGCATATGCTTCCGGGAACTCCTGCTCCATCTGAGCGATCGGCATCGGAGTACGAACACCAGCAACTACGTCCTCGCCCTGTGCGTTCTTTAAGAACTCGCCCATCAGCTTCTTCTCGCCGGTTGCCGGGTCACGGGTAAATGCAACACCTGTACCGGACTCATCGTTTAAGTTACCGAATACCATCGGCATTACGTTTACTGCAGTACCCCAGGAATACGGAATATCATTATCTCTTCTGTATACGTTCGCACGTGGGTTGTCCCAGGAACGGAATACAGCTTCGATTGCTAATTTTAACTGAACAACCGGGTCAGACGGGAAGTCCTCACCTAACTGTTTTTTGTACTCAGCCTTGAACTGCTCAGCCAGAGTCTTTAAGTCAGCAGCAGTCAGTTCGATATCGTACTGAACACCCTTTTCTTCTTTCATCTTGTCGATGAGCTGCTCGAAGTATTTCTTACCAACTTCCATAACGACATCCGAGAACATCTGGATGAAACGTCTGTAGGAGTCATATACAAATCGCTCAAATTTCGGGTCCGGGTTGCCTGCGATCATCGCTGCAACTACCTCGTCATTTAAACCAAGGTTTAAGATGGTATCCATCATACCTGGCATGGATGCTCTCGCACCGGAACGAACCGATACTAACAGTGGGTTCTTCAGATCGCCAAATTTCTTTCCATTGAGCTCTTCCATCTTCTTAACGCCTTCCATGGTCTGTGCCATGATCTCGTCGTTAATCTTGCGACCATCTTCGTAATACTGGGTACAAGCCTCAGTTGTGATTGTAAATCCCTGTGGAACCGGCAGACCGATGCTTGTCATCTCCGCCAGGTTCGCTCCCTTTCCTCCCAGCAGGTTACGCATGGTCATGTCGCCCTCGCTAAACATATAAACCCATTTTGCCATAAGTATTTTCCTCCTATACTCGTTTATGTTTTACATTCACATATTTGTATTTATGTGAAAGATAAAAGCCATCGTGAATATTATAACATAAACTGCGGTCTAGTAAAGAGTTTTTTTGAATTCTTTCCAACTTTTTTTCGATCAATATATATTTTTTTGTAATTTTCGCGAATATTAAATGAGATGACTATCCAGAACAGTGCCTAATCTTCCCCAAAATAAATTTCGTTCTTTGCAAAATGCCAAAAATGTCACAAGCCCTCTCTAACACAAAAAGCAGAAACCATCTCCTGTTTTCTGGAATATGGTTTCTGCTTTTTTGTTTATTTAAAGATTAGAAACGGAACTTATCCTCAAAGTAGTTCTTTAACTCTGCGATCGGCACACGTACCTGCTCCATGGTATCACGGTCACGGACGGTAACAGCCTGGTCGGTCTCCGACTCGAAATCGTAAGTGATGCAGAACGGAGTACCGATCTCATCCTGACGGCGGTAACGCTTACCAATGTTTCCTCTGTCGTCGAACTCGCAGTTGTAGTACTTGGAAAGCTCTGCGTAGATCTTCTCTGCTCCCTCGTTAAGCTTCTTGGACAGCGGAAGCACACCGATCTTAACCGGTGCAATCGCCGGATGGAAGTGAAGAACGGTTCTCACATCGCCCTCGCCGATCTCTTCCTCATCGTAAGCTGCACACAGGAATGCCAGCGTCACACGATCAGCACCCAGTGACGGCTCAATCACATACGGGATGTATTTCTCCTTCTTCTCATCGTCAAAGTAGGTCATATCCTGACCGGAGGTGTTCTGATGCTGGGTCAGATCGTAATCGGTACGGTCTGCGATACCCCACAGCTCGCCCCATCCGAACGGGAACAGAAATTCCAGATCGGTCGTCGCCTTGCTGTAGAAGCACAGCTCTTCCGGAGAATGGTCGCGCGCGCGCATCTCATCCGGCTTGATGCCAAGTGTCTGCAGCCAGTCGATGCAGTGCTGTTTCCAGTATGCAAACCACTCAAGGTCGGTTCCCGGTTCACAGAAGAACTCCAGCTCCATCTGCTCGAACTCTCTGGTACGGAAAGTAAAGTTACCCGGTGTGATCTCGTTACGGAACGATTTACCGATCTGACCGATACCAAACGGGATCTTCTTGCGGGAGGTTCTCTGTACGTTCTTGAAGTTTACAAAGATACCCTGTGCAGTCTCCGGACGCAGATATACGGTGTTTTTTGCATCCTCGGTAACTCCCTGGAAAGTCTTGAACATCAGGTTAAACTGACGAATGTCGGTGAAATCATGCTTGCCGCAGCTCGGACAGCAGATGTTATTGTCATCAATGTACTGTTTCATCTGCTCCTGGGACCAGCCGTCTACAGAACCCTCGATCTCGATGTTGTGCTCTGCCATATAGTCCTCGATGAGCTTATCTGCACGGAAACGCTCTTTACAGCTCTTGCAGTCCATCAGCGGGTCAGAGAAGCCGCCCAGATGTCCGGATGCCACCCATGTCTGGGAGTTCATGAGAATCGCACAGTCTACACCTACGTTGTACGGGCTTTCCTGAATAAATTTCTGCCACCATGCACGTTTTACATTGTTTTTCAGTTCTACGCCCAGATTGCCGTAGTCCCATGTATTGGCAAGGCCGCCGTAAATCTCAGAACCCGGATATACAAATCCTCTTGATTTTGCGAGCGCCACGATTTTGTCCATCGTCTTTTCCATTTGTCTTGTCCTCCTGATTCGTTTATCATTGTACCCGTCCCCGCCTTTTCTTTCAATATCTGGCAGATGGACGAATTTAACAATCATTCTGTTTTTTATCTTTTAAAAATCACATAAGCCGTGCCTGTTTCCGGCAGACTGACGGTTGAATCGTCTTTTAACTCGGTATTCGAACTGCGGTAAAGCACTTTTCCGCCGACCATCAGCGTCGCACCGCCCTCGCTCCGGACTGCCATGCCGCTTTTTTCATTCTGAACCGTATCCGTTCCGGCTTCGCTTCCATCTGCCTTTACCAGCTCACCCTCGGAAAACCATCCATCGGCAATCGCCTCCGAAAGCGGCTTTGCCTCCAGCGCCGTCAGGGAGTTGCTGGTGTCCTCGTTGTCATTCGTCTCTCCGAATGCTTTCAGATCTTCAAAGGAAGCATAATCAAAGATCGCAGTCACCGTGTCTTTTCCCGCCTTCACACTTTTCAATGCTGCCGGCAGTCTCTCGGCATTTTTCTGGTTCTGTGCCAGCGCCCCGGCGCCTTTTTCTTCATTAAAATGAATCACTGCCGTCTCTAAATACTGCTTTAATTCATTCTCATCGACCGAAATACCGCCGGTCTGCTCCACCAGAGCACTCGACAGCGCTCCGTCTTTTGCCACATATACGCAGCTCTCCGAAGGGGAAAAGGCGGTTTCCCGTGAGCCACAGCCGGACAGCATCACACCCACGGTACACGCTGCCAGAAGAAATCCTCTTTTTTTCATTGCTCTTCCTCCCAAGCGCAAAAATGCTCCTACAACCAAGTTTTTATAGTATACCTGCTTTTCTATGTATTTTCAAGACTTGGACCTGAAAAAACGCATACTCGCACTTCCGTTTCCAGAGATACCTGCCTTTCAACCGTAAATCCTGCTTTTTGTCAGCGTCCCCCATTCAGGGTCTTCCAGATATCCGGACGGTACCTCCGCAACACGCGCGCCGCCTGATAACAGAGTGTCACTGCAAGCAGCGGCATACACACATACATAAACATCGAAACCAGCTGGCTGCCCGGAAATAGCAGCGCCGCCGCCTTATTGAGGAAACGGACCACCACAAAGTGCGTCGCATAGATAAAAAAGGTGCAGGTCATAAACGGTCTGACTTCTCCCAACCAGCGCTCGTTTACCATCATCCAGATACCGATGACTGCCAGAAGCTGGTAGAGAACGATTCCCGGCACAAAATAGTGGGTATAATAGCTCCTGCTGAGCACAATTCCCACTGCCAGCAGGCACACCCCCAGTGCCGCCCGCTTCCACGACCATACCGCCTCCGCCCATTTTCTCCCGTGCAACGCTGCATAGGCGGCAAAGGAATAATAAATCAGGGCGTCCAGATTCAGCTCCGGCAGCGCCACCCCCTTGAAAAGTGCCACAAGCAGCGCCAGCAGAAATGCCGCGCCGGTCCAGATATTTTTCAGAAACAGATACAGCACCGGTGCCAGCAGCACCAGCAGAATGATCTGATACATGAACCAGAACACCGGATTGAAGGTATACTTGGTGATCGCCTGCCATGCCCCGGACGTCGTGATCACCAGATCCGTCCGGTTGGCGATCGTCTGCAGTCCCGGAATCCGGCTCGCCGCCACATACGCCACGTAGTAGATGGTATTCCAGAGCAGGTACGGAACCAGAAGCGAATGCAGACGTTTATTTAATTTTTCTCCCAGCCGCTTCATCGTGAAGTTCCGGTAGAACAGGTAGGCAGACAGCATGATAAAGCATGGGATGTCCACCCGCAAAATTTCCTGCATGACCGGGTACTGGAAATGCCACCACGGTGCGTCCTGCCCCAGTTCCGGGAAAAACAGATCCGCGTTGCCGGAATGCGTCCAGATGACCATGAGGCAGCAGATGAAATTGAACCAGGCGATTTTCTGATGGAATTTGGGTTCTGGCATATAAATGGTTCCTCCCTGGATAGTTGTATGTTATGTAATCGTCTGCAATATCTCCAATGAGTGAAAACTTTTATCTACATACGCCCTCTTATTCCGCTCCACATTCGCCGCAAATTGTGCAAATGCATCTTCTTTCAGAAGAAATGTATATAACTTCTCGATCGGCGCGTAGATGACGTACTGCCAGGCGTAGCGTGCGGAGTCTCCGGCGCGCAGGGGTGGATCTTCGGTGTATTCGCCGTTGATGACCATGATTTTTAATTCGAAGATGCGCTGTACAAGTTTGTTGGGGAGTGCGGGTTTTAGGAGGGCGCGGAAGGACTGGTAGAGTAATCGCAGCATTTCTCTTGCCTCCAGACCTTCTCTTCCGAAGTATTCGGCGAATTCAGCAAAATAGGAGGCGTAGCAGGCGCACTCAACGTCCTGTTCAAGTCCTTCGAAATAGTTTTCGATCTCCGCGCCATAGAGATTGTAGGCATCCCGCGTCTCAGAAAGTGTGAAGGTTCCAAATGCGAAAGGCCGGCTTGCCGCACGCAGCAAACTTCCAGTGCGCTTCGCCCCGCGGGCAAATGCCGTGATTTTTCCGCGGTCTCCCGTCAGGAGAATCAGACGTTTATCAAATTCACCGACCGGGGCTGCATAAAGCACCATTCCGGTTGTCTGTATCAAATCTCGCATGCAGCCCTTCCTTCCCTCACTTAAATTTCTTTCGGGTTATATCCGTAATTCTTCATATACATATCGCTGTCTCTCCACTCCCGGCGCACTTTAACCCAGAGTTTCAGGTTGACCTTCGTGTCCATCAGATTTTCAATTTCCATCCGGGCAGCGGTTCCGATACGTTTTAACATCGATCCGCCTTTTCCGATGATGATGCCCTTGTGGGAATCGCGCTCGCACACGATCGTTGCATCCACGTCGATGATGCCGTTTGGGCGCTCTTTCATCTGGTCGATGACAACTGCAATGCCGTGCGGGATCTCGTCGTCCAGCATCCGAAGCGCTTTCTCGCGGATCAGCTCCGCTGCGATCTGGCGCATCGGCTGGTCGGTGACGGTATCCTCATCGTAAAACTGCGGACCTGCCGGGAGATATTTAAAAATACTGCTCTTGACATCCTCGATATTCATCTCTTTGAGAGCCGAAACCGGGATAATCTCCGCAAAATTCAAAATATCCTTATATGCCGCGATAAAGGTCAGAATCTCTTCCTTCGATTTGACCGTATCAATTTTATTAATAACCAGAATGACCGGCGTCTTGATCTTCGAAAGCTGCTCTGCAATGTGACGCTCGCCTGCCCCGATGAAGGTGGTCGGCTCTACCAGCCAGAGAATCACGTCAACCTCTTTTAACGTATTCTCTGCGACATTGACCATGTACTCGCCCAGCTTGTTTTTCGCCTTGTGGATACCCGGTGTGTCCAGAAAAATGATCTGTCCGCGCTCGTCTGTGTATACCGTCTGGATACGGTTCCGGGTCGTCTGCGGCTTCTCAGATGTGATCGCGATCTTCTGTCCGATCAGGTGGTTCATCAGCGTGGATTTGCCGACATTCGGACGCCCGATCAGGGTCACAAAGCCAGATTTAAACTCTTTTGTATCTGTATTTGCCATCTTGTTTCCTTTCACTTGCATTTTGTTTAGTTAAACAGATTCTTCACCGTCTTAAACAGATCCTGATTTGCCTTGACTTTTTCTGCATTTCCAATCGCACAGATGCTCTGCTCACTGAGCACTGCCCTGATAATCGGCGCCAGCTCCCGGATATCCTCCGGGGTAACTGCCAGGATCTCGTCTCTCTCTTTCTGGATCATCGCATCCGTCACGCCGGTAAACCAGGCCGCGTCGGCGCGAATGCCTTTGTACGGCGGCAGAAGCGGCGCATCAAGGTCGCTGATGGTTCCAATCACGAATTTCGTCATATCACGCTCGTCTGCCTCAAACTGCTCCAGATACGGCACGATGCCCTCGTAAACCTCATTCGTCTCGCGCAGGTTCGGATCGCGGTAGGAAACGAAATAGCTGTCGCCAAATCGTCCGGCTCCATTCATGACGCCGTAAGCGCCGCCCTTGACACGGACATTGATCCAC
Source organism: Clostridium sp. AM28-20LB (assembly GCF_003480665.1). NCBI lineage: Bacteria > Bacillati > Bacillota > Clostridia > Eubacteriales > Clostridiaceae > Clostridium > Clostridium sp. AM28-20LB. The sequence continues at coordinate 53,015 of NZ_QUJN01000001.1, read as the reverse complement.
AGATAATCATATCCGAGAATGACTTTCAGCGTCCGCAGCGTGCCCTTGTATGCCAGCCCTTTCTCCACGAAATTGCCGCAGCGCGCCAGATAATTGACCTGGGAGGAGGTCATGAAGCCCTCGTTTAAGTTCTCTTTTTTCCACTCAAACGGATAAACGGTTCCGTCGCCCTGTGGAAGACGTTCTTTTAAAAGCGGAAGCGCTGCTTCAAGCCCTGCCTGATCGCCAGCTGCTGCCGTGTAGCTTATCAGCATATTTTCTTTCGTAAACAGGCGTGCCGCCGTCTCTTTTAATTTCGCGATCACCTCTCCCTTTTTCTCATCAAAGTGCTTTGCCGTCTCTTCAAGGAACTGGTAAAATCCGATTCCGCCCGTGCAGTCGTCAAATGCCGATTCTGCCGAAAAATAGGAGCTGGCTCTCATCACTGCCGCTGAATGTGCCGCCTGATTTAAACGCATCTGGCTCTTCGATTTCGTCTCCGCCACAATCTCGCCGAGACGTTTCTCATCATCAAGGATTGAATCAAGCAGAATCTCCGCGATCGCTGAAAATCCGAAGTCCAGCTTCTCGCACAGCACCCGGGCACTCGCGGTAAAAATACCGGTAAACGCGCCCTGTTTCCGGCTGTCCGCATAGGAGCTGACGCTGAGCGTGATACCGCCGGTATTTAAGTTGATCTCATCCGACAAATCGCTGTATGTGTGTTTCGTCGTATCGACAAATCCAAGCACTGCTTTCAAAAGTCCCACATACGGCAGATCCCTGGACGGTACATGGTCGGTACGGAACATCACGCGCAGATAACCGATGCCTGAGGTAAAGAGCTCATGTGCCAGCACCTTGGTTCCGCCAATCTCGCGCTCGGTCAGGATAAATTTCTCCGCCTCTTTGCGGATATCTGAGCGTTTCAACAGCGGAATCTTCTCTAAATCTTCCTTCGGGGACGGGGTGTCCTGATACTCTTTCAGCTCTTTCGTGCCATCCACGATCGCCTGAATCTCCTCCGCGCCCAGGCTCTTCTTATATGCTTCCAGCTTTTCACGCAGCTTCTCATCCTCGATCGCCGTCAGTCCCCGCTTCGGGCTGACCGTGATCACCGCCTCAAACGGGTTATCTAAGAGATATTTGCGGATCAGTTCTTCAAAATATCCTTCCTTTGCTGCTTTTTTGAGGAATGCAAATGTCTCCTCATATTCCAGGTGCATCAGCGGATCGCCGCCGTACAGCCAGCTATCTAAGCACTGCAAGCCGTACATCAATCCTTTCGGCGCGTTGCCGAAATCCGCCTCACGGCTGCGGAATTCATAGTAGTTGATGCCCGCCATCAGGCTCTTCTGGTTGATACCATCATCTGCCAGCTTCTTAAGCGTTCCCTTGACAGTCTTTAAAAATGCCTCTTTCTGGCTGCCATCCGCATTTTTCGCAATGACAGAAAAATATGGCTGTAAAATACCATTTTCATAGCTTCCCAGGATATCCTGGCCAATCCCGGCGCTGATGAGTTCTTTCTTTAAAACGGCGCCCGGCGCATCCAAAAGCACATACTCCAGGATCTGAAATGCCATGTAGAGAATCGGGTCGAGATCGTCGCCCACCACCGTATTAACCGACAGGTAGGTTGCGTGATCCTCCGGCTCATCCTCAGTGATCGGATAGAAGATCTCACGGTCCTTCGGCGCGTCAAACGGCTTCTGGTAGTGAATTTCAGAATCCACCGGCTGACGGTCATAGTGGCTTAAATACTCACGATCCAGCCAGTCCAGCTTCTCTGCCATATCCATATTTCCGTACAGATAGATAAAGCTGTTGGACGGATGGTAGAATTTGCGGTGGAAATTCAGGAAATCCTCATAGGTCAGCTCCGGGATAACCTCCGGGGCGCCGCCGGACTCATGCGTATAGCAGGTATCCGGGTAAAGCGTGTTCTGCGTGTAGCGATCAAGCACGCCCTCCGGGGAGGAAAATGCACCCTTCATCTCATTGTAAACGACACCGTTTACCGTGATCGGGCTGTCCGCCGACTCCATCTCGTAATGCCAGCCCTCCTGGCGGAAAATCTTCTCTTCTTTATAGATATTCGGATGCAGAACCGCGTCCATATAGACGTCCATCAGGTTCTGGAAATCCTTGTCGTTGCAGCTTGCAACCGGGTATACCGTCTTATCCGGGTAGGTCATCGCGTTTAAGAAGGTATTTAAGGAGCCCTTCACCAGCTCTACAAACGGATCCTTGACCGGAAATTTCGCCGAACCGCACAAAACACTGTGCTCCATGATATGCGGCACACCCGTGCTGTCAGATGGCGGGGTGCGGAATCCGATGCAGAATACCTTGTTCTCATCGTCATTCGAGAGCAGGAACACTCTCGCTCCCGTCTTCTTATGTTCCAGAAGAATCCCCTCGGAATTCAGCTCTTTTACGTGTTTTTCATTCAGGATCTGATAGCTCTTCAAATCTTTTACTGTCATGCTGTCTTTCCTTTCTCTAAAACGATTCCACAGCGCATACAGACATCTGTTGAATCGTTACTGTTCACGCATACGTGACCAGTAACGTTGAATCGCACCTTTTTTTCTTTTTTTTACAGTCTTCCCATAAATTTGTCTTTTAGTACGGCAAATGCCTCCCGCAGCCACAGGTGCACCGCCAGCACCGGGTCGCACGCAGCTGCCACGCCGACCGGCTCGATCTCCTGTCTGCGCGCGATCGCCTCCGCCCGGAACACATGGTAATTGCTCGTCAGAATCCCGATCCGGATGGTATCGCCGTCCGGGCGCTCACGGTAAAACTCCATCAGGTGTGCCCGCGCCGCCTGCGCCTTGTTGTATTCCTGCCGGTCGATCACCGTCCGGCTGAACTCGATGTTCTGCACCGTGTCGGAAGACTGGTCTTCAATCAGCAGCTTATCCTCCGGAATCCCGTTGTACTGTAAATATTCGTACATCGCCCGCGCCTCGCTGATCTCCTCGCCCGGACCTTTTCCGCCGGAAAGCACCAGAACCGTGTTCGGATATTCCTCCGAATACTCGATCGCCCGATCCAGACGCTGCTTTAGGGAATTGCTGATCTTGGTGCCGCGCACACGTGCTCCCAGCACGATCACATAGTCCGCCGGCTGTCCCGTCGCCGTAATGGCGCTCCAGCCGATCAAAACCTCCGTGATCACCAGAATCAGAAATCCCGCCGCACATACTGTCCCGACGGAAACGCCGATCCACACGGGGATTCTGCCCTCATGCTGGCTGCCAAACCACCATCCAGCCGCCAGAAGTCCCAAAAAGATCGCCAAGCAGGGCCAGATCAAGGCAAACGAAGTCGAAACACCTGAATAAATAACAATTATGATATAATATAACAGGCACAGGACCGCCGTTCCTCCTAAAAACCAAACCATCTGTCATCCTCCTGATGTCCATCCAGCCGCACCTTTACAAATCCAGCGCTTCGTCCTCACGCCGCAGGATATCCTGCGGCTTTGCCATACCGCCTAAGTCTACCCAGAGCTGCTGCTTCGGGTGCGGTGCGCTCTCCTGCGCGGTTCCATCCTCAGTAAAGATGCCTTTCACTTCCACACGCAGGTTACGTCCGTCCGGCTTCATGATCTCGATCGTCTCTCCCACGCTGAATTTATTCTTCTGCTCCAGATGAACCAGGCCATCCCCGCGCACAGCGCCGACCGTTCCCAGATAGGTGTACGGTTTTACATAAGTATTGCTTCCGTATACCTGCGACTCGGTACCCGGTTTATGGAAATAAAATCCGGTGATGTATTCCCGGTGGGTACATTTGCGGATCTCACTCTTATACCACTCCATCTTGGACTGGTATTTTTCCGGGCTTTCCAGATAATCGTCGATTGCGATTCGGTAGGTTCTCGCCACGGTTGCCACATAGAGTGCTGTCTTCATGCGTCCCTCGATCTTGAAGCTGTCGATTCCTGCTTCGACCATCTCCGGAATGTGCTCAATCATGCACAGGTCGCGGGAGTTGAAAATATAGCTGCCGCGCTCATTTTCATAGACCGGCATCCACTCGCCCGGTCTTGTCTCCTCCGCCACCGCATATTTCCAGCGGCACGGATGAGTACAGGCGCCCTGGTTCGCGTCGCGCCCCGTCAGAAAATTGCTGAGAAGACATCGTCCTGAATAGGAAATGCACATCGCTCCGTGGATGAAGCTCTCGATCTCCATATCCTCTGGAATATGTTCGCGGATCTCGCGAATCTCCTTCAGGGACAGCTCCCGCGCCGTTACCACGCGCTTCGCGCCCTGTTTATACCAGAAAAGGAACGTCCCGTAGTTTGTATTATTTGCCTGTGTGCTGATATGGATCTCCATCTCCGGGAGAATGCGTCTGGCAATCTCAAAGACACCCGGATCGGAAATAATCAGCGCATCCGGCTTGATTTCTTTCAGTTCTGTGAAATATTCTTCCACACCGGCTAAATCATCATTATGTGCAAAAATATTTGCTGTAATATATACTTTGACGCCGCGCTCATGGGCAAACGCAATGCCCTCTTTGATCTCTTCGTTCGTAAAATTCTTCGCCTTTGCCCGCAGACCAAACGCCTCGCCGCCCAGATAGACCGCATCGGCTCCGTAAAGGACCGCCGTCTTGAGGACGTCCAGGCTGCCCGCCGGGATTAGAAGTTCCAGTTTTCTCATGTTTTTCCTTTCTTTTATCGCTTTACACTTAACGCCACGCCATCCCCGATCGGAATGACAGACGTCTCAAATTCTTTCATGTGTGTCAGTTCATATAAATAATCGCGCATCCGCGTGTGGATCGTCCGGTTGCGGCGCTCGACCGCATAGCGGGATTCCACGATATCGCCGTCCTGTAAGACATTGTCCGACAGAAGAACGCCGCCGGACGGCAACAGACGCAAAATCTGAGGCAGCCAGTGCATATACTGCCCCTTAGCCGCATCCATAAATATAAAATCATAAGGGCCGGAAAGCGTCCCCAGTATCTCTTCCGCATCGCCTTCCAGTAAAGTAATGCACGGCTCTTTTCCTGCCCTTTCAAAATTGCGCTTGGCAATCGGTATTCTTTTTTCGTACTTCTCAATCGTCGTGATCCGGCAGTTTTCCGGCATCACACGGCTCATCAGTAAAGCCGAATAGCCCACAGCCGTTCCTACCTCCAGAATCGACTGCGGGCGCTTGAGAGCAATCAGTGTTTTCAGAAATGCGGAGGTCTCCCTGCGGATGATCGGAACGCAGTCAGCCAGCGCTTCTTCCTCTATCGAGTCGAGCAGCGGTCCGTTGCCCGCGTCCAACGACTGGATATAGGCGGTAATTCTGTCATTTACTATCACTTTTATCCTCCTCCGGGCTGGCGGCAGAAGCTGCCGCCTCATCCATCTCCTTCAGCATCTCCAGAGAAGTCTGGGCGGTGCTGAACTGATAGGTCCCCGGATATATCTTGTATTCATAAATCTTTGCCTGCAGCACAAAGACCACGCGGCTCCTAATCAAACCGACGCGTTCCAGCGCTTCGCCTGCCTCGGAGGTGCTTTCGCTTTCCTCGATGGTAACCGTTCTCATTCTTCCCGGCTCTGCCTCAACTGCGGTCGGGTTAAATATCTCATGCCCCAGCCAGTAGCCCTTCGTTGCGCCCTCATAGAGCAGAAACAGTGTCAGTACCAGAAAAACGATCCGGAACACACTGTCCAGAATTGATACTGCGATATGGGGTTCCCCAGATGTCCGGCTCATATACCACCTCCGTGCTGCTTTTGCAGTCTTCTACACTTCCATGATGATCGGAAGAATCATCGGATTTCTCTTCATCTTCTTCCATAGGAAATCACTCAGGCTGTCGCGGATAATGTTCTTGATCTTGCCCCAGTCGCTCACGTGCTTCTCAAGACAGCCTTGTACGGCTTCATCCACGATTCTCTGTGCCTCTTCCATCAGATCCTCGGACTCACGCACATAGACGAAACCTCGGGACACGATATCCGGTCCGGCTAAGAGCTGGTTGCTGTATTTCTCCAACGTCAGTACCACAATAATGATACCGTTCTGTGCCAGGTTCTGGCGGTCGCGCAGAACGATATTTCCGACATCACCGATGCCCAAACCATCGACCAGGATGCCGCCCGCCTGTACGTGGTCGGCAACACGGTAGCCCTCGTCCCCGATCTCGATCACATCACCTGAGCGCATCAGGATGACATTTTCCTTCGGAATGCCCATTGAGATTGCCAGGTTGCGCTGCGCCATCAGGTGGCGGTACTCACCGTGTACCGGAATCGAGAATTTCGGACGAACTAAGGAGTACATCAGCTTGATCTCCTCCTGGCAGGCATGTCCGGATACGTGGGTATCCTGGTTGATAACCTCTGCGCCCTTCATCGACAGCTCGTTGATAACTCTTGCAACGGCTTTCTCATTGCCCGGAATCGGGGTGGAACTTAAAATAACCACGTCGCCCGGCATAATCGAAACCTTCTTGTGCAGGTCTGCCGCCATACGGGACAGTGCCGCCAGAGACTCGCCCTGGCTGCCGGTCGTGATAAGGACGGTATCCTCTTTCTTATAATTTTTCAGATGTTCAATGTCGATCAGTGTATTTTCCGGAATATTAATGTATCCAAGTTCGCTCGCCGTGCCGATGACATTGACCATGCTTCGGCCCTCGACCACTACCTTACGTCCATAGTGGTATGCCGTATTGATGATCTGCTGGACACGGTCTACGTTGGAAGCAAACGTCGCAACGATGATCCGGTTGTTCTTGTGCTCTGCAAAAATCGAATCAAAGGTCTTGCCGACGGTGCGCTCCGACATCGTAAATCCCGGACGGATCGCGTTGGTACTGTCGCACATCAGCGCCAGCACGCCTTTCTTTCCAAGCTCGGCAAAACGCTGCAGATCCGCCGGTTCGCCGAATACCGGTGTGTAATCGATCTTGAAGTCGCCGGTGTGGACGATAATGCCAGCCGGGGAAAAGATCGCAAGCGCCGATGCATCTGCGATACTGTGATTCGTCTTGATAAACTCAATCCGAAAACATCCGAGATTGATGGACTGTCCGTGCTTTACGACCTTGCGGCGGACGGTCTTCATCATATTATGCTCTTTTAATTTATTCTCAATCAGTCCGATCGTCAGTTTGGTGCCGTATACCGGTGCCGGAACATCGCGGAGTACATACGGCAGCGCGCCGATATGGTCCTCATGTCCGTGCGTGATCACAAAGCCCTTGACTTTGTCAATGTTGTTCTTTAAATAGGATACATCCGGGATAACCAGATCGATTCCCAGCATATCGTCGCTCGGGAATGCCATACCGCAGTCTACTACAATAATGCTGTCTTCATATTCGAAGGCAGTCATATTCATACCGATCTGTTCCAGACCACCGAGCGGTATGATCTTTACCTTATTATGATTTGTTTCCTTTTTCAATCAATGCACCTCCAAAAATTCGATTTTTAGATTTTTATTCGATATCAACGCCCAGATCGCTCATCAGCTCCGCAAACACCTTGGACATATACTCCAGTTCTCCGTCATCGTCCACAAATTCGTAAGCTGCTTCTGCATCCTCCGGCTTTGATGTATCTCTCAACAGATAGCACTCTCCATCGCCGTCCTTCGTATCACTTGCCAGCAGATAGGACTCGCCATTTAACTTTGTCTCTTCCAGGACATACAGCTTCACTTCCTCGCCGTTCTCATCCCTCAGCGTGATGCTGTTTTCCATATTATTCAGTTCATCTAACATTGAATCCAGGTTTCCCATTCTACGATTCTCCTTCTATTCTTTATTTTCAATCATTGATTTTTATCACTGATAATTTATTCTTCCGCTTTTCCTTGTGCCTGTAAATCCAAATATCCCTGCAAAATCAATACTGCCGCAATCTTATCAATCACGCTCTTCCGGTTTTCCCGGCGCACTCCACTCTCGATCAGAATCTGCTCCGCCGCATTCGTCGTCAGGCGCTCGTCCCACATAACGACCGGAAGGTTCGTCCGCCGTTCCAGCATCTCTTTAAATGCCAGCGTCTTTTCAACGCGCTCTCCCAGCGTATTATTCATATTTTTAGGATACCCCAAAACAATCGTCCCAACCTCGTATTCCCGGATCAGCTCTTCAATCCGGGCGCAGGTCTGGCGAAGTTTGTTCTCATCCTTCCGTGTGATCGTCTCAATCCCCTGTGCTGTAATGCCTAACGGATCGCTGACTGCCACTCCCGTGGTCTTCGATCCAAAATCAAGCCCCATAATTCTCATATTCTATTTTCTCCATAACAAAACAAGCTGGCAGCCCGTCAGATATTGGACTGTTGTCGCCAGCTGTTTACTCTTCCGCTTTTTAATTGCCGTGCTGCATCCACTCTTTACTGAAGCTTCGTCTCAATATATACCTTCACAAGCTCTTCCAGAATTTCGTCACGCTCTACCTTCATAATCAGGCTTCTGGCACTCTTGTGGCTGGTAATATAGGTCGGATCTCCAGACATAATATATCCTACAATCTGATTGATCGGGTTGTAACCCTTCTCCGTCAGCGCTGTATATACCTGTTCCAGAACCTGGCTTGCCTCCAGCTTCTTCTCTTCCTGTACTGCTCTAAAAAACTGTGTATTGCTGATATCACCCATTTTGTCTTCACGTCCTTTTAAATACCCGCCGCGCTCTGTCACTCTGCTGATCCATGCGTGCAGGTAAACTACTCTTTTTTATTTTACTCTACTTTACCCCATTCGGCAAGTTATTTTTTATCATTATAATCATCCAGGAAATTGTACGTCCAATCGTCCTTGTGGTAACCGATCACAGTCTTTAAGTTGATATTGTGGACACTCTTAAAGATATTTTTCTCGATCACGTCGCTCTCCTTGCGGAAATGGGCGATCAATTCCTTCATCTCATCACGCTTGGAACCGCGTCCGCCTCCGCAGCTCACGCAATTTTCAGTAAAACGGCACGCGCACTGTATAAACTGCAGTCCGTTGTAATCGCGCCACGCCTTGACCGCATCTTCCTTGATAAGGTACATCGGACGGATCAGCTCCATGCCCTCGAAATTCTGGCTGTGCAGCTTCGGCATCATCGTCTCAATCTTGCCGCTGTACAGCATTCCCATGAGGATCGTCTCGATCACATCATCAAAATGATGCCCAAGCGCAATTTTATTGCAGCCCAGCGCTTTCGCCTGTGCATAGAGGTGACCGCGTCGCATTCTGGCACAAAGGTAGCACGGATTCTGTTCGATCGTCGCCACCGTGTCGAAAATATCGCTCTCAAATACCGTCAGCGGAATGCCGAGAAGTTTCGCATTGTCCTGGATGATCTTCCAGTTATCCGCATTGTAGCCCGGATTCATCACTAGAAAAACGGTTTCAAACTGGAATTTTCCATGTTTTTTCAATTCCTGGAAAAGTTTCGCCATCAGCATGGAATCCTTGCCGCCGGAGATACAGACTGCGATCTTGTCGCCCTCCTGAATCAGGTCGTAGGTGTTGAGCGCCCGCGTAAACGCCCGCCAGATCGGCTTTCGGAATTTTTTTATAATACTCTGCTCAATTCTCGCCCGTTTTTCCTCTCGATCCGCCTCGGATTCTCCGCCTACGAAGCGGGACAGGGAGAGGCGCAGCCACGCACGGTAACCACCCTCCACATTGACCGCGTCAAATCCGTCTCCGGTCAGACGACGCACCCACTCCTGACTCTTCTCACCGGTATGGCACATCACGTACACTGGATGCATTTTGTCTAACCTGGCTGTTTCTTCCTCATATTGCTCTTCCAGCCGGGACGCCGGGAGGCTTACCGCCCCCGGAAAAGTTCCGCGCATATACTGGTCCTGCGGGCGGATGTCCACGATCGTCTTCTCCGCATCCTTTAACGCTTCCAGCTCCTCAATCGTAATCGTTTTCATTGTATATTCTCCTGTATCCGTTATTTGCAAAATCCTCTTTAAGAAATAAGACACAATTCTCATGAAATGAAACAAAAGCACAGGATCCGCTCTGACAGTGCTCTGCCAAACAAACGGGTCCTGTGTTTTCTGCTGCTTTGTTACCGTTCACGCGCACGTAACCAGTAACTCATTTTCTATTAATTATAACACTCTCCCCGCATTCTGGGAAGTCCTATTTCTATAATTAGTCTCTTAGTCATTACTGTTCACGCATACGTGCCCAGTAACTCCTAGTCCTCTGTAAAGAGTGGTGTGGAATAATAGCGGTCACCACTGTCTGGAAGAATCGCTACAATGGTTTTCCCCTTATTTTCCGGCCGCTTTGCCAGCTCAATCGCACCATGCAGGGCTGCTCCGGAGGAAATGCCGACTAAGATGCCCTCTTTGTGTGCCAGAAGTTTTGCTGCTGCAAATGCATCCTCATTCTCCGCCTCGAAAATCTCATCATAAATTTTAGTGTTCAGTACATCCGGTACAAATCCGGCGCCGATACCCTGAATCTTGTGTGCGCCGCCCTTGCCTGTCTTTAATACCGGGGAGGAAGCCGGCTCCAGCGCTACGACTTTCACATTCGGGTTCTGGGATTTTAAGTATTCGCCGGTACCTGTCAGAGTTCCGCCGGTACCAACGCCTGCGATCAGGATATCAACCTTTCCGTCGGTATCATTCCAGATCTCCGGACCAGTGGTTGCTCTGTGAACCGCCGGATTGACCGGATTGACAAACTGACCGGCTAAGAAGCTGCCCGGTGTCTCCTTTGCCAGCTCTTCTGCCTTCTCGATCGCGCCCTTCATGCCCTTTGCGCCCTCAGTCAGGACAATCTCTGCACCGTACGCTTTCAGAATGTTGCGGCGCTCCACGCTCATCGTCTCCGGCATCGTCAGGATGATGCGATATCCCTTCGCTGCTGCGATGGACGCCAGACCGATACCGGTATTGCCGGAAGTCGGCTCGATGATGACGGAACCCTCTTTCAGGACACCTCTCTTCTCTGCATCCTCAATCATGCCTTTTGCAATACGATCCTTCACGCTTCCAGCCGGATTTAAATACTCCAGTTTTACCAGAACCGTTGCTTCCAGTCCCAGCGCTTTCTCAACATTCACAACCTCAACTAACGGTGTGTTTCCTACCAGTCCCAGTGTTCCCTTATAAATGTTTGCCATGATGATTTCCTCCTGTATCTGTGATGATTTTTATATTTTTTAATTTTTATATATTTCTATAGATTCTTCTTTTTTCCAGAACTCTTTTCCAATTTGAAAAACTCGCTTCAAAAGAAGTTTAAAATGCGAAAAGAGCCCATCCTCTATACACATTTACCGCCGTCCAATCCAGCTTTTCTGCCGCCTGTCCTGCTTGTTTTTCTGTGTACGCGGATGCGCTCTTTCTATATCCTTAACCCTTATGAATAAAAAGGTTCACGAAACCCGTTTTTCCCGGAAACCTCGCTTACCGAAGTCCAGCCTTCTGGTTTTCGCGTACACAAATGCGACAACAACATCGATCCATACAAATACAACCATTGCTGCAACACATCATATTCATCCCAAAACCATTGACTGCTTTCATGATCTTCACTCCTTTTCTTTTTCCTATCAGCTTAGTAGGCATATTATCACTTTATGCAATATCTGTCAACCTTTTTTTGATTATTTGTTACTGTTCACGCATACGTGCCCAGTAACGATTATTTGCACACTTTGTTACGTTTCTTCATGTCTTTCTTGACAAACGCAGACCGCACCTTTACAATAAAATACCGAACTGATGGGTAAAAAACGTTCAGAAACAGAGCCTGCTATTATTTAGTATAGCACAGTTGTGACTGTGAAGCTACTGACAGAATATATTACAAGGGAGTATCATATGTTAAATTCATTTTCCAGAACTGAACTTCTCCTCGGCAGGGATGCCATGGAGCGTTTATCGAAAGCCCGCGTTGCCATCTTCGGCATCGGCGGTGTCGGCGGCTATGCGGTGGAGGCGCTCGCGCGCAGCGGCGTCGGCACGCTTGATCTCATCGACGATGACAAGGTCTGCTTAACCAACATCAACCGTCAGATCATCGCAACCACCTCCACCATCGGAAAGTACAAGGTCGATGTCGCTGAGGAACGCATCAAATCCATCAACCCGCATGCGGTTGTCCACACCTACAAGACATTCTACATGCCGGATACCGCGAAGGAATTTGATTTTTCCCAGTATGACTACGTGATCGACGCAATCGACACCGTAACGGGAAAACTGATGCTGGTAGAACAGGCAGAGGCAAGCCACACGCCGATCATCAGCTCGATGGGTGCCGGAAACAAGCTGGATCCGGCTGCCTTTGAGGTAACTGACATTTATAAGACTTCCGTCTGCCCCCTCGCGAAGGTCATGCGGCGTGAGCTAAAAAAACGCGGAATCAAGAAACTGAAAGTGGTTTATTCGAAAGAGAAACCCTTGACTCCGGGCGATGATATGGCAATCTCCTGCCGTTCCCACTGTGTCTGCCCGCCGGGAACCGCCCGTAAATGTACCGACAGACGGCAGATTCCGGGTAGTATCTCGTTTGTACCATCAGTAGTGGGACTGATTATTGCCGGGGAGGTTATTAAGGATCTCGTCGGGGTTCATTGATTGCTTACTGGTTAATTTATTAAGTCGATATATTCTATTTATGTCATTTTTTGAAATTTTATATGTATGTAAAAAACCAATGAATCCCATCTTGGGGGTATCATTGGTTTTTTCGTTTACGGTCTTCTATTCACTTTCCAGTAAAAGCACCTCTTCATTCAGTGCCTTCGTGAAGATTCCCTTCACCGTCTTATTTTTTAATCCTTCTTCGTATGGAACGGCACCTTTGACGTACTGGCGGGTGTGTCCCATCATGTATTTAGTTCCGTCGATCTCGATGGGTTCTTCGAGAAGGATTTCTTCTTCAGTTCCGAGGAAGCGCCCGCGGTATTCTAAGGACTGCTGTTTTTCCAGTGCCAGCAGGATATCGCTGCGGACAGATTTGGTTCCTTCTGATACCTGATCCGGCATATCGGCGGCGCGGGTGCCTGCGCGGCGGGAGTATTTGAATATATGCATCTCGTAGAAATGGATCGTTTTTAAGAAGCGCTCTGTTTCAGCAAATTCTTCTTCGGTCTCACCCGGGAATCCTACGATGACATCGGTCGTGATCGCCGGATTGTCAAATTCTTCCCGCAGAATTTCACAGCACACCTGGTATTCAGCAGCATTGTAGCGGCGGTTCATGCGCTTTAAGGTCGCGTCACAGCCACTCTGGAGTGACAGATGGAAGTGCGGGCAGATGGTCCGCAGACTCGCCAGCTCTTTGGCAAATTCGCGGGTTACGATACGTGGTTCAAGAGAACCAAGGCGCAGGCGCTCAATGCCCGGAATCTGGTCGAGACGTTTGATTAAAGTCAGCAGATTTTCTTTCTGCTCATCCTTGAAATCGACACCATAGGAGCTTAAATGGATACCTGTCAAGACAATTTCCTTGTATCCGGCTTCCGCAATCCCGCGCACCTCGCGCTCGATGTCCTCCGGGCGGCGGCTGCGGACGCGTCCTCTCGTATATGGTATAATACAATAGCTGCAAAACTGGTTGCAGCCGTCCTGTACCTTGATAAAGGCACGCGTATGGTCAGCAATCCGGCGGATATGGAGTTCTTCGTATTCCTGTGAATGTCCGATATCCAGAATCTCACCGCTATTTTCGTGATCTGCAAAATAATCATCCAGAATCTGTACCAGATCTTTTTTCTGGTTATTGCCGACGATCAGATCGACCGCCTCATCTTTTTTTAGCTCCGCGCCTGCTGCCTGCACATAACAGCCGACCGCCACAACAGCCGCCGACGGGTTCATTTTCTTTGCCCGGTGCAGCATCTGGCGCGATTTCCGGTCGGCGACATTTGTCACGGAACACGTGTTGATAATATAAACATCCGCTCCTTCCCGGAACGGCACAATCTCATATCCTGCATCCTCTAAGAGCTGCTGCATGGCTTCCGTCTCATATGAGTTCACCTTGCAGCCCAGATTGTGGAATGCCGCTTTTCTCATTTTTATCTCCTTTAAATTGAATCCTCTCTTGACTTTTGTCAGATTACTTTGTAGTATAAAAGTATTATTGTAGATAGAGGAGGTTTTTTTCATGAAAACAGTTCGTATTTCTTTAAACTCGATCGATAAAGTTAAATCCTTCGTCAACGACTTAGCGAAGTTCGACGTAGATTTTGACCTTGTTTCCGGACGTTATGTGATTGATGCTAAATCCATCATGGGTATCTTCAGTCTGGATCTGTCCAAACCGATTGATTTAAACATCCATTCTGAGAACCAGATTGACGAGATCTTAACGACACTGGCTCCGTACATTGTATAGCAACCATTAGAACGATCGAGATGGTTCTGTTTGAAACGAAAAAAACCGCTGTTAAGCAACGCGCTTTGCAGCGGTTCTTTTTTAGATTTGGAAGAACGGCTCCAGCGGCTTCTCTGGATTATCGTTGTTCCTCCAAATCCTCTATTTTATATGACTAGCACCGGATAACCTCAACCGTATCGATCGCCTCTTTTACCAGCGCATCTATCTTCTCTTCCAGATTGCGCTCGGATTTTTCAATCAGGTGCAGGACCGGCTTGGTAACCGGGTGTTTGGCTACGAAGATGGTGCAGCAATCTTCATACGGCTCGATCGATGTCTCGTAGGTACCAATTTTCAGGGAAATATCGACGATATCCTGTTTATCGAAACCGATCAGCGGGCGGAAGACCGGAAGTGTGCAGACTGCATTGGTAACCGCCAGGGAATGAACCGTCTGGGATGCTACCTGACCGATGCTCTCGCCGGTGATGAGTCCGAGACAGTCGTCTTTCTTCGCCAGCTCTTCCGCGATCTTCATCATGTAGCGGCGCATGATAATCGTCAGCTCCTCATGCGGGCACTGCTCGTAGATGTAGAGCTGGATATCTGTGAAATTGACTACGTTTAATTTGATCGGACCTGCGTATTTTGCTACCTGTTTTGCCAGATCGACTACTTTCTGTTTTGCACGGTCGCTGGTGTATGGCGGCGCATGGAAATAGGTTGCCTCGATGGTAACGCCGCGTTTTGCGATCATGTATCCTGCCACCGGGCTGTCGATACCGCCGGATAAAAGCAGCATCGCGCGTCCATTGGTTCCGACCGGCATACCGCCCGGTCCCGGAATCACTAGAGAGTATACGTTGATACGTTTTGCACGCAGTTCCACATTTAAAAGAACATCCGGATTGTGTACGTCTACCTTCGTCTCCGGGAATGTGTCCAGGATGACCTCACCGAGATCGCGGTTGACTTCCTCGGAGGTATGCGGATACTGTTTGTTGGCACGGCGGGTGTTTACCTTGAACGTAAAGTGTTTATCTGGGTATGCTTTGTCCACATACTCAACAATCTTCGCTTTCAGGTCGTCATATCCGTTGTCCTCTAACTGAACCATCGGACAGATCGCCGCAATACCGAATACCTTTTTCAGTGCGTCGATGACCTCATCGTAATCAAATTCTTCCGCTGCGGTCGCATAGATACGCCCTGCCTCCTTGGTTACGGTAAATTTTCCATCAAGACGTTTTAACGAGTGATGGATGTGGGACACCAGCGCGTCCTCGAATACATAGCGGTTTTTACCTTTCAGGCCAATCTCCGCATATTTAATCAAAAATGTATGAAACATGGAATTCCCTTTCTACAACAGGCTGTCATTCTTCTGCTTTCCCGCAAAAAAACTGAACAGCCATTCTTTAAACAGCCATTTTATTTCATCTGGTAACGGCGCAGTACCGGAAGCAGTTCTCCCAGAACGCCGATCGCATAGTCTACTTCTTCCTCGGTATTCAGATCACCCAGACTGAACCGGATCGTCGAATCGAGAAGTTCTTTTTTCACGCCGATTCCCTTTAAAGTACCGCTGATGCCC
Source organism: Clostridium sp. AM28-20LB (assembly GCF_003480665.1). Lineage (NCBI taxonomy): Bacteria > Bacillati > Bacillota > Clostridia > Eubacteriales > Clostridiaceae > Clostridium > Clostridium sp. AM28-20LB. The sequence continues at coordinate 37,101 of NZ_QUJN01000001.1, read as the reverse complement.
GGATGATTGGACGAGCAGGCGGAACCGGACGATACATAAACCCCTTTGTCCTCCAGCGCATGGAGAAGTACCTCGCTGCGGACGCCCTCAAAGCTGGCGCTGACGATCTGCGGCGCGTTGGTGCGGTCCTCACTGCCGTTGATGGTGACGCCGCCGAGCGGTTTCAATCCCGCAATCAGGTGCTCCCGGAGTGTATACAGCTTTTCGATGCGTGCATCAAAATCTTTGTACGCCTCGCGTGCTGCCACGCCGAGTCCGACACACCCCGGCACATTTTCCGTACCGGAACGCATGCCCTTCTGCTGGCCGCCGCCAAACAGAATCGGGCGGATCTTGACACCGTCGCGGATATAGAGGAATCCGACGCCCTTCGGCGCATGGATCTTGTGTCCGCTGACGGAAAGCAGGTCAATTCCCTGTTTTTTCGGACGGATCTTATATTTTCCATATGCCTGGATCGCATCGACATGGAACAATGTCTTCGGATTTTTCTTCTTGATGCACTGGCTGATCGCCTCGATCGGCTCTACTGCTCCAACCTCGTTATTGACGTACATCACAGACACCAGGATCGTGTCCTCGCGGATAGCTTTTTCCAGATCCTCCAGAGAAATATGCCCCAGATGATCGACCGGAAGATAGGTCACCTCAAAGCCCATCTCCTCCAGAAATGACATCGTATTGTAGATCGACGGATGTTCCACACCGGTCGTGATAAGGTGTTTTCCGGCTCTGCGGTTTGCCAGCGCCGTGCCGATCAGCGCCGTATTGTTCGACTCTGTTCCGCCGGAAGTAAAGAGAATCTCCTTCTCCTGCACTTTCAGTGTATCCGCGATCGCCTTCTTTGCCTCGCGAATCAAATTTTCTGCTTCCACACCTTTTCTGTGCTTCGCCGCCGCGTTTCCGTAGTTGACGCACATTGCATCAACGACTGCATCCTTTACGCAGTCCAGCACCTTGGTGGTCGCTGAATTATCAAAATAGGCTTCCATTTTTATCTCTATCTCCTTTGTAATTTTCCAATTACACTTCCAACTGCAGCATCAGTGCCGACAGCATACACAAGCCTGCCGTCTCCGTCCGCAAAATTCTCTTTCCAAGCGTTACGATCTCCGCCCCGTTTTCCCTGGCAAGCTCGACTTCTTCGTCCTCAAAACCGCCCTCCGGACCGATGAAAACGGCGATATCCGTACCCGGCTTGACCGACGCCAGCAGTTCCCTCGTTTTCCGGATGCCGTCCGCCGACTCATATGGCAGAAGAACCATATCGTACCCGGCTGCCTCTTTGACCGCCTCTTTGTAGGTCATAAGCGGCGCCACCTCCGGGATAAGGCTGCGCTTGGACTGCTTCGCGGCGCTCTCAGAAACCGCATTCCAGCGTTTTCTCTTCGCGTCCGCTTTTTTCGCATCCAGCTTGACAACCGAGCGCTTCATGCTGACCGGAACCACCCGGTATGCCCCCAGCTCCACCGCCTTCTGGATGATCAGTTCCATCTTATCGCCCTTCGGAAGCCCCTGGAACAGGTGAATCCGCGCCGGAAGCTCTTTGTTTTCCCATTCTTCCAGAATCTTTGCCGAAACATACTCTGGTTCCAGTTCTTCCACGCGGCAGAAATAGTCGCCGCCCTCACGGCTGCTGATCAGGATCTCCTCGCCCGGCTTCATCCGCAGAACATTGCGGATATGGTTGACATCCGCGCCCTCAATCCGGATTTCTTCCGCCCCGATCTGGTGCGGTTCCACAAAAAAATGGTACATGATTATTTTTTCCTCGCTGTCACAGAAACCCACTCGCCCTGATGGGTGATCTCTACAATCTCAAAGGCATCGTTCGCCTCAAATGCCGCCTTGACTGCCTCTTCCTTCATATCAATAATACCTGATGTGATGAAGATACCATTTTTCTTAATATGAACCGGGATCTCTTTCTGTAGCATGATGATAACGTCTGCCAGAATATTGGCAACCGCAATGTCGTAATACTCGTATTTTACTTCGTCCTGCACTGCCTTGTCGTCGATGATGTTGCCCTGTACGACCTTGAACTGCTCCGGTGCAATTCCGTTTGCTTCCAGATTCTCGCCAACGGCTGTGATCGCATTTTCATCCAGATCCGTTCCAAATACGTGTTTTGCGCCCAGTTTTAACGCCGTGATGCCTAAGATACCGCTTCCGGTTCCGACATCAAGCACCTCTGAATCCGGTGTCACGTATTTCTCGAGCTGGCGGATGCACAGCTGCGTTGTCTCATGCATGCCCGTACCAAACGCCGTACCCGGATCGATCTGAATCAGCAGCTTGTCCTTGTGCTCCTCCGGCACTGTCTCCCAGGTCGGCTTGATAAGGATGTGATCGACCGTAAACGGTTTGAAATACTGTTTCCAGTTGTTGATCCAGTCCTTATCCTCCGTCTCGGATTCTGCAAACGTGCAGGCGCCCAGATCGGTAAACGTCTTCAATTCTTCCAGCGCCTCTTTGACTTTCGCCATCATCGCCGGGATATCATCATCCTCATCGAGATAAAAACTTACCTTCGCCACGCCCTCATCCGGCGGAAGCTCCGGCAGAATGTCGATGAACATTCCCTTCGTCTCTTTCTCGGTCAGCGGGATATTGTCCTCAATCTCAATGCCCTCGATGCCGAGTTCATCCAATGTGTAGCTGATGAGATCCACCGCCTCTGTGGTGGTCGTCAGCGTAAATTTCTTCCATTTCATGTTCGTTACCTCTCTTTATTGAAACGACTTATCAGCCAAATATTCACGTTTCATCACGCAGCTATTTTTTCATCATTTTCACTGTAAATGTGTCAAACGAAGAATCCGCCTAATCGTTTTAATTTTCTTTTCTAATTTCCCAATAAAATCTTCACAAACAGGATCGCCAGCACTACCAGAATCAGCGGGCGCACGATCTTCTGTCCATTTCCCATTACCAGACCGGAACCGATATAATTTCCTAAAATACTGCAGATCGCCGCAGCCAGCCCCAGCGTGTAAATGATCTTGCCGTGAATCACAAATGTGACAAACGCCGCCACATTAGACGAAAGATTGATCGCCTTTGTCGTACCCGCCGCCTCTTTCATCGTATAGCGCGCCGCTCCTGTGAGCACCAGCAGCAGGAAAGTTCCGGTTCCCGGTCCGTAAAAACCATCATAAATACCGATGATCAGCGCGGATGCCAGCGCAATCAGGAACGATTTCCGCTCCGGCAGGGTGCCCGCCAGCGAATCATCGCCCATTTTCTTATTCCGCATAACATAAAATGCTACAATCGGAAGAATCACGATCATCATATACTGTAAAATCTTATCGCTGACTAACAAAGTCAGGTTCGAACCGATCGAAGAACCGATCAGCGCCGCCACGATAAACCAAACCACCTTCTTAAACTGTATGTAACCGTTTTTGGCAAACCGCCCGGTCGCGATTGCCGTTCCCATCATGGAACTCATTTTGTTGGTTCCGAGCGCCATATGGGTCGGAACCCCGGCGATCAGGTACGCCGGAAGTGAAATCAATCCGCCTCCCCCTGCGATCGCATCCACAAAGCCTGCCAGAAATACCATCGGGCAGACGATTATAAACTGCAGTATCGTGCAATCCATGCTACATCCTCCAAAATTTTCATGCACGCCCAAATTCCTCCTGCCGTCGCAAAACAGAAATCAAAAAGCACTCCGGGCATACATTTCTATTCTTATTGCAAAAACTCCGCCAGTGCATAGGTACTGACATCCAAGCCATATTCAGTCAGGCGGATATGGCTATCTGTCTGGACCGCTGCTTCCAACAATCCTTCTTTCAAAAGCCTCTCGATCACCTCACCGTACACCGCTTCCATCGCCACGCCAAACCGGCGTTCAAACTCTGCCGTCCGGACGCCGCCGGTCAGCCGCAGCCCCAGAAACATAAATTCTTCCATCCGCTCCTGACGGCTCAATTCGTGTATTTCCTCATACTGCGCGCCCGCTGCCAGCTCTTCTTTCGTAAACACCAGATAACGGTTCAAATCCGCCGTCACCTGAAAGCGCTTCCCGCCCACCAGCGAGGATGCCCCCAGACCAAGCCCCAGATACTCCACACCGGTCCAGTAACCGATGTTGTGGCGGCAGGCATAGCCCGGTCTGGCATAATTGGAAATCTCATACCGCTCATAGCCCAGCTTCGCCAGCGTTGTTTTCGTGTGGTGGTACATATTCCGGTCTGTCTCCTCATCCGGCAGACATTTGCAGCCTTCATACTTCGTCTGTAAACGCTTTGGCATAGAGGCGTAATCGCCGTATTTTTCCAGATCCGCGCACATCTCCCCGTACTCTTCATATAACGGCGTGCCTTCTTCCACAATCAGGCTGTATGCGGAAATATGTTCCGGTTCAAGGTCGCAGACGAACCGCAGAGTCTCCTGCCAGCTCTCCTCCGACTGTCCCGGAAGCGCCGACATCAGATCGACATTGATATTGTCAAATCCAGCGTCCCGCGCAGCACGAAAACTCTGTAAAAACTGCTCCCGCGTATGAATCCGCCCTAAAAGCCGCAATTCCTCCTCCGAAGCCGACTGCAGCCCCAGACTCAGGCGGTTGACCCCTGCATTCCGGTAACCGGCTGCCGAATCCGGCGTCAATGTCCCCGGATTCGCCTCCATCGTGATCTCCGCATCCGGCTCTACCCGAAAGACCTGCCGGACGGCTGCCAGAATCCGCTCAATCGCCGATGGTGGAAGCAGGGACGGCGTTCCGCCGCCGATAAAGATCGTCTCCACCGTCCGCCCTGTCAGGTTTAGCCGCGGCGCCGCATTTTCAGGACACTGCCCTGCATCCTCTTCCGGAATGCTTTCAATCTCCCGGATCAGCTGATCCACATATTTTTCCCGCACGCACGCATCGGACGCAAACGAAAGAAAATCACAGTAACGGCATTTGCGGACGCAGAACGGGATGTGTATATATAATTCCATTATTCCTCGTCCAGCTTCAGGACGCTCATAAATGCTTTCTGCGGAATCTCTACGTTTCCGATCTGACGCATACGTTTCTTTCCTTCCTTCTGCTTCTCCAGAAGTTTTCTCTTTCGGGAAATATCGCCGCCGTAGCATTTTGCCAGAACGTCCTTCCGCATTGCCTTGACCGTCTCGCGGGCAATGATCTTTCCACCGACCGCCGCCTGGATTGGAATCTCAAATAAATGACGCGGAATCTCATCCTTGAGCTTCTCGCACATTTTTCTGCCGCGCTCATATGCCGAACCTTCGAATACGATGAAAGAGAGCGCGTCCACTTCCTCGCGGTTGACGAGAATATCCAGTTTTACCAGCTTGGATTCCTCGTAGCCCTTTAACTCATAATCAAACGACGCGTAACCGCGGGAGCGCGATTTCAATGCATCGAAGAAATCATAAATAATCTCATTTAACGGAAGTTCATATTTCAGCAGCGCACGGCTCGCCTCAATATACTCCATTCCCAGGTAAACGCCGCGGCGCTCCTGGCACAGCGTCATGATCGCACCGACAAACTCGGTCGTAACCATGATCTCCGCCGACACGATCGGCTCTTCCATATAGGCAATCTCGGACGGATCCGGCAGGTTTGACGGGTTCGTCAGCTCAATCATATCGCCGTTCGTCTTGTGCACCCGGTATACAACGCCCGGCGCCGTTGTCACAAGATCCAGATTGTACTCGCGTTCCAGGCGTTCCTGGATAATATCCAGATGGAGAAGCCCCAGGAAACCACACCGGAAACCAAAGCCCAGCGCTACCGATGTCTCCGGCTCAAAATAGAGCGCTGCATCGTTGAGCTGCAGCTTCTCCAGCGCATCCCGCAGATCCGGATATTTCGCACCGTCCGCCGGATAAAGACCGCAGTATACCATCGGCGTTACCTTCTTGTAACCCGGAAGCGGCTCTGCACATGGGTTGTCCAGATCGGTAATCGTATCGCCCACGCGGGTATCCTGCACATTTTTAATACTGGCAGTCACATAGCCAACCATACCGGCTGAAAGCTCTTCGCACGGAATAAACTGACCTGCGCCAAAATATCCAACCTCCACAACCTCGGCAGCCGCTCCGGTCGCCATCATTTTCATGCGTGTGCCTTTTTTGATCGTACCGTTCTTCACACGGCAGAATACGATAACGCCCTTGTAAGAATCATACAGAGAGTCGAAAATAAGCGCCTGCAGCGATGCCTCCGGATCGCCCGCCGGTGCCGGGATCTTCTGCACGATCTCCTCCAGAACTGCCTCGACATTTAAGCCGGTCTTCGCAGAAATACGCGGTGCATCTGACGCCTCCAGACCGATCACATCCTCGATCTCCGCTGCCACGCGCTCCGGATCCGCACTCGGCAGATCGATCTTATTTAACACCGGAATGACCTCCAGATCATGATCCAGCGCCAGATATACATTCGCCAGCGTCTGCGCCTCGATTCCCTGTGCCGCATCCACAACCAGAATCGCGCCGTCGCACGCCGCCAGGCTTCGGGAAACCTCGTAGTTAAAGTCCACATGTCCAGGCGTGTCGATTAGGTTAAAAATGTACTCCTGACCGTCTTTCGCCTTATATACCGTGCGGACTGCCTGCGACTTGATGGTAATACCTCTCTCCCGCTCCAGATCCATGTTATCAAGCACCTGCGCCTGCATCTCACGGCTCGTTAAAAGTCCCGTCATCTCAATAATACGATCTGCCAGCGTTGATTTGCCGTGATCGATATGTGCAATGATGCAGAAATTTCTGATTTTGCTCTGATCTATAATTGCCATCCGTTCATTCCTCTCTCTGTATCACTTTGTTTGGCAGCAACATGTTTGCTGCGATATCTTATTTTTTATTTAAAATCATCTTTTATAATAAATAACACCTGATCTAAATGAATATACCATTTTTTCAGGTACGCCGCAAGTCCTGAAATAGAAAAAGCCTTGACTAAAAGCCTTGCCATTAACCTGCCAGCACCTGATCCAGAAGCTGCGCCAGCGGATCCATCGCATTGACCGCCTCTTCATATGTGTTCGTCTGTGCCCCGACCTCGATCAGCGCCGAGCGCGGGCGTAGATGCAGATTGTAACGAAGCCCCTTTAAATAGATCGTCCGCGTAAACCCAGGATATATCTGATCGGCGTTCCACTTCATCTGGAAACTGAACGCCAGATTTTCCTTCCTGCAGGGATTTGCCAGATACTCGATCGGTCCGTCCGGCGTCTCGCTGGTACCGTTGAAGAACATGATCTGCGCCGTCGGTTTTCCTTCTATCTGCGTGACTAGATGCGTCTGCTCGCTGACACCGTCCCGGTGCACATCTAAAATCACCTGAATCGACGGGTATTTCTGCAAAAGGTTCGTGACACCCTCGCAGGCATATGTATAGGCACGGCTCCGGTCTAGATGCCCCGACTTCATATCATAGGCAGTTGTATCGTGCCAGACCTGATATCCTTTCGCCCGCAGCCGTTTTGCCAGCTCTTCCCCCAGAGACACCACCGCTCCCTTTCCGTCGCTTCCCGCATAATCTCTATAATTTTCCTGCGAATGGGTATGATAAATCAAGATCTGTGGTCCGTCCGCCTCGTCCTTCCTGATTGTCAGATCCATCGATAAAAATGTCTCTGCGTTCATCAGGCTCCGGTCAATCGATGCCGTCGGGTGGATTGTAAAAAAATGCTGGATCAGATAATCATAATCTTCCAGCTTTTTCCGCAGACGCGGGCTGTCCACCAGTGCGGCAGGATTTGCCCTCTCTGTCTTTTCTCCATTCTTTCCAGCACTATACAGCCTCTCTTCGTCTGTCTCTCCGCCGCCCTGTCTCCCACTTCCATGAACAAGCCCGTTCCATTTTCCAAGTAAAGTTCCATCCACCAGCCTACTCCCGGAAAACTGTGCCAGGAAATCCATATACTCCTGCCGGACTTCCTGTTCTTCCAGATATTTATAATAGGACGGATCGGCTTCTCCCTGCGTCTGTTTCTTCCACCCGGCAAGTCTATGCCTTTTCCCCTCCTCCGAATCTGGTATATCCCGCAAATTAGTCCCCCAGACCGGATACCAGGACCTTACCACCGCATTCTGCACAGCTGTCCAGATGAATGCACGCATCTTCCAGCCGACTGTCAGCAAAAACAGAACCATCAGGAGCCCGGCTGCCCTCTGCCACCACCGCACCGCATTCATCTCCCTTCTTTCCTGTTCTATCCTATGCGATTAGCAAAGTGTAGTTTCCTGTTTGGTTCTGTTTTTCAATCTGGCATTTTTTTCAGTGTTATCTTTCTTCCTCCAGCCGCTCCACTGCCCGCCGGATCCCCTCGGCGATTGCTGCGCTCAGCTTGCAGATACGCTCGTCCATGTCCTGCGGGGTCACAAACATCGCTCCAAATTCAGGTTCCAGAAGTTCCCGGATCAGCTCATACTGGCTGTCCGAATCCAGTTCCCGGATGTATTCACCGTACCGGCTGCCCTCTTTTGAGGCGGTTAGTGTCCGCACTAACGCATTGACCGTCCCGTGAACGATCGCCGCCGCGCCCACAACCGTCGGAACGCCGATCGCGATTACCGGCACGCCGAGATTTTCCCGCGTCATTCCCCGGCGGTGGTTGCCGACGCCGGAACCCGGATGAATTCCTGTATCCGTCAGCTGAATGGTGCTTGCCAGACGGTGGACGTTTCGCGCCGCCAGCGCGTCGACCGCGATCACCAGATCCGGGCGGCTCTCCCGCACGACGCCGCGGACAATTTCTGCCGTCTCCATCCCTGTCTGTGCCATCACCCCTGGATGGATACCGCTGAGAACCGGATGCACCGTCCGCCCCGCTTTCTCAGCCGTATAGAGGTATGTGCCATTTCTTCTGCCTGGCTCCGTCCGCAGATGGCGGTTCATCGAAAGCCCATCCACCACGCGCGGTCCCAGCGAATCCGGCGTCACCTGCCGGTTTCCCAGTCCCGCTACCAGAATCGAAAGTCCGGCCATGGTTGAAGCACAGTTTTTCCGGATCAGGGACGCCAGCTGCCGTCCTAACTCCCCGGCAGCCGCCTCACAGTATGCGTCCTCTGTCTCCGACAGCCCCGGATCTTCCATCGTCAGGTAGGTTCCCATCGGCTTTCCCATTGATTCCGCACCTTTTTCGTTCAAAATCGAGACTTCCGTCATCCGGATCGAACTGCCATGACAGCGCCATTCCCGCAGCGCCACACCGCCGATTTCGCCCCCATCCCCCTCAAAACTTTCTCTCTCCTCCAACGCCAGATCCGTCCGATTTTCAAACATGGCTGCTCCCTTCTATCTCACAACTCAATCACAACCCGCACCACCATAAGGCTTAAATTCCATCCTATCACTTTTTACTTCAAGATAGCCTTATTATTTTTCTCAATTCGTAACTGTTCAGTACCTTCACAGTCACGCGCAAAAATTCATTAAAACGCAGTAAATGCGCAGACCTACTGAACAGTTACCTCAATTTTTATATTTTCCAGAAATATATATTTTATTCTCTCAAAAAAACCTAACGCTTTTTTTGTTTCATAGGACGCAATTTCCTGTGAAACAAAAAACTGCGCCACCCAGCCCAGATATTTGACATTGCCCGCAAGGATAGGCGCCGCCTGATATCCGGTCAGATACCGCAGTTTATACGTTTATTTTTCGAATTTTTCTAAAACTCTATTCTATTTCTCGCCGTCCGCACTCTCCACCGGCGTTACTGTTCACACACGTGTGCTCAGCAACGGGATTTTGCCGATGCTACGCATTCCAAATCGGCAAAATCTGCTGCCGGAACTGTATCGTACGGAATTTTCAGTTCAGAAAATTCCTACCTGTGAACAGTTACCCACCGGCATCTATTCCCCCGGATGTTCCACCTTCCAGATCTCCGTCTCCAGATAGTTCCAGATCTCTTCTCTGCCCTGTTTTGTCTCGGCGGAGAACGGAATCATCATCACTTCGGTGCCGACTCCCAGACCTGTTCTGAGAATCTTTAACTGTTTCTGGAGCTGGCTGCGCTTGATCTTGTCAGCCTTGGTCGCAATCAGGATCGGCTGGAAGCCCTGGGAAACGATCCAGTCGTACATGAGCTTGTCGTTTGAAGATGGCTCATGACGGATATCAATCAGTAGGAAGACGCAGCGAAGCATCTGCGATTTGTGCAGATAATTCTCAATCATCTTGCCCCACTTTGCCTTGACCTCGACGCTCGCGCGCGCGTAGCCGTACCCTGGCAGATCGACGTAGTAAAACGCGTCGTTGATATGGTAAAAATTGATCGTCTGGGTCTTGCCCGGCTGCGAGGATGTTCTCGCATAGGATCGGCGGTTCATCAGCGCATTGATCAGGGACGATTTGCCGACGTTTGATTTGCCTGCAAACGCGAATTCAGGCTGTGTATTTGCCGGCAGCTTACTGGTGATACCGCAGACGGTTTCCAGATTTACATCTTTTATAATCATATTTTTTCTCCTACTAAACCGCTATTTCTCCGGTACAAATGCCTCTCGGATGACTTCGTTCATCTCCTTGATGTATACGATCTCCATTCCTTTCGTGATTTCCTTCGAAAGCTCCTCGACATCCGGCTGATTTTTCGCCGGTACCAGTACCTTTTCCACCTGCGCCATGCGGGCTGCGAGCAGTTTTTCTTTCAGACCGCCGATCATCAGCACATGACCGCGCAGCGTTACCTCGCCGGTCATCGCCACACGCGGCAGTACCTTCCGTCCTGTCACCGCCGACAGCATCGCCGTTGCCATCGTGATTCCGGCCGATGGACCATCCTTCGGCACCGCGCCCTCCGGGATATGCAGGTGAATATCGTGTTTCTCGAAATAGTTCTCCTTCACGCCGTAATCAGATGCAACCGAACGCACATAGGTCAGTGCAATCTGCGCCGACTCCTTCATGACATCGCCCATCTGACCCGTCATCTGCAGCACGCCTTTGCCCGGCATGACATTGACCTCGATCTGCAGTGTATCGCCGCCGACGCTCGTCCACGCCAGACCGCGCACGATACCGACCTGTGCCTCATTTCCGGCTGCATCGAAGAAGACTTTCTCGCGTCCCAGATAATGATCCAGATTCCGCTCTGTCACGCGGATCGACGGTTTCTTCTTCTCCAGCACCTCTCTGGCTGCCTTTCGGCAGATATCGCCAACCCGGCGCTCCAGATTCCTGACTCCAGCTTCCCTGGTGTAGCTGTGAATCATTTTCTCCAGCGCCGAACCCGTGATATTTAACTGTTCCTTCGAAAGGCCATTCTTCTCCAGCTGTTTCGGAATCAGATAGTCTTTTGCAATGTGATATTTTTCATTTTCCGTGTAACTATTGACTTCAATCAGCTCCATACGGTCCAGCAGCGGTCCAGGGATCGTCTGCGTTGTATTCGCCGTCGCGATAAATAATACCTCCGACAGGTCAATCGGGATCTCCACATAATGGTCGCGGAATTTCACATTCTGCTCGCTGTCCAGCACCTCTAAGAGCGCCGAGGATGTATCTCCCTTATAATCGCTGCTGACTTTGTCGATCTCATCCAGCAGCATCAGCGGATTGGCAACCCCTGCCTGCTTGAGCCCTTCCACGATGCGTCCCGGCATCGCGCCGACGTAGGTCTTTCTGTGACCGCGGATCTCCGCCTCGTCGCGCACGCCGCCCAGGCTGATGCGGACATATTTGCGTCCCATCGCCTTCGCAATCGAGCGGGCGATCGAAGTTTTACCGGTTCCAGGCGGTCCCACCAGGCAAAGGATCGGGCTGGTGCCCTTCTTCGTCAGGATGCGGACTGCCAGGTATTCCAGCACGCGCTCTTTGACCTTTTCCAGACCATAATGGTCGGCTTCCAGAATCTCTTCCGCATGCTTCAGGCTCGCGTTATCCTTCGTCATTTTGTTCCACGGCAGTTCCAGCACCGTTTCCAGATATGTCCGGATCACATTCGCATCCTGGCTGCCAGCCGGCATATTCTGGAAACGGTTGATCTCCTTGCGGATCCGCTCCTTTACTTCCACGCTGGCTTTGATCTTCTTCAACTGTTCCTTCATCTCATCCGCATCAGAAACCGGATTTTCCTCTCCCAGCTCCTCCCGGATCACACGCAGCTGCTCCCGCAGAATATAATCACGCTGATTTTTATCCAGCGCCGCCTTTACCTTCGTCTGAAACTCGCGTTTCACGCGGTAAACCTCTAATTCCGTCAGCAGAAGCTGCAGCTCTGTCTCATACATCTCCGTCAGCGTCCGGCATTCCAGTACCGACTGGCGCGCTTCATAGTTCCACGGGAACTGGGCTGATATCTGGTTCATTAATTCGGTCAGATCTGGCTGTGCGATCAACGGACTTAATACTTCACGTCCCGCTGCCACATTTAATTTTCCGTATTCTTCCAGCTTTTCTTTCAGAATCCGGAGCATCGCCTCTTTCTGAATCGTGTCCAGATCGTCCTCGACCGGATCCAGAATCTCCACGATCGCAGTGCAGCATGCCTCGCCCTTCTCCATCTCCAGAAGCTCGGCTCTCTCCTGCCCTTCCACCGTGACGCGCACCATGCCGCCCGGCATCTTGACAAGCTGTTTCACGTAGCCAATCGTTCCTACCTGAAAAATCCCGTCAATATCCGGGATCACCTCATCCGGCTGCTTCTGCGTCGCCAGAAATACTCGCTGATCGCCCACCATCGCCTGCTCCACCGCCGCGATGGATTTATCCCGGATGATATCGAAATTTACCGTCATCTGCGGCAGCACGGTCAGTCCGCGCAGCGCGATCATCGGCATTGTCAGTTTCTTATCTTCCATAACACCTTTATCTTTCTTAATCAAATGTATCGTTATTTCCTGTGAAAAGAAAAACAGGGGTCTGCCTATGGCAGTTCGCCATCTCACAGACCCCATTAACAGCCGCCATTCTCAAGCTGCTGCATTTATTTTCCTTTACATTTACGCAATCTCGCCGGTTCTGTCTTTCTTAGAACGTCCTGTAAAAGACTTGCGGGGCACCGTATTGTCGCGATATACCAGCTCCGGCGCACTCTTTCCCTCGACTACGTCTTTGGTAATCGTGCAGATGCCGATCGTGGAATCGGACGGAATCTCATACATGGTATCCATCATCAGGGACTCCATGATAGAACGAAGTCCTCTGGCTCCCGTCTTTCTCTCGACTGCCATGTGGGCGATCGCCATCAGCGCATCATCCGTGAACTCCAGCTTCACGCCGTCCAGATCGAGAAGCGCCTGATACTGCTTGATCAGGGCATTCTTCGGCTCTCTTAAAATGCGGACCAGCGCCTCCTCATTGAGCGTCTGGAGCGATACCGTGATTGGCACACGACCGATAAACTCCGGAATCAGACCAAACTTCGTCAGATCCTGCGGCATTACCTGTTTCAGAAGCTCATCGATATCCTGATGCTTGCGATCCACAATATCGGAGTTAAATCCGATGGAACCGGCACCTAAACGGCTGTCGATGATCTTCTCCAGACCGTCAAATGCACCGCCGCAGATGAACAGGATGTTGGTCGTATCGATCTGAATCAGTTCCTGCTGCGGATGCTTTCTGCCGCCCTGCGGCGGAACACTGGCAATGGTTCCTTCCAGAATCTTTAAAAGCGCCTGCTGTACACCCTCGCCCGATACATCGCGGGTGATAGATACATTTTCAGACTTCTTCGTAATTTTATCAATCTCATCAATATAAATGATGCCGTACTCTGCCTTGCTGACGTCGTAATCAGCCGCCTGGATGATCTTCAAGAGAATGTTCTCTACATCCTCGCCGACATATCCAGCCTCGGTCAGAGTGGTCGCATCCGCGATGGCAAACGGTACATTTAAGATCTTCGCCAGCGTCTGCGCCAGGTATGTCTTACCGGAACCGGTCGGTCCGAGCATCAGGATGTTGCTCTTCTGAAGCTCTACATCCTGCGTGGACTTGGACATAACTCTCTTGTAATGGTTATAAACCGCTACGGAGAGCACCTTCTTGGCGTCGTCCTGTCCGATGACATACTCATCGAGAAATTCTTTGATTTCCTTCGGCTTCAGCAGGTTGATTCCGCTGAAATCCGGTCCTTTTTCCTGATCGGCAAATTCCTCTTCCAGAATCTCCGAGCAGAGTTCGATACAGTCATCGCAGATATATACATTATCTGTGCCAGCGATCAGTTTTCTAACCTGATCCTGTGTCTTGCCGCAAAATGAGCAGCGTATTTTGTCGTCTGTTCTGCCTGGCATACTTCCACCTTGTTCCTTTCTATTATTCCATCCAGAAATCTAATTAGTGGTTGGTAATGACACAATCAATCAGACCATACTCTTTCGCCTGCTCTGCTGTCATGTAATTATCACGCTCTGTATCACGCACGATCACGTCATACGGCTGGCCTGTATTGGCTGCCAGAATCTCATTTAATTTCTTCTTGGTACGAAGAATATTCTCCGCTACAATCTGGATCTCGGTTGCCTGTCCTCTCGCGCCGCCGGATGGCTGGTGAATCATCACTTCTGCGTTCGGAAGTGCATATCTCTTTCCTTTGGTACCGCCGGAAAGCAGGAATGCGCCCATGCTGGCTGCCATACCCAGACAGATGGTAGATACATCACATTTGATATAATTCATCGTGTCATAGATCGCCATACCTGCGGTAACAGAACCGCCCGGGCTGTTGATATATAAGCTGATATCCTTATTCGGATCCTCTGCCTCCAGGAACAGAAGCTGTGCTACAACCAGGCTGGCTGTCACATCATTTACTTCCTCTCCCAGGAAAATGATACGATCTTTAAGCAAACGGGAGTAAATGTCATACGTCCGCTCGCCGCGGCTGGTGGATTCAAGGACATAAGGTACTAAACTCATGATTCTTCCTCCTATAATTGAGAATGAATGTTTATGGCAAAAATTGTTACAGTTCACACGCGTGCAAACTGTAACAGGATTTTGCTGATGCTTCGCATTACAAATCAGCAAAATCTGCTGCCACTATGTTATCGCACGGCACTTTCGGTTCCAAAAGTGCCTGCCTGTGAACAGTAATACAAAATTCTATGATGCCTTAGGACACCATAGAATTCTGCCGTATTTCAGTATTCGCTTTTATCGGTTTGATTAAGCAAGCTTTGCCTGCTCTACCAGTAAATCGATCGCTGCCTGAACTTTCAGGTCCTCACGGATCTGCTCTTTCTCGCGCTCACCCATCATTTCTTTCAGCTTAGCGCCTTCCAGTTTATAGGATGCTGCGATCTCGTTGATCTGCTCGTCAAGCTTCTCATCGGAAACTTCTACGTTCTCAACTTCAACTACTTTCTCAAGAACCAGTCTGGTCTTGATTCTCTTCTCTGCTTCCGGACGCATCTGCTCCATCAGCTTCTCCGGTGTCATGCCGGTATATTTCATGTAATCGTTGATGTTTAAGCCCTGGCTCTGCAGACGGCGAGCGTAGTTCTCTACCATCTCTCTTGCCTGAGTGTCAACCATCGGCTGCGGCAGTTCCATCTGAGCGTTCTCAACTACTTTTTCGATTACGTTGTTCTCGTTCTCTACTTTAGCGTCCTGCTCTTTCTTCTCCTGCAGTTTCTTGCGGATGTCTGCTTTGTACTCATCCAGAGTATCGAAATCAGATACTTCGCTTGCGAACTCATCGTTCAGCTCCGGAAGCTCGTTTCTCTTAACTTCTTTGATGGTTACAACGAACTTAGCCGGTTTGCCAGCCAGCTCATCTGCATGGTACTCAGCCGGGAAAGTAACGTTTACGTCACAGGTCTCGCCTTTTTTCTTGCCGATTAACTGATCCTCAAAGCCCTCGATGAAGGAATGGGAACCGATTACCAGCGGATAATCTGTACCAGCGCCGCCGTCAAATGTCTTGTCATCAATGTAGCCGGTGAAGTCGATGATAGTGTTGTCGCCGTCCTCGATTGCGCCGTCTTCTACGTCGATCAGTCTGCCGTTTTTCTTACGTGCTGCAGTCAGCTCGTTCTCTACATCCTCGTCTGTCACAACAGCTTCTGCCTTCTTAACTTCTACGCCTTTGTACTCGCCCAGAGTTACTTCCGGTTTCAGAGCTACGGTTGCCTCGTAGATGAATGCCTTACCTTTTTCGATCTGAGTTACTTTGATCTCCGGAGTGGAAACAATCTCTTCCTTGCTCTCCTCTGCTGCCTTCGGATAAGATGCGTCGATCACTTCGTTTGCTGCATCCTCATAGAAAATGCCAGCGCCATACATCTTCTCCAGCATAGCTAACGGTGCTTTACCTTTACGGAATCCCGGGATGCTGAATTTGTTTTTGTTCTTGTTGTACGCATTTTTGATTGCTGCATCAAACTCTTCAGCCGGAACTTCGATGGTCAGCTTTGCCATGTTCTTCTCTAATTTTTCTACCTGTAAACTCATTTTAAGGGGTCCTCCTTGCTTCTATATGTGAACCGCCATTCTACCGGGCGTTACACTTCAAGATAGCATTATAGCATATCTGCGTGCTAAATACTAGCGGAAAATATAATTTTGCGTTCACTTTTTGCGGGTTTATGAGTGGTTTTAGGTGGGTTTTATGCCATTTTTGATGTATTTTCTGTGTGTTTTTTAGTTGAAACTACACCTGGTCATACTGAATGGAATCTTTGACCTGTAATGCTACCGGGCGATCGACTAAGAGCGATGCCAGCTCAATTCCCAGATCCAGCGCATATCCAAGTCCACGCGCCGTTGTGATATTGCCGTCCGTCACAACGCCCGCACCCGTCAGCTTCGCACCGGTCAGGGCATCCTCAAAGCCCGGATAGCAGGTTGCCTTCTTGTCCTTCAAAAGCCCCAGCTGCCCCAGAATGCTCGGAGCCGCACAGATCGCTGCCAGGCGCTTTCCAGCAGCATCTGCCTGCACCAGTGCATCGCAGAGCGGTTTGCACGCCATCAGATTTTTCGTTCCCGGCATACCGCCCGGAAGGAACAGAAGATCCGCTTTCATCGGATCAATCTCATGCAGCAGGGTGTCTGCATGAATGCCAAATCCATGTGCGCCCTTCACCTCTTTTTTACCCGTAATCGAAACCAGTTTTACCTTCACACCCGCGCGGATCAGCACGTCCGCCGTTGCCAGACATTCCACTTCTTCCAGTCCATCTGCTAAAAATGCGTATACTACAGCCATGATTATTTCCTCCTTTTCTTTGTTTTTATAACACTTTTTATATTAAATTATTTATTTGTTTTCCACAAAGCAATCATTTTTCCTTTTGAAAATGCCTTTACTAGTACCCACACATTCACCGCCTCGTCAAGAATCAGGCTCAAAATCCAGCCACAAAGCACATCGACCAGCGAATGCTGTTTGATGAACATGGTTGAAAGACAAATCAGAATCGTGACAATCCACGAAAGTGTACGGATCGGTTTCTTGTTCCGCACACTTGCCGCGTGGCAGATCGTCAGATGTACCGCCACAGTGCTCGATACATGGATCGACGGGCAGACATTGTTCGGCGGATCCACCCTCCGCAGAAACCGCACAATCTGCGCGCAGAAATTCTGTGATGTGATCTCCTGCCGCAGATTTAAACCGTTTGGTGCCAGCAGGTAGACAAATAAGCAAAAGGTTGCTCCTGCAAACATCACAAAGCAAAGTCTCAGATATGCCTCCCGATCCTTGATCATAAAATAAATCATAAACACCGGCACCCACGCGTACCACAGAAAATACGGCAGTACAAACCATTCATTAAACGGTATCAGGTCATCGACCGCACAGTGTATAATATGAACATCCGATGGTTCATGCAGCTCCAGCAGAAAAAATCCTGACAGAAACACCAGCATATAGAGTCCTGCCAGACAGTAGCGGTGCGTTTTGATCCAATTCATTACTTGTTTTATCATTAATAGTATACCTTTGTATTGTTCTTTCGTTTTTATTCTTTCGTTTTTAATACCAGGTTTTCCGCTAGCGCCAGACGACTGTTCTGGTACTCGCCCGTAAACGTCACCTCGCGCCCGAACCATTCCGGCGGCACAAAGGCAAGTGCGGCTTCCTCACTTGGAAATTCAACCTCCGCCAGCTTCAATCCCTCATATTCACCTAAAAAAATGTCCAGCTCAATCGTGTACTCCGTTCCTTCCATCGGAATCAGATAACGCTTTTTCGTCAGAATCCTGCCGTCAGCCTTCGAGCGGAGATGCTCATAGGATTCCTTCGTCAGCGGCAGATTGTATTCCTCCCGCGCCATCAGTCCTTTGGATTTGTAGGTCAGATAATAGGTGTCATCCTCCTGACGGACACGCACAACCGGGGCAGTGCTTAGATATGCCTGCTCGATCTGGTGGAAGGGGTATCCGGCTATATCAAATGGAATGTGACTAATTAAATATTTGCGTTCGATTTCCATAAAATTAGTTGTCCTTTTTATATTTCTTAAAAAGTCTTAACAAAAGTACCGTATTTCTCCAAAATGAGAAAGCCATTTTTCTATAATTTCTTCACTGTTGGCCTCTATCACCCGAATCATACTGTTCAAAATTTGGGCTGATATTTTGGAAGAATTGTGGCTGAGCAATGCCTTGCCCGTACTGGTTATCCACACTTTTGTCGCATTTGAAGTTGCTCTTCCCTCTGCAATATGGACATGCACCGGTTCCAGCGGCTCATTTTCATTCGACCAAAAATATACAATATATGGTCCAATCCTAAAAATTTGCGGCACTCAGAATTCCTCCCTCTTGTGAAAACTCCATAATCAAGTGTGCATTTTCCCGAATCAGTTTCTTGAAATAACTCATTTCCATATCTGAATAACCATTTATATTCTCCCACTTGTAATCTGGCAAATAGCATATCGCATTGTGAAATCCATCTTTTTCATCGGGTGTTTCTATATAAACTTTAACCCTGCCATCTGCCCGCATTTCAGAATGGGTAATTTCCGTATCATCATTTAAGGTCATAAATGGGTACATCATCTTTCTTCCTCCTCTCATTTATCCTCAAAACAGTTTTAACCACGGCTGCTTTCTACTTATTCAGCATCCCCATCACCACAACCACCACAAACAGTACCACCATCACGCCGATAAAAATATCCATCGTCCGCACAGAGACATGCACATGGTCATAGATGCGCTCTTTGATGGTCTTTTCTTTCATGAGTTCCAGCTCCCGGCGGAGCTTTTCATTTTCCGCTTCCAGTTCCTCCAGAGTTTTATCTGCCGTCTCCTCTGCCGCTTCTTTCGCCGTCTCCAGTTTTTCGCTCACTGTTTCTTTTATCGTCTCATTCTTTTCCAGCATTTCGTTTTCGCTCATCCTTGTTCCTTTCAGAATATGGCTTGTTTTCTCTGCTGCTCACTCTGAAACAGCCTCTTCTCTTATTATATCCATAAAAATAAGTTCAGGCAATCCAAAAATATTTTTCCGTCACTGTCAAAGCAAGCGCTGGCACGCCATCTTCTCCACCATCCCCCCTGCCGATTACAACTTTTCAGATTTATACAAGAAAAAATCCTGCCCGGCAGGGCTGTTTATATAATAGGAGATTCCAACGGATTCTCCCATTATATAAAAAACTCCCCCGCCATGCATCCATGGAGAGGGAGTTTCGGATTTGTTTTCAATATTTATGTACGGTTCCCGACGACTTTTCATATGATACATACATTCTCGTCAGAACACAGTTAATCTTATTACTTCTTCGCAATGTACTTACGGATATCCAGTGCAATCGCAACAACGATAACGATACCCTGTGCGATATACTGGTAGTTCGGGTCGATGCCAAGGAACTGCAGACAGGTCTTTAAGAACTCGAATACGAGTACACCGATGATAACACCGGAGATACGTCCGATACCACCGTTTACAGATACACCACCGATGGTACAAGCTGCAATAGCCTCCAGCTCGTAACCGTTACCGGTATTTACACCGGCACCACCGGACTTAGCTCCCAGAAGGAAACCTGCGATAGCATACAGTGCAGTAGCTGTTACATAGATGATGATCTTGGTTTTCTTAACATTTACACCAGCAACCTCTGCTGCTGCCTCGTTGCCGCCGATTGCATACATATATTTACCATGGCGGGTGTAGTTAAATACGAACCACATGATCGCGCCGATGACAAATGCAATGATGAACAGGTACGGAATACCGAAGAAGTTACCATTTGCAATGATGGTATACTCCTGACGATAACCGCCTAACGGAACGGATTTTGTGTAAACCAGGTTGATACCGTATACGATCATCTGCATACCCAGGGTACCGATGAAAGCCGGTACATTCAGGTAAGCAACTACGATACCATTGATAAGACCAAATACACAGCAGATAGCAATACAGATAAGGAGAATCAGCCATACGTTCTGCTCGCCAAATCCTTTGGTAAGTTCAAAATGTCCGCTGTAATCACTCTTCTGGAGCAGAGTACCTGCCAGGCAGGCAGAAAGTCCAACCAGACGTCCTGCAGAAAGGTCGGTACCTTTCGTAATCAGACAGCCGGATACGCCGACTGCGATGATGAAACGGCATGCTACGTTGATGGAAATGTTGCTAAAGTTGCTACGGCTGAAGAAGTTCTGTTTTGTCACACCAACAAAGAGAACCATCAACAGGATCAGAATAACGATACCGTTATTGATCAATATATCTTTTACATTCAGTTGTTTCTTATCCATTCTCTCTTCCTCCTTTAGAACTTAGTCGCGTAGCTCATGATACGCTCCTGAGTTGCTTCCTCACCCTGTACCTCACCGGTAATGTGACCATTACACATGACAAGGATACGGTTCGACATACCAATCAGCTCCGGCATCTCAGATGAAATCATGATGATACCTTTGCCCTGCTTTGCCAGGTCAATCATGATCTGGTAGATCTCATACTTGGCACCAACGTCGATACCACGGGTCGGCTCATCCATGATGAGGATATCCGGGTTGTTGGCCAGCCAGCGGGAAATCAGAACCTTCTGCTGGTTACCGCCTGAAAGTGACTGAATCAGTGTCTTACTGCTCGGCGTCTTGATTGAAAGCTTTGCCACGTTATCCTTGACAAGCTGCTCAATCTTCTTCTTATTCAGTTTGATACCATAGTGTAAATACTGATCCAGGGAGGAAATTGATACATTATCTGCAATGGACAGACATCCCAGAATACCAGTTCCGCGTCGGTCCTCGGTAATCATACCGATACCGCCCCGGATTGCATCCTGCGGACGCTTAATGTTCATTTTCTTACCCTTAATATAAACTTCTCCGGATTTAATATGACGCATACCGAAGATACCTTCCATCAGTTCCGTTCTCTGAGCACCTACCAGACCGCCGAATCCAAGAATCTCGCCTCTTCTAAGGGTGAAGGAGCAATCCTGGAAGGAACGATCATGGATACTGGAATATCCTCTGACATCCAGCAGTACCTCTCCGGCTTTTGTATCATTCTTCGGAGGATAGATATTGGTCAGCTCACGACCAACCATCTGTTTGACGATCTCATCATCCGAAATCTCGTCCATATGCCAGGAACCAACATAGGTGCCGTCTCGCATGATGGTAATATCATCACAAATCTCACGAATCTCCGCCATCTTATGGGAAATATAGATGAGGGATACGCCTCGTGATTTCAGGTCACGGACAATGCGGAAAAGCGCCTCTACCTCATTATCCGTCAAGGAGGAAGTCGGCTCGTCCAGAATTACAACTCTGGCATTTAAGGATACAGCCTTGGCAATCTCGACAGACTGCATCTGGGCGATGGACATGGTTCCCAGTTTTGCCTTCGGGTTATACGGCATCTTAACATCGTCCAGCCATTTTGCTGTCTCTTCAAACATCTTTTTATGGTCGATGACCTGAATCGGACCAAATTTCTTGGTTGGATAACGACCGGTGTACATATTCTCTGCTACCGTTCTCTCAGGTATCGGCTGCAGCTCCTGATGTACCATGGCCAGTCCTCTGTGAAGGGCTTCATCCGGATTGTGGATCTCCACTTTTTCTCCATCCAGATATACCTCACCTTCATCCATATGATAAATACCAAAGAGACATTTCATCAAGGTGGATTTACCAGCGCCGTTTTCTCCCATCAGTGCATGGACGGTGCCGGGACGTACTTTGAGGTTTATCTTGTCCAGAGCTTTTACGCCAGGGAAGCTTTTCGATACCCCGCGCATCTCCAATCTGTACTCTGCCATCCCATTCTCTCCTTTCATAAAATCGGGTGTGCCATCTGCACACCCGACACTTTATTCACTCCCCCGCAGGGGAGTGATATGTTCATAACCGTCCTTCTCTGAACAGCTACAATTATTTAATCATTTCCAGAATATCGCCAGCGTTCTCAGTTGTAACCTTTACATAGTCTACCATGTATACGTTGTCAACATCTTTGCCGTTTACGAAATCAAGAGCTTTGTCAGCTGCTGTATGAGCCTGTCCGAAGTAATCGTTGAATACGGTACCGGTCATCTTGTCGTTCATAACGTTCTCAACAACCTCAACCAGAGCATCAACACCTACCAGGTAGATATCTTTGTTTACAGTTCTTCCAGCTGCCTCGATAGCCTGCAGAGCACCAAGAGCCATAGCATCGTTGTTGCAGAATACAACATCGATCTTGTCGCCGTACTGGGACAGAGCGTTAGCAGTGATCTCCTGACCCTTTGTCTGATCCCAATCACCACGCTGCTTGGTCAGCTCTTCAACCTCTACGCCAGCTGCCTTTAAAGCCTCAACGGATTTCTCAGTTCTGTACTGAGCATCTACGTTCTCCGGATCACCCTGAACCATGATGTAACGAACAACGCCGTCGCCGTCTGCATCACCCTTGTTCTCAAGCTCAGCGATCTCTTCACCCTGATATGTACCGGACTGTCTAGCATCAGCACCTACATAAGTAGCTTTGATGCCGTCGTCAACCCAAGCCTGCTCTCTCTCAGCATCCGGCTCACGGTTGATGTAAACAACCGGGATACCTGCTTCGTTGCAGATGTTGGTTACATCCGGCTCAGAAGAAGCCTGAACCAGGTTGATGATCATAACATCAAATCCCTGAGTAACGAAGTTACGGATCTGGTTCATCTGCTCGGACTGGTCATTCTTACCATCCATGATGGAGATGTTCTCTGCCTTTAAGCCAAGCTCATCTACTAAATATTTCTGAAGTTCGTTTCTATACAGTGTCATGAAGTTATCAGCGAACTGGTAAATAGAAATACCAACTTTAACTTCTGCCGGATCTTTTCCTTCGATTGCTTCTTTAACAGTCTCTGCTGCGTCAGCTGCTGCTGTTGTCTCTTCTGCCGCTGCAGTTGTCTCTGCCGGTTTGCTGGAGCAAGCAGTTACGGAAAATGCCATTGCAGTTGCCAAACCAAGTGCTGCTACTTTTTTCAGTTTCATAATGTTTGTCCTCCCTTAAACTTGCGTATCCGTTTGCGCTGTCCGGATCCACCGAACAGTTAAATTTTCCGCATACACACATTATACAGTTTCG
Organism: Clostridium sp. AM28-20LB; assembly: GCF_003480665.1. NCBI lineage: Bacteria > Bacillati > Bacillota > Clostridia > Eubacteriales > Clostridiaceae > Clostridium > Clostridium sp. AM28-20LB. Next base: position 13,621 of record NZ_QUJN01000001.1, on the reverse strand, counting down.
CCGATTCGTCATTTTTTCTTATCGACACCTTTATTATACGGATCGTTTGTACACTTTTCCATATAATTTTCTTGGTTCTTATATAAAATTTTTTTAGATCCTTTGTGATTTTATTCACATATTCTTGTTTTTCCGGTGTGAAACTGTGGGATTTTATGGTAAATCAGCAACAGTCAACGCTTTCTGACTGCATTGATAATAGGTTCCTTCCTCTAATTCGACCTTTTCCTGTACATTTTGACCAAGTGCCTCAGCGGCAGCTATCTCAAAAATCACTTCTGCATACTCGTCGCTGTCACACTGGACTGTTCCATACAGTTTTCCGCTCTTAAGCCCCTCGATTCCCTGCGGGGTTCCGTCGATGCCGACCACCTTGACGCCCCTTGTGTCACCGGCGCGTTCAAGCGCCTCGGCAGCTCCGAGCGCCATCTCATCGTTGTTGCCGATCACCACCTCGATCGCATCCCCGAACTGGCGGATCCACTGTTCCATCAGCGCCGCCGCCTGGCTCCGATCCCAGTTTGCCGAACCACCGGTCAGTTTTTCCAGCGGAATATCTCCGTCGCGCATCGTCTGCACCGACCACTCTGTCCGGATCAGCGAATCCTGATGGCTGCGCTCGCCCTCCAACATCACATATCCCACGGTTCCATCCCCATTTAAATCAAGACTGCCCGGATTTTCCTGATACGCATCCACCAGAAGCTCTCCCTGCAGAACCGCCGATTCCCGCGCGTCCTCCCCTACATAATAGAGGTGCTCCCACCGTTTCATGTCCTCCTCGACCGGTTCGCGGTTGAAAAATACGACCGGCGTCCCGGCATCCATCGCCTTGTTGATGACATACGATGCTGCTGAGCGATCCACCATATTGACGCAGATCGCATCGTATTCCAGGGAAAGGAAACGATCTACCTGGCTGTTCTGCGTATTTTGGTTTCCCTTCGGATCCATGATTTCCAGATTGACCTTAATGCCCGTCTGCTGCTCATATTCCTTCGCCTTTTCCTCCAGGCTGGAACGGATATTGTTGATAAAGGCATCCTCGCCCCGGTACAGCGTTACACCGATACGGATGCTCTTTTTTTCTGCCGGTTTTGCCGCGCTGCATCCATTTAAAAGAAGTGTGCCCACTGCCAGAAGTGCCAGCGCCATCTGAATGCTTTTTCCGTTTTTTTTCATCTTTCTATACTCCCTCCCGGATTTTTAATCAATCGGGTACAGCATCTTCTCATATTTCTTCGAGCGCAGCTCATCCTTCTCTATATAGTAGGATTCCAATGAAAGCTGGCTTCTCTCCTGCTCTTTTTCAATCGCCTGCACTGCTTTTTTGACCGCAAAATAGCCCGCGTCAAACTGGTTTGTCACCACCAGCCCCCGGATTGTCCCCTTGTCAAGCTGATCCAGCAGGGACGGCATCATCCCGACGCCGTATAGCCCGGAAATGTATTTTCCGTACACGCTGCTTCCGCCGACAATCTCCGCCGCCTCCGCTGTGCTGGCGAAATCCAGTGCCGCCACCACCGCCGTGCCGCTGCCCGGATAAACTGTTTTTTCAATGACGGAACGGTAAGTATCATCGGTGCCGCGCGGCACAATGGTATAGGAAAAGCCCTGTTTTTCCAGCACCTCCGTCAGCCCCTGCTTCATCTCCCCCGCCTTGCCGATATATGGGTTATCTGCAAAGATCCAAACAGGAAGATCGGGGCTCTGTTCCGCCGTAATCGCCTCGCCCAGCTTTCTCCCGGCTGCCGTCCAGTCCATATGAACCGCCCCCTTGACCTCCTCATCCGGTGATAATTCACCCAGCAGGATAATCGGCGTTCCATATGTATTTTCTTCCAGATATTGGCGGCATTCCAGCTCATCAACCGGCTCCAGTATCACTGCCCCGGCACCGTCTGCCGCTTCCCGGCGCACCAGCTCCATCTGCTGTGCCAGATTATCCTTTTCATACAGGGTAATAAAGCTGACATCTACATTATACTCAACCGCCGCCTGATCCACGCCCTTGCGGAAGTTGACGTAATCATCATCCGAAGTATCGCTGATAATCAGGGACACCGGGTAGACCTCCACCTCTTTTTCCTTGATGATCCAATCCGTGGAGGAAAGGAGATACAGCAAAATAAGTCCCACACACAGGATTCCCCAGAGCACCAGCTCCTTTTTTTTTCTCACTCCATATCGCATTGATCTGTCGCCCCCACTTTTACACTTTCTTCTCTTCCAGCACTTTCTCGTAAGGCACTGCCGGAAGATGAATCTTCACCGTGGTTCCCTCATCCGGCTCCGACTCGATCGAAAGACCATATTCCGCGCCGAAATACAGCTTGATCCGCTCGTTGACATTGCGTACCCCGATGCCGGATCCGCGCTTGGATGCCACGTGCGCCGTATCGGTAAAGAGGCTCTCGACCTGTTCCTCCGTCATGCCAAGCCCATTGTCCCGCACCTCCAGATACAGCTCTTTTTCCTCCTGCCAGGCGCGCACGAAGATCTCGCCGTCGCCGTCCATATATTCCATGCCATGGTAGATCGCATTCTCCACCAGCGGCTGCAGCATCAGTTTTAAACTTGCAAGTTCCAAAACCTCATCATCTGACTCGATCGTATAAGTAAACTTATTTTTAAACCGCATCTGTTGGATCATCAGGTAATTCCGGACGTGTTCCAGCTCATCCTTCACAGTAATTAAGCTCTTGCCGCGGCTTAAACTGATACGGAAGAACCGCGCCAGCGCCGTCACCACCTTGACCGCCTCCGTTTTCTGCTCATTTTCAATCATCCAGACAATGATATCGAGCGTATTATAGAGGAAATGCGGATTGATCTGCGACTGCAGCGTATCAAACTCCTGCTTGCGTTTCGCCTCATGCTCACGCACAATATCCTGCATCAGGAGGCGGATCTGACCCGCCATATCACTGATCGATTTTCCCAGATGGCGGATCTCATACGAACCGCCGATGTACACCGATGCGCTTAAATTGCCCGCCTCCAGGACGCCGACCGATTTTTCCAGCTCGCGGATCGGATTCGTGATCCTCGATGAAATATAAGAGTTAATCAGAGCCAGAATGCACAAAATGAGGGCAATGACAAATACGATAAAAAGCCGGGTTTTGATCGTGTTGAGCGACACGGCATTTTCCGGCGTCACCCCGACCACCTTCCAGCCTGTGTAGCCGATCGTCTTGACCGTCGCCATCCGCTTTTTTCCGGCAAATATCTCCTCATGATTTCCGTCCGAATAGCCGGCTGCCTGTCCATTGTTCTCCTGCACCCAGCCGGAATCCAGAAGCTGCATCTGCGGGTGGTAAAGAATCTCGCCATTTCCGCTGATCATATAGAAATAACCGCCGCGCCCCGTCGTGATGCCGCCAAAGAGCTGTTCCAGGCTCGAATAGCGAATATCGACCAGAAGGACGCCCTGCGAGGTCGAGGTTCCGTGTGTCAGTTCGACCGCCCGCGATAGCGAAATGACCCATCGGTATTGATTTTCCGCATTGTCAAACACATACTGTACGTGCGGCAGGGAAAAATGCTGGTTTTCCGTCCGGTTTAAGGCGCTCCGGAACCATTCTTCCTGCGTCACATCCACCTCATTTTTCAGACGCACCGCCGGGACTGCCTCCAGAAGCGCCCCATCCTCCGAAAACAGGGCAATATTCTCCACATTATCCTTATTATTATCGTAGAGAAGCGTAAATTCACTTCCAAGCGACTGGCTCGACAGATCGGCATTCTTGATCGTGCCATAATAAAGCGAGTCGGACAGCTTCATGATCGTGCGGAGATACGACTCCACAGAGCGCCCCACCTGCGCGATCAGGTTCTGGCTCTCCTCCTGTACTACTTCCGTGACCTGCCGTGACATTCTCTGGTACAGCGACAGGGAGATCAGTACACTCGCCGCCAGCGCCGTGATCGTAAAATAGATAAAGATCATCGACCGGATGCTGGCATCGTCAAAGAGCTTTTTCTTCCAGATCGTCCTTTTTTTACCCATTATGCCTCCCCGCTCCGGTGTGCCGTGCGGTACCGCGTCGGGGAAACACCGAATTTTTTCTTAAATACGTAACTGAAATAGTTCTGCTCCGGGTAGCCGACCTTTTCCGCGATGATATACGTCTTGTCGTCAGTTGCCATCAGAAGCTCGACCGCGCGCCCCAGCCGGACATCGGTCAGATAGGCGATGTACGCCTGTCCCGTCTCCTTCTTAAACATCGTTGAAAAATACGCCGGGCTCATATGCAGATGGCGGCAGATCTTCTCCACCGACAGATCCGGATCTTGAAAATTGTCCTGAATGTACTGCTTCGCCTCGCGGATCACGTTTTTTGTCGTATTGCTCCGCTCTTCTTCCATTCCGGCATTCATCTTGAGCGCCACCTCGGTCAGGTACGGGCGGACATTCTCCATCTTCTGGACGCGCCCCAGAATCTCGAAATAATCATTTTCCACGCCAAACATCTCGCTGATCCGCAGATCATACTGCTGGGAGAGCTGTGTCAGCACATTGATGATCGCAAGCACATACGCCTGATACTGGCGGTAATGCACCCGCGCATCCTCCATCCGGCTCACAATCCCGTCTATCACGGAACGGATCTTTTCCTTCGGTCCAAACTTGACTGCCGCTATAAGCTCCGACTCCATCCGGCTGTCGAACCGGAGTTTTTCATGCCCGGACGGCTCCATATCGCCGATGCAGATCACACCGCCGGAACCTGTGATCGCACGGTAACCGAGCGCATTGAGTGCCGTGTGGCACGGGCGGCTTAAATCCGTCAGCGAACTGCAGCTCTCACCCACGCCGATCGTAACCGATACCTCCAGAATTTTCTTCGTCTCCTTGCAGATATCGCCCAGCAGGGCAATCAGTCCGGTCTGCGTATTGTCTTTGTCGATCGCCACCAGAAGGATCGTCTCAAAGGAAGAGTGGAACACAATAAAACGGTACTGCCCTTCCAGTTTTTCCTCAATCAGATTGCGGACGGAAATCGGAATCAGCTCCCGCTGCTGATGCAGCGAAACTGCCTTGTCCACCTTCTCATCCGGTTCCAGATGGATCGCCGCAATCACCCATTTGACCGCACCCGCAACGTCGATCGCATATTCGTTCAGTTTTTCCTCAATCTGCGCTTCCTCCATGCCGCCGTGAATCAGGTCATTCAAAAAATGTTCCCGGATCGCCGGAAGACTCTTGATATAACTTTCCCGAAGCAGGGTAACATTCCGCTTCTGCTCGATCTCCTCATCGAGATTTTTCTTGATTTTCTTTAAAATCGCCGTCAGCTCTTCGACATTGACCGGCTTTAAAATATATTCGATCACATTGAGCTTGATCGCCTTTTTGGCGTACTCAAATTCATCAAAACCAGAAAAAATCACGATCTTGATGGACGGATATCTCTGCCGTATATTCTCCGCCATCTCCAGCCCGTCCATATATGGCATCCGGATGTCTGTCAGCACAACATCCGGCTCATTCTGCTCGATCTTTTCCAGCGCTTCCTTCCCGTTCTCCGCATCCCCGATCACCTCGAATCCGGCATCCTGCCAGTCGATTTTGCGTATGATGCTTGTCCGTACTTCCTCCTCGTCATCTACCAGCATGATTTTATATGGGTTCATATGGATTCGTCCTTTCAGTTCCTGATGCAATGTTGTTGTGAGCCAGTTTGTCTTAGGACTCTGGAGCTCTGCTACGGTATCCCCATTCCAGCTTTCCCTGACACCTCATGAGGAAGTGGCTGGGCAGGCTGGAATGAGGGGAATTTCTTTCTTTACATTATACCACATCTTTCTTTATTTGTGAGTTTGTGATTTTTCACTGGCAGGTTCCAATTTCTGTAAAGGCGTGCTTCGTCCCCGGGTGCGGGAACCCGGTTCCACACAGCGTCTGCATCCAGTCCGCCGTCCGCGGCAGGCGAGACAGTCTTCATCTATTTCATAAACGGCATTTCCATCAATGATCAGCCGGGTGTTCATAGCTCTGAATCCTTTTCTTTCTTATTTTTTATAATATACTATATGTGGTTTTTCCTGTCCCGGAGCTTTTTTTCTTTAAACATTCCCGTTCTTTTTCGGTTCCAAAAGTGCCTACCCGTGAACCAAAACGTCTTTTTTTCCTCTCATCTGCATATATTGAGACAAAGATTTGGGAGGTTTTTTTCGTGAACCAAGATGTTTCTCTCAAAATGACCGAGTTAGACCGCTTGACCTCACTCCCACATATGCAGCTTGTCAAGGCGGCGCTTCCCTATATTCACATCCCGGAACAGCGTTTTTTCTCCCTGTTTGTGAAATTCCGCGAACTAGAAAAGACGATGCAGCTATTTGCTGATCCGGCCGACGGTGAGATCGGAATCTGCTCGGTGGGCGAACGCGACAAGGATTCGCCGGTTGATATGCTGAAAGCGATCAAGCCGTATGGCACAGAGGAAGAGCAAAGTTCGATCGATCTGGTCTTAAATTTTATCGAAGGTTCCCGCCTCTATGAATCCTACTGGCAAAATATGCCGCAGACAGCATCCTTTCCGACTTCGCAAGATATCCAGAATGATTCACCCAATTCTGATGCAGTTCCGGCATCTGTTCTTTACCCGCAAGCCGAATATTCCCGCAGACAGAAAAAACCCACAGACCGTGCATCTGGCACATCCACTTCAAACAGACAGGAGGCACACACTATGGAATTTCAAAACTGGAAACAGGATCCGAGACTCCGCTCCATGGATCCAGACAAAATAAAACAGATGGAACAGTTAGCCGATCAGGCAAGAAACACGCCGCAAGACAAGCTTCTGCCGCTTCTCATGAGTCTCCGGGGCAGCAACGGTTCCCCGCAATTCTCAACCTCAGAAATGGACACTCTTTTTTCGATCCTGACAGACCAAATGCCCCCAGCGCAGAAACGGCAGGCGGAAATGCTGCGGATGCTGAGCCAGCAGATGGGCGGGGCAAATAAATCATAAAACCAGAGTTGCCACTGCTATTTTTCCAAATCATGCTACAATTCATTTCGATAATGGGGAGCTTGTGATGCAGGCTGAAAGGGAACCAAAAGTTCCGACCCAAAACCTGATTTGGATAATGCCAACGTAGGGACAGATATTTTGAGACACCTGAGCGCCGGATATTGTCCGGCGTTTTTGGGTTTCATTAGGAAATTATGTCCTATGAAACAAAAAAACTCATCTGGGGGTTCCTATCTGCTTCCAGATAAAAATCCCCAAATGAGATCTGACTCTCACAGCCTATCTAATTAGTAATTTGCTAAATCGCTCTCATCCTGCACCACCACAATCTTCGTCCCGGTATCCACCTGGCACACAACCTGTTTCATATCTTCCTCCGGAATACTGATGCATCCGGAAGTTCCCGTATTATTCCAGCTCTTCGGGCAATGCAGAAAGATCGCCGATCCCTTTCCCGGTATACACTCCGGATTATAATCCAGTACCAGGCCATAATTATACTGCGGCGCCTGCGCCATCAGATCCTCCGCCGAATTCCAGTCCTTCTGTACCTGCTTCGTATTTGCCAGCTTGTTATAATACTGGCTGTTTCCGTCATCCACATAATAATCGCCGTCCACAATCTGGTGATACGGCAGAATCGTTCCCGGATTTGCCTTCAGGCCAAATGCCATCGTAAAGCGGTACACACCCGCCGGCGTCTTCTTATCGCCCTCCTGCTTCTGCATCGTGATACCGTTCATGCCGCTGACCGCTTCTTTCGACATCACCTGCACCAGTTTTCCATCTGCATCGCGTTTATACCAGTCCAGACGGCTCTTCGCCGGATCCTGGCGGTTGCCAATCACCACAATCAGCTGCGTTGCATCCTTCGCCGCCTCCAGTGTATTTACATCCCCGTTGTAGCTTGCCGTAAGCGCCGGTCCTGTCGCTTTCTCCGCCGCCATCGCAGCCGCCGGAGCTGCCGCACTCATCAACATGCCTGCTGCCAATACTACCATTGCTTTCCGCTTCATTCTCAATTTCATCTTATTTATCTCCTATTATTTTATGTATCTGAATTTCACTCAAAAATCGGCTGCTTTTATCTTTCGCACACCTTTTTCCACACACTCTGTCAGTTCCTGCCACTTTCCAGTCCAGCCGCCTGCAGCATCGCCTTTCCAAAAATATGATGAAACAGCGCAATCACGCGCCCCACCAGCATGACAGCACAGACCGTTCCAATGCCGATTCCCACCGGTTTTCCCGCAAACAAAAGCCCCATGAGCAGTGACAAAACGATACAGGTTGCATCGACACAGTTCTTCATCAGACCTGTGTCGATTCCAAAGGTGTCTGCAAACACCTGCACCAGACCATCGCCCGGATTTGGCACCAGCCGCATTGACAGGGACATCGCCGCGCCGATGCCTGTAAAAATCAGGGCAAGCATCAGCACTCCCAGGCGTCCTAAAAGTCCAGAAGCCGCCGGTCCACATTCTTCCAGCGGCGGTATGCACGCTGAAAATACATTCAGAAATCTTGTAAATGCAATACTCAATGGAAACTGCAGAGCATCTTTCATAAGCAAGCTGCGTCCTGCTTCTCCTTTCTCCCGCAGATGAATCGCCGCCTGAATCAAGACAAAGATACCATACAGGACAAAGGTCATATCACCAAAATTCCGGTTCCAGATCACGGACGCTGCATACGAAAGTGAAATAATCGGCGACACTCCGAGTCCTGCTTTGGTATTGAGTGTAAGCCCCATCGCCAGAATCAGAAGCCCCATCAGATAAAAGCCCCACCGTGCTGCCCCGCTTCCCGTCGGTTTCTCCGTCATTTCCATGTTGTGATTCAAGATTTCCTCATCTCTTTTTCTTAATATTTGTTAAACCTATTCTATTATAGATCCTCCTCTTTCCACTTGACAAGCGCTTCCTGTATTCTAAATCTTCCAATTTTCTTACGAAATAAATATTCCAGCCTGCCTACATTCTACAATCACAGCCTACATCTTACCATTGCGCCCCATTGAACCCACGACAAATTTCTGCTGCCACCAGATTATCTTACAGCACTTTCCGTTCTCTTTACTTTTTCCATCCCCTATGCTACACTAAACTCATGATTTTAGCTGTATCAAAGGAGTTTTATACATATGAAAAAAGATATGACCGAAGGGCGGGAATGGTCCTCCATCCTGCTCTTTTCCCTGCCCATCATGGGGGCAAACCTGCTGCAGGTTTTGTACAACCTCGCTGACAGCGTGATCGTCGGAAACCTCATCAGCGCGACCGCCCTTGGAGCCGTCGGACTGACCAGCTCCATGACCTGGCTTCTGACCGCCATCTGCACCTCCATCGGTGCCGGCGTCAACATCGCAGTCGCCCAGTATTTCGGTGCCAAAAAAGAGACGGATATACAGGAATCCATCTCCGTCTCCTATCTGATTGCCGTGATCGCAAGTATATTTTTAACTGCCGCCTGCTTTCTGGCAGCCCGTCCAGTTATTTTCGGCTTTTTGCAGGCACCGGAAGAAATGCGTTTCGACAGTATGGCATACTTTCTGATCTACAGCGGCGGAATTATTTTCCAGCTGCTCTACAATGTCACCTACGGCATCCTGCGGGCACACGGGGATTCGCGCGGCGCGCTCATTTTCCTGATGATCTCCGCCGCCCTGAACATTGTGCTGGACTGTGTGTTTATCTCCATCTTTCATATGGGCGTCTCTGGCGCGGCTGCCGCGACCGTGATCGCACAGGCAGGTTCCGCCATCGCCAGTTTCCTGTATCTGCGGCATATTTTCCCGGATCTGCTGCCGAAACGGCGTTATCTCTGCGCCTGGAAGGGACAGGGGGCGCTGCTGATGCGCCTGAGTATTCCGATCATGCTGCAGACGGGCGTCAATTCGATCGGTTTCCTCATCCTGCAGCGTCTCATCAACTCCTTCGGCGCTCCCAGCATCGAGGGCTACGCTGCCATGCTGAAGGTCGAACAGCTCGCGCACATCCCGTCCCAGAGCTTTAACGTCGCCATTTCCAGCTTCGCCGGACAGAATATCGGCGCTGAAAAACTGGACCGTGCCCGCCGCGGCTACCGCACCACCATCCTGATGGGCGTCCTGATCAGTATCTCCATCAGTATCGTAGTTCTGCTTTTTGACCGGCCGCTTCTCCAGATCTTCAACATCACCGGAGAGTCCCTGCGGCGCGCAAAGGAACATCTCGACATCCTGATGTTCTTCATCTGGACCAGCACGATCACCAACATCACCTGCGGTTTTCTGCAGGGTGCAGGCGATGTCAAGATCCCGGCAGCTTCCGGCTTCATCAACCTGGGCATCCGCCTCGCGCTCTCCTTCCTGCTGGCGCTCACCCCGGTTGGCTTCCGCTGCTACTATGTGAGCATGCCGCCCGCATGGCTGATCGCCTGCTTCGTAGTTGTGATGCGCTACCGGAGCGGAAAATGGAGGGAGTTTCGAATTGTAAAAGAGTAAGAAAAAGGATGGAAGAATTTACTTTGGGGGTGATTTCTTCCATCCTTATTTCGTTTAAAGCTCTTTTTCGCGTTTTACCCGCTCCTAAAATTTTAGCACACTACTATCTATAAAACACAAACTCCATTTTTACCATGCACATTCCACTCCACGCGCACACCGCTGCTGCCAGTGCCCGGTATGTAAACACGATATGGATATAAGAATGATTCACAAACACACTATACCAGGCAAACGGAATCAGGCAAATCATAAGATATGGCAACATACATAGGAAGAGCTCCCGCCAGCCACTCCGAACATGCAGGCTTTGTCTATTTCTCCACAGCATAAAAATCGTCAACAGAAGAAAGACAACCGCCGCTAATACCAGAACACCTATAAATCCGGCACCTATATTCCGCATAAATACCATCACTCTGGAAAAATGATTTTCTCCATAGCTGCTGGAAACGCGGACCTGTGCCTGCGAAACGGCATCTGCCAAAACATTCTGACGTAAAATAATCGAAGAAATCAGCCATTTTCCTGCCCACATGCCAAAATAGCCAAATCCCCAAACGACTGAACCAGCCACAATCTGCCGAATCTTCTCTGCAGGCGCCGTTTTTTCCTGAATCATCATAAAAACAGTCAGTAATACCCCTAATGAAGCGACCGGATATGTAAGCAAATCCGCGTATGCAATCACAATCCCATTCATCAAAAACAGATAAAGAAAATGTCCCTCCCTGCACATCCATTTCTGAAAATAAATACACACAATAACCGACAGCATCGTCGGGTAAAATACCGTCGAAAGCTGCAGCGAATGAATAATCGCTAATGGACGCAAAAATAAAATCGTAATCCCCAACGGCAGGAACAACTGATATTGTTTTCTTTTTATTATAACCAACACCAGTAATAATATTGTAACCGCAAAAAAGACTGTATTAATTGACCGTATACCCAAATAATCGGTTACCATCAAAAGCGGCCTAAGCGCCACCAGATAGCCATGCCAATAACGCGGGTACGCAATACTGCCAACGTCCTCCTCCGCCTTCACGTATGCATCTAACGAAGTAATCGGATCTCCATTCTGATAATCTGGTCGGTAGGCTGCAGCCGCGCGGTTCAGCGCACTGGCATCTTCTTTCTGATAACAGGCATTTCCAATCATAAGCGCATCCGTCCAGTTATCCAGCTGATCCGCATATGTATAACCAACCGCCGCACCTATCCCTTCATAAGAAAATGTTTCCGCCGATCGGGCTGCATGCGTCTGGGTCAAACGATCCGGCAGCAAAAATACGCACCATAGTAAAAATATGCCTGCAAACAGACTTGCAAGCAGCATCAAACATAATTTTGCACTTATCTTTAGAAATTTCATACTCTCTCCCAACTATTGACATAGCATCAAAAAAGAAGCCCACCTACAAATCGTATACGATTATAGTAAGCGGGCTGATCAACATTATGCTTCTTTCAGTTTCTCAACCACTACTTTACATCTCTTTTTGTAAAAAGCGATGCCATAAAGCATTATATTATGGCGACCATCATTTTTCAGATACTCAGAATACCTTCGATCTCTGATTTGCTTGAGCGCTCTTTCACAGGTCTTATCTAATCCTGACACTTCCTTGGAATGCTTAAATTCAAAGATAATGCCATTATCCGGATTTTGCGGTTCAATGATAATATTAGCATATGTATAACCAACCGCCGCACCTATTCCTTAAACTTTTCCAAAATATTCCTAACTTCATCCACATCTATTTTCATCTGTTCTGCAATCTGGTTTTCTGTATATTTATCTCGATATAATCTATAAATTCCAAACACTCGTTCTTCACCCTGCTTCTGACCTTCCTTTAATCCTTCCTTCTTACCTTCCGCATACTCTGCCTTCCGAATCAATTCCTTTTCCCGTTTCTCATCATATTCGAAAATACACACCTCTATCGCCTCCGTTCGATTCTTTCTCAGGAAATCAGCCAGTATATTTTCCTCAATACATTCCGTCACAGCCTGCTCTGCCGCCCGGTTTATGTCCTTATACTCTGCCGCATATTTACGAATCTTGTCAACCAGAAGCATATACTCTTTCAACAGGCAGCAAGTTTCCAAAATCCTCTGTTTTTTATCCAGATTAATATTCAATACCTTCACTATCAATTCCAGCTCTGGTTCATCCGCCTTCTGGCAGAATGAATGTGACAGTTTCAGAACACTTTCCGCTTCCCGCTCCTCTTCTCCATTGTAAAATACAACAAAGTGTGGGGTCGGCAATTCTACCAGCGTTGACGCATACAGCGTTTGATTCCGAATGAGCATCTGGTATTCTTTCGTCACATAAATCAGAAAACGCAGCGGCATATTCGGATTCCAGGTTGACTGATGTTCATACAAAGTGAACCTCACATGGCTAAAGTCACGTGCTTCTCAGCCGTTTTAAACGGCAAGACTAAATATCGGCGGATACGCCAGTAACTTAGAATTTGTGCGGATACGCACTTTTCCCATGCCGGATACGGCTGGTTTCCACATTACAGGTAGTCCGCTGTATATCTGCCTGCGTTTATGCCGCTTTTAAATTGTTTACTTCTACATAAAGCTTTCTTAAATCTGCATAAACACATGAGGTTCTACGCTTCACTGCAGGTACTTTTGCCTCCAGTGAAGACCTTCCCGTTTCCGGCAAGGGTTTTAAAAGTTCCCGTATAAAATATCTCGCTCCAATATTATAGGATGCTGACAGGTCGCAGTTGTACTGTTTTCCCGTCCGGAAGGTACATAGGCTATGGTTCTCCTGATTTCTTACTACCGCTCCGCTTCCGTCACAGGCCAGCCTGCTGGTGTTCCGGGCACTGACCCTGGACACACGAATTCTGTTCCGATGTGCCTGATGTTCACACAGTTTCTGAATATCCCGCTTTCTCCATAAATGAAGCTTTTGTTTCTTTTTTCCGGATATTTTTCCCTGCATTTCCAGATACTCAAAAACAATTACATCTGCCTGATACTCTGCGGCATATTTCGTGATCTCCGCAGCTATTTTGCGGGACAGCTCCATATTCAGCCTTTTTGCATAATCCCATCGGCTTTGGACCTGTCTGGAGGAATGTTCTCTCTGAAAACGGCGGATTCTGCCAAGCACATG